>NZ_CP013987.1:2192500-2852964 GCF_001518815.1 Pseudomonas oryzihabitans
ATCCTCCAAGGCTAAATACTCCTGACTGACCGATAGTGAACCAGTACCGTGAGGGAAAGGCGAAAAGAACCCCGGAGAGGGGAGTGAAATAGAACCTGAAACCGTATGCGTACAAGCAGTGGGAGCCCACTTTGTTGGGTGACTGCGTACCTTTTGTATAATGGGTCAGCGACTTATTTTCAGTGGCGAGCTTAACCGAATAGGGGAGGCGTAGCGAAAGCGAGTCTTAATAGGGCGTCTAGTCGCTGGGAATAGACCCGAAACCGGGCGATCTATCCATGAGCAGGTTGAAGGTTAGGTAACACTGACTGGAGGACCGAACCCACTTCCGTTGAAAAGGCAGGGGATGACTTGTGGATCGGAGTGAAAGGCTAATCAAGCTCGGAGATAGCTGGTTCTCCTCGAAAGCTATTTAGGTAGCGCCTCATGTATCACTCTGGGGGGTAGAGCACTGTTTCGGCTAGGGGGTCATCCCGACTTACCAAACCGATGCAAACTCCGAATACCCAGAAGTGCCGAGCATGGGAGACACACGGCGGGTGCTAACGTCCGTCGTGAAAAGGGAAACAACCCAGACCGTCAGCTAAGGTCCCAAAGTCCTGGTTAAGTGGTAAACGATGTGGGAAGGCTTAGACAGCTAGGAGGTTGGCTTAGAAGCAGCCACCCTTTAAAGAAAGCGTAATAGCTCACTAGTCGAGTCGGCCTGCGCGGAAGATGTAACGGGGCTCAAACCAGGCACCGAAGCTACGGGTATCACCTTTGGTGATGCGGTAGAGGAGCGTTCTGTAAGCCTGTGAAGGTGAGTTGAGAAGCTTGCTGGAGGTATCAGAAGTGCGAATGCTGACATGAGTAACGACAATGCGAGTGAAAAACTCGCACGCCGAAAGACCAAGGGTTCCTGCGCAACGTTAATCGACGCAGGGTGAGTCGGTCCCTAAGGCGAGGCTGAAAGGCGTAGTCGATGGGAAACGGGTTAATATTCCCGTACTTCTAGTTACTGCGATGGGGGGACGGAGAAGGCTAGGCCAGCTTGGCGATGGTTGTCCAAGTTTAAGGTGGTAGGCTGACTGTTTAGGTAAATCCGGACAGTTAAGGCCGAGAACTGATGACGATCCTTCTTTTAGAAGGAGAAGTGGTTGATGCCATGCTTCCAGGAAAAGCCTCTAAGCTTCAGGTAACTAGGAACCGTACCCCAAACCGACACAGGTGGTCGGGTAGAGAATACCAAGGCGCTTGAGAGAACTCGGGTGAAGGAACTAGGCAAAATGGCACCGTAACTTCGGGAGAAGGTGCGCCGGTGAGGGTGAAGGGTTTACCCCGTAAGCTCATGCCGGTCGAAGATACCAGGCCGCTGCGACTGTTTATTAAAAACACAGCACTCTGCAAACACGAAAGTGGACGTATAGGGTGTGACGCCTGCCCGGTGCCGGAAGGTTAATTGATGGGGTTAGCGCAAGCGAAGCTCTTGATCGAAGCCCCGGTAAACGGCGGCCGTAACTATAACGGTCCTAAGGTAGCGAAATTCCTTGTCGGGTAAGTTCCGACCTGCACGAATGGCGTAACGATGGCGGCGCTGTCTCCACCCGAGACTCAGTGAAATTGAAATCGCTGTGAAGATGCAGTGTATCCGCGGCTAGACGGAAAGACCCCGTGAACCTTTACTGTAGCTTTGCACTGGACTTTGAGCTTGCTTGTGTAGGATAGGTGGGAGGCTTTGAAGCGTGGACGCCAGTCTGCGTGGAGCCATCCTTGAAATACCACCCTGGCAACCTTGAGGTTCTAACTCTGGTCCGTTATCCGGATCGAGGACAGTGTATGGTGGGCAGTTTGACTGGGGCGGTCTCCTCCTAAAGAGTAACGGAGGAGTACGAAGGTGCGCTCAGACCGGTCGGAAATCGGTCGTAGAGTATAAAGGCAAAAGCGCGCTTGACTGCGAGACAGACACGTCGAGCAGGTACGAAAGTAGGTCTTAGTGATCCGGTGGTTCTGTATGGAAGGGCCATCGCTCAACGGATAAAAGGTACTCCGGGGATAACAGGCTGATACCGCCCAAGAGTTCATATCGACGGCGGTGTTTGGCACCTCGATGTCGGCTCATCACATCCTGGGGCTGAAGCCGGTCCCAAGGGTATGGCTGTTCGCCATTTAAAGTGGTACGCGAGCTGGGTTTAGAACGTCGTGAGACAGTTCGGTCCCTATCTGCCGTGGACGTTTGAGATTTGAGAGGGGCTGCTCCTAGTACGAGAGGACCGGAGTGGACGAACCTCTGGTGTTCCGGTTGTCACGCCAGTGGCATCGCCGGGTAGCTATGTTCGGAAGAGATAACCGCTGAAAGCATCTAAGCGGGAAACTTGCCTCAAGATGAGATCTCACTGGAGCCTTGAGCTTCCTAAAGGGCCGTCGAAGACTACGACGTTGATAGGTCGGGTGTGTAAGCGCTGTGAGGCGTTGAGCTAACCGATACTAATTGCCCGTGAGGCTTGACCATATAACACCCAAACAATCTGACCGCAGGTCAGAGCGTGAGGAAGACGACGCCGAAAACAGGCGCGTGGGTTCGCAAGACCCAAGACGAATTGTCTACTTCAATCACAGACCCAATTGGGCCAGCCAGGCAGTCTTATCGCCTGGCCAGCCAACCGAATTGCTTGACGAACATAGAGCATTGGAACCACCTGATCCCTTCCCGAACTCAGAAGTGAAACGATGCATCGCCGATGGTAGTGTGGGGTTTCCCCATGTGAGAGTAGGTCATCGTCAAGCGCCTAACACCCAGCACCCCCGCTCAGTTCATTCTGGCGGGGGTGTTGTCTTTGGGGCGGGAAAAGTTTTGGCGGGAGTGCCAAGGGGCATGAGCGGAGGGGCCTGCAGGCGGAAGCTGGAAGGCCGGTAAGCCATGCGGTTGAGGCTGCCCTCACCCTAACCCTCTCCCAGGGGGAGAGGGGGCTAGAGCGGTGTTGCGGAGGACTGGAAGTATGGCTTGCCACAAGGATGCTGCTGGAAGCCAAAAGCGCATAAGCCCCAGACGACAGCCCGGCTGCGCCGGACTATCGCGGCCATGGGCCGCTCCTACACCAGCTTCAGTGCAGGAGCGGCCCATGGCCGCTATTAGGCAATCATTGCGATGGATAACCATGGAGTTGTGAATCGTAGGGCAGCCACGGAGGGCAGGAACCAGGCACTATGCATCGGCGTGGAACGGTTCTCGGGCATCAGGACGGTAGTGGCCTCGCCTTCGATGACCAGAATTTCCAAGACCAGTTAGCCGATGCTGTCTCCTGACGTGGATCCCATGTTGGGCTTCGCAGTGCTCAGCCCAACCTGCGATGACTTCCAGATGGACCTGAAGTGGTACGGCAGGGCTCGGGGTACCGTTGGTAAGAGCATTGGTATTCGGGCCGGAATGAGCCGAGATCCGCTTCATTTCACTGGGCTTTTTCGGTATACAATGCCCAGTGGCCTAAGGCCGGTAGGCAAGGGGTGCGCAGCGTCGTACCCCTTTTTCTTTGCATGACCAATCAAATTTATAGCGTAGCCTAGGATCTTATCCCTTGAACGTTAGGGTCCGCGGACAGTTGTTAGGTGACGCAAGCGATGAAAGCGCAAGCGAAGGGGAGTCGATTTTGATCAAGGTGCTGGTTGTCGACGATCATGATCTTGTTCGGACTGGCATCGTGAGGATGTTGGCGGATGTGGCAGGAATCCAGGTCGTTGGCCAGGCAGACAGTGGTGAAAATGCACTGAAGCTGGCTCGTGAGCTTGAGCCGGATGTCGTTCTGATGGATGTCCGAATGCCTGGCATCGGTGGACTTGAGGCCACGCGCAAGCTCTTGCGCACTCGATCCGACCTGAAGGTGGTTGTCGTGACCGCTTGTGAGGAAGATCCCTTTCCGACCCGCCTCCTGCAGGCAGGAGCGGCCGGGTATCTGACCAAGGGGGCCGACATCGAAGAGATGATCACTGCCATCAAGCAGGCCTTCGCGGGTCGCCGTTACATCAGTGCGCAGATTGCTCAGCAGCTGGCTTTGAAGCCCTTCCAGTCGAAGGCTGAAGCCTCTCCTTTCGATCAACTGTCCGAGCGTGAGATCCAGATTGCGCTGATGATCGCTGGCTGTCAGAAGGTCCAGGTGATATCCGACAAGCTTTGTCTGTCGCCCAAGACAGTTAACACCTATCGCTATCGAATCTTCGAGAAATTATCGATTACCAGCGATGTCGAACTGGCCATGTTGGCTGTTCGCCACGGCATGGTAGATGCAACGAGTTGATATGAGCCAATCTTTCGATGCTGCAGCTTTTTTATCCGGCTGCAGTGGACGTCCGGGTGTTTATCGGATGTTCGATGAGGGCGGTAAGCTCTTATATGTAGGCAAGGCCAAGAATCTCAAAAACCGTCTTTCCAGCTATTTTAGAAAGACTGGTTTGGCGCCGAAAACGGCGTCCATGGTGTCCAAGATCGCCCAGGTCGAAACCACCATCACCGGCAACGAGACCGAAGCGCTCTTGCTGGAACAGAACCTCATCAAGCAATGGCGTCCGCCTTACAACATCCTGCTAAGGGATGATAAATCCTACCCCTACGTTTATCTCTCTACCGAGGATCAGTATCCTCGGCTGACCATTCATCGTGGAGAGAAGAGAGGGAAGGGGCGCTATTTCGGGCCGTATCCCAGTGCTGGAGCTATTCGCGAAAGTCTCAATCTGCTGCAGAAAGCCTTTCAGGTGCGGCAGTGCGATGACAACTATTTCCGTAATCGCACGCGGCCGTGCCTGCAGTACCAGATCAAGAGGTGCAAGGGCCCCTGTGTCGCCCTGGTAAGCGAGCAGGAGTACGCCGAGGATGTGCGTCACTCGGCGATGTTTCTCGAGGGGCGTAGCAACGCTCTGGCGGAAGAACTGCAAGTCAAGATGGAAAGCGCCTCGGTCAATCTGCAGTTCGAGCGAGCGGCAGAGCTGCGTGACCAGGTAGCGCTCGTCCGTCGTGTGCAGGACCAACAGAGCATCGAGGGTGGTACTGGCGATGTCGATGTCATAGCCGCCCTGGTCAATCCTGGCGGAGCCTGTGTGCATCTGGTCACCGTCCGAGGTGGGCGCGTACTTGGCAGCAAGAATTTCTTTCCGGAGGTGGGTATCGAGGAAGACTCCAGCGAAGTCCTGGCTGCCTTCCTGGAACAGTATTACCTCGCCTATCTGGAGCGCGATCTGCCTGAAGAGATCATCGTGAATTCCGTACATGAGGATTTCGCCACGCTGATCGATGCCTTCGCCGAGGTACACAAGCGCCAACTGGTCATCACGCATCGAGTGCGTGGTACCCGGGCGCGCTGGCAGCAGTTGGCGGTGACCAATGCGGAGCAGGCGCTGAACACGCGCTTGGCCAACCGCCAGCACATGGGGGTTCGCTTCGATGCCCTGGTGCAAGCGCTGGATCTACCCGAGCCGCCGCAGCGGCTGGAATGTTTCGATATCAGTCATTCCAGCGGCGAAGCGACGGTGGCGTCTTGCGTCGTATTTGGGCCCGAGGGTCCGCTGAAATCGGACTATCGCCGCTACAACATCGAAGGCGTCACCGCAGGTGATGACTATGCCGCCATGCATCAGGCGCTCACCCGACGCTTCAGTCGGCTGAAGGCGGGAGAGGGCAAGCTGCCGGATATTCTGTTGGTGGACGGTGGCAAGGGCCAGTTGGCCATGGCGCGGGAAGTGCTCAGGGAGCTGGCGGTACCGGACCTGGTCCTGCTCGGCGTCGCCAAAGGTGTCACCCGTAAACCTGGGCTCGAGGTGCTTTATCTGGACGATCCTTCGAACGAATTTACCCTGCCAGCTCATTCGCCAGCACTGCATCTCATTCAGCAGATCCGCGATGAGGCGCACCGCTTCGCCATCACCGGGCATCGCGCACGTCGTGGCAAGGCGCGGCGGACGTCATCGTTGGAAGAGGTCGCGGGTATAGGTCCGAAGCGCAGGCAGGAGCTCCTGAAGCACTTTGGTGGCCTACGCGAGTTGCAGCGTGCCAGTATCGAGGAAATCGCCAAAGCGCCAAGCATTAGCAAAAAGCTGGCCGAGCAGATTTATGCGGCCTTGCACAGCGAGTAGAATCGCCTCACGTTCATCAATAGCCGCGCCAATGAATATTCCAAATCTGCTTACCGTACTGCGCGTCTTTCTCATTCCGCTCTTCGTCATCCTGTTCTATCTGCCGGTCCACTGGAGCTACTGGACGGCCAGCACCGTCTTTGCGATTGCCTGTGCGACGGACTGGCTGGATGGGTATCTGGCTCGTCGACTGGGGCAGAGCACACCCTTTGGTGCCTTTCTGGACCCGGTAGCGGACAAGCTCATCGTCGCCGTGGCCCTGGTGCTGCTCGTTCAGGAGCACGCCAATGCCTGGCTGACGCTGCCTGCCGTTATCATCGTCGGGCGAGAGATAGTGGTCTCGGCGTTGCGCGAGTGGATGGCGGAGCTGGGTGCTCGGGCACAGGTCGCGGTATCGAATCTGGGTAAGTGGAAGACGGCGGCGCAGATGCTCGCGCTGGTCATCCTGCTGGCCAACCCGCCGCAATTGACCTTCTGGGTGATCAGCGGTTACACCTTGCTCATCGTCGCCGCGGCGCTGACGCTGTGGTCCATGTACACCTATCTAATGGCGGCCTGGCCCCATTTGATGAGTGCTGAGAAAAAGAAATAAGTTTTTTGAATCAATGGCTTGACATGGTGGGTGGCTCATATAGAATGGCGCCCGTCACCAAGCGGGAATAGCTCAGTTGGTAGAGCACGACCTTGCCAAGGTCGGGGTCGCGAGTTCGAGTCTCGTTTCCCGCTCCATGTTTTACATGAGTGTCGCAAGACATTCAGGTTTGAGGCCGGGTGGCAGAGTGGTCATGCAGCGGATTGCAAATCCGTGTACGCCGGTTCGATTCCGACCTCGGCCTCCACTATTGAGAGCCCCGTAGATTCAGGTCTACGGGGCTTTTCATTATCCAGGGATGTATAAATACTGGATCACGTTTTACAAGCCTGCTTTACGTGGGTTTGGTTTTGCCCGAGTGGTGAAACTGGTAGACACAAGGGACTTAAAATCCCTCGACTTAACGGTCGTGCCGGTTCGATTCCGGCCTCGGGCACCATCCAATTGAAAAAGGCCACTCCTGTATGAGTGGCCTTTTTCGTTTAGGAGGGAATCGTCCAGTAGGGCGTTTCGTCCGCGTCGCGTTCGATGCGCGAGCGGCTGTCGAAGATGAAGGCCTCGAGCATGGCGGCATCGAGTAGCTCGGTACGGGCGATGGGGCGTTTGAGTACCGACTGGCCGCTGCGGGAAAAGACCTCGACGTCGTAAGCTCGCTGATCTCTTGTTGAAATCACACAGCGCAACGGCTCGAAGCCGCCTTTCAGGGTGTTGAAGGCGCTGGCGAGTTCGACATAAAGGGTCATCCGGAAGAGCTTCCTGTTCAAAGGTGGCACTGTGACAGCATCGACTGCTACAGGGTTTCACCTTTGCAGAACAGTGCCGTCATATCGCGATGCTAGTCGCAAAATCCCGGCCCTGCGTTCGGAGTTTCATTGCCAGCCTTGCAGCCAGCATTCTGCATCCTGCAACTCGTGCCAGTCCAGCGTCCAGGTGCGACGAGTGAGAACGGCTTGTAGATCTATTTGCGAGATGGGGTCGGTCTCGACTTCAGGGGTGTGGACGTGGGTGACGATAAAGTGCTTTTGCCGTTCGCGTGGCTGGACAGCTGTCCACTTGCTCAGCAACAGCTTCTTGGGGTTGATCTGTCGCGATTTCATCCCTGCATCGCCTCCAGCAGCGGTGCTCCGCGATAACGCTGCAGCAGGGCTTCCAGGTTGCGATCGGGCATGGCATGGGCCCTGAGCGCCGAAATGGTGCGTTCGACGTACTCCAGGGTGGTGCCGAAATGGCCGGAGGCTTCGGTCAGCACCCGATTGAGGATGTCGTCCGGCAGATTGCCCGCGTAGCAGGGGAGGTTGCGTTTCAACACGAAACCGAGCGCCTGCACCTTGCTGCCATCTTCCAGGTGGCATTGCAGCCAGCGGGGGCGGTAGGAGCCATCCGGCATCTCGCGCTTCCATAGGGCCAGCAGATGGTCATCCAGCTGTTCATCGGGCAATTGGTAGGCGAAGCCCGAGCAGGAGCCGCCACGATCCAGGCCCAGTACCAGGCCAGGCTGCTCCGGTGTACCGCGATGCAGCTGCGACCAGAGATAGAGGCCGCGGTGATAGCCATGCACCCGCGCGCGGCGTACGGCGACGGCCGGGCACTCGGGGCGCCAGATCAGCGAGCCGTAGGCGAACAGCCAGACGGGGCCAGGCTGGCGTTGGGCCAGGGTGGCTTCCAGAGAGGCGACGAGCTGCGGATGGGTGAGCGGCGTGGCAGGCGCGAGTTTGGGTGGATAGGAGTCGTGGATGCTGGAAGAAATCTGTCTGTGCATGAATGGCCTGTTCCTCAACCGCTGGAGCTGCCAGGTCTGCAGGACCCGGCCATAAGATCCTAACGAAAGTCCGAGGAGAACTCCTAGACCGTTCGTGCCCATCTTTATGACGCTTGGTTAGGTTGCAGCGAGAAACATGCCAAGGCGCTTGGGAAACACGCAGATGAAAAAAAGCCCGGCAGATGCCGGGCTGGAAAAGCAGAGCGGATCGATTAGGCGCTGGTACGAATCATGTGATCGAAGGCAGCCAGGGACGCCTTGGCGCCTTCGCCCAGGGCGATGACAATCTGCTTGTAAGGTACGGTGGTGACGTCGCCTGCGGCGAAGACGCCAGGCAGGGAGGTCTGGCAGCGGGCGTCCACTTCGATCTCGCCACGCGGCGACAACTCTACGGTGCCCTTGAGCCAATCGGTGTTGGGGACCAGACCGATCTGCACAAAGACGCCTTCGAGCTCGATGTGATGGAACTCGCTGGAATTGCGATCCTTGTAGACCAAACCGTCGACTTTTTGACCATCACCTTTCACTTCGCTAGTGAGGGCGCTGGTGATGACGGTCACGTTGGGCAGGCTGAACAACTTGCGCTGCAGTACGGCGTCGGCACGCAGCTGGCCGTCGTATTCGATCAGGGTCACCTGGGCGACGATGCCGGCGAGGTCGATGGCGGCCTCGACACCCGAGTTACCACCGCCGATCACGGCAACGCGCTTGCCCTTGAACAGGGGGCCATCACAGTGGGGGCAGTAGGCCACGCCGCGGTTGCGGTATTCCCGTTCGCCTGGGACGTTCATTTCACGCCAGCGGGCACCGGTGGCAAGGATCAGCGTCTTGGCCTTGAGCGAGCCGCCATCGGCGAAGCGGACTTCGTGCAGGCCGCCGACTTCATGAGCCGGAATCAGCTGCTCGGCGCGCTGCAGATTCATGATGTCGACTTCGTACTGCTTGACGTGTTCTTCCAGCGCCATGGCGAGCTTGGGACCTTCGGTCTCCTTGATGGAGATGAAGTTCTCAATGGCCAGGGTATCCAGCACCTGACCGCCGAAGCGCTCGGCGGCGACGCCGGTACGGATGCCCTTGCGTGCAGCGTAGACGGCTGCTGCGGCACCGGCAGGGCCACCGCCGATGACCAGGACGTCGAAGGCGTCCTTGGCGTTGAGCTTGTCGGCGGAGCGGGCAGCGGCGCCGGTGTCGAGCTTGGCGACGATTTCTTCCAGGCCCATGCGGCCTTGGCCGAAGGGTTCGCCGTTGAGGTAGACGCTAGGCACGGCCATGATCTGGCGGCGCTCGACTTCTTCCTGGAACAGGGCGCCGTCCACGGCGACGTGCTTGACCCGGGGATTGAGCACGGCCATCAGGTTCAGCGCCTGGACCACGTCCGGACAGTTCTGGCAGGACAGGGAGAAATAGGTTTCGAACTGGTAGTCGCCGTCGAGGGCCTTGACCTGCTCGATGACGTCCTGGCTGGCCTTGGATGGATGGCCGCCGACCTGCAGCAGTGCCAGTACCAGGGACGTGAATTCATGGCCCATGGGCAGACCGGCGAAGCGCAGGTTGATGTTCTGGCCGGGGGTCAGCAGGGCGAAGGAGGGACGACGCTCATCGCTGCCGTCGGTGCTGAGGCTCACCTGATCGGACAGGCTGGCGATGTCCTGCAGCAAGCTGTGCATTTCACGGGACTTCGCGCCATCGTCGAGGGACGCGACGATCTCGATGGGGCGCGTGACGCGTTCGAGGTAGGTCTTGAGCTGGGCTTTCAGATTTGCGTCCAACATGGCGACGTGGCTTCCGTAAAAAATGGGCAAAAAAAGAGCGCGCGGGCAAGGCGCCCGGGCGCTCGGGCTAGATCAGGCGGCCGTTAGATCTTGCCGACCAGGTCCAGCGAGGGGGTCAGGGTCGCTTCGCCTTCTTTCCACTTGGCGGGGCAGACTTCGCCCGGGTGGTTGGCGACGTACTGGGCAGCGCGGACCTTGCGCAGCAGCTCGCTGGCGTCACGGCCGATACCGTTGTCGTGGATTTCGCACAGCTTGATCTGGCCTTCCGGGTTGATCAGGAAGGTGCCACGCAGGGCCAGGCCTTCTTCTTCGATCAGAACTTCGAAGTTGCGTGCCAGGCGCGCGGTGGGGTCGCCAACCAGCGGGTAGTTGACCTTCTTGATGGCGTCCGAGGTGTCGTGCCAGGCCTTGTGGGCGAAATGGGTGTCGCAGGACACGCCGTAGATCTCGACGCCCAGCTTCTGGAACTCGGGGTACAGGTCAGCAAGGTCTTCCAGTTCGGTGGGGCACACGAAGGTGAAGTCAGCCGGGTAGAAGACGATGGCGGACCACTTGCCCTTCAGATCGGCCTCGGTCACCTGGACGAATTTGCCGTTGTGGTAGGCGGTCGCGGTGAAAGGCTTCACTTCGGTGTTGATCAGGGACATTGATGACTCCTTGATGGGTTTAAGTCAGGGTTGAAATCGATAGGACGCATACTAATCGCATTTCGACGATTCACCTCATTGTTAAAGGCGATGTCGGCGATTGGGCGTCTCTATCGAATACTACAGGTTTTGTGTGAAATCAGAGTCTTAGCGCTGGCAAGCCCGGCGCTAGGCGGAGCCTAGGACCTTGATGGTGGCCGGGTGCTGTCCCCATTCGCTCCAGGAGCCGTCGTAGAGTCGCCCATCCGGCAGCCCTGCGACATTGAGCGCGAGCAGCAGGACCGCCGCAGTAACGCCGCTGCCGCAACTGGTGATCACCGGATGCAGGCCATCGACGCCCAGTGCATGGAAGCGCTGGCGCAATTCCTGGGGTGGCAACAGGGTGCCGTCTTCGGCGAGCAGGCTGTCATAGGGGAGGCTTTGGCTACCAGGCATATGGCCGGACGCCACGCCTGGGCGTGGCTCGGGGATCTCGCCAGTGAAGCGCTTGGCGCCACGCGCATCCAGCACCTGGGTCTGGCCTACGCTAAGTGCGGTCTGGACGTCGCCCAGGCCGCAGAGCAGGCGATTGTTGAGGATGGTGGGATAGGGCGGCTGGGGCACGGGCTGGTTAACGCCAGCTTCCAGTGGCAGCCCCTGGTCACGCCAGAGCGGCAGGCCGCCATCCAGGACCGCGACCTGATCGTGACCGAACAGGCGGAATAGCCACCAGGCGCGGGCGGCGGAAAAGAGGCCCTTCTGGTCGTAGATCACCACGGAGGTCGTGGGTGTGACACCCAACTCGCCGGCGAGTCTGGCGAAGCGCCCGGCGCTGGGTACCATGTGCGGCAGCGGCGTATCCGGATCGGAAAAGTGTTCGATGTCGAAACGCAGGGCACCGGGAATGTGCTGCTGCCGATAGGTTTCGTCGGCGACCTGAGGCTCGTTCGGTAGATAGAGACTGGCATCGAGGATCATGAGATCCGTGCGGCCGAGTTGATCTTGCAGCCAGGCGGCGGTGACCAGCGGGGAGGCGATCATGGAGCACTCCTTGATGGGCGAAGGGCGACAGCTTACCGCGCCTGGTGCGACGCAGGCTGTCAGGGATGATCGGATACTTTATCCTCGTCAGCCTGGCAACTGGGTAGATAACTTATGAGCGAATTTAATGGGCAACCCACGGGTGGCAATGACTGGCAGCTGAGTCGCATCGTTGGCGAACTGCATGCCGCACGCAGCCAATGGCGCGAAACGCACGGGCGCTTCCGTGAATTCAGCGGCCGCGAACTGCCGTCACGCAGTGTCATGGCCAGCGTGATCGAATCCCTGAGCGGCGCGCTCTTTCCGCTGCGGCTCGGACCGGATCAGCTGCGCCAGGAAAGCGAGGACTTCTATGTCGGCTTCGAACTGGAACGCGCGCTCAATGCCCTGATGATCCAGGCGAAGCTGGAGCTCGACTATTTCGGCAAACAGCGTGGTGAGAACGGTGTCGATCGCGCCGACGAGGCCCGGCGGCTGGTACAGGCCTTCGCCCTGGCCCTGCCGGATCTGCGCCGTCTGCTGGACACCGACGTCATCGCCGCCTACCAGGGCGACCCGGCCGCGCGCAGCGTGGACGAGGTGCTGCTCTGCTATCCGGGCATCCACGCCATGATCCACCATCGCATCGCCCATCATTTCTATCGCAGCGGGCTGCCGCTGCTGGCGCGCATGGTGAGTGAGCGGGCACATTCGGCCACTGGCATCGACATCCACCCGGGCGCCCAGATCGGCGAAGGCTTCTTCATCGATCATGGTACCGGCGTGGTGATTGGCGAGACTTGCATCATCGGTGACCGGGTACGCATCTATCAGGCGGTGACCCTGGGCGCCAAGCGCTTCCCGGCCGATGCCGAGGGCAACCTCAAGAAGGGGCACCCGCGCCATCCCATCGTCGAGGACGACGTGGTGATCTATGCCGGGGCCACCATCCTCGGGCGCATCACCATCGGCCAGGGCTCGACCATTGGCGGCAACGTCTGGCTGACCCATGGCGTGCCAGCCAACAGCAACGTCAGCCAGGCCAGCCTGCAGGGCTGCGCTGGTCTGGCTCAGGAGTAGTCGGCAGCGCTATCGCGAACGAACTTGGCGAGAAAACGCCGGGTTCGTTCCTCCCGCGGTCGATTGAACAGCTCGGCCGCCGGGCCCTGTTCGACGATGTGGCCACCGTCCATGAACAGCACGCGGTGGGCGACGTCACGGGCGAACGCCATCTCGTGGGTCACGATGAGCAGGGTACGGCCTTCCTGGGCCAGCCCACGAATCGTCTCCAGCACCTCGCCGACCCGCTCGGGATCGAGCGCCGAAGTCGGTTCGTCGAAAAGAATGGCCTGGGGCCGCATGGCCAGCGCGCGAGCGATGGCGACCCGTTGCTGCTGCCCACCGGACAACTGCCCCGGATAGCTGTCGGCCTTGTCGGCCAGGCCGACCTTGGACAAGAGTTCGCGGCCGTGGGCGAGGGCGCTGGTGCGGTCCTCGCCCTGGACGATGAGCGGGCCCTCGATCACGTTCTCCAGCGCGGTGCGATGGGGGAACAGATTGAAGTTCTGGAAAACGAAACCCATGCGCTGGCGCACCTGGCGGATGGTCGCCTGCTGGGATTTCAGCGGCCGGCTCGCGTCGATGGTCAACTCGCCCAGGCGGATGCTGCCGGCATCCGGCGTTTCCAGCAGGTTCAGGCAGCGCAACAGGGTGGTCTTGCCCGAACCGCTGGGGCCGATGATGGCCACCACCTCGCCCTGGGCTACCTCCAGATCGATGGCCTGGAGCACGGTCTGCTGCCGGAAGGACTTGGACAGCCCCTTCACCTGGATCATGACTGGCCTCGTTCGTTGATGTGACGCCCGTAGTGCCGTTCCAGCCGGTTCTGCAAGGTGGACAGCAAGCTGGCCAGGATCCAGTAGAGCAACGCTGCCGCCAGATAGAGACTGAAGATCTCGAAGGTGCGGGCGGTGATCAGTTGGGCCTGGCGGAAGAGTTCGGGCACCTGGATGGTGGCGGCCAGCGAGGTGTCCTTCACCAGCGAAATGAAGCTGTTGCCCAGCGGCGGCAGGGCGATGCGCAGGGCCTGGGGCAGGATGGCGCGTCTCAAGGTCTGCAGGGGCGTCATGCCGATGCTGGCGGCGGCTTCCCATTGGCCGCGGTCGATGGCACCGATGGCCGAGCGAATGATCTCCGCCGTATAGGCCGCCATGTTCAGCGAGAAGCCGATCAGCGCCGCCGGGAGCGGATCGAGTTGCAGGCCCAGCTCGGGCAGGCCGTAGTAGATGACGAACAACTGCACCAGCAGCGGCGTACCTCGGAAAAAGGAGATGTACAGCCGCGCGAGGCTACGTAGCAGCAGATTGGATGAACGCCGCAACAGGGCCAGGCCGAAGCCCAGCAGCAGTCCGAAGAACATGCCGCCAAGGCTCAGGACCACGGTCCAGATCGCGCCCTTCAGCAGGAAGGGCAGCGAATCGAGCAGGAGCTGAAGGGTGCCACTCATTGGGTGACGTCGGCCTTGAACCACTTCTCGGAGATCTTCGCCAGCGTGCCGTCAGCGCGCAGCTTGGCGATGGCCTGGTCGACCGCGGCGTGGAATTCCGGATCGCCCTTGCGCTCGGCGACGCCCGATTCCTGACGGCTGAAGGGTTCGCCGGCCAGTGCCAGGCGGTCCTTGGTCTTGGACAGCAGCTCCAGGGCGGCCAGGCGGTCGACGAGGATGGCGTCGATGCGGCCTACGCGCAGGTCCTGGTATTTGGTCGGGTCGTCTTCGTAGGTGCGGACATCCGCCTTGGGTACGTTCTGGCGCAGCCACTGCTCATAGTTGGTGCCCAGACCGACGCCGACCTTCTTGCCGGCGAGATCGGCGGCGGTCTTGATGCTGTCGACGTCGTCCTTGCGTACCAGGGCCTGGATGCCGGAGACGGTGTAGGGGGTGGAGAAGTCGTATTTCTTCTTGCGCTCCTCACTGATGGTCACCTGATTGATCACCACATCCAGGCGACGCGACTCAAGGGCGGCCAACAGGCCGTCCCACTTGCCGGGCTGGATCTTGGCATCGACGCCCAGTTCCTTGGCCAGGGCCTTGGCGAAGTCCACTTCGAAACCGGTCAGCTGGCCCTGCTCGTTCTGGAAGCTGAAGGGTGGGTAGGTGCCTTCCAGGCCAACGACCAGTTCGCCGCGCTGCTTGACGGTCTGCAGCAGGTCTTCGGCCTGAGCGGTGGCCTGGTGCGCCAGGCCTAGGGCCAGCAACAGGGCGGCACTACGGAACAGACGCTGGGAGAGAGGTTTGCGCATGAGGTGATCCTTGAGTGTATGAGGGTGCGCCACTATGGGGGTGTCTGATCTGACATCCCAAGTCCGAAAACTGCTGACGTTATGCCATCGCCCAGTCAGTTGGCTAGCCGATCAAGCCAACCAATCGCCGTAGGCAAAGGTGCCCGGCGCCCCGCCGGTGTGCAGGAACACTACTGGCCCGGGTGGCAAGGCATCGGTAGTCACCAGGTCCAGCAGGCCGGCCATGGCCTTGCCGGTATAGACCGGATCCAGCACCAGGCCTTCCAGGCGGCCTAGGCAGCGGATGGCGGCCAGGGTGCCGGGATTGGGTTCGCCATAGCGTGGGCCGAAGTAGCCGTCGCGCAACACAGGTGGATCTTCAGGCGCGGTGACCCCCAGCAGCTCGGCAAGTTGTTGGCGCAACAGGGCTACCTTGGGCAACTGTTCGGCCTGAGTGCGTGAGACGGTGATGCCGATCACCGGCATGCCCGGTCGCAGATGATGGAAGGCAAGGTCCAGCCCGGCCTGGGTGCCGGCGCTGCCGGAGGCGAGAATGACGGCGGCCGGTTGCAGGTCCAGGGCATCCAGTTGCCCGGCCAGCTCCAGACCGGCGCGGACGTAGCCGAGGGCGCCCAGGGCACTTGAACCGCCGATGGGGATCACACGTGGCGTGCGCCCCTGCTGGCGCAGGCGCTCGGCCTCGGCTTCCAGCTGATTGAGCGGATCATCGAGGACCGCGACCGAACGGATCTGGGCGCCAAACAGCTCCAGTAGAAGGCGATTGCCGCCGTGCAGATAACCGGGATCTGTTGTGCCGAGGGGATTTTCCAACAGGGCCACGCACTCCAGCCCCTGCTGGGCCGCGACGGCCGCGGTCTGGCGAACGTGGTTGGACTGGATGGCGCCCGCGGTCACCAGGGTGTCGGCACCTGCAGCCAGGGCCTCGGCGACGAGGTACTCCAGCTTGCGCACCTTGTTGCCGCCCAGGGCCAGGCTGGTGGTGTCGTCGCGCTTGCAATAGATCGGTCGGCCAAGTTCCGCCGACAGCCGTGGCAGGACATCCAGCGGGGTTGCCGAGGGTTGTAGCGTCAGGCGCGGGAAGCGGGCGAGGGCGGTGGCGAGCATGGCGAGGCCTGATGCGGGGAGCGGGTCGTCACTCTAGGCCGAAGCCGCGCTCGCCAGCAATCCTGGCTTCAGGCCAGATCAGGGCGGCGCGCCAGGGCCTGGGGCACCAGGGAGCGCAACAGCACCCCGTAGAGCGGCACGAAGAGCAGCAGGCTGACCGTCAGCTTGACGCCATAGTCGACCAGGGCGATCTCCGGCCAGTGACTGGCCATGAAGGGGTTGTCGCTGCGCCAGAAGGCCACGAAGAAGAAGGCGAGGGTATCGAGCCCATTGCCGAACAGGGTCGAGGCGGTTGGCGCCAGCCACCAGTGGGGTGAGCGCCGCAGCCGGTCGAACACCTGAATGTCGAGCAGTTGGCCGAGCACGTAGGCGCAAAAGCTGGCCAGCGAAATGCGCAGGACAAAGACGTTGACCACGGCCAGCGCCGTCCAGCCCTGGAAGCCGCCGTCCTGGAACAGCACGGAAACCAGGTAGGAGACCACCAGCGCCGGGACCATTACCCGCGCGATGACCTGGCGCGCAGGAGCCTTGCCCATTACCCGGACGGTAAGGTCGGTGGCCAGGAAGATGAAGGGGAAGCTGAAGGCGCCCCAGGTGGTATGCCAGCCGAAGAGCTGCAGCGGGAGCTGCACCAGGTAATTGCTGGCGATGATGATGAGGATGTGGAAACCGACGAGGGCGGCCACCAGGGCACGCCGCGGGGTAGCAGGCAAGGCAGACATGGGCAGTCCTTTTTTGATTACCTGGGGTGAGGGAACCCAGGGCGCTGAGGCGGGGCGGCATTCTACGGATTCACAATGCCCCTGGCGAGTGCGGCCCGGCGGGGGATGACCAAAAGACCCGGTTGAGCGATGGGCAGACCCCTCGGGCTCCTGATAACTTGTACGACTTCCGCACGAACAGAGAGCTTCCAGATGCACTTTCGATCGCTGGGTCGTACCGATCTCAAGGTTAGCGCCATCGCGCTGGGCACCATGACCTGGGGTGAGCAGAACACCGAAGCCGAGGCCTTCGAGCAGCTGCGCGCTGCCAAGGCTGCCGGGGTCAACTTCATCGACACGGCGGAGATGTATCCGGTACCGCCGCGCGCCGAAACCTATACCCGTACCGAAACCATCATCGGCAACTATTTTCGCCAGCAGGGTGACCGCGCCGACTGGATACTGGCCAGCAAGGCGGCCGGTCCCGGGCGCGACATGGACTATATCCGCGAGGGCGGGCTGGCGTTCACAAAGGCCAATCTCACCGCGGCGCTGGACGCCAGTCTCAAGCGCCTCAACACCGACTACCTGGATCTCTACCAGCTGCACTGGCCGGATCGCCGGACGAACTACTTCGGTCAGCTGGGTTATGAGCACAGCGAGGCGGCCTTCACGCCCCTGGAAGAGACTCTCGAAGCCCTCGACGGCCTGGTGCGCGCGGGCAAGGTCCGCCATGTGGGCCTGTCCAACGAAACGCCATGGGGCGTGCAGCAGTTTCTGCACCTGAGCGAGACCCGGGGCTGGCCGCGGGTGGTCTCCATCCAGAATCCCTACAACCTGCTCAATCGCAGCTTCGAAGTCGGTCTGGCCGAGCAGGCCATCCGTGAGCAGGTGGGCTTGCTGGCCTATTCGCCGCTCGCCTTTGGCGTGCTGGCTGGCAAATACCTGCAGGGCGCCCGTCCGGACGGTGCCCGGCTGACCCTGTTCGAGCGCTTCCAGCGCTACAGCAATCCCCAGGCGCAGCGTGCCGCCCAGGCCTATGTCGAGTTGGCGCGGGACCGTGGTCTGGATCCGGCGCAGATGGCTCTGGCTTTCGTCACCAGCCGCCCCTTCGTGACCAGCAACATCATCGGCGCCACCTCGCTCGCCCAGCTGGAAAGCAATCTGGCGAGCAGCGAACTGGTACTGGACAGCGAAACGCTGGCCGCCATCGAAGCCATCCACGTCGCCCAGCCCAATCCGGCGCCTTGATCCACGCGGCACGCCAACGCCCGGTACAGCACTGTACCGGGCGTGTTTTTTGGGGAGATCCAGTGGCTAACAGGGGCAGTCGGTACGGCTGCGCTCGACAGGGCAGCGGCGCAAGGCCTGCTGACCCTGACGCCTATTAAAACCTTGGCCTTGACGCCCTAGAGTCGGACCTTTCCTCACGCGTGCAGGTGTCCGCCATGGCGTCATACGAGATCGTGCTCCTGGGTGATCAAGATGCTTCCATCCTCGCTCATCAGGCCATTCCACAGGCCCTGGCGCTGGCTGCCACGGAGCTCGGCGTCGTACTGCGGCCGCGCTGGCTGCCGAGCGTGGAAGCGGATGGCGCGCTGCGCGCCTGTGACGGTCTCTGGTGCGTCCCGGGCAGCCCCTATCGTAATCGTGAAGGTGTCCTGGCGACGATCCGCACGGTCCGGGAGCAGCGGATTCCTTTTCTCGGTACCTGCGGCGGTCTGCAGTATGCGTTGCTGGAATACGCCCACTCGGTGCTGGGCTGGGCCGATGCCGCCCACGCCGAGGAAAATCCATTGACGACACGGGCATTGCTGGCGCCGCTGAGCTGTGCCCGCGTTGAATTTCACAATGAACTCCGTCTGCTACCGGATTCGCGGCTGATAGGGCTGGACGGAAGCGAGCGGGCCCGGGCTGCCTATCATTGTCGCTTCGGCGTGAATGCCGAGTACCTGCCGGCGCTGCTCGCCGCGGGCTGGCGCGTGCTGGCCTGGGATGACGAAGAGCTGCCGGTCGCCTTCGAACTCCAGACCCATCCCTGTCATTTCGGCACCCTCTACCAGCCGGAACGCGAAGCGCTGGCCGGGCAGGTGCCGGTGGCGGTGCGGTCCTGGCTGAAGGCGGTTATCGCCGCCCGGGCAGAGCAGCCATGAGCCGGGTGGCCGTGCCTGAGGACTGCGTAGTCGTCGCCTTCGTCTCACAGCGCGCGGACGAGGATCCCGCCTATGAGCGGATGGCCAGGCGCATGCTGGAGCTGGCGCAGGAGCAGCCGGGCTTTCTGGCGGTGGAGTCGGTGCGTGGCGCCGATGGCCTGGGCATCACGCTGTCCTACTGGGTCGACCAGGCCTCCGCGGCGGCCTGGGGCACCCATCCGGAGCATCGCGAGGCGCAACGGCTGGGCCATGAACGCTGGTATCGCTGGCATGACATCCGGGTCATGCGGCTGCTGTCGTCGCGTTCCGGGGCCGGCGTCACTCCACCCGAACCGCCCCCAGGGCCGGCGTGACGCGAATCCAGCCGACGCGGCTGTCTTCACCGATCAGCATGACCTTCTTCCAGGGGCGGAAGGGCGCGCTGTCCAGGACCAGGATGCGATCATCGGGGTTGAGCAGGGTGATCAGCTGGCGGTTGGCGACCACGCTACGTTCCGGCATGGAGGGATACTGCATCAACGGAATCTGTCCGCCGCGAATCTGCCAGGTCTCGCCGCTGGAGGCGTTGATGAAGGTGGGCAGGCGCGTCAGCACGATGGCCAGCGCGAAGAACCCCAGCAACAACAGGACGAGGCGATGCGTCACCGTGCGGGCGGCGGCGATATCGGGTGAAAGCTTTCCAAGCGAGGACATGGAAAAGGCTCTGGGCGGCAGGACGGTGGAGCTTGAATGCTACCGTCAGGCGGCCAATTGACATCATTCGAATGAACGAAAGGTCAACGGCTACTCATTCGCCAGTGCCAGAGTGTGACCGGCCGCAAAGCAGCCGGCTAGAGAGGCCGCCTCAGGGGGCCAGTTGGCGAGTGACTTCCACGGCCTTGTCGAAGGACGGATAGCCGCTCTTGGCCACCGCGAGCTCCGCATAGGCGCTCTTGTAGGTCTGCGCCTGGATGGGATCCGCCTCGGGCACCAGGAAGGGATCGGTGTACATGCGATAGAGCAGGGCGTACGCCAGGGGATAGTGGTGGCTGGCCGACGTGTTCAGCAGTTCCAGTACATCGTCGGTCTGCGGCCCCTGCTTGATGGCCACCACCGCCCGGTAGAATTCCACCTCCCCATCGGCACTGCTGCCACCGTTGCGCAACAGCAGGGCATCCGCGAGCTTGAGCTGTTCTTCACTGCCGCCCAGCACCAGCAGCTTGGCCTGCAAGAGGTCGTTCTGGCGCAGCAGGGTGGTCTGTTCCGCGGTCAGCGGGCGCATCTCCTCGGCCTCGTGGTGACCGCCCAGGGAGCAGCCGGCGAGTGAAACACACAGCAACGGGAGCATCCATTTCTTCATATCGAGATCTATCCGCGGAGTCGTGACGCTGGTTCCAAACTTTGGACGATAGCAGTTCTTTGGCGCTTTGCGCAGAACCGGAAGCCAATCCTGGAGTCGTATCCGCACGTCCACTGAGCGCCCATGCCTGGCTATTTCCAGCGTCGCGCGCTTCGGGCATTGTATGCGACAAGCGGCTGGATAGACCGCCGTTCGTTTCGCCTTCACGTACAGATCAAAGGACTCCCATGATCACCAAATGTCTGTTTCCGGCAGCCGGCTATGGCACTCGTTTTCTCCCCGCGACCAAGGCCATGCCCAAGGAAATGCTGCCCATCGTGAACAAGCCTCTGGTGCAGTACGCCGTGGAGGAAGCTCTGGAGGCGGGCCTGCATCAAATCGGAATCGTCACCGGCCGTGGCAAGCGTTCGCTGGAAGACCATTTCGACATCAGCTACGAGCTGGAAAGCCAGATCAAGAACACCGACAAGGAAAAGTACCTGGTCGGCATTCGTAAACTGATCGACAACTGCACCTTCTCCTACACCCGTCAGGTGGAGATGAAGGGCCTGGGCCACGCCATCCTGACCGGCCGTCCGCTGATCGGTGACGAGCCCTTTGCCGTGGTGCTGGCGGACGACCTTTGCCTGAACCTCGACGGCGACAGCGTCCTCAAGCAGATGGTGAAGCTCTACAACCAGTTCCGCTGCTCCATCGTGGCCATCCAGGAAGTCCCGGCCAACGAGACCAACAAGTACGGTGTGATCGCCGGCGAGATGATCCGTGACGACATCTACCGCGTGAACAACATGGTCGAGAAGCCCAAGCCGGAAGATGCTCCTTCCAACCTGGCGATCATCGGTCGCTACATCCTGACGCCGGACATCTTCGACCTGATCGAGCAGACCGAGCCGGGCAAGGGTGGCGAGATCCAGATCACCGACGCCCTGATGAAGCAGGCTCAGGACGGTTGCGTGCTGGCCTACAAATTCAAGGGTCAGCGGTTCGATTGCGGTAGCGCGGAAGGCTTCGTCGAAGCCACCAACTTCTGCTTCGAGAATCTGTACAAGGCGCTGTAAGCCGCTGCGTGCAGTCGAGGAGGCCACCTACGGGTGGCCTTGTCGTTTCTGGCGGCTGGCCACTGGCACCGCGCCATAGGGTAGCTTGCGTTATGCTGACGCCAGCAGCAGCAGAGAGAAAGCTTCATGACGACCTATGATTTCGACCTCTTCGTGATAGGCGCCGGTTCGGGCGGGGTGCGTGCCGCGCGCTTCGCCGCCGACCTCGGTGCCCGGGTGGCGGTAGCGGAAAGCCGCTACCTGGGTGGCACCTGCGTCAACGTGGGCTGCATGCCCAAGAAGTACTTCATCTACGGCGCCTCCTTTCGCGATGAATTCCGCCAGGCGCGTGGCTATGGCTGGGATGCCGAGGTGCCGGCCTTCGACTGGAATACCCTGGTCGCCAGCAAGGACCACGAGATCCGCCGGCTGAATGGCATCTACCGGGCGCTGCTAGTCAACAGTGGGGTGACCCTGCTGGAAGCCCACGCGCGCATCCTCGACCCCCATACCGTCGAGGTGGAAGGCCAGCGCTACCGGTGCGAGCGCATCCTCATCGCCACCGGTGGCTGGCCGGACGTACCCGACTTCCCGGGGCGCGAGCACGCCATCACCTCGAACGAGGCCTTCTACCTGCCTGAGCTGCCCAAGCGGGTCGTGGTGGTGGGCGGTGGCTACATCGCCGTGGAATTCGCGTCGATCTTCCAGGGGCTCGGTGCCAAGACCACCCTGTTGTATCGCCGGGAGCTGTTCCTGCGTGGCTTCGACCGCGGGGTGCGCGAACATCTGCGCGACGAGATGCTCAAGCGTGGCCACGACCTGCAATTCAACGCCGACGTGGCGCGGATCGACAAGGCCGCTGATGGCAGCCTGCAGGTGACGCTCAAGGACGGTAGCGTCCTGGAAGCCGATTGCGTCTTCTACGCCACCGGCCGCCGGCCGATGCTGGATGACCTGGGCCTGGAAAACACGGGCGTCGCCCTGGACGAGCGCGGCTTCATCGAGGTGGGCGAGACCTTCCAGACCTCGGAGCCCTCGATCTATGCCATCGGCGACGTCATTGGCCGGGTGCAGCTGACTCCCGTTGCCCTGGCCGAAGGCATGACCCTGGCGCGCCACCTGTTCAGTCCGGACAGCTATCGTCCGCTGAACTACGATCTGATCGCCAGCGCGGTCTTCAGCCTGCCCAACCTGGCCAGCATCGGCCTGAGCGAGGAGGAGGCCCGCGAACGGGGCCATCGCCTGAAGATCTTCCAGAGCAGCTTCCGGCCGACCAAGCTCAGCCTGACCGAGGTGCAGGAGCGCACCCTGATGAAGCTGGTAGTGGATGCCGACAGCGATCAGGTACTGGGCTGCCACATGGTCGGACCGGATGCCGGCGAGCAGATCCAGTGCCTGGCCATCGCCCTCAAGGCAGGGGCGACCAAGGCGTGCTTCGACGATACCCTGGGCATCCATCCCACGGCAGCGGAGGAGTGGGTGACGATGCGCAAGCCGGTCCGCGAGGACGAGGCGCGCTAGGCAGGCGCCTCACCTTCAGTAGATCACTTGGGAAGCGGCGCCGCGACGGGCGCGGCTTCCACCGCCTCACGCCGGGCATAGCGCTGCGCCAGCACCGCGCAGACCATCAGCTGGATCTGGTGGAACAGCATGATCGGCAGCAGCACCGGACCCATGGTGCTGCCGGCGAACAGTACCTTGGCCATGGGTACGCCCGTGGCCAGGCTCTTCTTGGAGCCGCAGAAGACCACGGTGATCTCGTCTTCCTTGCTCATGCCCAGCAGCCGTGCGCTGTAACAGGTGGCGAGCAGCACCAAGGTCAGCAGGGTCGCGCAGATGAACACCAGGCCCACCAGCGACAGCATCGGCGTTTCTCGCCACAGGCCTTCGATCACCGCGGCACTGAAGGCGGTATAGACCACCAGCAGGATGGAACCCTGGTCGACGAACTTGAGCTTGCCCTTGTGGCGGTCCACCCAGTGGCCGATGACCGGGCGCAGCAGCTGGCCGGCGACGAAGGGCAGCAGCAACTGGACGCAGATCTTGACGATGGCGTCCAGGGTGCTCTGGCCGTCAGAGCCGCCATGGGCGTCGAGCAGCAGCCGTACCAGCAGCGGCGTGAGGAAGATACCTAGCAGGCTGGACAGGGAGGCACTGCAGACCGCCGCCGACACATTGCCGCGGGCCATGGAAACGAAGGCAATGGAAGACTGCACCGTGGCCGGCAGGGCGCACATGAACAGCACACCAAGGTAGAGCTCCGGCGTCACCAGGGGCGCCAGCAGCGGCTGCAACGCCCACCCGAGCAGTGGAAAGGTGACGAAGGTGAAGGCAAACACCAGCAGGTGCAGCCGCCAGTGGGTGATGCCCGCCACCAGTGCCTGGCGGGACAGCTTGGCGCCGTGCAGGAAGAACAGCAGGCCGATGGCGATGTTGGTCACCACGTTGGCGATCTGGGCCGCGAGGCCGCGGCAGGGCAGCACGCTGGCGAGGATCACCGTGGCGACCAACAGCAGGGTAAAGTTATCGGGCATCAGGCGGGGACGAGCCATGGTCTCTCTCGGGTTGTCTGCGAATAGCCTCAAGGCTATCGTCTCCTGATTGAGCCGACTAACGCGAAAAGCCCCAATGATGTCGTCAAACGGACAGTCTGCGGTCGAACGTCCCGTTCCCGAACTCACCAACCTGCCGCGGCGCCTCTATGCCCGGGTCGAATCCCTGGCGCAACCCGCCTGGACGCCCTGGCACCGGCACCCCTGGGGGCAGCTGTCCTATGCCATCAAGGGTGTGCTGACGGTGACCACGGCCGAAGGCAGCTACGTGGCACCGCCACAGCGGGCGGTGTGGATCGCCGCCGATGTCGAGCACCAGGTGCGCTCTTCGCCCAAGGCCGAGATGCGCAGTCTCTATGTGGGCGCCGAGGCAGCGCCCTACGTAGGCGAGCGCTGTCGGGTGGTGGCGGTGAGTCCGTTGATTCGCGAGCTGATCAAGACCTTCAGTGGCTTCGCGCGGGAGTATGACGAGGCAGGGCCCGAGGGTAGGCTGGTGTCGGTGATGCTGGACCAGTTGCAGGCGGCGCCGGAAGTGGGGCTGTCCCTGCCGGCGCCGCAGGACGGTCGGTTGCGTCTGCTGTGCGAGGCGCTGGCGGCCAATCCGTCGGACGAACGCACCCTGGCGCAGTGGTCAGGGGTGCTGGGGGCTTCGGAAAAGACCCTGAGTCGGGCCTTCCTGCGTGATACCGAGTTGACCTTCCGAACCTGGCGGCAGCGGTTGCGGCTGATCAGTGCGCTGGAGCGCCTGGAGCAGGGCGTTGCGGTCACGGAAGTCGCCCTGGACTGCGGCTACAACTCACCGTCGGCCTTTATCGCCGCCTTTCGCCGGCAGTTCGGCGCGACACCCGGGGCCTTCGCCCTGGGCGTCTAGGGATCAGGCGGTGGCGCCGAGCAGGCTCAGGTAATCACCAAAGCCACCCCGGGCGCGGCAGTCCAGCCGCGAGCTGGTACGGACGCGTACGCTGTTGCTCCAGGCGATCCGCGCGCCCTGGGTCTTGAGCGCCGTGACCAGGCTGACGTCCTCGTCCACGGTAATTGACGGGAAGCCCCCAGCCTGCAGATAGGCCGTCGCCGAGATGCCGAAGTTGGCGCCATGGATGTGCTGATGGCCTTCACGGTCATGATAGGCCGCCTCGTAGCGGGCTCTCAGGCTGGGCGAGTGGGGAGCCCAGTCGTCCACCTCGACTACGCCACAGACCGCGTCGGCACCATAGGCGAGCTGGGCGGCGAACCAGTCCGGCGCCACCTCGGAGTCCGCATCGGTGCAGGCCAGCCAGCGGGCGCCGCGTTGGATCAGGTGCGCGGCGCCCGTCGCCCGGGTCAGGCCTACGTTGCACGCCCAGACCTCCAGAGCGGTCACCGGCAGACGCCGGACGATGTCGGCGGTGCCATCGGTGCAGCTGTCCAGAACGATGACGATCTGGACCTCTTCACCCAGCAGGGCCGGATGCCGTGCTGCGCGTAGAACGGATTGCAGACAGCGTTCGACGTGTTGCTCTTCGTTATGGGCAGGTATCACGGCACCTATCATAGAAGCTGCTCCCGGCGGGCGACGGAGGTGGGGTCGGAGGACCAGAGGGTAAGGACGAAATCGGCTTCTTCGAGCTGGCTCAGGCGGTGCAGGCCGGGCAGGGCGGCCATTCGCGCATGGACCTGGTCGCCGGTCAGGGCGCACCCCTCGATGGGATGGCGCCAGTGGCAGCCGAGCAGCACGCCACCAGGGAGCAGGGCACGTTGCGCCTGCGACAGCAGCGTGTCGAGACCGTCAGTGCCGAGGTAATAGCCGATCTCGCTGATGACGATGAGGTCGAAGGTGCCTTGCGGCCATGCGCCGGGCAGCAGTAGATGACGCACCTCGACATGGCCCTGGTCGGCCAGGCGTTCGCTGGCGGTGGCCACCGCCGAGGCGTTGCCGTCGCTCACCAGCAGCCGGTCGCAGCGATCGGCCAGGCGGCGTGACAATTCGCCGGTAGAGCAACCCGGTTCATAGCCCTGGGCATAGCGTTGGTGAGGCAGCATGGCCAGAGTCAGGTCGCGCTTGCGCGCTTCGTACCAGCGGTGGCGATAGTCCCAGGGGTCTTCACTGTCGGCGTAGAGCGAGTCGAAATAGCTCATGGAGACGGTCATGTGAGGTAGACCTCCCAGGCACGCGTCAGGCGGGTGACGACGGTGTCCGGCAGAATCGGCCCCTGGCCCGTGCTGCTGTCCTCGGTCAACTGACTGCCGAAGGCATTCACCGCCTGCCTCTTGAGCGCCACGACGTCGTCTTCAAGATCGAGGCGCTGGGCGCGGGCCCAGGGTACCCGGGCATCGCCGGGCGCCGCCCAGTGCCAGGTCCAGATCGGCACCTCGATGCAGCGGGCTCCCCGCACCCGGCAGGCTTCCACTGCGGCGCGGCCGGTGGCCTCGTGATCGGGGTGGCCATCCAGGCGCCAGGTGGCGAAGACCACGTCCTCGGGCGTGAGGAAATCCAGCAGGCGTTGGCACAGGAGGTCTTCCTGCTCGCTCACCTGGCCATCGGGGATCGCCAGCCGGGTCACGGTGGTACGCTCCAGCTGCAGACGGCGCAGGGCCTCGCGGGTTTCCAGCGGTCGGGTGTTGCGTAGTCGGCTGGCTGGCCACAGCGTCGATTGCGGATGGCTGCCGTCGCCGTCGGTGACCGCTACCAGCGCCAGGCGCCGACCCAGTTCGCCCAGCAGGCAGAGCAGCCCGCCGCAACCGAGAATCTCATCATCCGGGTGAGGGGCGACGACCACCGCCCGGTGCCCCGGTGGTACCAGCTGGGAAGCTTCCACGGCCGGCATGTCGGCAAAGCCGCTCCACTGCAGCCAGGCTTCGGGTGTGGTGCCTGTTCCTTGAATCTGACGATCACCTACAGTTGCCAAGGAGCACCCTCCAGCAGATTGAGATCACCCAGCACGGCCAGGTCGCGTTCGGCGTGGCTCTGGCGCAGATAGACGGGCAGGTCCGCCATATGGCGCGCGCAATAGGCGTCACGACACAGCGGAGCGGCGCCAAAGGCGCGACCGGCATGGCGAATAACGATCTCCGAGCACTGTTCCACCACGGCACGTAACTGGCAGATGGGATAGCGGGCGTCTGCGGTGGGTTCGCGATCTATCCAGGCGGCCGCCTGGCGAAGCGCGGTCGCCGCGCCAAGCAGGGCGGCGTCCACATGCCCCAGGTGGGCCAGGGCGTGAGGTTCGCGATGGCGCTTGCAATGGGCCCGCAAGGTATCGGCCAAGGCGGTAGCCGACCCATACCAGCAGGCCGCGATGCCGCCACCGCCATGCCAGAAGCCGGGACGATGCAGATAGCGACCCGGCGCGCCAACGAGAACGCCCGCGGCGCCGTCGAACAGGACGTCGACGCTACCAGTGGCCTGCATGCCCACGGCGCGCCAGCCGTCCTGCGTCACCTCGACGCCGGGTTGATTCATTTCCACGGCGACCAGCATCGGATGATCGTCCATCCAGGCGGTCACCAGCGCGTGGCTGACCAGCGAAGCGCCCGAGCACCAGGACTTGCGGCCATGCAGGGTGACCATGCTGTCGGCGCCATAGCGGACCAGCAGGCGCGCATCCGGCGGTTCGGCCGCCCAGACACCCCAAAGGCTGTCGGGCAATGGTACGAAACCATCCAGTTCGCTCAGGATGGCGAGGGCATCGGTGTGGCCTTCGTACAGCTTGACCAGACCCAGGTCGTGATTGGCCACCTTGGCCAGGGCGCGCCAGCGATCCAGAGTCTGCCCCTGGCCTGGCAGCGGCAGGCGGTCGAGACCACGCTGATTGAGAATCTGGAGGCGGTGTTGCAGCAGTACAGGAGTGACCTCTTCATAGGCCCACTCGTCCAGGGTGTCCTGAAGGCTATCCAGATCGATCGACATCGGCTCCATCCCGTGGCTGGCGACGGCGCTGTCCACGACAACGCTCGTTAGTGCAGACCACGGGTAGCGATAAGGGGTTTCGCTTAGGCGGTACGTTGGCCGACGATAGGCGCGTCGCTAATCTGCGCCCAAACGTTCGCGCCGCGCCCGGGT
Organism: Pseudomonas oryzihabitans; assembly: GCF_001518815.1. Taxonomy (NCBI): domain Bacteria; kingdom Pseudomonadati; phylum Pseudomonadota; class Gammaproteobacteria; order Pseudomonadales; family Pseudomonadaceae; genus Pseudomonas; species Pseudomonas oryzihabitans. The sequence continues at coordinate 2,220,591 of NZ_CP013987.1, forward strand.
CAGCCCCTGGCGCACCTTCGCATATCCTGCCCAAGGGTCGTCCTTGAGCCCTTCGAGGCGCTGCATCAGGGTATCGAGGCGCCATTGGTCGCTGGCCTGGAGGGTCGACAGCTCGTCGCGGGCAATGGGTACCGAAACGCCGAGGTGCGGCCGGGCGCGCAGGGAAAAGGCGCTGACCGTGGTGGCGCCATGGCGGTTGCGCAGGTAGTCGACGAAGATCCGGCCCTGCCGATTCTGCGCTCCCATCTTGGCGGCAAAGAGCTTGGGCAGGGTAGTGGCCAGGTGCTGCGCCGCGGCCTGGGCGAAGCCCTTGACCGTTTCCCAGTCCTGCCGGCGATCCAGGGGGACCACCAGGTGCAGGCCGCGACCGCCGCTGGTCTTGACGAAGGCCTGCAGCCCCAGCTCGTCGAGGAGGGTGAGCACCAACTCCGTCGCCTCCACCATGCGTGACCAGGGCAGGGCGGGATCAGGGTCGAGATCGAGGATGAAGCGGTCGGGTCGGTCGATGCGGTCGGCGGTGGCGTTCCAGGTGTGGAATTCCACGCTACCCATCTGGGCGGCACCGATGAGGGCATCGCGGCTGTCGATGACCATCAACGGCGCATGACCGGGATCGAGCGCCGTATCCAGTTCGCGGATGTGGGGAATGGCCAGGGTCTGCTTGTGCTTCTGGAAGATCTGCTCGCCGGCGATGCCTTCGGGGGTACGCACCAGCGCTACGGGGCGATCGGCCAGATGGGGCAGCATCCAGTCCGCCACGGCTTCGTAGTAACGGGCGACGTCTAGCTTCGTCGCGCCGCTGGCCTCGTCGATCACTCGCTCCGGATGGCTGATACGCACGCCAGCTACGGTGGCATCCTTGGACGTGCGCGAGGATTTTCGGCTAGAGGAGGATGAAGGGCCGGATCGTTCAGCTTCGCGCGCTGGTGCCGCTTCTTCCAGGCCGATCTCCTGGGCTGGCTTGTCCTCGCGCAAACCGTGGAAGACGCCCTGACGGACGATGCGATCCTGGGTCATCTCGGCATAGGCGATCTCGCACAGCTGTTCCGGCTTCAGCCAGGTCACCTCGCGATAGGCGGCGCCCTTGGGCGGATCCACCACCGGTGGCCGTTCTACCATCAGCGGCTGGAATCTGGCGTGCAGCTGCTTGAGCATCGCCGCGGTGAATCCGGTGCCGACCTTGCCGGCATAGTGCAGCGCTCCCTGCTCATCATGCAGCGCTACCAGGAGGGCGCCCAGGTGCTGGCGACCCCCTTTGGGTGGGGTATAGCCGACGATGATGAATTCCTGGCGATGGGCACACTTGAGCTTGATCCAGTCCTTGTTGCGGCGGGAGCGATAGGGGCTGCCGAGGCGCTTGCCGATCACGCCCTCCAGACCGAGTTCGCAGGCGCTGGCCAGGATGCGATCGGCCGGTACCTCGAAGGCGGCGGAAAAGCGCAGCAGGTCGCTCTCGTTGCTGTTCTCTAGCAGTTTGCCCAGCAGCTCACGGCGTTGCTCGACCGGGACCTCGCGCAAATCCGCGCCGTTGAGATAGGGCAGGTCGAAGAGGTAATAGGCGATACGGCTGTCCTTGCCGGTCTCGAAGGCATTCTGCAGCGCCTGGAAGCTGGAGACCCCATGGGCGTCGTTGACCACGATCTCGCCGTCCAGCCAGGCATTGTCGAGGCCAAGGGCGGCGAGGGCCTTGGCCTGGTCCGGTAGGCGCTCGGTCCAGTCGTTACCGCTGCGGGTGAACAGACTGACCGCGCTGCCCTCGATATGGGCGAGCAGACGATAGCCGTCGTATTTCACCTCGTACAGCCAGTCTCCCGCCGGTGGGCTGTCGACCAGAGTCGCCAGCTGGGCCTCCAGCGTCGCCGGCAGGTCGGCCTTCCGAGCCTTGGCGGTGGTCTTGCGCGCTGGCGCCTTGGGACTTGCCGCTTGGGTGGAAGCCTTGGCTTCCTTGGCCTTGGTACCCTTGGCCAGGCGCGGCAGAGTCTTGTCGCTCAGTACGCTGTCAGGCGCCTCCACCGTGATGTCGTACTCGGCGGTTTCCCGTGCCTGATCGTCACGCTCCTTGATCAGCAGCCACTGGGGCTTGTCGCTATGGCCCCGCAAGCGGGTGCGTACCAGGGTCCAGTGGCCACGGAGCTTTTCGCCCCTGAGCTCGAACTTGAGCTTGCCAGCGGCATAGGCTTGCGCCGGGTCGCCGTCGGCCTGCCATTCGCCGCGATCCCAGACGATGACGTCGCCCGCGCCGTACTGGCCTTCGGGAATGCTGCCCTCGAAGCCACCGTAGGCGATCGGATGGTCCTCCACCTGGACCGCCAAGCGCTTTTCACCCGGGTCCAGACTGGGGCCCTTGGGCACCGCCCAACTCTTGAGCGTACCGTCCAGTTCCAGGCGGAAGTCATAGTGCAGGCGGCGCGCATCGTGCTTCTGGATAACGAAGCTCAGGGCACCCTTGGCCTTGCGCCGACGCGGGCTGTCCTCGTCACGCGGCTCGGCGGTGATATCGAAGTTGCGCTTGCGGTTGTATTCGCTAGACGAACTGGCCATGGCGGCGTTCCTCACTTGGCCTTGCGCGTACGGCTGGCAGCCGGGCTACGTCGGCTAGTCGAGCGACCCGCGCTCTTGGGCTTGGGCGCATCCTTGGTCTTGTCCTTCTTGCCACCCAGGCTGCGGCGCAGCAGTTCGGTCAGATCGATGACATCGGCGCCGCTGTCATCGGCCTCGGGTTCCGCAGCGACGGCTTCGAGCTTACCGTCCTTGAGCTTACGCTCGACCAGGGCCATGACGTTGTCCTTGAAGGTGTCAAGGTACTGGTCCGGGTCCCATTGCTCGGTCATGTCGGCCACCAGGCGCTGGGCCATGTCCACCTCCTTCTTGGTGACCTTGGCGTCCAGGCCTTCGAGCCCCACGTCTTCGGCGGATCGAACCTCGTCGGCCCAGCGCAGGGTGTTGAGCACCAGAGCGTTGCCCAGGGGCATGATCACCGCCAGGTGCTGCTTGGAGTGCATCACCAGGTTGGCCACCCCGACCTTGCCAGCGGCGCTCAGGGTATCCCTGAGCAAGGCATAGACCTTCTCGCCATCCTTGTCCGGCGCCAGGTAGTAGGGCTTCTCAAAGTGCAGGATGGAGATCTCCCGGGCTTCGACGAAGGTGAGGATGTCGATGGTGCGCGTGGCCTCGGGGAGGGCATTGTGGATTTCGTCCTCGCTGAGCACCACGTACTTGCCCTTGCCATGTTCGACCCCCTTGACGATGTGCTCGCTGGGCACCTCCTTGCCGGTGGTCTTGTTGATGCGCTTGTAGCCCACCGGGTCGAGACTGCGCTCGTCCAGCCAATCGAAATCGATGCCCGACTGCCGGGTCGCCGAAACGACCGATACGGGGATGTGCACCAGGCCGAAGCTGACGGCGCCTTTCCAGATCGAGCGTGGCATGAGCATTCTCCATAAGGGGGTATCCCTTATGGATAGGCCGGTGATCCCGGGGGTTCCGCTGCTGGGGAACCCCGCTCCGTCGTTGGGTTCTACCCCCGGAACGACGATTTCGCCGTCACAGGCGCAGGGTAGAGAGGAGCAGGGCGTGGACAGTGTCGATCAAGAGGTTTTGCGCAAGACCCTGGCCTGGCGACGGGAGAGTCATGGCGTGAGCCTGTTCACCGTGGTCCAGACCTGGGGCAGCTCGCCACGCCCCCCGGGTGCCATGCTGGCGCTGCGTGACGATGGTCAGGTCTGCGGCTCGGTCTCCGGCGGTTGCATCGAAGACGATCTTATTGCCCGGCTACATGCGGGCCAGTTTGCTGGCGACCGACCCGAAGTGATCACCTATGGTGTTTCGGGCGACGAAGCCGCGCGTTTTGGATTGCCCTGTGGCGGCACCCTGCGCCTGGTGCAGGAGCGAGTCGCGGATGCCGATTGGGTGGCGCAGCTGCTGGAGCGGTGCGAGCATCACCAGCTGGCGTTGCGCGAACTTGACCTGGCGACTGGCGAAGTGCGTATTTCCAGCGCCGAGCTCGATGAGCCGGTTTCCCTGGACGAGCAGCTGCTGCGCCTGGTGCACGGACCGCGCTGGCGGCTGTTGCTCATCGGGGCCGGTCAGCTGTCGCTCTACGTCGCCGACATGGCCGCCATGCTCGATTTCGAGGTGCTAGTTTGCGATCCCCGCGAGGAGTTCCGCCAGGGTTGGGAGACGCGCCAGGCGCGCTTCATCTCCGGCATGCCAGACGACGCCGTGCTGTCGATCCGGCCAGACGAGCGCACCGCGATAGTGGCCCTGACCCATGACCCTCGGCTGGATGACCTGGCACTGCTGACCGCGCTGCAATCCGATGCCTTCTACGTGGGGGCGCTGGGCTCGCTCCGCAACAACGACAAACGCCGCGATCGTCTGCTGCAACTGGACGTACCGGTGGCCGCCATCTATCGGCTGCATGGCCCCATCGGCCTGCACATCGGTAGCCATACACCGCCCGAAATCGCCCTGTCGCTGCTGGCGGAGATCGTGGCGGTCAAGAATGGCGTCGCCCTGACTCAGAAGAAACGCGCCCTGGTGGCGGTGGAGCAGGTCGCCTAGGGATGGCATCGGTACAGGTGCTGATCCTGGCGGCTGGTGTCGGCAGTCGTTTTCGCGCGGCAGGCGGCGGCGACAAGTTGCAGGCGATGCTGCCTGGCGCGTCTCAACTGAGCGTATTGCAGGCGACCTTTCGCCTCTGGAGGAGCCTGGGTCTGCCGTGCCTCGCCGTGGTCTCGGATAGCGCCCCCTGGCGCGCGGAGCTGGCGCTCCAGGAAGGACTGCAGGTCTTGAGCCTGCCCACCACCGGCATGGGCGACAGCCTGGCCGCCGCGGTACAGGCGACCCCAACGGCAACAGGCTGGTTGGTCGCACTCGGTGACATGCCCTTCGTCCAGCCATCGACGGCTCGCCAGCTGCTGGAACTGCACGAGCCCGGGCGTATCGTCGTGCCCCGGAATCAGGGGCGGCGCGGTCATCCGGTGCTCTTTGGTCGGAATTTTGCCGCTGGGCTAAGCGAGCTCCAGGGTGACGAAGGAGCGAAACGGCTCCTGCGCCAAGGCCAGGTGCTAGAGCGGGAGGTCATGGATCCCGGCATCCACTGCGACATCGACACCCCTGCCGATCTGGAAAAACTGGCCCCGGTCAGCTCCGAACTTCCCCGAATCGCTGTTCTTCCAACGCAGGAGAACGCTATTTGGAGCAAGACGATCATGAACACCATCGAGTCCATGCTGGACTATCTCAAGGATCACGAGCTGCAGCTCACCACGGCGGAATCCTGCACCGCCGGCAAGGTGGTCGGACTATTGTCGGAAATCCCAGGTAGTGGGAGCTGCATCGAGTCCGGCTACGTCGTCTACTCGCCCGAAGCCAAACAGCGGCTGTTGGGTGTCAAGCCCGAGACCATCGAACGCTACAACCTCACCAGTGAAGAGGTCGCGCGGGAGATGGCCGAGGGCGCGCTGCGCGACAGCCCAGCCCAGATAGCCATCGCCAATACCGGTCTGGCCGGCCCAGGGGGTGCCGACGGCATCGCCCAGGGAACCGTCTGTTTCGCCTGGGGTTACCGGGTGAACGAAGACATCGTGCTCTATTCCGAAACGCGGCTTTTCCCAGGCGATCGGGAGGCGGTACAGCTGGCCGCCGCCCGTCATAGTCTTGATGCCGTGGTGCCCTATCATCAACGTCTTGAACGCGAATCCAAGGAGAACGCCCGATGACCGAAGCCCTTCAGCGCGACATCATCCAAGCCTTGCAGGTCCCAGAGCATTTCGATCCGGCCGAGGAAGCGGAGCGTCGCATCCAGTTTCTCAAGGATTATCTGCTGAACAGCCAACAGGAAAGCTATGTACTGGGCATCAGCGGCGGCGTGGATTCCTCCACCGCTGGTCGTCTGGCCCAATTGGCCGTGGAGCGAGCGCGAGAAGAGAGCGGCAACGCTCGCCTGAGATTCATCGCCATGCGCCTGCCCTATGGAGTCCAGCGCGATGAGGAAGATGCCCAGCGCGCGCTTGCATTCATCCAGCCCGATGAGACCCATACGGTCAACATAAAGCCCGCCAGCGACGCCATGCTTGACTCGGTCCGAGAAGCCAAGGTGGCCTTCAATGACGAGCTCCATGAAGACTTCACCTTGGGAAACATCAAGGCGCGTCAGCGCATGATCGCCCAGTACGCCGTCGCCGGGGCGCGCCGGGGCCTGGTGATAGGGACCGACCATGCGGCTGAGGCCCTGATGGGCTTCTATACCAAGTTCGGTGATGGCGCCTGTGACCTCACCCCCTTGCACGGCCTCAACAAGCGGCGGGTACGGGCCGTGGCCGAGTGGCTCGGAGCGCCTGACGATCTAGTGCACAAGGTGCCCACCGCTGATCTGGAATCCCTGTCGCCAGGTAAGGCCGACGAAGATGCCTTTGGCATCACCTATGCGGAAATCGACGATTTCCTCGAAGGCAAGGCAGTGAGTCCGGGGACCCTGGAGATCATCCTCAACACCTACCGCCGTAGTGCACACAAGCGTGACTTGCCCTATACGCCTTTTCATTGATTTCAACGGCTTAGGCTATTTAGTTTAGGTGGATACTCATCTTTAGGGCCATTGCTCGGGTGTTCAGGCGCGACGCTTCGGTGCGCTGTGGTCGATACCGAAGCGTTCGCGCTACAGGCTATAAAAGACTTTATATTCCTTGTTCAACTTGTTGAATAAAAAGGTTTTATTAGTATTTTTCGAAAGTCTCAGTCATCGCTGTTCGGCTGAACTTTTGCGCGTCGCCGGCGCTCAGACTCTTTCAGACATACCCGCGTGAGCGATTCCGGTAGCAGTAGGGCCGCGGCTGTCAGGAGTGGTGCCTTTCAAGGCATCACTGTGGACTATCGCCCCCCTGTCCCAGGGGGGCGGCCAGCCGGGCCTCTTTGGCGGTAAGCCAAGCAGTAGCGGGTTCATGACCTAGGTCGCATCGCTTGGGCGTTGCGGCCTTTCACGCGTCTCTAGATGGAGTCAGGCTCGATGTCGAACACCGATCTCCCCGGTTCTTTTTCCACGCTTTCCCTCGATCCCGCCACGGCTGCCCAGACCCCACGCATTGCCATCGAGTCGGTAACGCCGACCGTCGACAATGGCCAGTTTCCCGCCAAGGGTATCGCCGGCCGGGTCATTGAGGTGACCGCCAAGATCTTCGCCGACGGCCACGACAAGCTGGCCGCCACTGTGCTCTGGCGGCAGGAGGGTGAGGAGAACTGGCAGCAGGCTCCGTTGACCCTGGAAACCAACGACCTGTGGCGGGGCCGCTTCACGCCGCCAGCGGTGGGTCGCTATGAATTTGTTGTCCAGGCCTGGTGGGACGTCTGGGGTACCTATCGCTACGAGATCGAAAAGAAGTACGCCGCGGGCGTCGGGCTTAACCTGGAGTTGCAGGAGGGCCGTATCCATGTGGAGCAGGCGCTGTCCCGCGCCGAAGGCGAGCAGCGTGGTCCCCTGGAGGCCCTGCTGCAGCGGCTAGATCAGGCCGGTAGCGAAGGTGACAAGGTCGCCGTGCTGCTGGCGGGCGAGGCGAGCCAGGCGATGACGCCGGTGGATGCCTATGTCCATCTGACCCACAGCATTGAATATCCGCTGGACATCGAGCGGGTTCGTGCCGAGTTCGCCAGCTGGTACGAACTCTTTCCGCGTTCCATCACCGACGATCCCCAGCGTCACGGCACCTTCCGCAACGTGATCGGCGAATTGCCGCGCGTGCGCGACATGGGTTTCGATGTGCTGTATTTCCCACCGATCCATCCGATCGGCCTGGCGCACCGCAAGGGTAAGAACAACACCCTGGGCGCCGGTGCCGATCAGCCGGGCAGTCCCTATGCCATCGGCAGCCCGGATGGCGGTCACGATGCCGTGCATCCGGAGTTGGGTAACCTGGAAGACTTCCGCGCCCTGGTGGCCGCGGCGGCCGACCATGGCCTGGAGATCGCACTGGACTTCGCCATCCAGTGTTCGCCCGATCACCCCTGGCTGCAGGAGCATCCGGGCTGGTTCTCCTGGCGTCCCGACGGGTCCATGCGCTATGCGGAAAACCCACCGAAGAAGTACCAGGACATCGTCAACGTCGACTTCTATGCCAAGGATGCCGTGCCTGATCTGTGGCTGGCGCTGCGCGATGTGGTCTGGCACTGGGTGGAGCAGGGCGTGAAGATCTTCCGCGTCGACAACCCCCATACCAAGCCGCTGCCGTTCTGGGAATGGCTGATCGCCGATATCCGCGGTCGCGACGCCGATGTGATGTTCCTCGCCGAGGCCTTCACCAAGCCGGCCATGATGGCGCGCCTGGGCAAGGTCGGGTACAGCCAGAGCTATACCTACTTCACCTGGCGCAACACCAAGGCCGAGCTGACCGAGTACCTGACCGAACTCAATGAAGCACCGCTGCGTGACTGCTATCGGCCGAATTTCTTCGTCAACACGCCGGACATCAATCCGGTATTCCTGCAGAACAGCGGCCGTCCCGGCTTCCTGATCCGCGCGGCCCTGGCCACCATGGGTTCCGGTCTGTGGGGGATGTATGCCGGCTTCGAACTCTGCGAGGGCGCGCCCCTAACCCCGGGCAAGGAGGAATACCTGGACTCGGAGAAATACGAGCTGCGCCCGCGCGACTTCTATGCGCCGGGCAACATCATGGGCGAGATCGCCCAGCTCAATCGTATTCGCCGGCAGAACCCCGCATTGCAAACCCATTTGGGGCTGAAGGTCTACACCTGCTGGAACGACCAGATCCTCTACTTCGGCAAGCGTACCGATGACCTGGGCAACTTCATCCTGGTGGCCATCAACCTGGATCCTGTCAACGCGCAGGAAGGTCACTTCGAATTGCCGTTGTGGGAACTCGGCCTGGACGATAACGCCACCACCTACGGCGAGGACCTGATGACCGGGCATCGCTGGGCCTGGCACGGCAAGACCCAATGGACGCGCCTGGAACCGTCGATGCCCTTCGGCATCTGGCGCATCCAGGCGGGCCACTAGCGACCTCTCAGGCGGGTCGGCCAGGCAGCCAGGGAATATCCCGGCTTGCCTGGTCCAGCCCGTCCCCATCGCCGGGCGGCATGGACGACCGGCGCACGCATCTGATTCAGACGCCCTGTTAAGGACCTGACGACATGGCAAAACCTAATAAAGCTCGTTCCCGCAAACCTGCCGCCTTCATCGATGATCCGCTGTGGTACAAGGACGCGATAATCTACCAGGTGCATGTGAAGTCGTTCTTCGACTCCAACAACGATGGCATTGGTGACTTCCCGGGCCTGATCGACAAGCTCGACTACATTGCCAGTCTGGGCGTCAACACCATCTGGCTGTTGCCGTTCTATCCGTCGCCACGTCGTGACGATGGCTACGATATCGCCGAATACCGCGGTATTCACCCCGACTACGGCACCATGGCCGATGCCAAGCGATTCATCGCCGAGGCGCATGCCCGTGGCCTGCGAGTGATCACCGAGCTGGTCATCAACCACACCTCCGACCAGCACCCCTGGTTCCAGCGGGCACGGCGTGCCAAGAAGGGTTCGGCGGCGCGCAACTTCTACGTCTGGTCCGATGACGACCAGAAGTACGACGGCACCCGCATCATCTTCCTCGACACCGAGAAGTCCAACTGGACCTGGGACCCCGTCGCTGGCCAGTACTTCTGGCACCGCTTCTATTCCCACCAGCCGGACCTGAACTTCGACAATCCCCAGGTCATGAAGGCGGTCATCTCGATCATGCGGTACTGGCTGGACCTGGGCGTCGACGGTCTGCGCCTGGACGCGATTCCCTATCTGGTGGAGCGCGACGGTACCAACAACGAGAACCTTCCCGAGACCCATGTGGTGCTCAAGGAGATTCGCGCCGAGATCGACGCCAACTATCCGGACCGCATGCTGCTGGCCGAGGCCAACCAGTGGCCGGAGGACACCCAGCTGTACTTCGGTGATGGCGACGAATGCCACATGGCCTTCCACTTCCCGCTGATGCCACGTATGTACATGGCCATCGCCCAGGAAGACCGCTTCCCCATCACCGACATTCTGCGCCAGACCCCGGAGATCCCGGCCAATTGCCAGTGGTCGATCTTCCTGCGCAACCACGATGAACTGACCCTGGAGATGGTGACCGATCGCGAGCGGGACTACCTCTGGAATTATTACGCCTCGGATCGCCGCGCGCGTATCAACCTCGGCATCCGTCGGCGTCTGGCACCGCTGCTGGAGCGCGACCGTCGCCGTATCGAGTTGCTCAACAGCCTGTTGCTGTCGATGCCCGGTACCCCGACGATGTACTACGGCGACGAAATCGGCATGGGTGACAACATCCACCTGGGCGATCGCGATGGCGTACGGACCCCGATGCAGTGGTCGGTCGACCGCAACGGCGGCTTCTCCCGCGCCGACCCAGCCAGCCTGGTGCTGCCGTCGATCATGGACCCGCTCTACGGCTACCAGGCGATCAACGTCGAGGCCCAGTCCCGCGATCCCCATTCGCTGCTCAACTGGACGCGGCGCATGCTGGCCGTGCGCAAACAGCAGAAGGCGTTCGGCCGCGGCACCCTGAAGATGCTGTCGCCCACCAACAGACGCATCCTGGCCTACCTGCGGGATTTCACCAACGCCCAGGGTGAGCACGAGACCATCCTCTGCGTGGCCAACGTCTCCCGCGCTGCCCAGGCGGTAGAGCTGGACCTGTCCAACTTCGCCGGTCAGGTACCAGTGGAGATGATCGGCGGCAGCGCCTTCCCGCCCATCGGCCAGCTGCCCTACATGCTGACCCTGCCGCCCTATGGCTTCTACTGGTTCTACCTGGCCGGCAACGAACAAATGCCCTCCTGGCACACCGAGCCCCCAGCGCCGATGCCCGACTACCAGACGGTAGTGATCAAGCGCAATCTGCAGGAACTGCTCGACGGCGAGCCGCGCCGCATCTTCGAAGAGGTGCTGCCGGTCTATCTGCCCAAGCGCCGCTGGTTCGGTTCCAAGGACGAGGCCATCACTGGCGTGCGTCTGGACTACGCCGCCCAGATCAATACCCCCAAGCTGCCGGTGATGTTCAGCGAAGTGGTGGTGACGAACGCCAAGGGCGAGGAGCGTTATGCGCTGCCGCTGGGCTTCCTCGCCGAAGAGGACCAGCACTGCAGCCCGCTGGCGACCCAGCTGGCCATCTCCCGCATCCGGCACGTGCGCCGCGTTGGCCTAGTGACCGATGCCTTTGCCTTGACTAGCTTCGTGCATGGCGTGTTCGACGCCTTCCACAAGGGGGCCAAGCTCGCCTTGCCCGCGGGTGAACTGAGCTTCGAGGTCTATGATCAGGCCGAGGACTTCGCGCTGGATCCGGACATCGAGATCAAGCACCTGGGTGTCGAACAGTCCAATAGCTCGCTGATCGTCGGCGACCACCTGATGCTCAAGCTGATCCGCAAGGTCGCGGCGGGTATCCATCCGGAAGTGGAAATGGGGCGCTATCTGGCCCAGGCTGGGTTCGCCAATATCGCCGCCACCCACGCCGTGGCCCAGCGCATCGCGGCCGATGGCACGCCGCATGTGCTGATGCTCGTGCAGCAACACATCCACAACCAGGGTGATGCTTGGACCTGGAGCCTCGACGGGCTGGATCGGGTCACGCGTGATCTGCTCAGTGGCGGCATCTCCGACGTGGAGAACGAGTTCACCGCCATGGGCGATCTGACCGCCTTTGCCGGCGTGCTCGGCAAGCGCCTAGGTGAAATGCACTTGGTGCTCGCTCAGCCCACTGACGATGCGGCCTTCGCCCCGGAAACCGTGGACGCCCAGGCGGCCAAGGAGCTGGCGCATCGCGTCCGCGTTCAGGTGGACGGCGCGCTGGATACCTTGCAAGGCATGGGCGATCAGCTCGATGCCACCGGCAAGCAATTGCTGCAAGGGCTGGTCGGCAAGCGCGAGGCGCTGGCCAAGCGCATCGAGGCGCTGGCGGCCGATGTGGAAGGGGGCCTGCGCATCCGCGTCCATGGCGACCTGCACCTCGGTCAGGTACTGGTGGCTCAGGACGATGCCATCCTCATCGACTTCGAAGGCGAACCGGCGCGTTCGCTGGAAGAGCGGCGTGGCAAGTACGGTCCGCACAAGGATGTCGCCGGGGTCCTGCGTTCGTTCGACTACGCCGCAGCCATGGTTACCCAGTCCAGCAATGCCGGTGCCGATACCTCGGACGAGAATCTGCGTCTGCGTGCCAAGGCTGCGGAAACCTACCGGAATTCGTCCTATGCAGCCTTCCTGGAAGCCTATCGCACCGCAGCGGCCGACATCGGCCACCAGTGGAGCGAGCGGGGCGAACAGGCGGCGCTGGATCTCTACAGCCTGGAGAAGGCCGTCTACGAGATAGGCTACGAGGCTGCCAACCGACCCACCTGGATCAACATCCCGCTACGTGGCGTCGTCGCCATTGTCGAGACCCTCTTGTCTGGAGCCCGCGCATGACCGATCACACCACCGCCTCCGTCGCTCCCCTGGACGACGCTCGGCTCTCGGCTGCCGAAGCCGAGTCGCTGGCCCGCGGCGAGCACGGCAATCCCTTCGCCGTGCTTGGTCCCCATCCCGATGGCGAGGGCGTGATCGTCCGCGCCTTCCTGCCCAACGCCCTGGGTGCTGAGCTGGTCGATCGCGTGAGCGGTCGGCCGCTGGCCCAGATGCAACCGGGACGGGTGCCCGGCTTGTTCGTCGCGCGGCTGGAATATGCCGCGCCCTACAAGATGGTGATCCGCTGGCCCAGCGGCGTACAGGAAACCGAGGATCCCTATTCCTTCGGGATGCTGTTGGGAGAAACCGACCTCTATCTGTTCAACGAGGGGCGACACCGCAACCTTGGCGAGACCTTTGGCGCCCAGCGCTGCCAGGTCGACGGCGTGGAGGGCGTACGCTTCGCGGTCTGGGCACCCAATGCCCGTCGGGTATCGGTCGTCGGGGACTTCAACAGCTGGGACGGGCGCCGGTTGCCCATGCGCCTACGCGCCAACAGCGGCGTCTGGGAACTGTTCGTGCCGCGCCTGCCGGTGGGAACGGCCTACAAGTACGAGATCCTCGGCCAGCACGGTGTGCTGCCGCTCAAGGCCGATCCCATCGCCCTGGCGGCGGAATTGCCCCCGCGTACGGCTTCAGTGGTCGCCGACAACAAGCCCTTCACCTGGCACGACCAGGACTGGATGGCGCGGCGCCGTGAACTCCAGGGCCTGGAGGCGCCGATATCGGTGTACGAATTGCACGCTGGGTCCTGGCGCCGGGATGGCGGTGACGAAGGTCGCCTGTACAACTGGCGGGAGCTGGCCGAGCGCCTGATTCCCTACGTTCGCGAAATGGGTTTCACCCATATCGAGCTGTTGCCGATCATGGAGCACCCCTTCAGCGGCTCCTGGGGTTACCAGCCACTGGGCCAGTTCGCGCCCACCTCGCGTTTCGGCTCGCCGGCTGATTTCGCCGCCTTCGTCGATGCCTGCCACCAGGCGGACATCGGCGTCATCCTCGACTGGGTACCGGCGCATTTCCCCACCGACGAACATGGCCTGGCCCGCTTCGACGGCACCGCGTTGTACGAGTACGAACATCCCTACGAGGGCTTCCACCAAGATTGGAACACCTACATCTACAACCTGGGGCGCCATGAGGTGCATGGCTTCATGCTGGCCTCGGCCATGCACTGGCTGAAGCATTTCCACATCGACGGCCTGCGGGTCGACGCCGTGGCCTCCATGCTCTACCGCGATTATTCGCGCAAGCAGGGCGAGTGGATCCCCAACATCCATGGCGGCCGCGAGAACCTGGAGACCATCGCCTTCCTACGTCATCTCAACGAGGTGGTCCATGAAGAAGCACCGGGTGCCCTGGTGATCGCCGAGGAGTCCACCTCCTGGCCAGGCGTCAGCGCGCCGGTGAGCGAAGGTGGCCTGGGGTTCGACTTCAAGTGGAACATGGGCTGGATGAACGACACCCTCCACTATGTGGAAGAGGACCCGGTCTATCGCCAGTACCACCATCACCAGATGACCTTCGGCCTGGTGTACGCCTGGTCGGAGCGTTTCGTGCTGCCCATCTCCCATGACGAGGTGGTACATGGCAAGGGCTCGATGATCGAGAAGATGCCGGGTGACGTCTGGCAGAAATTCGCCAATCTGCGCAATTACCTGAGCTTCATGTGGACCCATCCGGGCAAGAAGCTGCTGTTCATGGGCTGCGAGTTCGGTCAGTGGCGCGAATGGAGCCATGACCGCGAGCTGGACTGGTTCCTGCTGGAGCATGGCACCCATCGCGGTGTGCAGCAGTTGCTCGCCGATCTCAACCATCTCTATCGTCACGAGCCGGCGTTGCACGAGCGCGACCACCTGCCCGAGGGCTTCGACTGGGTGGTGGGCGATGATAACGGCAACAGCGTCTTCGCCTGGCTGCGGCGGGATGCCCAGCAGCGGCCCCTGCTGGTGATCGCCAATTTCACCCCGGTACCGCGTAACGACTATCGAGTGGGCGTGCCTGCGCTGGGTCACTGGCAGGAGATCTTCAACAGCGATGCCGAGCGCTATGGCGGCTCCAACCTGGGCAATGGTGGCGGCGTGACGGCGGAGGAGGTCGCGGCCCACGGCCAACCGGCGTCCCTCAACCTGAACCTGCCGCCCCTCGGCCTGCTGGTGTTCAAGCCGCAAGGCTGATCCGGAGCGCCTTCCGCGGGCGCTCTGGCTGACAAGCATCACCTGTCTGGGTGATGCTTGTCAGGCATCTGGCAACCGAGAAGCCCATGATCGATCTCGCCGAATGGAATCTGACGGTACCGGTACCCATGCCTGTGGCTCAGGTACAGACCGCCGAACTCAACAGCAGCGGTTTTCGTAGTCCCTATCTCATGCGGGGCCCAGGCGGCACCTTGTTGTTCTGGGTGCCGGTGACGGGCACCCCGCAACCCTTCGATGACTATCCCGCCACCGAATTGCGCGAGACGCGACCGGATGGCAGCACCTATGCGTGGAAGTACCGCGATGCAGATGCGCTGTTGCAGGCGGAAGTCGCCGTACAGCAGGTACCGTCGCGTCCAGAGGTAGTCATCAGCGAGATCGAGGACCAGGCCCGGGTACCCGCCGCACCCGAACCGCTGTTGCAACTGGTCTACCGGGTGGAGGGCTCGACCGAGGAGGATCGGGGTCAGACGACGCAAGGCCAGCTGATCGCCCGGCTAAGGGAGAGCCCCAGCGACAGTGCCAAGGAGGTCATTCTGCTGGAACGCCTGCCGCTCAACAGTCGCTTCAGCTACGACATCAAGCTGGCCCGCACCGGTGTACTCACCGTGCGCGCCCACGGCGCGGGTTCCCGCACGGGAGACCTGGGTCTGCAACTGGATGGCGCCTGGAGCGACCATCACCTGTATTTCAAGGCAGGCGCCCGCTTGCGCGATGGGGAGGGGCCCGCCAACGAAGGCGGGCGGGTGCTGTTCTACCGCCTGATTTCGATGCACCAGCCCAACAACCGTTGAGGCTGCTTCAGCGTGCACCCTGTTCATGCTGCTTGCGTTCTTCCCGGCGGTCGTTGCTGCGCTTGAGCTTCTTGGCGCGGCTTTCCAGGGCGAAGTACAGTACGGCAGCGATAAGCAGCGGGACGATGAAATACAGCGTCCGATAGCCAAGCAGGGCGGCGATGATCTTGCCCTGGGAGAGACCGTCATTGGCCAGCAGGGCGATGAATACCGTCTCCAGCACCCCTACACCGGCCGGGATGTGGACGATGACCATGGCGATGCTGGAGAGCAACAGCACCCCGAGCACATGCAGATAGTCCACCTGACGGCCGAGGAAGAGATAGACGATCGCCGCCATGGCCATCCAGTTGACTGACGACACCAGCAGCTGCAGGCAGGCCATGCGCAGCGAGGGCAGGGCGAGACGCTGCTTGCGGATCGTCCACTCTCGTTGCTTGGCGAAGGTACACACTCCCAGATAGAAGATGATGAAGGCGAGCAGGCCGAAGCCGATCAGGCGCAAGGTGGTATCGCCGACGAACCAGTTGGGCGGCATGTCCACCACACCGCTGACGAAGATACCGCCGGCCAACAGGACGTAGCCCAGCCAGTTGGTAGCGATGCTCAGCGAAAAGATGCGGGTGATGGTGCCGCTGGAAAGTCCTAATCGTGAGTAGAGGCGATACCTCATGCCAATGCCACCCACCCAGGTACTTAGGGTGAGGGTGAAGGCGTAGCAGATGAAGGACACCAGGAACACCTGGCGCTTGACCAGCTTGTGGCCGCAGTAGGCGCGGCCGATGAGGTCGTAGCAGCCGTACATGATGTACGACAGCACCACCAGGCCCCCGACCATGGCGAGGGTGGTGATCTTGTAGCCGGTGAATACTTTCCAGACTTCGCCCCAGTCGACCTTGCGGGCGTAGATCACCAGCAGGACGATGACCGCGATCAGGAAGACCCAGGCCAGGATGCGTTTGGCCAGGGCCCAGCGGCCGTTCTGCGGCTTGTCCGCGGTCTGCTGATGGTCCTCGTCGCCCCTGGTATGTTCGAGGGTGTCGCTGCGGCTGCTCATCGTTGGGGATACCTTGAAATCGTGGGGTCCACGCGGTCCTGGGTTTCGAGCTCGGGCTGAACCGGCGGGCTCACCAATTCGATCTTGGGCGTGTGACCGGGCAGCCAGCCGACCCAGGCAGGGAAATGGCGCAGGAAGTGGAAGACCAGCATCGTCTTGGCCAGGTGCCAGTAGGTGCGCTTGGGCACCTTGTTGCTGTCGACGTGCTCGCAGTGATTCTGGATCAGGGATTCCAGGCGCCCGCGCAGCTCACGGTTGAAGGCGTGGTCGTGAAAGATCAGGTTGCATTCCAGGTTGAGCGACAGGCTCAGGGGATCGAGATTGCTCGATCCTACCGTGGACCAATGCTCGTCCATGGTCGCCACCTTGCCATGCAGGGGTCTGAGGCAATACTCATAGATCTCCACCCCGGCCTTGACCAGGTAGTTGTAGAGCATCTGGGCACCCACCTTGACGATGGCCATGTCCGGCTCGCCCTGGACGATCAGGACGACCCGTACGCCACGTTGCGCTGCGTTGCGCATCTCTCGCAGCAGGCGATAGCCCGGGAAGAAATAGGCGTTGGCGATCACCACCTCGCGCTTGGCGTTGCGCAGCATCTCCAGGTAGTGCGTCTCGATGTCGGCACGGTGGTCGTCGTTGTCGCGAAATACCAGCAGCGCCTGGGCATTGCCCGGATTGCGGTTGTTGGCCGGCTTCTGCGAGCGCTTGCCCCACCAGCGGTGGGTTTCCTCGGGAGAGTTGATGGCATCGCGAGCGAAACGGTGGATGTCGTCGACGATGGGACCTTCCACCTCGACGGCATAATCCTGCTTGGCCTCCGGTCCGAAGTCGCCCAGATGCTCGGCGGAATAGTTGATGCCACCGATGAAACCCAACCGGGCATCTACGACCACGATCTTGCGATGCAGGCGGCGGAAGAGGTTGGTCCTCATTCCCATCACCAGCGGGCGCGGGTCGTAGTAGCGGAAACGGACCCCGGCATGGACCATCTCGTCGAGAAACTCCCGCGGCAGGTCGGGAGAGCCATAGGCGTCCACGGTGATGTCCACCTGGACGCCACGCTTGGCGGCGGTTACCAGCTCCTGCTGCAGGGCTTTGCCGACCTTGTCATAGAAGAGAATGAAGGTCTCGATGATGACTTCACGCTCGGCCTCGCGGATCGCTTCGAAGACCCGTGGAAAGAAGTCTTCGCCGTTTTCCAGCAGGGCGATGCGGTTTCCGTCCCGCCATTCGAAATTCATAGATGGAAGTCCGCAGCCAAGGGGGCATGGTCGGACAGGTGCGACCATGGCTGATTGCCCAGCACCTGTGGGCGACCGACACTGACGTTGCGGGTATAGATGCGGTCCAGGCAGAGCAGCGGACGCTTTGCCGGGAAGGTCTTGGGTAGCCGTCCCGCGGTCTTCATGAACACCTCTTCGAGGCCTGCGCCCTGGCCAAGGATGTCATTGGCCTTCTGCCGCCAGTCGTTGAAATCCCCGGCCACCACGACAGGCGCGTCGCTGGGCAGGGAATTGATGTGTTCGCAGATCAGCTTCATCTGCATCTGGCGATGCTTTTCGCGCAGACCCAGATGGACGCAGATGACATGCAGATCCAAGGCCTGATCGGGAATGCGCAGGACGCAGTGAAGCATCCCGCGTTTTTCCGGACCGGCGATGGAAATGTCGAAGTTGTCGTAACTGACGATGGGAAACTTCGACAGCACCGCATTACCGTGATGGCCGTCCGGGTAGACCGCATTTCGCCCGTAGGCGAAATCGGTCCACATCGAATCGGCCAGGAACTCGTACTGCGGCGCAGCCGGCCAGTTCTCGAAGCGCAACGGGTGTTTCTCGTGGGTGCCCAACACCTCCTGCAAGAAGACAATGTCCGCTGACACCGTCCGCACCGCTTCGCGCAACTCCGGCAAGATGAACTTGCGGTTGAAGGACGTGAAGCCCTTGTGCGTGTTGATGGTCAGGACCTTGAACGAAAAACCCTGTTGCGCATTCGTCATGCCTGGCGCTTCCTCCGCTTGGTCTGGGTCAGCTCGAACAGCAATACCGAGCGTCCGGTGACCTGATAGGTTTCTCCGAATTTGAAGACGTCGCCGGTATCCAGGTCAGGCTGATTGGTATCCAGCTGCAGGGACCAATGCTCGCCCATGGGGACTTCCGGCAGGGTGAAATCCACCACGTCATAGTGAGCATTGACCAGAATCAGCAGCGAGGTATCCGCGCCCTTGCGGCGAATGCCGGTCGGCTGGGCGCGGCCATCGAGCAGGATGCCCATGCACTTGTTGCTGCCGTCCTGCCACTGCTCGTCGCCCATCTCGGTACCACCGGGCTGCAGCCAGGTGACGTCCTTGACGCCCAGTTCCTCGTTGTAGGCACCGGTGAAGAAGCGGCTACGACGCAGCAGGGGATAGCGACGACGCAAGTCGATCAGATTGCGCACGTACTCTTGCAGCTCGGCACTCTTGTCGCTGATTTCCCAGTTCACCCAGCCGATTTCGCTGTCCTGGCAGTAACCGTTGTTGTTGCCGCCCTGGGTACGGGCGAACTCGTCACCCGCCAGCAGCATGGGCGTGCCCTGGGAAAGGAACAGCGTGGCCAGCAGATTGCGCATCTGCCGATAGCGCAGCTCGATGATTTCCGGATCGTCGGTCTCGCCTTCGACACCGCAGTTCCACGACAGGTTATGGGAATGACCGTCGTTGTTGCCTTCGCCATTGGCCTCGTTGTGCTTGTCGTTGTACGACACGGTATCGGCCAGGGTGAAGCCATCGTGGGCGGTCACGAAGTTCACGGAAGAATAGGGCTTGCGACCGCGACGGTTGAACTTGTCGCCGGAGCCCAGGAGGATCTTCGCGAAGTCGCCGATCTTGTCTTCGTCACCCTTCCAGAAGGCACGCGCGGTGTCGCGGAAGGTATCGTTCCACTCCATCCAGCCGGGCGGGAAGTTGCCGACCTGGTAGCCACCGGGGCCACAGTCCCAGGGCTCGGCGATGAGCTTGGTCTCGGCCAGGATCGGATCCTGACGGCAGGCATGCAGGAAACCGCCGCCTTCGTCGAAACCGTCCGGTTCGCGGCCCAGGATGGTCGCCAGGTCGAAGCGGAAGCCGTCCACACCCATCTCGGTCGCCCAGTAGCGCAGTGAGTCGGTCACCATCTGCAGGACGCAGGGGTGGCTCATGTTCAGGGTGTTACCGGTGCCGGTGTCGTTGATGTAGTAGCGCGCATCATCAGGCATCAGGCGGTAGTAGTTGGCGTTGTCGATGCCCTTGAGCGAGAGGGTCGGACCCATCTCGTTGCCTTCGGCGGTATGGTTGTAGACCACGTCGAGAATGACTTCGAGGCCGGCATTGTGCATGCGCGCGACCATCACCTTGAACTCACCGATGGACTGGCTGGCCATGTAGCGCGAATGCGGGGCGAAGAACGCCAGGGTGTTGTAGCCCCAGAAGTTTCTCAGGCCCTTTTCCAGCAGGTGGTTGTCGTCGAGGAAGTAGTGGATCGGCATCAGCTCGACGGAGGTCACGCCGAGGGACTTGATGTAGTCGATCACTTCGCTTTCCTGCAGACCGGAGAAGGTGCCTCGGGCATTCTCGGGCACTGCCGGGTGCAGCATGGTGTAGCCGCGGACGTGGGTCTCATAGAACACGGTGCGATCACGCGGGACACGCGGATGGGTGGTGTTACCCCAGGTGAAGGCAGGGTCGATCACCCGGCAGCGCGGCATGAAGGGGGCGCTGTCACGCTCGTCGAAGGACAGATCGCCATCGGCATGGCCGATGGTGTAGCCGAACAGGGCATCGTTCCACTCCAGCTCACCAACGATCTGCTTGGCGTAGGGATCGATCAGCAGCTTGTTGTGGTTGAAGCGATGGCCATTCTGCGGCTCGTAGGGGCCGTGTACACGGTAACCGTAGAGGGTGCCAGGACGGGCATCGGGCAGGTAGCCGTGCCAGATCTCGTTGGTGAATTCCGGCAGTTCGATGCGCTCGATTTCTTCCTTGCCTTCATCGTCGAAGAGGCAAAGTTCGACCTTGGTGGCGTTGGCGGAAAAGATGGCGAAGTTCACGCCGGAGCCGTCCCAGGTAGCGCCCAGGGGGTAGGGCAGGCCTTCACGAACACGAGACTTGGACTTACTGATGAAAGTGGTCGCTTCGGTTAAGGGCTTGTTGGAATCAGTTGAAGTCATTTCGACGCTCTCGGGATAGCTAGGAAGGAAGTAGCTCTGACTCGGCTCTCAATACCTGCCGGTGGCTGAATCGATACAGATCCGGCTACCTGTATATGAAAGGCCCGAGGCAGCGCAGTTCCAAGCCCTGATGGCTAACCGACAAAGCGTTGTTTTTTCAAGAAAAAATGAGGAAAAAGGCAGTTGCACGAAGGCCGCAGCGAGGCGGCAGGGGGAAGGCCTGGCCGATTGGCCAGGCCGGACATCACATCACTCGCTGGCGGGGGGCTTGGCCGTCGCCGACTTGGCGCGGGAAGCGCGGGGCTTCTTCGGCGTGGCAGGTGCCACACCTACGCCAGTCGCCTCGACGTTGGCATCGGCTTTAGCCTTGCTGGCGTTGGTCTTGCTTGCACTGGGCTTGACCGCCTGCTTCACCTTGGAGGCGACCTTCTTGGCGGCCGACTCGACCTTCTCGGTCACCGATTCACCAGCGGCTGCGGCCTCGGTGGCAGCCTTCTCGCTGCCACTCTTGGTCTTGCCAGTGGTGCGCGCCTTGCCTGCAACGGGCTTTTCCGCGCTCGCTGCAGCCGTGGCAGCGCGCGGTTTCTTGGCAGCGGTCTTCTTGGCGACGCCTTCCTGTTCGGCTTCGTACAAGCGGGTCGCCATCTCCCAGTGGCGATCATGTTCGTGGGCCGGCCGTCCTTCGGACTCCCAGATCTGATAGGCGAGCTGCTGAATGCGTTCGTCTTTTTGGGTCATTGCGGTGCGGCTCCTTGAGTGATGTCTTGTGTGCTGAGCAATCCAAGCGGAAAACGTGCCAGAACCTCGCCGACAGAAAGCTCTTTCTTCTGGTCATGGACAGACGAAGGGGCAAAAGTTTCCCCAAAACGGTACATGGACAAGGTTTCCGGGAGTTTTATCCGGGTGTCCTGCCACGTCTCTGCAGAAAAGGTGAGCTTCCCAGCGGTTTCCAGCAGGTCGGAGGCATGTACCGGCACGATGACGATCACCGCGTGCTGCTCCCAGGTACGGGCGAAGGCCAGTACCTGATCGGCATGGGCTCCCGCTACGGTCAGCGGCAGGTAGGTACCTTCGGTGAACAGCTGTGGTTGCTGCTTGCGCAGTTGCAGCACGGTGGCCAGCACCTGTTGCTTGACCGCGCCGTCCTGCCAGGCGTCCAGTGCCGCACTGGCAGAGGCGTGTTGCGCCAGGGCCTGCTGGCGCGGGGCATAGTCCACGGCGCGGCGGTTGTCGGGTTCCACCAGGCTGAAGTCCCAGAATTCACCGCCCTGGTAGAGGTCGGGAACGCCGGGCGCGGTGTTGCGCAGCAGCATCTGCACCAGGCCGTTCAGCGCGCCGGCAGGCGCCAGTTCGTGTACGGCGGTCACGATCTCGCCGCGCAGGGCGCGGTAGTCGTCGTTGGTCAGCAGGCCTTCCAGGAAGGCTTTGCAGGCTGCCTCGTAGTCGCCGTTCGGCGCCCACCAGTCGGACTCCAGCTTCTCTTCACGCAGAGCCTTTTCCTGCCACTGCAGCAGGCGTTCCAGATAGGCCTGCAGGCCGGCCTGATCGTCGGCTTCCAGGTGTAGCGGCCAGCTGGCGAGCAGGGTCTGGTAGAGCATCAGCTCATCGCCCGGCGTCGGCGCGGGAGCATCGTTCCACTGGCCACGCAGGGGAGCCGCCTGATTCATCCAGCCACTGACCTGGGCGATATAGGCATCCGGTCGTTCGGAGACCACCGCCAGACGCGCACGGGTGTCTTCGCCGCGCTTGTGGTCGTGGGTCGCAGTGGTCAGCATGTTGCGCGGGAAGTGCTCGGCACGCCAACCGCTGGCCTTGTGGAAGGCACTCACGGGTTGGGCGAAATGCTGGGGATCGAAACCCACATCGTTGCGCGAGAGCAGAGGGGCGGAACGATAGCAGGCGGTGTCTTCCACAGCCTTGGCGGCGATGGGCGAAGTGAGTTGCTGGAACTTGGTGATGGCGCGACGCTGTTCGCGACGGGCCACGCTGCCCACCGGCTTGTGCCGCGGTGCATCGCCACCCAGCCAGGCGCGCAATTGCTCCAGCAGCGGCTGTTCCGCTTCGCTGACGTGGGGGCGGGCCGCTTCCAGCGCGGTATCGAACCACTGGGCATCGGCGCCGACGAAACCGGCTGCGCCGGCATAGGTGCGATAGACCTTGAACTGCACGATCAGCTCCAGCAGCACCCGGCGGATGGCGCCTTGGCTGGTGTCACGGGTACGCCAGTCCTGTTGGGCCAAGAGGTGCAGCGTGTGCACGGCCGATTCGAATTCGCTGGAGAGGGCGCCGGTGAGCACCAGACGCCGTGCCTCCCGAACCTCTTCGAGGAAGTCCTCGGTACGACCGGTCTGCTCGGCCCAGAACTGACGAAGGGGCGCTTCACCGCTGGCGGCATGCTGCACCGCCGAGACCTCGTTCATGAACTCGTAGCCGGTGGTGCCATCGATGCCCCAGCCTTCGCGCAGCTGCTCGCCGTCGGCCAGGATCTTCTCGATATAGATGGGGAAGCCATCTTCCGGCGCACCACCGCTGCGGCTGGCGCAGAGGTCGTCCACGCGGCGACGTAGCTTGCGGCAATAGGCACGGGGATTGGCCAGGCCGTCGATGTGATCCAGGCGCAGGCCGTCGAGCAGGCCTTCGCTGATGAGGCGGAAGATCAGCGAATGGGTTTCCTCGAACACCTCGTGGCGTTCCATGCGCAGGCCGCCCAGTTCGGTGATGTCGAAGAAGCGTCGCCAGTTGATGTCGTCCGAGGCGGTACGCCAGCTGGCCAGGCGATAGTGCTGGCTCTCCAGCAGGGCGTGCAGGCGTTCCTGGTTGGATGGCTGGCTACCGTCGAAGGCGGCGACCGCCTTTTCGATGGCGGCTGCCACGGCCGGGTCCTTGGCGGCGTCCGCCAGCTGGCGCTGGGCGCCGCGGGCTTCTTCCAGGTCCTTGGCACGCGCCGAGAAGGCATCGGCGAAGAGGCTCAGTTGAGGCAGGTCGCTCTCGCGCAGGATCTGGCCATAGGTGCCCGGGTTGATGGGGAAGTGGTGGGCGTAGTACTCCACTCGGAAGGCGCCTTGCTCGGCGTCGAACACCAGCTTGAGGTCGCCGGCCTGCAGCACGTTGCCATAGGCATCTCCCAGGAAGGGCAGCAGCACTTGGCCCTGCAGATCCGGGTCCGGTCCGTACCAGTTGATGTCGTAGAAGCTGGCATAGCGGCTCTGGCGTCCCCATTCGAGGATGTCCAGCCACCAGGCGTTTTCCGAGCCACCCACATTGGTGTGGTTGGGCACGAAGTCGGCGATCAGGCCCATGCCATGCTCGCGCAGGCGGGCTACCAGGCGACGCAACGCCTCTTCACCACCCAGCTCCGGGTTGACCCGGGTGGGGTCGACCACGTCGTAGCCGTGCACGGATCCGGCGCGGGCCGTGGTGATGGGGGATGCATAGACATGGCTGATGCCCAGCTTGGCGTAATAATCGACCAGGGGCAGGGCATTATCGAAGGTGAAATCCTTGTGGAACTGCAGGCGTACGGTAGCGCGCAAGCGACTCATCGAGTGTTCTCCGGATTGTTACGGGCAGTGCTCAGCACGCTTAGGCGTCGTTCAGGGGTGGTTGCGTCCAGCAGGCGCTCCGCAGGAGCGTCCCAGCGGCGCAGCCAGTTGGGGTGTTCGTTGGTGGTGCCGGGCAGGTTGGCCTGTTCCAGCTGACCCAGGGCGTCTTCCACCGGCAGGATGATCAGTGGCGCAGGGGTGCGGCCGATGAACTCGATGGCGGCGTCGACGGCCTGTTCGACATTGCTTTCGCGGGTATCGTCCAGGTTCAGCACCTTGGCCAGGTATTGGCGATCCTCGGCGCGCTCGTAGAGCCGGTCCTGGCGCGTGGTGCCGTCGGGAAGCAGGCCGAGCTTTTCCTGCCAGTCGGCATCACGGCCCTGCCACCAGCCGGTGAGGGTTGGCAGATCGTGGGTAGTGGGCATCCCCATGGCGGTGTCCGACCAGCCCGCGGCGGGCTTGAAGGCTTTGTCGTCGCGTTCGAACAGCAGTATCTGCATACCCATGACGGCGCGCTCGGCCAGGCGTTCGCGGAACCCCTCGGGCACCGTGCCCAGGTCCTCGCCCATGACCACGCACCGATGGCGCCAGGACTCCAGGGCGACCAGCCGCAGCAGGTCGTCGATAGGGTAGGAAAGATAGGCACCGTCGGCCGGGGAAGCCCCCTCGGGCACCAGCCAGAGGCGCTGCAGACCCATTACGTGATCGATGCGCACACCGCCGGC
This sequence comes from Pseudomonas oryzihabitans, assembly GCF_001518815.1. Taxonomy (NCBI): domain Bacteria; kingdom Pseudomonadati; phylum Pseudomonadota; class Gammaproteobacteria; order Pseudomonadales; family Pseudomonadaceae; genus Pseudomonas; species Pseudomonas oryzihabitans. The sequence continues at coordinate 2,245,611 of NZ_CP013987.1, forward strand.
GTGCGCGAAGTTGGCCTTGAGCATCTCGATGAAGGCGCGGAAGCCGTGCTTGACCATGCCGGAGGGCGAGAAGGCGGAAATGCCCCACCCCTGACCCTTCTGGTTGAGCAGGTCCGGCGGACAACCCACGGTGACCGAAGCCAACAGCTCTTCCTGGCGGCTCCAGGCCTGGCTGCCACCCCCATCCGCGCCCACGGCGATGTCGGCGATCAGACCAATCTTCATACCCGATTCGCGGCACTGCTTCTGGGCGGCGGACAGCCCTTCGCTGGCCAGCCACTGGGTGAAGGCATAGAACTCCACGTCCTGGGCATGGCGTTCGGCGAATTCAGCCACGGCAGGATTCTTGGGGTCGCGATACTGCTGCGGCCAATGCTGCCAGCTCGGCGAGGCATTACCCTGGGTGAAAGAGGCATGCAGGGCTTCGAAGCGGCAGTGATTCTCCAGGGCTTCACCACCGTCACGGCGGAAGGCCTCGAAGCGCTCGCGCAGTGTGCCGGCGGCGGTGCGAAACTCTAGGTGCAGGGTACGCAGCAGGCGCAGCCGCAGCTTGGCCAGGGCCGGCCAGTCAATCAGCTCTAGCTGTTCGAGGCGCTCGGCTTCCGCCTGCAGGCCGGCGCGCTGCATGGCCTGACGCACGGGCTCGGCGCCCAGCACCAGTTCTGGCGCGGCATAGAGCACATTGAAGAACACCCGACTCGACGGCGAATAGGGGCTGTAGCGACTGCCATCGGCGCTGAACATGGCGTGCAGCGGGCTGATGGCCAGGGCATCGGCGCCCTTGCCGGCAGCTGCCTTGGCGAGCTGCACCAGGCCCTGCAGATCGCCCGCACCGCTGCCACCGTCGCGTCTGAGGCTGTAGAGCTGCACGGCCAGGCCCCAGAGGCGGGCCTGCTCGTCGCCTGTGGCGTCGGCGATGGTAAAGCAGCGCTCCGGCGCAACGGCCAGGGTCAGGGCTTCACCACCGATTTCCGCCTGGTGATAACCGACGGCACTGATGGGCGCGAGCTGGCCCTGGTCATCTACCTGACCTTCCAGGCGCTCGCCGTCTTCCAACTGCACCTCATAGCGGACGCCACGCTTGAACTGGTCGGGTGTCCCGACGGGTTTACCGACCACGGCCGTGAGGAGGGGAGGCAGGTGATCCTTGTCGCCGACCTCGGCCAGCTTGCGCAGGCTGGCATCGATGTCCGCGTCACTGTCCGCGGGCAGCTCGATAGCCTTGAGCAGATTGCGTAGTGCCTCGGGGCTCACCCGTTGGTGCTGGCCATCGTAGGCGGTCCACTCGATGGCGATACCGGCGGCTTTGGCCAATTGTTCCAGACGATCGCCACTCATGCCTGTTTCTCCAGCCAGACCATTGCACAGTGGGCAGCCAGCTGACCGTCCTGCCGGGCTGGCGTCGCCGCCGCGTCGCTGCTGTGCAGCAATTCACCCTGGGGTGCGTCGTCGACCTGCACGGCGTTCTCGCTCAGGTTGAGTTCGATGGTCAGGCGGCTGCCATCGGCCAGGCTCCAGCGTGCCCGCACGGCACGGTCGGCCAGGGCTTCGGCACCTTCGGCACGAGCGCCTTCCAGGCGCGGGAAGAGTTCCCGGCGACGGATCTCCAGCAGCTCGCGATACAGGCCAAGCCAGGCGCCATGGTCGGGCTGATCGGCCTCGCCGAAATTGGGCTTGGAATCTTCGAAGGTCTTGGGCGCATTCGGGTCAGGGATCTGCTGGCGATGTTCTTCACTGGTGAAGAAGTCGAAGTCCTTGAACTCGTTGCGGCGGCCATCCCGTACCAGTTCGGCCAGCTCGTCGTTGTGGCTGGTAAAGAATAGGAAGGGTTGGCGGCTGCCCCATTCCTCACCGATGAACAGCAAGGGAATCATCGGGCTGAGCAGCAGCAGGGCGGTAGCAGCCTTCAGTGCGGGTTCCGGCGCCAGTCGGGTCAGACGTTCACCGAAGGCGCGGTTACCCACCTGGTCATGGTTCTGCAGGAAGATGACGAAGGCCGAGGCGGGCAGATTCTTGCTCGGTTCGCCCCGGGCCTTGCCATGACGGGTCGGCTCGCCCTGATAGATGAAGCCCTCGCCCAGGCAACGCACCAGCTTGGCCGTCGCATCCTCGGTGAAGTCCTGGTAGTACCCTTCGTTCTCACCGGTCAGCAACGGGTGCATGACGTTGTGCCAGTCGTCCGCCCACTGGGCGTCGTAATGCTGTCCGCCCAACAGGGTAGCGGTGTTGTCTTCGTTTTCCAGCATGAGGTGGACATGGCGACCCGGTTCGACGGTACTGCGGATCTCCTCGGCCATTTCCTCGAGGAAGCCCTTGTCGCCAATGGCGTGGACGGCATCGAAGCGCAGGCCGTCGAAGCGGTACTCCATCAGCCACATCAGGGCGTTGTCGATGAAGTAGCGGCGCACGGCGTCCTGGCGGAAGTCGATGGCGGCGCCCCAGGGGGTATGGATGTCTTCGCGGAAGAAGCGCTCGGCGTAGGCGTGCAGGTAGTTACCGTCGGGGCCGAAGTGGTTGTAGACCACGTCCAGATAGACCATGACGCCATGGGTGTGGGCGGTATCGATCAGCGACTTGAGATCGTCGGGGGTGCCGTAGGAAGCTTCCACGGCATAGGGCAGGACGCCGTCATAGCCCCAGTTGCGACTGCCCGGGAATTCCGACAGGGGCATCAGTTCGATGGCGGTGACGCCCAGCGCGGCCAGGCGGGGTACCAATTTCTCCACGCCCGAGAACCCGCCCAGGGTGCCGACATGCAATTCGTAGATGACGCTTTCGTGCCAGGGACGACCCTGCCACTCGACGGACTGCCAGTGGTAGGTGGTGGGGTCGATGACGATGCTCGGCTCGTGCACATCGCCGGCCTGGGCGCGGGAAGCGGGGTCCGGGACCAGCAGATCTTCGATCTGATAGCGATAGCGGGTGCCGGCACCGCACTGCGCCTCCACTGCGAACCAGCCGTCTTGCTCGGCTTCCATGGGGATGGTCATGCCGCCTTCCAGCACCACCGACACGGCGTCGGCGCTGGGCGCCCAGAAGTGAAACAGCGTACGGTCCTTGCTCACCAGGGTGGCACCGGCGCGGGTTTGCCAGGCGTAGCCCCCGGTTACCGCGGCTGCGTCGCGCGAAATATCAGTCATGGATGGAGAACTCCCGAAACCGGACGGCAAAAAAGGCACTGCGGCCCAATTGGCCGCAGTTGCTGTTATGACCGGTGAGAGTTGCTCAAAGTTGGGCGGGGTGAGCGCTTTTCGTCGGCCTTTTGGCCAGGGAAAAGCGCTTGGTAGCCACGTCGGACATCAGACGCCGACGTGACGCTCCTGGTGAGCGGTGGCCTGGAGCAGATCGAGGTACAGCGAGGCATAGGGTTTGGCGCATTCGGACCAGAAGAACGGCCCTTGCATGGCCCTGTGACGCATGGCCAGCAGCAGGCCCTGGCGTTCGAAAACGCCCAGGGCGCGATCGATCGCACCGATGTAGTTTTCCAGCGACAGCGGGGCGAACAGGAAGCCGGTAGTGCCGTCTTCGATGCTGTCAGCCAGGCCGCCGGTACGGGTCGCGATTGGCAGCGAGGCGAAGCGCTGGGCATACATCTGGCTCAGGCCGCAGGGCTCGAAGCGCGAAGGCATCAGCAGGAAATCGCTGCCTGCATACATGCGTCGGGCTTCCGTCTCGCAAAAGCCGATGTGGGCGCTGACACGACCCGGATAGCGCAGAGCAAGAGCACGCACCTGCCGCTCGATGTGCGGCTCACCGCAACCGATGATCATCAACTGGCCGCCGCGGGCGACGATGTGATCGGCCGCCTGGATGGTCAGATCGATGCCTTTCTGCTGGACCAGACGCGAGACCACGGCGAACAACGGGCCATTGGACGGCTCGAGGTCGAATTCCTCGCGGATGCGGGCAGCGTTGACCGCCTTGCCGTCCCAGTCGGATTCGTGGAACTGCTGGCACAGGTGCGGATCGCTGCAGGCGCTCCAGCCATCGTCGATGCCATTGAGCAGACCGGTCAGCTTGCCCTGACGAGCCTTGACCTGCAGCAGGCCTTCAAGCCCGCAGCCGAATTCCGGGGTGGTGATTTCCTGGGCATAGGTATGGCTGACGGTGGTGATGTGGTCGGCGTAGACCAGGCCGGCCTTGAGGAAGGACACCTTGCCCCAGAATTCCAGACCTTCCATCTGGAAGGCGTGGGCGGGAATATCCAGGTCGGCCATGACCGAGGCCGGGAACAGGCCCTGATACGCCAGGTTGTGGATGGTGGTCAGGCAGGGGGTAGCGGCACCCTTCCAGCGCAGGTAGCCGGCGGCAAGGCCCGTCTGCCAGTCGTTGAGGTGCAGCAGATCCGGCACCCAGCGAATGGAGGCGTCGCCCAGGGCGAAATCGGCAGCGGCGCTGGCCAAACGCCCGAAACGGATATGGTTGTCAGCCCAATCGGCGCCGTTCAGGTCGCCATAGGGATTGCCCGAGCGCTCGTAGAGCTCAGGGCAGATCAATACATAGACGACCAGCCCGTCGTCCAGATTGACGCGACCGATGTCGCAGGCCGGCATGGCAGCACGGGCGGCGATGCGGCCGACCATCTGCACCCGGTCCTTGATCGCGGCCATCACCTGACGATAACCAGGGATCAGTACCCGGACGTCATGGGAGGCGGCGAGGGCGCGGGGCAGGGCGCCGGATACCTCGCCCAGGCCGCCGGCCTTGACGAAGTCGGAAATCTCCGGGGTAACGAAAAGAATACGCTTGCGGCTTTCAACAACGGAGCTCAGCGTCAGCTGAGGCTCTTCAATACGCTTGTGAGGAGAGCTGGATCTGGTGGTGCGAGTGGCAGTTTCTACGGGCTCCAGAGCCCCAAATTTCCCCACGACGGCATTTGCCATGGTGCGCTCCCAATGCAGCAAGTTCGAGACTGAGGTTTACCTGATTGCTTCTTCCTGAAGCTCGATGCTCCTGGTTCAAAAACGCCTACAGCCGAGCTGCTACAGCCTTTTTGCCGGTCATCTCTTCTGAGATGTCTGGAATTGGGCGAGAACTGCTTCGCGGATTTCCAGATTGCTCTCGCACTGACTCATGGACAACGTCACAAGTTTCCCGCGCGAATGTTGCGGTTATCCTTCGTATTGCCAGATGCGTGCCCAAAGCTGACGATCATCTCTGGTGCGCTAAGGAATAAATGGCAAGTGAAGCGTTTTTTGCGCACCAGATCGCCGTAGATGACTACCAAGTCAGACTTCTGGCTGTCGCACCGCAGGTTCATGCCTTTCGTCGGAATGTAATGAAGGAAGATGATCGCGACGGCCCAGCTCGGTTCGCAGCTTGGGCAGACAGAGGGGGAATTCGCGGTTGACATAGGTGATCAGCCGCTCGCGCACGAAACAGCGCAGGTCCCAGTTCTTCGAGGAGTCGCCAGAGCTCACCAGCACTCGAACCTGCATGGATTCGCTCGAGGCATCAGTGACCTGCAGCACGCAGACGCGGCCATCCCATAAATGGGGCACTTCGGCACAGGCGCGTTCCAATTCGGTGCGGATCGGCGCCAGCGGCAATGAATAATCCACCCAGATGAATACCGAGCCGATCAGGCTGGAGGAGGAGCGAGTCCAGTTCTGGAAGGGTGTCTCGATGAAGTACTGGAGTGGCACTACCAGCCGGCGATCATCCCAGATGCGTACCACCACGTAGGTACCGGTGATCTCTTCCACCCGGCCCCATTCGCCCTCGACGATGACCACGTCGTCCAGCCGGATCGGCTGGGTCACGGCAATCTGCAAGCCAGCGATGAGGTTGCCCAGCACGGGGCGCGCCGCGATACCGGCCACCAGGCCGGCGACGCCAGCCGAGGCCAGCAGGCTGGCACCCACCTGCCGGACGGCCGGAAAGGTCATCAGCATCAGGGCGATACCGATCAGCAGCACGACGAAGCTGAGGCTGCGCACCAGTACCCGGCTTTGTGTCTGGATCCGACGGGCGCGCAGATTGTCGACCACATCCACCGGATTGCGCAGGGCGATGGTGGCGCCCACCGCCTTAACCATGCGCAGGCCTAGCCAGGTGAAGGCGGCGATGCTCAATAGCCCGGTCACATGCTGTACCGCACGCAACAGCGGCAGGGCATCGGGTGCTGAGTTCCAGACACCCTGGAGCACGACCAGCGGCACGGCGAGGCGTGCGGGTTTCTCCGCGTACTTGACCAGGTTGCGAGCGAGCAGGAAAGGGTTGGCCAGGCGGCGGATAGCGGCGAAGGCCAGGATCAGGGCAATGGTGCTGATCAGCAGGGCGACCGCCGCCGCGATCAGGGTGGTGATCCAGGGGGCGGTGAGCCAACCCGTCCAGTCGATAGCCGTCATGCGCTTTCTCCTATGGCAGACGGCTTCCCATGATCCTGAGAGCTGACGCGCCTGAATCGCGGGAAGCCCTTCGAGATACCTGGATTCCGACTGGAGCGGCCACCCGCGGTTCCCTGATCACCCGCCGAAACCCCTTCAGGAGTTAATACCACCCCTATGGTGTCTAGCCGTGTGCGGATCCCTTCTGCCTTTTTCTGTCTAGCAGTGAGGCAGGATGTCGCACCTCCGGTCTAAGCTGAGAGGAGACTGCGCAGCGGACGCAGGATAGGAGTAGAATTCGCGCCCCAACGAGACACGTCCAGTCAGATGGCGGACCTGCGGAGATCGAGACGGATTTATGAAACCAGTGGTAGTGGTCGTCGAAGACGAGAACATGTTGCTCGGGCTGATGGAAGAAGTGCTCGAAGGGGAAGGCTTTGAGGTACGGACCTTCGGTACTGCGGACCTGGCCTGGGAACACCTGTCCAGCGCGCAACCCACGCCGGACCTGCTGATCACCGATGTCCGCATGCCGGGCGCCATCGACGGCCTGGAGCTGGCTCGTCGCGTCAAGCAACAACTGCCGGGCCTGCCCATCATCGTCTCTTCCGGATACTTCGAAGAGCTGCAGCCCGAGCGCGCACCGGACATCTACTACCTGCCCAAGCCCTGGCGCTTCGACGACCTGCTGGCCGGCTGCTTCCGCTTTCTCAATCAGCGCAAGGGCTGAGGGCGGTCCCGTTGATGGGAGGCAGGCCGCGCGAAGCGGCCTGCGCAGAGAGCACCAGGCTGACCGCGCTCAGGGCCTTTCGGCACTTTGAGTGCGGATGGATCAGTCGCCCAGGACGTCGATCAGGCCCAGCACGAAAAACAGCACGATGCACACCGCCGCGACCGCGACGGGGATAAAGCGCGGATCCTTGATCGCCTTCCACATGACCTGACGATTACGGCGAGACCTTTCCATGACGGCGCTCCAAGGGGGAAGCCGGCGAGCTTAGCGCATCGACGAGGGCGGCGAACAGCGGTGCAGGGCGGCTCGCTTCGCCGTTTCCGACTGCCGTGCATGCTCAGGCAACACCGATCTTCCATTGGGGTGGCGGGACAGTGCCATTGACCGCGAAGTCACCGACGATCCGGTCCTTGTAGATGCGCGGATTGTGGGAGGCGAGGGTGCGAGCATTGCGCCAGAAGCGATCCAGCCCCTGAGGCTTCAGCGTCGCCGATGCGCCCAGGGCGTCGAACAGGCGGCCGGAGGCGTCAAGGATGAGGTCCGTAACCACATTCAGCGACTGGCAGACCTCCAATTCGGCCAGGCCCACCGCGCGATCCTCAGCGGCGGGATCGTCTGCGTGCCTGAGGTCATAGGCCCTTTGCAGCGCCTCGGCATTCTTCAGGGTGATCACCCCGGCGCAGTAGGCGGCGCTGCGCACCTGACCCACCACGGCCAGCACCTGCGGATCCTGGCTGACCCGGTCGGCATTGCCGATGGTGAAGGTACGGGTGCGGGCGGCCACTGCTGCGGCGACCTCGCCGCTCATGGCGCGTCCCAGGCCGGCCAGATTGGCGAGGTGAAACACCTGGAAGAACCCGGGCGAATAACGGAACCGCTCGCCCACCGGCACTACGTCCTCGGGCGCTACCCGAACACTGGTAAAGGTCGCTGTACCACTGGCGGTGAGGGTCTGGCCGAAGCCGTTCCAGTCATCCACTACCTCCACGCCGGGGGCGTCGCGGCGAAGGGTGGCCGTTACCCTGTTGCCCGCGTCGTCGGTGGCGCCCACGTCGATCCAATCGGCATAGAGCGAGCCGGTGGTGTAGAACTTGGTGCCGGAAAGCAGCAGGGAATCTCCGTCCCGGCAGAGGCGGGTACTGAACTCGGCACGCCGGGCGTCACCCACTTCGCTTGAAGCCGGGCCCAGGGTCTCGCCGGCGGAGATACGGGCGAACCAGCGCCTGCGCCGCGCCTCGTTTTCACTGTTCAGCAGCCCTTCGACAAAGCCCATATGCCCGCGCAGGGCCTGGACCAGGTTGGAGTCCGCCTCACCCAGTTCGATGAGCAGGGCAAAGAGCTCCGGCAGGGTGATACCTGCCCCGCCGTATTCGATCGGCAGACGCAAGGCGGTGAACCCCGCCGCCTTCAGCCAGCCAAGCTCCTCTACGGGTAGACGCCGTTGTACTTCACGCGAGATGGCCCCCTCGCGGATGCGCCGGAACAGCGGCTGAAACTGCGCCGAGAGTTCGGCGTATCGATCGGAAGGGCCTGCGCCCCAGCCTGCGCAAAGGGTACTCATGCGAACGGGGCTCCTTCAGATCCTGTCAGCGAGGTCGCAAGCTGGGGGATGCCAATACGGGCCATCGCCGTGTGCGCCATGTCGGTACGGCCGATCAGGAGGGCAGCTGCTATAAAGCGTTGGCCTGGCGCCCCGAGCAGCGCCATGGACGACTCCCGGGATAAAGCCTGGCGGCAATTGGTGAGGCCTTGGTTCGCCTCTGCGAGTCCGGCCTGGGGCTGTTGGCCTATTACCGAACCCGCCCGGGGATGCCCGGATTCTTCCCATTCGGTGGCATGGTTCGCGATGGGCGTTTGCGTGACATTGTCTGTATAAGGAGAGCGAGTAAAAAAGAGCATGGGAGTTCATGACCACTAGGGAGGTTGCCAAAGTCTAGAAATACAACCTGGCGATCGACCAATGCTCAAAACTGCTAAGCATATGCACCGGCTTCGAATATCAATATCACTGTCCATTGCGCAACAGCGTCGAAACTGGAGAAATATTTATAATTTGAATAACTCTCTGATTTGGTGGTGATTTTTTACGTTAAAAATGAAGAGAAAAGCTGTTTCATTTATTACTGTCCAATGGGCAACAGTGCGAAGCCTATCGGTCGTCAGCCAGCGCTGCTCTTTTCATGAGGTAATACCTAAATATTATTTGGCGTCGTTCTCGACCGTACCTAGTGTTGTCGCTCGATTGTCCTGGTTGGGATCTGGCGGTGACTGTCTATCTGGATGCGCGGCATCGCCGCCTGGTCAAAATGCTCTCGCGTACCTTTGCCGCCCGCAGTGAGTGGCCTACCTGGGCGCTGGTCTTCGGCGTCTACGGCAGCTGGCTGACGCTCCTCTGTGGCTGGCAGTTGCTCGGCTATTGGACGCTGCCGCCGCTGATACTGGTCGTCGTACTCCATCAGTCCCTGCAGCACGAGCTGATCCATGGCCATCCCACGCGCTGGCCGGGTGCGAACGCCATGCTTGCCTATCCGCCCCTCGGGCTCTGGTTTCCCTTTCCGCTCTATCGCGACAGTCATTTGGCTCACCACCATCGCGAGACGCTCACTGATCCACGACTCGATCCCGAGAGCCGCTATGTCGATGCGGAGCTCTGGGAGCGGAGAGGGCAGGCCGGACGCGCGCTGCTCTGGCTGGACAAGACGCTGATCGGACGGATCCTGGTAGGTCCGGCGCTGGCGCTGCACGGCATGCTCGATCATGAAGTCCGCCGCTGGCGACGCGGCGAGCCTGGCGTGCTGCGCGTCTGGCTGGTCCACTTGGTGCTAGGCGCTGGCCTGCTGGTGGCGGTTCAAGAACTGTCCGGAATGCCCGCGGCGGTCTATGCCCTGGGCATCGCCTGGCCCGGCCTGGCCGTGCCGCTGATCAGGTCCTTCTACGAACATCGGCCGGCACAGGATCCTGCCCAGCGCTGCGTACTCAATGAGAGCGGCGGGGCGCTGCGGTGGCTGTTTCTCAACAACACCCTGCATCTGGTTCACCACGATCTGCCCGGCTTGCCCTGGTATCTCATCCCTCGGGTCTACCGTGCCAGACGCACGGCCTACAGGATGCGCAGCGGTGATTTCGTGTTCTCGGGTTATCGCGAACTAGGGCGACGTTTTGCCTGGCGGGCCGTGGATACGCCCATGCATCCCGGTTGGAAGGGTCCGGCGTGTCAACCAGCAGACCAGGATCGAACAAACACCTCATGCTTGTTTATTAATACCACCCCTATAGAGAAAAGATCCGTCGTCTAGCCCGTACTACCGGCGAACAACAGGTAGGGCAACGCTCCGGGGTACCTCGAGGGCTCTGATAGAGTGCCCGCTCCGTCAGGATTTCAAGGGGGAAAGCATGTCGGAAACGACCTTCGACGTGATCGTGCTCGGGCTAGGCGCCATGGGCGCGGCCACGCTCTATCAGTTGGCCAAGCGTGGGGTGAGGGTCGCAGGTATTGATCGCTATTCACCGCCCCACGACCTGGGCTCAAGCCATGGGGCGACCCGGATCACCCGTCAGGCGGTGGGCGAGGGAGCGGCTTATGTCCCGCTCGCGATCCGCTCGCAGCAGCTCTGGCGCGAGCTGGAAGCGGAGCGGGGCGTCAATCTCTTCGAGCAGTGCGGCGTCTTGATCATGACGGCCACGACCACGGCCACCTCCCACCACGGCCGCCCGGACTTCACTCGGACCACCCTGGAGCTGGCTCGCCAATACGGCATCCAGCACCAAGAGTGGGATGGCGCCACCATCCGCCAGCGCTTTCCCCAATTTCGCGTCGCGGACGACGCCCTGGGCTACTTCGAACCGGGTGGTGGCTACCTCTACCCGGAAGCCTGCATCCAGGCGCAGCTAAACGCGGCTCGGGAGCGGGGTGCGCAGATTCATATCGATACCGTCATCGAGGGTCTTGAGCAAGACGAGGAGGGCGTGCGGCTGCATTCGGCGCAGGGCAGCTGGCGAGCCAAGCGGGTCATCGTCGCCGCTGGCATGTGGAGCTCCGAGCTGCTGGGTGCGCCTTTCGACCGGCTGCTGCGCGTCTGCCGTCAGACCCTGCACTGGTTCGAAGTCGCCAATCCCACGCTGTTTCCGCCTGATTCACCCAGCTTCGTCCTGGCCCACGGCAGCGGCGACAGCGATCTCTTCTATGGCTTCCCACCCTTGCCGGGTGAAAACGCCATCAAGGTCGCCACGGAACAGTATCAAGATAATACCACCCCTATAGGGATTGATAAATTTCCTCATCCTGATGAATCGAGCCAGCTGTTCAGTAATCAAGTCGGAAGGTGGATTGGCGGTCTCTCTGCGCGGGCAGTGCGCAGTGCCGTCTGCGCCTACACCGTCACCCCGGATTTCGGCTTCATCATCGACGAACATCCGAGGCTGCCCGGCGTGACCGTGGTCAGCGCCTGTTCGGGACATGGCTTCAAGCACTCGGCGGCGCTGGGCGAGGCGCTCGCCCAGCGGGTGACCACCGGGCGCAGCGACATCGATCTCGGCAGCTTCTCCCTCGCGCGATTCGGCTAGCGGTTGCGTACGGTGAGGGTCACCAGGCGGGTGACCACTAGCGCGATGTACATGACGCCGGAGAACTGGCCCAGCATGACCAGCGAGCGCGCCATCGGCTTGACCGGATAGATATCGCTCAGGCCGACGCCTGAAAGGATGGCAAAGCTGACGTAGAGCAGCTCCGTCCAGGTCCTCGCGGCCATGGGGTCGTTGGCGGCGGTGAAGCTGTTCGGCTGGAGGATCTGGCAGGCCGAGTAGGCGTGGGCGAAGGCCCAGGCCAGCAGCGTGAAGGTCGCGCCTACCGCGAAGAGTTCATCGGTGGTCGCGCGCTGGTCTTCCATCATGTAGGCGATGAGACTGCCGGCGGCATAGAAATAGAAGATCGCGTCGAGAATGGCCAGGGACACCACCAGGTGCCGATCGCCATGCCATTCCACCAGTACCGTGAGCACCAGGATGCAGCCGGCGAGGATGAAGCCCAGCCACTGGATGGTCGGGCTGCGGCGCACCATGCGCAGCGCCGTGGCCAGGACGATGATGCCGAAGGCACCGATGATGGCGCGCCCGTGCTCTTCCTGTTCCACGAAGGGATAGAGGAGCAGACCGAGCAACTGGATGAACAGCAGGTTGGCGGAGGGGTAGCGGACCAGGTAGTGCAGCGGGCTCTTCATCGCAACTCGGCGGATGGCTCAGGGGCGGCCAGCGTAGCGGGTGCCGAAGCGGTTAGCCACGGGAGCTTGGGCCTCCCGTGGCGCCGTCGTCAGCTGGCCTTGCGGCGAGTGGAGGGCAACAGGATGGTGAGCACGCCCAGCAGCGGCATGTAGGAGCACAGCTGATACACGTACTCGATGCCGCGATGGTCTGCCAGATTGCCCAGGCCCGCCGCGGCGATGGCACTGAAGCCGAACATCAGACCAAAGAAGATCCCGGCGATCATGCCCACGTTGCCTGGCACCAGTTCCTGGGCGTAGACCACGATGGCCGAAAACGCCGAGGCCAGGATGAAGCCGATGATGACGCTGAGCACACTGGTCCAGAACAGGTCGACGTAGGGTAGGGCGAGGGTGAAGGGCGCAGCCCCCAGAATCGAGAACCAGATGACCGCCTTGCGGCCGATACGATCACCAATGGGGCCGCCAAAAAAGGTGCCCGCCGCGACGGCGCCGAGAAACAGGAAGAGGTGCAGCTGGGAGCTGGCCACCGACAAGCCGAAGCGCTCGATCAGGTAGAAGGTGAAGTAGCTGGTGATGCTGGCCATGTAGATGTACTTGGAGAACACCAGCAGCGCCAGAATGATCAGCGCGAAGGTCACGCGCCGGCGTGACAGACCATGGCTGACAGGCGCTGCCTTGCGTCCCTTGGCGCTGCGCAGGTGGTTGCGGTACCAGCGTGACAGCCCGTATTGCACACCGATGGCGAACAGGGCGAAGACCGCGAACCAGGCGACATGGGTCTGGCCGTAGGGAATGACGATGGCCGCCGCCAGCAGCGGTCCGATGGCCGTGCCGGCATTGCCACCCACCTGGAAGGTGGATTGTGCGAGGCCGAAGCGGCCTCCCGAGGCGAGGCGTGCCACCCGCGATGTCTCGGGATGGAAGGTGGACGAGCCGACGCCGATCAGGGCCGAGGCGGCCAGGATGGCCGGAAAGCTGCCGACGAAAGCGAGCAGCAGCACGCCGATCAGAGTGCAGACCATGCCGGCGGGAAGCAGATAGGGCTTGGGATGGCGATCGGTGTGGAAACCTATCCAGGGCTGCAGCAGGGACGCGGTGATCTGAAAGGCCAGGGTGATGAGGCCGATCTGGGTAAAAGTCAGACCATAGCTGTCTTTGAGCATCGGGTAGATGGACGGCAGGACAGACTGGATCAGGTCGTTGATGAGGTGGGCAAGGGCACAGGAGGCCAGAATACCGGCCACCAGGGGCGAGGCGCCGGCCACGGCGGCGGTCGGGGTTTCGCCAGGCGACGCTGGCGCGGCAGAGGAAACGGCCATGCAGGTATTACCCTTATTATTTATGTCCAGCCGCTCACTGTGGCATCCTGTGCTATCGGAATCCAGTGCCAGTTACCGAATGTTTCCGGTAGCTGACGCCTAGTAACCACGGTCTTCACCCTGGTTTGGGTCGTTGGCACTGTCCATTCTTTTCACGCTTTTCGTAATGGCAAATCCCATGACAGCCAAAGATCCACTGCTTCTTGACCAACAACTGTGCTTTTCCCTCTATTCGGCTTCGCTCGCGATGACGCAGCTCTACAAGCCTCTGCTCGAGAGCATGGGGCTGACCTTTCCGCAGTACCTGATCATGCTGGTGCTCTGGGAGCACGACGGCCTCACGCTTAAGGAATTGTCCAACCGCCTGCGCCAGGACTCGGGTGCCTTGACCCCGGTGGTCAAGCGCCTCGAAGCGGCCGGACTGGTCACGCGGCGCCGCAGCGCGGAAGACGAGCGCAACCTGTCGATCGAACTCACGCCCGCCGGACGCGCCCTGCGGGAGCAGGCCAGCGGCGTCAACAGCCAGGTCCGGGAAGTCTGCGCCCTGGGTGATGCCGGCCTGGATGATCTGCGGGAAACCTTGGTCATGCTGCGCAATCGCCTGGACGAAGAAGGCACGTCGAGCGCCTGAACCATCGGCGGGTGAGCGGTTCCCATGGCTACAGCCGCCGGGAGTTTGTATGACCTTCACCTATCAGCCCGACCAAGATTATCTGCTCGTGGATCTCACCAGCGGGCGTACGGCGGGCAAGTTGCTGCGCGGCGAGCTGCATATCGCCGAGAGCTGCCATGGCGAGGATCCACGGACCTACGCGTGCCTGTCGGATCAAACCCTGCGCAGTACCCTGGGCGACGAAGTCGGCCAGCGCGAGGGGGATATTCTGACTTTGCGCCGTACCGGCATCCGCTTGCGCCTGGTGCCTTTGGAGCTCGCCTGCGACTAGGGTCGTTTCAGCGTGGACGCTCGCGGTTGCCGAAGAGCCTCCTGAACAGCCAGGCGACCAGCGCCACGTTGACCAGCGCCAGCAGGCAGAGCAGCCCCAGCACGGCCCGAGGGCCGTGGTGCTCCAGCAGGTAGCCGCACAGCAGGGGGGTAGCCGCCTGGCCGAGCAGCGCTGGGCGTGCCATCCGACCCAAGACGGTGGCATAGTCCGCGGGACTCCAGAGCACCAAAGGCAGGGCGCCGCGAATGATGGCCCTGAGGCCATTGCCTGCGCCAAAGATCACCAGCCCCGTCACCGTGACCCAGACGACCCCCGGCCCCAGGGTTACCAGCAGCAGTCCGGCCGCCGTGCAGATCACCGAGGCCAGGGCCGTCCACAGGGGATGTCCGTTGCGGTTCAGCAGGTCGATGATCCGCGAAGCCACCTGGCTTGGGCCCAGGCAGGCACTCAGGGCTACCGCGCTTGCCAGGCTGTAGCCAATGCCTTGCAACAGGGTGATCAATTGGATGGAGATCGCCGTCATCAGCACCGCACCCAGGGTGAACAACGCCGTGAGCACCGTGTACAGCGCCTGGTTCACCGGGGTGGATGGCGCTGCCGTCTGGGTCGAACGTGCGACCGATCCCCTGGCTACCGGCGCGGGCAAGGCGCGACGGTAGAGCGGCCAGATGGTCAGCAGCAGGACCGCGGCATAGGCCAGGCAGGCGCCGCGCCAGCCAAGGTGGGTGACCAACAGCGCCGCGACGGGCCAGGTGATGGCTGTGCAGAAGCCGGATACCAGGGTGATGCCGCTGATCGCCGAGCGTGCCTGGGCGCCATAACAGGTCCCTAGGGTTGCGAACAGCGCATCGTACAGACCGGCGGCCATGCCGATGCCCATCACCACCCACGCCAGCAGGAACAGCGGCAGATGCTGGGCACTGGCCATCAGGATCAAACCAGCCGCCACGCCCAGGCCGCTCAGCGACAGCAGCGTGCGCCCGCCCTGGCGGGCGATCAGCCGCCCACAAGCCGGTGCCAGCAGCCCCGAGACCAGCACGCCAAGGGAGAGGCCGCCATAGACCCACTGGCGAGACCAGCCGGTTTCCTGCACCACCGGATCGGCGAGCACCGCGAGAATGAAGAAGGAGCCGCCCCAGACCAGAATCTGGCCAATGCCGAGCAGCAGGATCTGGAAGGTCGAAGCCTTGGTTGGCGCAAGAGACATGGGTGCGGCGATAGGGGAAGCGAGTGGAGGTTGCGGACCTTAGCCCCAGTAGCCAAGGGCTGCAATCGTCAGATCTTTATTCGGGACGGCAGTTTGTAATCAATCCGACATCTCGCTTGCCTAGGCTCCTCCGCTCGACCGTCTTTCTGCAGTGGCGCCTCCATGGTTCGTTTCCTCGCACGCTTTCGTCGTCCGTCCCGCCGTTCCTGGCTGAGAGTCCTCAAGACCGGCCCGCGAATGCTGTGCTCCTTTACCTTCGCGGCCGTACTGCTCGCCGGGCTCGGCAGCTTTTCCCTGTGGGAGATGCAGCAGTTACGCCGTCAGGCCCTGAGCATGGAGCAGGACTGGTTGCCGAGCATCGCCATCGCCGATTCCCTGGCGATCAATCTTGGCAAGCTGCGCAATCAGGCCTCGGTGGTCCTGCTCAACGCCGAGGATCCGGGCGCGGTGGCCATGAGCAGGATCACCCTGGAGCAGCTGGTCAACGAGACCAATCAGCTGTTTCGCGACTATGAGCCGGTGATCACCGATGCCACCGAGGGCGATTCGATCAAGGCGCTGCACGAGGCCTATCTGCCATTCGTGGACGGTCTGCGCGAGGAAGTACAGCTGATCGAGCAGCAGAAGATCCCGGCCGCGCGGATGCAGCTGGATACCGTG
Source organism: Pseudomonas oryzihabitans (assembly GCF_001518815.1). Classification (NCBI taxonomy): domain Bacteria; kingdom Pseudomonadati; phylum Pseudomonadota; class Gammaproteobacteria; order Pseudomonadales; family Pseudomonadaceae; genus Pseudomonas; species Pseudomonas oryzihabitans. The sequence continues at coordinate 2,262,022 of NZ_CP013987.1, forward strand.
GTGGGCCTCAAGGGCGATCTGATGGACATGCAGGTGCAGCTCCTGCGCGAGCTGAACAAGCAGGGCGCCGCCCAAGCCAGGGAGGTGGCCAACGTCCAGTTCATCCAGGCTCGCGCCATCGTCTGGTCGGTGATCGGTGGCGCCATCGTGCTATTGCTGCTGCTGGCCTGGCGCCTGACCCGTAGCGTGGTGCAACCGCTGCGCCAGGCGCTGGAGATCTCCAGTGGCATTGCCGCGGGTGACCTGCGCCAGACCATCCAGGCCAAGGGCCGTGACGAGGCGGCCCAGCTGCTGCTGACGCTAGAGCGCATGCAGGGCAATCTGCGCGAGGTACTGGCACACACCGGCAATGCCTCCGAGCAGCTGGCGTCGGCGTCGACGCAGATGAGTGCGGTGATGGACGAAAGCTGCCGCAGTCTGGAGCAGCAGACCGCCGACATTCAGGATGCGGCCAATGCGGTCACCCAACTGAACCAGGCGGTTCAGGCCGTGTGCGAGCACGCGACGTCCACCTCTGCCGAATCACAACTCTGCGTCGAGCAGGCCCAGCAAGGCCAGGCGCAGGTCCAGCAGACCCTGGTGGCCATTACCCAGTTGGTGGGCAACGTGGATGAAGCCGCCGCCCAGGCCGATCACCTGGCCGAGCAATCCAAGGGCATCAGCAAGATGCTCGACGTGATCCGCAACGTCGCCGAGCAGACCAATCTGCTGGCGCTCAACGCCGCCATCGAAGCCGCCCGTGCGGGTGATGCTGGGCGCGGCTTCGCCGTGGTGGCCGACGAGGTGCGAGGCCTGGCGCGGCGTACCGGCGAGTCCACCCGGGAAATCGAAGGCCTGATCGACGGCGTGCAGCAGGTGAGCGAAAAGACCGTGATCGCGCTCGATCAGAGTCGCATCCAGGCCAGCCATACCCGCGAGCAGGCAGAGGCGACCTGGCAGGTGCTGGAGGGCATCACCCAGGCGATCACCGCGATCGGTCAGCGCAACGACGCCATCGCGGCCGCCACCGAAGAGCAGACCGCCACCACCGCGGCGGTCGACCGTAATCTGACGCTGATCCGGGATGCGGCGACCCAGACCTCCGCCGGTGCCCAGCAGACCAGTGCCAGCAGCCAGCAGCTGTCGAGCCTGGCCGCCGATCTGCACGGCGCCCTGCAGCGTTTCGAGGTCTAGGGCGCGAGCGGCGTTGGTTCAGGCCGCCAGCATCACCCGGTCGCGGCCTTCCTGCTTGCCGCGATAGAGCGCTTGATCGGCGCGCTCCAGGGCGCTGGCGAAGGCTTCGCAGTCACGGATCTCGCAGACCGCCAGCGTCGCCGTGACCCGCGTGGGACCGCGTTCAAGGGACTGGGTGACCTCGCCTAGCCGCTGGCGAATCCGTTCCGCTACGCTCCAGGCCACTTCGGTCCGGGCCTGGGGTAGCAGCACCAGGAATTCCTCACCACCCCAGCGCGCAGCCAGATCCGTATGGCGGACCTCGCAGCGGATGACATCGGCGATCCGCTGCAGCACCAAGTCGCCGCAGTCGTGGCCGAAGCGATCATTGATGTGCTTGAAGTGATCCACATCGAACAGGATGAGGCTGCCGTTCACGCCGGCTTGCTGCTCCGCCTGGTGAAGAATGCGCCGACGGTTGTACAGGTTGGTGAGGCTGTCGTGGCTGGCGGAATGCAGGAGATCCAGCTGCATCTTGGTGCTGTGATGGAAAGAGGCACCGGTGCCATAGAGCAGCAGGACCAGGGCGCAAATGATGTTGACAGTGCCGAACAGCTTGATTGCCAGGGGCGCCAGGCTGGTGGCGGGATGCAGCAGGTAGCCACCCGCCAGGGTCACCAGGATGCCGATCACCAGCAGCAGGTGGCGTATGGGCGCGGTGCGGTAGTTGTAGATGACGATTGGCAGGATACACAGGACGTAGTAATGGAAGTTGCTGTCCCAGCCCAGCTGCCAGGTGGCGATCCAGGCGTGGGCGACTATCTCACAGCTCATCGTCAGGCTGGCGACGCGATAGCGACGCTGACGCAGGGCCGCCAGGCAACCCACGTAGGCCGCCACGCTGCACACGTTGGCCCAGACCATCAGGGCCTGGTCGAGCAGGACGAAAACCACCAGCAGGGCGACGTGGATGCACATGGCCGCCTGGACCACGGGCTTGGCCACGTCCCAGAAACGTTCGAGCGAATGCTCCAGGGCCTGGTTGCGATCGCGATGGGAAAGAGCACTCATGAAGGGTCACCAGAAAGCAGTGCGCCAATGATAAACGCGCTAAATAATAAGCTTAATGGCAAACGGCCAGCCTGAGTAATCCTTTAGCCGAATGGAGTAGAGAAAGGGCTCAATGGAGCTTGCCGAGCCCTCTGCTCACCGCGCAGGCCGGGCTAGCCGCCCAGGCGGGCGCTGATGGCCTGGGCAGCAGCTTCGAGGCGGGACGCGGCCTCACCTTCGGTGTCCGCGGTGAAACCAGGGGCCGCACCTACCACCGTCAATACTCCCGCGAGGCGACCGCCGACGCCCAGCAGCGGTGCGGAGAGCGCGTTGACGCCGGCCATCAGCAGGCCATGCACGGGCTGGAGGCGGGTCTCGCGCAGTCGGCGGGTGCTGTCGTCCAGGCTGGCAGGCGAGGGGGCTTGCGGCTGCCGAAGTTCTTCTTCCCGCAGCGCGGCGGTCTCGGCATCTGGCAGGAAGGCGTTGAACACCAGGCCCGTGGAGGAGCCGAGCAAGGGCAGCACCGAGCCGACCTGGGTGACCAGGGTAACGGCGCGGACGGCCTGCTCGACCAAAACCACGGTCGGCCCCTTGTTGCCCCAGACCGCCAGGAAGCAGGTCTCGCCGACCTCGTCGCGCAACGCTGCCAGTACGGGCGCGGCCAGTTTCACCACGTCCAGGCGGCCCAATGCCGCGAGGCCGACGAACAGCGCGGCCTGGCCGAGACCGTAGTGGTTGGTCCGCGGATCTTGCTCGGCGAAGCCACTGGCGATCAGCGCTTGCAGATAGCGGTGGACCTTGCTCGCCGGCATGTCCAGGTGACTGGCCAGGCGTGACAGCGAGGTAGAGGGCGCCAACTCGGCGAGCGCCTTGAGGATGTCGGTACCGACTTCCGCGGCCTGGACCTTTTGCCGCCGTGGCGGGGCTTCTTCGAAGGTATTCGTCATCTGCTCGACCGAGTGGGTAAAGGCAGCGTTATAGCTTGACGCTCTCCTGGGTTCAATTTACTTTTTGCGTAAACCTGTTACGCAAATAGGTGGTCCAGTTGAACGTACAACAAGAAGAAGACAGGTCGGCGACCTACCAGTCGGGCTTCGGCAACCATCTGAGCTCGGAAGCCTTGCCCGGCGCGCTGCCGATCGGGCAAAACTCACCACAGCAGGCACCTTTCGGCCTCTATGCCGAGCAGCTGTCCGGTACCGCCTTCACCGTGCCGCGTGCCGAGGCGCGTCGCTCCTGGCTGTATCGGCTGAGGCCCTCGGCGGCTCACGGCCGCTTCCTGCGTTCGACGAGGCAGCTGACCGGAGATGAACCGGGCGAGGCGACGCCGAATCGGCTGCGCTGGAATCCCTTGCCGTTGCCGACAGCCCCTACCGATTTCCTGGACGGCCTGGAACGGCTCGTGGCGACCGCCGCGGGTGATCAGGCCGAAGGCGCGAGCATCTATCGCTATGCTGCCAACATTTCCATGACGCGGGTGTTCTACGACGCCGATGGTGAATTGCTGATCGTGCCGGAATTGGGCCGACTCGATCTGGTCACCGAACTCGGTCTGTTGCGCATCGAGCCGCTGCAGATCGCGGTGATTCCGCGCGGGATGAAATTCCGCGTGGAGATCCCCGAGGGCGGACCGGTCCGCGGTTATGTCTGCGAGAACCACGGGCGCTGCCTGCGGCTGCCCGAGCTGGGGCCCATCGGCAGCAACGGCCTGGCCAATCCGCGGGATTTCCAGGCGCCCGTGGCACGTTTCGAAGATCGGGACGTGCCGACGCGCCTGGTACAGAAGTTTCTCGGCGAGTTCTGGGAAACCGAGCTGGACCACTCGCCCCTGGACGTGGTCGCCTGGCACGGCAACAACGTGCCCTACCGCTACGATCTGCGCCACTTCAATACCCTGGGCACGGTCAGCTTCGATCACCCGGACCCTTCGATCTTCACGGTGCTGACCGCTCCGGGCACCAGCGAAGGCATGGCCAACATCGACTTCGTGATCTTTCCGCCACGCTGGATGGTGGCCGAGCACACCTTTCGCCCACCCTGGTTCCATCGCAACCTGATGAACGAATTCATGGGCCTGATCCAGGGCGCCTACGACGCCAAGGCCGATGGCTTCGCGCCGGGCGGGGCGTCCCTGCATGGCTGCATGAGCGCCCATGGCCCGGATCACCTCTCGACGCAGAACGCCATCGCCGCGGAGCTGCGTCCGCACAAGATCGAGAACACCATGGCCTTCATGTTCGAAACCGGTCGCGTCCTGCGGCCAACCCGTCACGCGCTCGCCTCGCCGCAGTTGCAGCCTGACTATGACGCCTGCTGGGCCAATCTGGCCAAGTCCTTCGTGGCACCTTCCGGAGTACCGCAACCATGACCGCCGACGGACTCAGCTGGGTCGACTCGGCCAACGGCCATGCCGATTTTTCCCTGCACAACCTGCCCCTGGGCGTGTTCAGTCGCGGCCAGGAGACGCCGCGTGGCGGGATGGCCGTGGGTGATCTCATCCTCGATCTGCGCTTCGCTCTCGAAGCCGGGCTGTTCCAGGGCGAGGCGCAGCGGGCCGCGGAACTGGCCGGCGAGGAGACGCTGAATGCCTTCTTCGCCGCAGGCAAGGCGACACGGATCGCCCTGCGCCAGGCGGTGCAGGCGCTGCTGCGGGCCGATCATCCGCAACGTGACCAGCTCCTGGAACTGGGTGAGCACTTGCTGCCCCCCCAGAGTGCCTGCCGGATGCACCTGCCGGCGCGCGTGGGCGACTACACCGATTTCTATGTCGGCATCCATCATGCCACCCAGATCGGTCGGCTATTCCGCCCCGACAATCCGCTGTTGCCCAACTACAAGCACGTGCCCATCGCCTACCACGGGCGCGCCTCGACACTGGGCGTCTCCGGCGAAGCCTTCAAACGCCCCAGGGGCCAGACGCTGCCGCCCGGACAGGAGGCGCCCGTCTTCGGACCCTGTCGCCGGCTGGACTACGAGTTGGAACTGGGCATCTGGATCGGGCCGGGCAATGCCCAAGGCGAGCCCATCGCCATCGCCGATGCGGCGGAGCATATCGCTGGTTTCTGTCTGCTCAACGACTGGTCGGCGCGGGATATCCAGGCCTGGGAATATCAACCTCTGGGTCCCTTCCTGTCGAAGAGCTTCGCCAGCACCCTGTCACCCTGGGTGGTGACCGCGGAAGCCCTGGCGCCTTATCGCACGGCGCAGCCGGCGCGACCGGCCGGTGATCCCCGGCCGTTGCCCTATCTGTTCGACGAGGCCGATCAGGCCGGGGGCGCCCTGGATATCGAGCTGGAGGTGCTGCTGCGCACACCGCTCATGGCGCAGCAGGGGCTGCCCGCCCAGCGTATCGCCCTGAGCAACACCCTGAACATGTACTGGACCGTGGCGCAGATGGTGGCCCATCACACGGCCAATGGTTGCGCGCTGAATCCGGGGGACTTCTTCGGCTCCGGCACCCTGTCCGGTCCGGACGCGGGCAGCTGCGGCAGCCTGCTGGAAGTCACCCAGGGCGGCAAACAACCCCTGCAGCTGCCCGGCGGTGAAACCCGCACCTTTCTGGAGGACGGCGACGAGGTCATTCTCAGGGCACGCTGCCGCAAGCCCGGGCTGCCTGCGATCGGCTTCGGCGAGTGCCGCGGCCGGGTGCAGGCGGCGGACTAGGCGTCAGCCCAGCTGATCGAGGGGCAGGGGTGAGGGACGTTTGATCTCGCGCAACACCACGGCGGAACGGATCTCGCTCACCCCCGGCAACTTGAAGATGACGCTGTGCAGGAAGGCGTCGTAGCTGGCGATGTCGGCGGTGACCACCTTGAGCAGGTAGTCGGCCTGGCCAGTGGTGCTGAAGCATTCGATGATGGCGGGGCAGTCCTGCACCGCGCGCTCGAATTCCTCCACCACGTTTTCCACGTGGCGTGACAGGTTCACCTCGGCCAGCACACAGGTGGCCAGCCCGACACGGGTGCGGTCGACCACCGTGGTATAACCCTGGATGACGCCGTCCTTTTCCAGGGCCTTGAGCCGTTTCCAGGTGGGCGTGGTGGACAGGCCGATGCGCTGGGACAGGTCCTGGACCGAGAGGCGGCCGTCCTGCTGCAAGGCGGCGAGAATTTTCAGTGAATAGCTGTCGCGAGTAGATTCATTTTTCATTTGTTGTTTTCCGTACCTGCTCTTGCTCCGATTATGCGTTTTCCGAGAAAACGGAAAAGCACTTTCTCCGCCCCGGCTCTTACCATCCTGTCCTAGGGATTCGGCGCGCCCGCCGCCGGCACCGCACTCACCACAGGACAAGAACAAGATGACGGTGATTCAGAAGAAGCCTCGCCAGGCCGCGCCTGTACCGGCAGCGCCTGCTCCTCACGCCGCCTATGACTGGCAGCGGGTGGCCTACCTGATGCTGGTCTCGCGCGCCCTCGACGAACTGGAGGAAACGCGGCTGGTGCCCGAGCGCAAGGTGCTCTACCAGTTTTCCGCGCGCGGCCATGATCTGGCGCAGATTCTTTTGGGCCTGTCCCTCACCGATGTCCACGACGCGGCCTGCGGCTACTACCGCTCGCGGCCGATGCTGCTGGCGCTCGGGGTGGACCTGGCCGACGCCCTGGGGTCGTCCATGGCCCGCGCCGGGGGCTATTCCGACGGTCGCGACATCGGTGTGGTGTTCAATCATCCCAATGTGGGGGGTGCCACGGCGCTGCCCATGTGCGGCGGCGTCGGTGCCCAGTACACGCCCACCGCCGGCTGGGCCCAGGCTGTCGAGTACCGCGCCCGGGTGATGGGCGACGCGAGCTTTGCCCGCTCCATCAGCGTGGTGATGGGCGGCGATGGCTCGGTCGCCACCAACGGCTTCTGGTCCGCCCTGACCATCGCCACCACCCAGAAGCTGCCCATGTTGTTCTACATCGAGGACAACGGCTTCGGCATCTCCGTCCCCTCGACCTTCCAGACCCCGGGCGCGGATATCGCCCGGAACCTCGCCAGCTTTCAGGGTCTGCATGTGCTGTCTGGCGACGGTTGCGATCCCCAGCAGAGCGCGGCCCTGATCCAGCAGGCCATCGCCCACGTGCGCGACCGCCAGGGTCCCTGCCTGCTGCGGCTCAAGGTGCCTCGCCTGCAGGGGCATAGCTTCCAGGACACCCAGGCCTACAAGAGCGCGGCGACCGTGAAACGCGAGTGGTCGCGCGATCCCTTGCCGCGCCTGCGCGACTTCCTGGTGCCGGCGAGCCTGTCGGCGCATGCCTGGGAGGCGCTGGAGCGTTCCGCCCACGAGGCCGTCGAGGCGGCGCGGGAAGCGGCCGAGGCCAGACCGGTCAGCGATCCGCAGCAGGTGACCCGCCACGTGTTCTTCGAGGGTGAACCGCAGCTCCGGGGTGGCCAGCATCCCGAAGGCTATGTGCCGCCACCGGTCAGCGAAACACCCACCCCCGCAGGCCAGCGACTGAACATGGTCGCCGCCATCCGCCGCACCCTTGATCACGAATTGGCGGTGAACGAACGAGTCGCGCTGTTCGGAGAGGATGTCGGACCCAAGGGCGGTGTACATGCGGTGACCCTGGGGCTGCAGGAGAAGTACGGCGCCGAGCGCGTCTTCGACACTAGCCTGTCGGAGGAGGGCATCATCGGCCGGGCGGTGGGCATGGCCCTGGCGGGGCTGATGCCGGTGCCGGAGATCCAGTTCCGCAAGTATGCCGACCCGGCGATGGAGCAGATCAATGACTGCGGCACCATGCGCTGGCGTACTCATAACCGCTTCGCCGCGCCCATGGTGGTCCGCATTCCCGGCGGCTTCTTCAAGTGCGGCGATCCCTGGCACAGCCAGACCAACGAGGTCCAATTCGTGCACTCGCCCGGTTGGCGGGTCGCGGTGCCGTCCAATGCCGAGGATGCCGTCGGCCTGCTGCGTACGGCCCTGAGGGGCAATGACCCGGTAATCTTCTTCGAGCACCGCGCCATGCTCGACGCCGCTTCGGCGCGGCGGCCCTATCCCGGTGACGACTTCGTGCTCCCCTTCGGCAAGGCGCGCACGGTGGTAGCCGGCGACGCCCTGACGCTGGTGACCTGGGGAGCCATGGTCGAGCGCTGTGAGGCCGCCGCCGAGGGTCGCTCGGTAGAGGTCATCGACCTGCGCACCCTGATGCCCTGGGACCGCGAGGCGGTACTGGCCTCGGTCAACCGCACCCATCGGTGCCTGATCGTCCATGAGGATCTGGGCACGGCCGGCTTCGGCGCTGAAATCGCCGCTGTGGTCGCCGAGCAGGCCTTTCTGCAACTGGACGCCCCCGTGGCCCGGCTGACCATGCCCGACATCCCCAGTCCGCATCATCCGACGCTGATGGAATTCGTCCTGCCTTCGGTAGCGCGGATCCAGGCCAAGATCGACGAACTGGTGGGGTTCTGACATGAACGATCTGACCGTGCAGAACCCGCCAACGGTGGAGATCCGCGCGCCGCTGGAGCGCGATGGCACCAGGGCCGAGGTCCGCCGCTGGTTGAAGGAGAGCGGCGAGCCAGTCGCCAAGGACGAGCCCGTGGTCGAGCTGGAGACCGACAAGGTGGTGGTGGAGGTCGCCGCACCGGCGGCCGGTATCCTGGAGATACTTCAGGCGGCGGGCGGCGACGTCGAACCGGGGGCCGTGCTCGGCCGTATCGGCGCAGGCGCAGGGCAGTCGCTCGAACCCCAGCCGGGGCCAAATGCGGAAGCCCCACCATCGTCAGAGAGCGAGCGGGTCCGTTTCGATCCCGCGTTGCGACTGTCGCCGGTGGTGCGCCGCCTGCTGGCGGAGCACGACCTGGACCCGGAGGCGCTGGCGGAGCAAGGTACCGGGCGCGACGGCCGCCTGACCCGCGAGGACGTGCTCAAGGTGATTGCCGAGCGCACGCAGCCGGCAGGAAAACAGCCGGTGCCAGCGGTCACCGAGGAAGCAGCACCGGAACGGCCGGCGCCGTCTGCGGGTCCCCGTGTGGCCTCCCAGGTCCCGCACAGCACCCTGCGCCGGACCATCGCCCAGCGCCTGCAACAGTCGGTGACGGTCGCGCCCCATGTGACGACCGTCTTCGAAGCCGACTTTACCGCCGTCGAGGCGCACCGGCGCCGTCACAAGCCGCGGTTCGCGGAACAGGGCGTGCGGCTGACCCACACGGCCTACCTGGTCCTGGCCGCCGTGGCGGCCATGCGCCGGGTGCCGGAGGTGAACAGCCGCTGGCATGACGACTACCTGGAAGTCTTCGCCGATGTGAACCTGGGCATAGGCACCGCCCTGGGCGAGCAGGGGCTCATCGTGCCGGTCATCCACCAGGCGCAGGCGTTGTCGCTGCTGGGCATTGCCACCCGCCTGCAGGAGCTGACCAATGCCGCACGCGGCGGCTCCCTCCGGCCGGAAGAGGTCCGCGGCGGCACCTTCACCCTGTCCAATCACGGCGTCTCCGGTTCGCTGCTGGCCACGCCCATCATCATCAACCAGCCGCAATCCGCCATTCTGGGCGTGGGCGCCCTGGAAAAGCGCGTGGTAGTACGAGAGATCGAGGGTATCGACACCTTCCAGGCGCGGCTCAAGGCCTATGTATCCCTGACGATCGACCATCGGGTGCTGGATGGCAGTCAGGCCAATGCCTGGTTGACGCGCTTCATCGAGGTGATCGAGAGCTGGCCGCTGGAGTAGCGACCAGCCTTGACAAGTCATACGCGTCAGGAGCAAATTCCACTTAACGTAATTGAATTACGCAAAAATAAGAAATGGTAAGGCGATCGCGGGGCAGCCCTGATGGACCTCTACACCTATTACCGCTCGAGCTCGTCCTACCGGGTCCGCCTCGCGTTGGCCCTGAAGGGGCTCGACCATCGCGCCGTGCCGGTCAATTTGCTGAGCGACGAGCAGCGCCAGCCCGCCTACCGCGCGCTTAACCCCCAGGGGCGGCTGCCCAGCCTGCGCCTCGACGGCGGCGAAGTCCTGAACCAGTCACCCGCCATCATCGAATACCTGGAAGAACGCTATCCAGCGGTGCCGCTGCTGCCGCCGGATCCACTGCTGCGCGCCCGCCATCGCGGTATCGCGGCCCTGATCGGTTGCGATATCCACCCACTGCATAACGTCTCGGTGCTCAATCGCCTGCGCGGCCTGGGCCTGGATGAACCGGCGATTCTCGACTGGATCGCCCACTGGATAGGCGAGGGGCTGGCCGCGGTGGAGGCGCAGGTCGGCGATACCGGGTTCTGTTTCGGCGCACGGGGGCTGGCCGACGTCTATCTGCTGCCTCAGCTCTATGCCGCGCGGCGTTTCCAGGTGGACCTGTCGGTCTACCCGCGCCTGCTGCGCGTGGAGGCCTTGGCCGCAGCCGATCCCGCCTTTCAACAGGCCCACCCCGCGATGCAACCGGATAGCCCGAAACGGGTGGCCTCGTGAAATTCCTCGGTTGCCAGCTCCTCCTTGGTGACTTCCTCGCCCGCAGCGTGCGGGGCCTCTCCTGCGCGCCGCCCTTGACCTGGTGCTAGACCGCGTTACCGGCATCGTCCGTCCCGTCGCCAGTCAAGGAGCCAATCATGGCCGATCTGTTTGAAAACCCCATGGGCCTCATGGGTTTCGAGTTCATCGAATTCGCCTCGCCCACCCCGAATGTCATCGAGCCGGTGCTGGAAAGCCTCGGCTTCAGTCACGTCGCCAACCACAGGTCCAAGGACGTGCTGCTGTTCCGTCAGGGCGACATCAACGCCGTCGTCAACCGCGAGAAGACCGGCCATGCAGCCTATTTCGCTACGGAGCACGGCCCATCCGTTTGCGGCATGGCCTTTCGTTGCCGCGATTCCCACCACGCCTACGCCAAGGCCCTCGAACTCGGCGCCCAGGCGGTGGACATGCCCACCGGCCCCATGGAATTGCGCCTGCCGGCGATCAAGGGCATCGGCGGCGCGCCGCTGTACCTCATCGACCGCTTCGAAGAAGGCAGCTCCATCTACGACATCGACTTCGTCTTTCTGGACGGGGTCGAGCGCAAGCCGGTGGGCGCCGGTCTCAAGGTCATCGACCACCTGACCCACAACGTCTATCGCGGACGCATGGCCTACTGGGCGGACTTCTACGAGCGGCTGTTCAACTTCCGCGAGCTGCGCTATTTCGACATCAAGGGCGAATACACCGGCCTTACCTCCAAGGCCATGACCGCGCCGGATGGCATGGTGCGCATTCCGCTCAACGAGGAATCCTCGCGCGGCGCCGGGCAGATCGAGGAATTCCTCATGCAGTTCAACGGCGAGGGCATCCAGCATGTGGCCTTCCTCACCGACGACCTGATCGCCACCTGGGATCGCCTCAAGGCCTGCGGTACCCGCTTCATGACGGCACCGCCGGAGACCTATTACGAGATGCTCGAAGGTCGCCTGCCCAACCACGGCGAGCCAGTGGAGGAGCTGAAGTCCCGCGGCATCCTGCTCGACGGCAGCGCCGAAGGTGGCGAGCGCCGGCTGTTGCTGCAGATCTTTTCCCAGACCGTGCTGGGGCCGGTGTTCTTCGAGTTCATCCAGCGCAAGGGCGACACCGGTTTCGGCGAGGGCAACTTCAAGGCGCTGTTCGAATCCATCGAGCGCGACCAGGTGCGCCGTGGGGTGCTGAGCACCGCGGAGTAGCGCCTGGCTCCCCGTCGGCTTGCCCAGCGGTGGGGAGGCCTCTAAGGTGACGGCGCGCCGTGCAGGCGCTCTTCAACTCTAGAGGTGGCCATGGAACTGAGCCAGACCCTGGCGCAGGAAATCGTCGAGCGCGCCATGCGCATCCTGCCGGGCAACGTCAATGTCATGGATGCGTCCGGGCTGATCATCGGCTCGGGTGATCCCGCACGGTTGTTCACTCGTCATGCCGGGGCACGTCAGGTCATCGCCGAGGGGCGCGCGGTGGCCCTGGATCGGGCTGCCGCTGCCCGGCTGCCCGGCGCCCAGGCCGGGATCAACCTGCCGTTGTATCGCCAGGGCGAACTGGTTGGGGTGCTCGGGGTGACAGGCGAGGACGCCGAGCAGCTGCGTCTGCCGGCCGAGCTCTTGCGCCTGACGGCCGAAATGCTCATCGAACAGGCAGCCGGGCAGCTGCCCAATACGCCCATCATGACTACGCCCCTGCTGCGTCAGCTGCTGGCACCGGGTGCGACAGTCGAGCTGGGTCGCCATGCCACTCTGCTCGGCCTGAAACCGGACCTGCCGCGGGACGTTCTGCTGCTGGCGTTCGCCGCGCCGGCGCCAGACTTTGGCGACTGGGCACAGCGGCGAGTGCCCGACAGCTGGTGCCTGCCGCGTGAGGACGGTCAGTGGCTCTGGTATCGCCCAGGGGCGGAGGCCCCTGAGGCGCTCCTGGAAGAATTGCCGACCCAGGGCTGGGCACTCGCACGCAGTGCCTGGATTCCCCAGGCACGGCCTTGGACAGGGCTGGCCGAGACGACCTTGCGCGCGTTGGATCTGCTGGCGGTGGCGAGGCGACTGCGACCGCAACGCCATCAGGTGCGTCTGGATGACCTGGCCTTGCCGACCTGGTTGCAGGGGCAGGTCTCCCGCACGGACGGCGCCTGGCTGCTGGAACCGCTACTGCGGCTTCGCCAGGCTGATCGAGAGGGTCAGCTGCTGGCGACGTTGCATAGCTGGTTCGCCCAGGATGCCAGCCCCCAGGCCTGCGCCGAGGCTCTGGGGCTACACCGCAACGGCCTGCGTCATCGACTCGACCGTATCCAGGCGCTGACGGGCCGGGATCCACGTCGCTTCGCCGACGCCGCCGAACTGTACTGCGCGCTGTTGCTGATGGATCATCACTGGGCAGACGCCTAGTCATGATCCAGCTTTGCTGGGCATTCGTCCTGTTGTAGTGCCGCCTGATCCGGGAAACACTCGGCGCACAACAACGGAGAATCGCTCATGAAGATCGTCATCGCCCCTGATTCCTTCAAGGAAAGTTTGTCGGCCGCCGGCGTCGCGCGCGCCCTGGCCCGAGGTCTGCGCCAGGCCCTGCCGGAGGCGGAGCTGATCGAGTGCCCGCTGGGCGATGGCGGTGAGGGCACCCTGGACGCGGTCCTCGCGGCTACTGACGGCGAGGTGCGCGAGGCGCAGGTGACCGGCCCCCTGGGCGAAGCGGTAACCGCCCGCTGGGGCTGGCTGGCCGAGCAGCGCACCGCCTTCGTCGAGATGGCCAGCGCCAGTGGCTTGGAGCTGGTACCGAAGGCACGTCGCGATGTCCGGGTGGCGACCTCCCGAGGGACGGGTGAGCTCTTGCAGGCGGCACTGGATGCCGGGGCCGAGCGTCTGGTTCTGGCCATCGGCGGCAGCGCCACCAACGACGGTGGCGCGGGGCTGCTGCAGGCCCTGGGCGCGCGGCTGCTGGATGCCCAAGGGCAAGCGCTGGCACCCGGTGGTGCGGCCCTGGCCAACCTGGCGAGCATCGATCTGGCGGCTCTGCACCCGCGTCTGGCTGAGGTGGCGGTGGTCATCGCCGCCGATGTCGACAATCCGCTCTGCGGCCCACAGGGGGCCAGCCATGTCTTCGGGCCGCAAAAGGGTGCCTCGCCCGAACAGGTACAGGAACTCGATGGCGCGCTGGCGCATTTCGCCACGATCACCGCCGCCACGCTGGACCGCGATGTCCGCGAGCAGCCCGGTGCCGGCGCTGCCGGCGGTGTGGGCTTTGCCGCCCTGGCCTTTCTTGGGGCGACCTTCCGCCCCGGTATCGAGGTGGTAGCGGACCTGGTGGGGCTGGAGGAAGCGCTGGTGGGCGCTGATCTGGCGTTGACCGGGGAAGGGCGGCTCGATGGCCAGACCCTGAGGGGCAAGACGCCCGCCGGCGTACTGCGTCTGGCGCAGCGCCAGGGCGTACCCGTGGTGGCCGTGGCCGGCTCCCTGGGCGAGGGCTACGACGCCCTCTATGAGCAGGGCCTGGCAGCGGCCTTCAGCCTGGTCCCCGGGCCGCTCAGCCTGGACGAGGCGCTGGCCCAGGCCGAGGTACTGCTGGAGCGTACCGCCTGCGACATCGGCCGCCTCTGGCGGACCGCCAGAAGCTGAGGCCAGAGCCCTTCATGATGGCTGGCAGGGCGGCCGGATTTACCTCATGCTGGGCGTCCCGTTCTCGATCGATTGCCGTGATGACCCCGACTGCGATCCTGCGTACCGGCCTGCTGTCCTTGGCGCTGGTGCTGCCGCTGCATTCCGCCCAGGCGGTGATTCCCAGCCTCAAGCCCGCCAATACCTGCGTGCGTAGCGCCTTCGTCCTGCGCTGCCAGGACGGGCAGGGCGGCTGGTACGGGGTGATGGTGCAGGGCAACGACACCCTGATGCGCGGCTATGATCCGGTCTCGGGTCTGTCCTGGTCCCAGACCAGCACCCGCTTGGGGCGGCTGCAGTTCTTCAGCGGCCTGACCAGCGACGGCAACCTCTGGCTAGGCCGTACCCATCAGCTGGGCTGGAACGTCATCAGTCGCTTTTCCACCTCACAGGGGGACCGCGCCCGCACCAGCTGTAATCGCGTGGCGGGGTGCGAGTGGCGCTAGGTGTCGAGTTGAATGGACCGGGCAGCTGGCCCGGGCAAGGTCTGAGCCGCGCTGCCAGGTAGGTTGCCCCTCAGCCCAACGCCTGGGTCAGCAGCGCGAACTGATCCACCCCGTCGCGGGACACCGGTGCCTCGCCCCTGGCCATCTGCTCGACTTCGTCGACCTGGGGGATACCCAGCTCGCTGAGCCAGGGATTGAGGCCGCTACGAGCTGTCACATCAAAGCGTACATAACGCCCTTCGGCGTGACGGAGCAGGGCAAGGATCAGCGCCCTGGCCTGGTCGGCGGATTCGGCGATCACCGGGCCGACCGACAGACCGCGACCGTAAGGGCGCAACAAGGCGAAGCCGCGCAGCTGGCCGTCACGTTCCAGGCCGACGATGCGCCCGGCCTGCGGTAGCAGCTCCTGTAGCAACGTGGTGCGGTCCAGGCCGGTAGCGGCCTGGGCGAGAAGCTGCAGCTGGGGGGCAGCGGCCAGGGTCAGCTCCAGAACCTGGCTTTCCAGCGGGTGTTGCTGTTCGTCCATGGCCGGCAGCGCCGCGACCTGGTGCTGATAGATGCGTTCGTAGGAGACGAAGCCCTGGCTGCGGTAGAGCGGGGCGCCACGCAGGGTAGCGACCAGCAGTGGTGTGCGGGTGCCGGCCAGTCCGATAAGACCGTCCATGAGGCGGCGGCCATGCCCCTGGCCCTGGTGGCTGTCGGCGACGATCACCAGGCCGATGGTGGCGTAATCGCCCTGGGGGACGCAGAAGCCGGTACCGAACACCCCCTGGTCGTCCTCCAGCGCCAGGCCTTCTCCGGTATGGAACAGGCATTGCCAGTCTTCCAGCCGATGGGGCCAGTGCAGCGCCTGGGACAGGCGGTAGGCGGTAGCGAGGTCAGTTTCGCGCAGGGGTCTCAGGGTGGCGTGGGACACGGCAGGGCTCCGGTTCGGGTCTGGCTGATGCAGACGTCAGCCTAGCAAGACGCGACGGCAGATTCGGTTGCTGGTAGCAGGACGCAGCGGTGTGAGGCGCCGAAGGTCCGGCCCAGTTCGGCAAAAGATGGCGGCCGGCCGGCCTAGCATGGGGCCAAGCCCACAGCCCTAGCGGAGCGCGCCATGGCCTCGTTCGACCCCAGAGAAATTGCGGTTCGTTGTGCCCATTTCATCGGCGGCCGCAGCCGCGATGCCCGTGCCGAACTGGAGGTGTTCCGGCCCTCCGATGGCGGCTTCCAGAGCGGACTACCGTGCGCCTCGGCGGATCTGGTGGATGAGGTGGTGGAAGGCACCTGGCGCGCCTGGAAGGCCAGCGACTGGGCCAGTCGTCCGCCGCGCGAACGCGCGCGGGTGATGCGTCGCTGGGCCGATCTGGTCGAAGCCGACGGTGAAATCCTCGGCCCGCTGGAGGCGGTGGGTTCGACCCGTCCGCTGCGTGAGGTGCTGGCCTGGGACATTCCCTATGTCGCCGAGGGCATCCGCTTCTTCGCCGAGTTCGCCGACAAGCACGGCGGCGAGGTGGCGGCCACCGCTACCAGTCACCTGGGTCTGCAGATCACCGAACCCTATGGGGTGGTGGGCGCCATCGCCCCGTGGAATTTTCCGCTGAGCATGGCCGGTTGGAAGATCGCGCCGGCGCTCGCGGCCGGCAATGCGGTGGTGATCAAGCCGTCGGAGCTGACGCCGTTTTCCATCCTGCGCCTGGCCGAACTGGCCACCCTGGCCGGGCTGCCCGCTGGCATTCTCAGCGTGGTTCAGGGTGATGGCCGGGTGACCGGCGATGCCCTGTGCCGGCATCCGCGCATCGGCAAGGTCACCTTTACCGGCTCCACCGGTACCGGCACGGCCATCATGACCGCCTGCGCCGAAAGCGGCCCCAAGCCGGTGACCCTGGAGCTGGGCGGCAAGAGTCCGCAGCTGGTGTTCGCCGACGCCCCGGATCTGGCGCGGACCGCCCGCAGCGTGGCGGCCGCCATCACCGGCAACGCCGGCCAGGTCTGCGTGTCCGGTTCGCGGCTGCTGGTGCAGCGCGGCGCCCTGGAGCCGATGCTGGAAGGGATCCGCGCGGCCTTCGCCGACTTGCGTCCGGGGCCGACCTGGTCGGCAGAAGCGACGCTGTCGCCGATCATTTCCCAGCGCCAGGGCCAACGTATCCAGGACATCGTCACCCGCAGCCAGGCGGCCGGCGCGGAGATCCAGGTCGGTGGCGCGTTGGAGGAGGGACTGGGCGGCGCCTACTATCAGCCGACGCTGATCACCGGGGTTGGCGCGGACAATCCCGCCGTGCGCGAAGAGATCTTTGGCCCGGTGCTGACCGTGCAGGTGTTCGACGATGAAGCCGAGGCCCTGGCACTCGCCGACCACCCTACCTACGGCCTGGCGGCCGGCGTGCATACGGCCGACCTCGGCCGGGCACTGCGCCTGACCCGGGCGCTGGAAGCCGGTACCGTCTGGGTCAATCGCTATGGCCGTAGCCACGACTGGATCATTCCCACCGGTGGCTACAAGCGCTCTGGCATCGGCAAGGACCTGGGCCGCGCCGCCTATGAGGCCACGCTGCGCAGCAAGAGTGTGCTGATCGATCTGGAGCATTCCTGAGCACACCGCAAACAATGCTGGGCCCTACCGGTAAAACGGTTTTTTCTGTCTCCCATGACGCCTGAAAGCGGACAACTGTCAGGCCCGCCAATGCTGTAATGCTTGCCAGGGGCGCCACCGGCGTTCCGGCCTTCACCTACCATTCCCGTCAAAGGATCCTTGCCATGACCGCCTTTCGGCCCAAGTACATCACCTTCGACTGCTACGGCACCCTGACCCGTTTCCGCATGTCCGACATGGCCCGCGAGATGTTCGCCGACCGCATCCCGGCCGAGGCGATGGATAGGTTCTGCAAGGACTTCAACGGCTATCGCTTCGACGAGGTGCTCGGCGCCTGGAAGCCCTATTCGGAGGTGCTGTACGCAGCGGTCGAGCGTACCTGCAAGCGCTGGGGCATTTCCTTCACCGACGCCGAGGCCAATGCCTACTACGAGGCGGTGCCGAGCTGGGGTCCGCATCCCGACGTGACCGCGGGCCTGGCCAAGATCGCCGACAAGATCCCGCTGGTGATCTATTCCAACGCCGCCGACGAGCAGATCATGTCCAACGTCGACAAGCTGGGCGTACCCTTCCACCGGGTGTTCACCGCCGAGCAGGGCCAGGCCTACAAGCCGCGCCTGCAGGCCTTCGAATACATGCTCGACACCCTTGGTTGTGGTCCGGAAGACGTCCTGCACGTGTCGTCGAGCTTCCGCTACGACCTCATCCCGGCCGACTACATGAACATCAAGAACAAGGTGTTCGTGAATCGCGGTCACGAGCCGAGCACGCCGTTCTACAGCAACACCGAGATCAAGGACATCGGCGGCCTGGCCGCTGTGGTCGGTCTCGAATAACACCCTGAGCCGCCGGAGCGCCTGCCCATGAGTCTTGGCCCTGCATCGTCCGATTCCTACTGGCTCGCGACCGCGCCGGGCTTTACCGGGGCCACCCCGGGGCCGGTGGCGGGCGAGGTGGATGTCGTCGTCATCGGCGGCGGCTTCACCGGGCTCTCGGCCGCGGTGGCCCTGCGCCGGCGCGGTGCCAGCGTGGCCGTGCTGGAGGCCGGACGGGTGATCGGCGAAGCCTCCGGGCGCAACGGGGGACACTGCAACACCGGTGTCGCCCAGGATTACGCGACCCTGCATGCCAGCCTGGGTGCAGAGCGCGCGCGGGCCTTCTACCAGGCTTATGCCGATGCGGTGGCCAGCGTGGAGGCGGTGATCGCCGAGGAGGGTATCGGCTGCGATTTCCACAAGGCCGGCAAGCTCAAGCTGGCGGCCAAGCCACAGCACTATGACAACCTGGCGCGTACCTGCGAGCTGATCCGCCAGGAGGTGGACCCGGACGTGGAGCTGCTCAGCGCCGCCCAGGTGCGCGTCGAGGTGGCCTCCGACGGCTTCCACGGAGGACTCCTGCAGCGTAACGGCGCCCAGATGCATATGGGGCGCTTCGGCGTGGGGCTGGCGGAGGCGGCGGTCCGGCGTGGCGCCCAGGTGTACGAAGGTGCGGCGGTCAGTGATCTGCAGCGGCTGCCCGATGGCAGCTTTCGCGTGGTCAGCGCCAAGGGCGAGTTGCGCGCCCGCCAGGTCCTGGTGGCCACCGGCAATGCGCGGGTTGGTCCCTTCCAGTGGTTTCGCCGGCGCATCGCCTCGGTGGGCAGCTTCATCATCGCCACCTCGCCGCTGCCCAGGGCGCAGCTGGACGAGCTCTTGCCTAATCGTCGGACCTATGTCACCAGCCGCATCATCGGCAACTACTTTCGTACCACCCCGGATCACCGTCTCATCTTTGGGGGACGGGCGCGTTTCGCCCTGTCCGATCCACGCCAGGACGCCAAGAGCGGCGCCGTGCTGCGCGCTGCCCTGGGGCAACTGTTTCCCAGCCTGGCCCAGGCGCCCATCGACTATTGCTGGGGCGGGCTGGTGGACATGACCGCCGACCGCCTGCCGCGTGCCGGCGAGCAGGACGGCCTGTTCTATGCCATGGGCTATAGCGGTCACGGCGTGCAGATGGCGGTACACATGGGCCGGGTGATGGCCGAGGTGCTGGAAGGCCGCAGCCAGGCCAACCCCTGGCGGGTGCTGGACTGGCCGGCCATTCCTGGCCACTTCGGCAAGCCCTGGTTCCTGCCCCTGGTAGGGTTGTACTACCGGGTCCAGGATCGTCTGCACTAGGTTCTGTACGAAAAGTGCCTGCGCTCGGTGATGCTTCGTTGAAAAAGGCCTGGATCGCCAGCCCGGTCGGAATGCTCATTTACCGCTCGTAAACTCCGCTTCCTCAGCCTTTTTCGCCTCGCCTGACCTTCGCTCGTCGACTTTTCGTACAGAACCTAGATCCTGAGCAACGAACCGCCCGCCCGGACCCTGCCAATCGCAGTGTCCGGGCGGGCGGTTTGTCGTTTCTGCAGGTCAACGGGCACCCTGGCATTTTCTTCTGTGTCTGGCAGGCGCGCGGCGTGGAAACTGCCGCGAGAGCCGGCCGTTCGCAGAGGGACGCGCCCTGCGCCTGGTCGGAAACGGCACCCCGCTGGCCAGCCAGACGTCCTGGCAGCGCGCCAAACCCGGGCATGGGCGGCCCCGCTGCGCTGTGGCGACGCACACCGCAAACAATGCTGAGCGGCTTGGCCAAAACGGTCTTTTCTGTCTCGGCACCCGCCCAATTCGACGGTATTCGACGAGGGGCCGGTGCTGTAATGAACCAGGCCGTGCGACACGGCGGCCACGAGGACAGCGCCGCAGGCCCGGGGAGGGGCACGCGGCCCTGGTGACAGAGCCCCTAACGAGCGAGCCGACATGACCGAGAAAAAGACTGGAAGTCCCCTGATAGGTGCTGCTGAAAGCGTGCGTGCCTTCGAGGCCCTGCATCGGGGTGTCTCGCGGCGCGATGCGCTCCGCCTGCTGGGCGCCGCCGGACTGCTGGCGAGTGGCGTGGGCAGTCTGCTCGGCCGCGATGGCCAGGTGTTCGCGGCCGAGGACGCGGTCAGCGGCACCCCGCGCCGGGGTGGTCGGGTACGCGCCGCGGCGGCGGGTTCGTCCACCGCCGATACCCTCGATCCGGCCCGTGGCGCCTTTTCCGGTGACTACACCCGCCAGTATTTCTTCTATAACGGCCTCACGGTGTTCGACAGCCATCTCGAACCCCAGATGGCCCTGGCCACCAGCCTGGAAAGCGCGGACGCCCTGACCTGGACGGTCAAGCTGCGCCAGGGCGTGCAATTCCACAACGGCAAGACCTTCGACAGCGCCGATGTCGTCTACTCGCTACTGCGCCACAAGGATCCGGCGGTAGGCTCCAAGGTCAAGGCGCTGGCCGATCAATTCGCCGAGATCACCGCGGTCGCGCCCGATGAGGTACGGATCCGCCTGGTGTCGCCGAACTCCGAGCTGCCGGCGGTGCTGGCGATCTCGCCTTTCCTGATCATCGCCGATGGCACCAAGGACTTCTCCACCGCCAACGGCACCGGACCCTTCAAGGTCAAGGAGTTCAAGCCGGGCGTGCGCACCGTGGGCGTGCGCAACGAAAATTACTGGAAATCCGGCAAGCCCTATCTGGACGAGATCGAGCTGATCGGCATCGGCGACGAACCCTCGCGGGTCAATGCGCTGCTGGCCGGTGACGTCCAGCTCACCGTCTCGGTGGATCCGCGCTCCGCCGAACGTCTCAAGCAGAGCGGCAAGCTCAAGGTGGTGGCCAACACCTCCGGCAGCTATACCGACCTGATCATGCGCATTCCCAACCGGCCCTTCGACGATCCCAACGTGGTGGAGGGCATGAAGCTGCTGTTCGACCGCGAGCAGATCCTCAAGTCGGTGTTTCTGGGCTACGGCACCATCGGCAACGACCAGCCGATCATGCCCGGCACTCCCTATCATGCCGCGGACCTGCCGCAGCGGCCCTACGATCCGGACAAGGCCAAGTTCCTCTTCCAGAAGGCCGGCATCGCCGGGGCGAAGCTGCCGCTGGTGACCTCCACCGCCGCCGACAACGCCAACGAGATGGCCCTGGTGCTGCAGCAGTCGGCGCGCCAGGCGGGGCTCAACCTGATGGTCAACCGGGTCAGCGCCGATGGCTACTGGAACAGCCACTGGATGAAGGACCCGCTGGGTTTCGGCAACATCAACGCCCGGCCTACCGCCAACATCCTGCTGTCGCAATTCTTCAAGTCCGATGCGCCCTTCAACGAGTCGGGCTGGAAGAACGAGCAGTTCGACCAGTTGCTGGTGGCCTCCCGCGGCGAAACCGACCTGGCCAAGCGCAAGCAGATGTACGCCGACATGCAGCTGCTGATCCACCAGCACTGCGGCATCGGCCTGCCCATCTTCACCAGTTCCATCGATGCCCATTCGCCCAAGCTCGGCGGTTACGGAATCATCCCCATCGGCGGCTTCATGGGCTACATGTTCGCCGAACACGTCTGGCTGGAGGCCTGACGCTCGGTGCCTGACGGCGCGTGCGGTCCGCCGTGACCGCGCTCGCCGCTCCACGCTCAAGCAGGAGGTGGCTTTGGACCTTTCCGTGTTTTCCCTCATCACCCGGCGGGTCGGGGGCGGGTTGCTGACCCTGCTCATCGTCTCGCTGCTGGTGTTCTTCGTCTCGGCGCTGTTGCCGGGCGACGCCGCGCAGCAGGCTTTGGGCCAGTTCGCGCTGCCCGAGCAGGTCGCGGCGCTGCGCGCCCAGATGGGCCTCGACCAGCCAGCGCTGCTGCGCTACTTCCATTGGCTCGGCGGTCTGGCGCACGGTGATCTGGGCCAGTCCCTAGCCAGCCAGATGCCCATCACCACCATGATCGGCGACCGGCTCGGCGGTTCGCTGATGCTGGCCGGCGTGACGGCCCTGGTGTCGGTGCCCCTGGCGCTCGGGCTGGGCATCGTCTCGGCCATGAACGCCGGAGGCCGGTTGGACCGCGCGCTCAACGTCTTCACCCTGGGCATCGTCGCCGTGCCGGAATTTCTCGTGGCGACCCTGGCGGTACTGGTGTTTGCCGTCCACCTGCAATGGACCTCGGCGCTGACCTTCGCCCACGACATCGACGGCCCCCTGGACTTCCTGCGCGCCTACGCGTTGCCGGTGGGCACCCTGTGCTGCGTGATCGTGGCGCAGATGGCGCGCATGACCCGGGCGGCCCTGGTGGAGCAGCTGCAGAGTCCCTATGTGGAAATGGCCAGGCTCAAGGGTGTCGGCCCGGTGCGCGCCGTGTTGCGCCATGCCTTGCCCAATGCCGTGGGACCCATCGCCAACGCCGTGGCCCTGAGTCTTTCCTACCTCATGGGCGGGGTAGTGATCGTCGAGACCATCTTCAACTATCCAGGGATCGCCCAGCTGATGGTGGACGGCGTCGCCAGTCGCGACCTGCCCCTGATCCAGGCCTGCGCCATGCTGTTCTGCTGCGCCTACCTGGTCCTCATGACCCTGGCGGATCTCTGCGCCATCCTGTCCAATCCGAGGCTGAGAACGCTATGACCCGACCCGTGACTTCCGTACGAGGCGCGTCCGTCCTGCCGGTGGATGGCAAGACGCTCGACACCCAGCTGTCGCCGCCCCGCACCCGTCGCCGCGCGCGCTGGTCCCTGACCGGATTGCTCGGTGGCATCCTGGTGGTCTTCTGGCTGTTCATCGCGGCCTTCGGCGTCTGGCTGGCGCCCTATGACCCAGGCGCCCTGGGTGACAGCGCGATACTCGCGAGCTACAGCGCCGCGCATCCGCTGGGCACCGATTACCTGGGCCGCGACGTGCTCAGCCGCATCCTCGATGGTGCCCGCTTCACCGTGGGCCTGGCGCTGGCGGCGGCGATGCTGGCCTGCGTGCTGGGGACCGGGCTCGGTCTCCTGGCGGCGTTGTCCGGGCGCTGGGTGGATGAGCCACTGTCGCGGCTTGTCGATGCGCTGATCTCGCTGCCGAGCAAGATGCTGGCGCTGGTCATGGTGTCGGCCTTCGGCTCCTCGGTGCCGCTACTGATCGTCATGGCGGTAGTGGGCTACGCACCGGGCTGCTATCGCATCTCGCGCAGTCTGGCGATGAATCTGACCGAGATGGAGTATGTCCAGGTCGCCCGCACCCGCGGCGAGGGCCGGCTGTACATTGCCCTGATGGAGCTCCTGCCCAACATGCGCCTGCCGCTGCTCACCGACCTGGGCCTGAGATTCGTCTACATCGTGCTGCTGCTCAGCGGCATGAGCTTTCTCGGCCTCGGCGTGCAACCGCCCAATGCCGACCTGGGCTCCCTGGTGCGGGAAAACATCGGTGGCCTGGCCGACGGCGCCCCAGCGGTGCTGATGCCGGCGCTGGCCATCGGCACCCTGACCGTGGGCGTCAACCTGCTCATCGACCGGTTCGGCGCCCGACGTCGGGGAGGGCGCTGAGATGGTGCTCCTGGTAGAGGTCAAGGACCTCCGCGTGGTCGCGGAGAACGAGGACGGCAGCGAAACCCCCATCGTCAAGGACGTCGGCTTCAGCCTGGCCAAGGGCGAGGTGCTGGCGCTGATCGGCGAATCCGGGTCGGGCAAGACCACCATTGCCCTCTCGATGCTCGGCTATGCCCGGGCGGGATGCCGGTTGGCCGGCGGCTCGATCCGGGTGGGCGACACCCAGGTGCTGGAGCTGGACGCCGGCGGACTGCGCCACCTGCGTGGCCGCACCGTGGCCTATATCGCCCAGAGCGCGGCGGCGGCCTTCAATCCGTCACGACGGCTGATGGCGCAGATCATCGAAAGCGCGTTGATTCACGGCGTGCTGACCCGGCAGGAGGCCGAGGCGCGCGCCCTGCAACTGTTCAAGGAGCTGGCGCTGCCGGATCCGGAGCATATTGGCGAGCGCTATCCGCACCAGGTCTCGGGCGGTCAGTTGCAGCGGCTGATGGCGGCCATGGCGCTGATCACCGATCCGACCTTGGTGATCCTCGACGAACCCACCACGGCGCTGGACGTGACCACCCAGATCGAGGTGCTGCGGGTGTTCAAGCAGGTGGTCCGCGAGCGTGGCGTGACCGCCATCTACGTCTCCCACGACCTGGCCGTGGTGGCCCAGATGGCCGACCGCATCCTGGTGCTCAACGGCGGCGAGGTCTATGAGAATCGCCGCACCGAACGATTGCTGGCCAGCGCCCGCCATCCCTATACCCGCAGCCTGCTGGCCGCGGCCCAGCCGGAACCCCTGGCGGAACGTGGCTTGCCGACCGTCGACAGCCAGGCGCCGGTGCTGGAGATCAAGGACCTGGTGGCCGGCTATGGCCCCATCGGCGCCGACGACCTGCCGCGTTATCGGGTGCTGGAGGGTATCGATCTGCGTATCGGCGCCGGCCAGGCGCTGGGGGTCATCGGCGAATCCGGCTCCGGCAAGTCGACCCTGGCG
Organism: Pseudomonas oryzihabitans; assembly: GCF_001518815.1. Taxonomy (NCBI): domain Bacteria; kingdom Pseudomonadati; phylum Pseudomonadota; class Gammaproteobacteria; order Pseudomonadales; family Pseudomonadaceae; genus Pseudomonas; species Pseudomonas oryzihabitans. Next base: position 2,286,629 of record NZ_CP013987.1, read on the forward strand.
CGGGTCATTGCCGGCTTGCTGCCGCCGGCCCAGGGCAGCGTGCGCCTGGGTGGCGAACTCCTGCCACCGGGCCTGGAAGGACGCACCCGCGAGCAGTTTCGCCGGGTGCAGTTGGTCTACCAGAATGCCGACACGGCGCTCAATCCAGCCCATAGCGTGGAGCGCATCCTCACGCGTCCACTGGAGACCTATCACGCCTTCGACAAGGCCACCCGTCAGCGCAAGGTTCGCGAATTGCTCGACCGGGTGCAGCTGCCGGCCAGTCTGGCCAGCCGGCGACCGGGCGAGCTGTCCGGCGGCCAGAAGCAGCGGGTCAACCTGGCACGCGCCCTGGCCGCCGAACCCGAGCTGATCCTCTGTGACGAGGTGACCTCGGCGCTGGATACCGTGGTCGGCGCGGCCATTCTCGACCTGCTCGCCGAACTGCGCCGCGAGCTGGGGCTGGCCTATCTGTTCATCAGCCACGACATCTCCACGGTGCGCAGCCTTTGCGACGAGGTGCTGGTGCTCTATTCCGGGCAGCCCGTGGAACTCGGCACCCCCGCCACACTGCAGCATCCGCCGCTGCACCCCTACACCGAATTGCTCACTGCCTCGGTGCCCGCGCTGCGCCAGGGCTGGCTGGAAGAACAACCGGTCCGCACGCTGCTGCCCATGGCCTCGTCGGCTCCTGCCAACGGACGCCTCTGCAGCTTCCTGCAGCGTTGCCCGGTACGGCTGGAAGGGCGCTGCGACCGGGTGCCGCCACGACCCCAGACGCTGGCCGGCGGCAACCGCATCCTCTGTCACCATGATGGCGAGACCCTGCAACGTCTGCAGGGTGGCGCCGTGCTGCATTCCCAAGGAGTTCGCGCATGACTTCCCGCTTCCAGCGACTCGCCGAAACCGGCCGGCCGCAGGTCAGTCTCACCGTCGATGGCCTGCCGGTCACGGCACTGGCCGGCGATACCCTGATGGTCGCCTTGCTCGCCAACGGTCCAGCACTGCGGCGTTCCGAATTCGGTGACGAGCGCCGTGCCGGCTTCTGCCTGATGGGCGCCTGTCAGGATTGCTGGGTGTGGACCGCCGAGGGCGAGCGCCTGCGTGCCTGCGGCACCGAGGTCCGCGAAGGACTGCAGATCCTCACCGCGCAACCGGAGGCCATATGGAATCTGGCCTAGCCCAACCGGGCAAGAGCACTCCCCGGGTGGTTATCGTCGGCGCCGGTCCGGCCGGCGTGCGTTGTGCCGAGACCCTGCTGGGCGCCGGCATCACCCCGGTGGTGATCGACGAGAATCGGCGCGACGGGGGTCAGATCTATCGTCGCCAGCCCGAGGGCTTCCAGCGGGCCTATGCCACCCTCTATGGCAGCGAGGCGAACAAGGCCGAGGACCTGCACCGCACCTTCGACGCCCTGCGCGGACGCCTCGATTACCGCCCCGACACCCTGGCCTGGCACCTCCACGAGCGCACCCTCTACACGGTGCAGGGCAATCGCCAGCGTACCCTGGACTTCGACGCCCTGGTGCTCTGTACCGGCGCGAGCGACCGCCTGCTACCGGTACCGGGCTGGAACCTGGCCGGCACCTATACCCTGGGCGGCGCGCAGATCGCCCTCAAAGCCCAGGCGGTGTCCATCGGCCGGCGGGTGATCTTCGTGGGCAGCGGTCCCTTGCTCTATCTGGTCGCCAGCCAGTATCAGCAGGCCGGGGCCACGGTGGCGGCGGTGCTCGATACCGCGCCCCTGCGCCTGCGCGCCCTCGCCACCCCCAAGCTGCTGGCCCGGCCGGGTGTGGCCTGGAAGGGCGTGCAGCTCATGGCCTCGCTCAAGCGCGCCGGGGTGCCCTTACACCTGGGCGTCACCCCGCTGGAGATCCTGGGCGATGCCGAGCAGGGCGTGCGTGGCGTGGCCTTCGCCGATGCCCGCGGACTGCGTCAGGAGGTGGTCGGCGACGCCGTGGGGCTGGGCTATCACCTGCGCCCGGAAACCCAGCTGGCCGACCTGGCCCGGTGCGCCTTCGAGTTCGAGCGGGCCACTGGCCAATGGGTGCTGCAACTGGATGGGGAGGGGCGAACCTCCACGCCGGGCGTCTATGCCGCTGGCGATGGTGCCCGGGTGCGCGGCGCCGACGGTGCCGAACTGGCCGGCCAACTGGCCGCCTGCGCGGTGCTGGCGGACCTCCAGTTCACGCCGCCCACTGGGCTCGCCGAGCGCTGCCGCGAGGGCCTGGCTGTGCAGGAGCGCTTTCGCCTGGGCCTCGCGGAAGCTTTTCCCTGGCCGGCCAGGCAGATGGCGAGCCTGCCGGACACGGCGGTGGTCTGCCGCTGCGAAGGCATCACCGCCGGCGAGTTGCGCGCCGTGGTCCGCGAAAAGGGCGCTCGCGAGGCCAATCGCGCCAAGGCCTTCAGCCGCGTCGGCATGGGTCGCTGCCAGGGTCGCTATTGCGCCCAGGCCGGAGCGGAGATCATCGCCGCCGAATCCGGGGTGCCGGTCGAGACCGTCGGCCGCCTGCGTGGCCAGGCGCCGGTCCGGCCATTGCCGCTGGGGATCATTACCAGCGAAGAGGAGGTTTCATCATGAGCCAGAATGCCGCCAACCAGGCCGACGTCATCATCGTCGGCGCCGGCATCATGGGCAGCGCCAGCGCCTTTTTCCTGCGTCGCCGGGGCTTGTCGGTGCTCCTGCTGGAGCGTGACCAGGTCGGGCGCTTCGCCAGTGGCACCAATTTCGGCAATGTCCGCCGTCAGGGGCGCTACCTGAGTCAGGTAGCGCTCGCCACGCGCTCGCGGGGGGTCTGGGGTCGGCTACCGGAGCTTATCGGAGATGATCTGGAGTTCATTCCAGGCGGTCATCTGCGGGTGGTCTACGATCCGTCGCGCATCGCCATGCTGCACGAGTATGCACGGGCGCCGGAGACCGCCGCCCTGGAGCTGCAGGTGCTCGAAGGCGCGGCGCTGCACGAGAAGTTTCCCTACCTGGGCCCCGAGGTGGTGGCGGGTTCCTATGCGCCCCACGATGGCCATGCCAATCCGCGGCTGGCCGCCCCGGCGTTCGCCCGCGCTGCGGTGCGTGAAGGCGTCAATCTCCAGGAAGGGGTCGAGATCACCCAGGTCACCAAGCCGGGCGGTGACTTCCTGGTGCAGGCCGCCGATGGCCGCCGTTATCAGGCGCCACGGCTGCTGATCACCGCCGGTGCCTGGGGCAACCGGCTGTCGAGCCAGTTCGGCGAGCCGGTGCCCATCGAGACCCATGGCCCGCAAATGGGGGTCACCGAGCCTTTGCCCTATGTCTTCAGGGAGGCGGTGGGCGTGTCTTCGCCGCTGGTGAGCGAGACCATCTACTTCCGCCAGATCCCGCGCGGCAACGTGATCTTCGGCGGCTGCTTCCGCACCCGGCCGGATCTGGACACCCGTCTGGCCCGCGCCGAACCCCACGGCCTGCTCAATCAGCTCACTCAGCTGCGCCGCCTGGCGCCGGCCCTGGGGCGGATCAACGTGATCCGTACCTGGAGCGGGGTCGAGGGCTACATCGCTGACGACCTACCGATCATGGGCCCCAGCAGCCAGGTGGAGGGTCTCTACTACGCCTTCGGCTTCTGTGGCGCCGGCTTCCAGCTCGGCCCGGGGGTAGGGGACACCATGGCCGAGCTGATCGCCACCGGCCGTACCGACACCCCCCTGGCGGCCTTCGATGTGGCCCGTTTCGCGCAACCGCGCCAGGAGAGCCTTGCCGGATGAACAGCCAGGATCTGCTGCGCACCCTGATCGGCTTCCCCACCGTTTCCGCCGACTCCAACTTGGCGTTGATCAGGCATGTGCAGGGGCTGCTGGAAGCGGCCGATATCGCCTGCCGGCTGGTGCTGGACGAGAGCGGCCGCAAGGCCAATCTCTACGCCAGCGTGGGGCCTGCCGACGTCCCCGGGGTGCTGTTGTCCGGGCATACCGATGTGGTGCCGGTGGAAGGCCAGGCCTGGACCTTGCCACCCTTCGCCGGCACCCTGCAGGACGGTCGGATCTACGGGCGCGGCGCCTGCGACATGAAGGGTTTCGTCGCCTGCGCGGTGGTCGCCCTGCTGGAGGCCGCTCGTGGTGAACCGCTGAAACGACCCCTGCAGTTGGCGCTCTCCCACGACGAGGAGATCGGCTGCGTCGGCGTACGGCGACTGCTGGAGGTGCTGGAACTGGCACCCGTGCGGCCTTTCCTCTGCATCGTCGGCGAACCCACCCAATTGCAGGTCGCCCTTGGCCACAAGGGTAAGGCGGCGCTGCGGGCTCACTGCCATGGCCAGGAAGGGCACTCTTCGCGAGCCCCGCAGCACGTCAACGCCATCCACCTGGCCAGCGATCTGGTCACGGCCCTGCGCACCAGCCAGCGGCGCCTGGCGGAAGAGGGCGCCCGTGACGCGGCCTACGACATTCCCTACACCACCCTGCATGTCGGCCGGATCGACGGCGGCAAGGCGCTGAACATCGTGCCCAATCTCTGCACCCTGGATTTCGAGATCCGCCACCTGCCGGCGGACGATCCCGCGAGCCTGGTGGCCATGCTGCAGGACACGGCGGACGCCCTGGTCGCCCAGGCGCGGCAGCTGTCGCCCAAGGCTGCCATCGAGATCGAGACGGTCAACGCCTATCCCGGACTGGATACCCATCCCAGCGTCGAGGCCGTGCGCTTTCTGCAGACCCTGGTCGAGCCGGGGACGGCGCAGCTCAAGGTGGCCTTCGGCACCGAGGGCGGCCTCTTCGCCAATCGGCTGGACACCCCGGTGGTGGTCTGCGGGCCCGGCAGCATCGAACAGGCGCACAAGCCCGATGAATACGTCGAGATCAGCCAGCTGGAGGCCTGCGATGCCTTGCTCGGACGGTTGCGAGTGGCCTTGGGCTAAGGCCACTCCGAGCCTCGGCTAATACCCCCGCTGCCGATCCACCAAACCCTGCATCGGCTCACCGCGCTGGTGACGGCGGATGTTCTCCAGCAAGACCGTGAAGGCCGTTTCCGGCACCGTCATGGCGCCCACGTGGGGCGTCAGCCAGATGCGCGGGTGCTGCCAGAAGGGATGGTCGGCCGCGGGCGGTTCCGGCTCCACCACATCCAGTACCGCCTGGCTCAATTGACCGCTGTCCAGGGCCGCCAGCAGATCGGCCTCCACCAGCTGGGCGCCACGCCCCAGGTTGATCAGGCTGGCGCCACTGGGCAGGGCGGCGAACAGTTCGGCATCGAGAATTCCACGCGTCTCCCGGGTCAGCGGCAGCAAACAGATGAGAATCTCGCAGTCGGCGAGAAACGCCGGCAGCTGCTCGGCGCCGGCATGACAGCGTACCCCTTGCAGCTCATGGGGCGATCGTGACCAGCCCGACAGCGCGAAGCCAAAGCTCGTCAGGCGCTCCAGCACCGCCTGGCCGATCTGGCCAAGGCCGAGCACCCCGACGCGTCTGTTCTCCGCCGTCACCAGGGCATGTTCCTGCCAGCGCCCCGCACCTTGCTGGTCGAGGTAGCGCGGCAGCTGGCGATGCAGGGCCAGGACCATGAGCGTCGCGTACTCCACCATGCCGGCGACGATGCCGGGATCGAGCATGCGCACCACCGGCAGGTCGGCAGGCAGCAGGCTCAGGTCGAACTGATCGACCCCGGCCGAGGTGGCGAACAACACTTCCAGGTTGGGAAAGCGGCTGGCGAGGTCTTCTGGTGGTTGCCAGCAGGCCAGGTAGCGGACCTCGTCGGCGTTGCCCACCTCCGGCCACTGGCGAAATTCGATATCGGGCGCGCGTTCCTGGAACAGGCGGCGCCAGGCCTGGCCGCGTTCGGGATCGGCCTTGTAGAGCAGCGTCATGGGAAGGTCTCCGGCAAAGCTCAAGGATGGCGCAAGGGGGCGGTAGTTTGTCCTGAAATCCCAGGCGTCGCCGTCATGATCGGTGGTGCGGCGGAAACTGCGCCGCATCTGGGAAAAACGGCAGCTTCTGTGCTGCGTCGCGACGGAAACGCCATATCCCGGCCGTCTTGGCGGTCGATACTGACCCTGTTCGCGGCATGCCCGCCGCGCCTCTGGTCGTGAGGATTCGCCATGCCCCTGTTGCACTACTGCCAACCGCCCAATGACCGCCAGTTGCCGCGCGCGCTGCAACCCCTGCACGATGATCCCCTGGCCGCTGGCCGGGAACTGCACCTGCACGACGGCCGCCTGGGCTATGTCATGGGCAGCGCCACCAGCCACTCCGCCGATTGCCAGCTGGATGACTTTCCCTGGGTGGAAGTGAGCATTCTCGAAGCGGGCGAGTTGCAGCTGGAGTGGGCCGGTGGCGCCCTGCAGCTCAAGGCCGGCGATGCTTTCATCCTGCCGCGCGGCTTGAGTTGTCGCTGGCGTCACAGTGGAGAGCTACGCCGCCTGTTCATGGCCTTTCCCGGCCGCGCCAGCGAAGGCCCGATGCCGTCGGCGCCGTTGCTGCTGGACCCGGCCGCCGTGCGTGAGCCTTCGCCGCCACCGGCCGCCAGCGTGCTGCTCAGCCCGGCGCCCACTGCCACGGGCTGCGACCTGTTCGAAAGCGGCGGCGGCGCCCTGCGGGTAGGGATGTGGGAATGCACCGGCTACGTGCGCAAGGCAGTGACCAATCCCCATTGCGAACTTATGCTGCTTTATGCCGGCTCGGTGACCCTGGCCGTCGAAGGTGAAGCGCCCTGCAGCATCAGGGCGGGCGAGGCGGTGCTGGTACCCGCTGAGACCCCCATGGCCTGGGAAAGCCAGGAGACGGTGCGCAAGCTCTATTGCATCCTGCGCTAGGCACGGAGCGCTCCGGCAGCGGGGTGCTGGCGGAGCGTCGAGGTGCGAAATACTAGCCCGCCTTGATCAGGCTGCGCAGCGGCAGGGCGTTCTTGACCACCGGCGACTTGATGACGATGTAGCTGAAGTACTTCTCGATCCCGACGTTGCGGTCGAGGATGGATTCCATCAATTCCTGGTAGTGACCGATGCTGCTGCACATGAACCGCAGCAGGTAGTCGTAGCCCCCACTGATGAGGTGGCATTCGAGGATCTCATCGACCCCGCGGATGAAGGACTCGAACTTCACGAAGTCGGCGCGCTTGTGGTCGGAGAGGGTGACTTCGGTGAACACCGTCACCGAGTTGGCGATCTTGGCGAGGTTGACGTGGGCCTCGTAGCCACTGATGTAGCCGGCCGCCTCCAGGCGCTTGACCCGTTGCAGGCAGGGGCTGGGGGAAAGACCCACGGCTTCGGCGAGACTGACATTGGTCATCCGGCCATCCTTCTGCAGCTGCACCAGGATGTTGATGTCGATGCGATCCAGTTTTGTTGCGGCGTCCATCGTCGTTCCTCGCAATCGTGAACGGCAGGCTAGGCACGCAGGGCGGTCTGGTGGGCGTGTACCAGATCGGCGAGACTTGCGTACTCGCACCGCGTGCCATCCAGGGCCTGCCGCGAAAGGTTCCAGGGCCGCGAGCGATCACGGCGCAGGGTACACAGCGGAAAATCCACCAGGGGGTTCCAGGGATCGTCCGGTTCGCTGCCTCTTACCGGCAGCAAGTCCCCACGCACCAGGCCAAGTTCTTCCAGGGTGTCATCCAGCGCCAGGCGCAGATCGCCACCCCGGTTGGGTATGACGGCGGCGAACACCTCAGGCAACCGCGCCGTGATCGCTGCCGCCTCGCCGTCATCGGGCGAGGCCAGCAACACCAATCGATAGAACTTGCTCAGGTACTGCAGCGCGCCCGGAGCATCCTCGAACACCGGCCAGCACGCCGTGGCGTTTCCAAAAGCCACGCTGGCATCCAGGTCTGCTTCCTGTTGCAACTCCTGCGCCAGTCGCTGGTGAATGCGCAGATGCAGACTGATCTGACTGGCAGTGGGTGCTGTCTGGCGCAGTTCGCGGGCCAGGCGGTGATAGCTGCCGAGCAGCCAGTCGGGATGGGTGCTCAGCCCCGCCTGCGCCACGAGGGGGCGCAGGGCTTCGAGGATGCCCCCTTCACGGTCGACGAGGGTGCCGTAGCAGGAAAAGCCTATGGCCTGGTAACGCGTGATTCTCATGGTCGGATTCCCCTTTGCCGCGACAGTGGGGCCGGGCGGCGTTACGTTCGACCTCAGAAGCCGCTCACGATCTGCTGCGCGTCGGCCAAACTTCGTTGAAAACGCCTTCGAAATGCTCATTTACCACTTGTAAACTGCGCTTTCTCAGGCCTTTTCGCCTTGTTTGGCTCTAGCTCGCGAGATCGTGAGCAACTTCTCAGGCACTGGCCTGGGCGAGGGCCTGGCCGAACATCTGCAAGGCTTCGGCCAGTTGTGCTTCTGTAGTGACCAGAGGCGCCAGGAAGCGGATGACGTTGCGCTCCACCCCGCACTTGATCACCAGCAATCCGGCCTGACGGGCGCCCTCGATGACCTGCTGAGCGAGGGCGGCGTCCGGGCTCTTGCCATCCGCGCCGACCATCTCCACCGCCAGCATGAAGCCGCGGCCGCGGACCTCGCCGATACGCGGATGGCGGCGCTGCAGGTCGAGCAGACCTCTGCGCAGCTGCTCGCCCAAGGTGACCCCACGGGCGACCAGGTCCTCCTCTTCAAAGATGTCCAGGACTGCCAGCGCTGCGGCGCAGGCCAGGGCGTTGCCACCGTAGGTACCGCCCAAGCCGCCGGCAGGGGCGCGTCCATGATGGCGGCGCGACCGACCACCCCGGAGAGCGGCAGGCCGCCGGCCAGGCTCTTGGCCACCGTCACCAGGTCGGGCTGGATGCCGGTCTGCTGGAAGGCGAAGAGGCTGCCGGTACGGCCGAAGCCGGTCTGGATCTCGTCAGCGATGAGGACGATACCGTGCTGGTCGCACAGCGCGCGCAACCCCTGGAGGAATTCCACCGGCGCCGGACGGAAGCCGCCGTCGCCCTGTACCGGTTCGATCAGGATGGCGGCCACCTGGTCGGGGGAGATCTGGGTGGCGAGCACTTCGCGCAGGCCGGCCAGGGCCTGCTGGGTGTCCACGCCGTGGAAGGGATCGGGGTAGGGCGCGTGATAGATGTCGCCGGGGAAGGGGCCGAAGTTCTGCTTGTAGGGCTGGGCGAAGCCGGTCAGGGTCACGCCCAGCAGCGTGCGGCCATGGAAGCCGCCGCGGAAGGCGATCACCCCCGGCCGCTTGGTATGGGCACGGGCGATCTTGATGGCGTTCTCCACCGCTTCGGCCCCGGAGGTCAGCAGCAGCGTCTTGTAGGCCTCCCCATTGCCGATCAGGGTGTTGAGGCGGCTGGCCAGTTCCAGGTAGGGCTCGTAGGCCATCACCTGGAAACTGGCGTGAGAGATCTCCCCGACCTGGCGGCGGACGGCCTCCACCACCCGCGGGTGATTGTGGCCGACGTTGAGCACGCCGATGCCGCCGACGAAATCGAGGTAGCGGCGACCATCCACGTCCCAGACTTCGCTGCCCTGGGCGCGGGCCACCACGACGGGGTGGGCGGTGATGATGCCGCGGGGAACGCCTTGTTCGCGATAACCCAACAGACGTTCGGTGGCTTTGGCAGCGGAATTCATGCAGCGATACTCCAGGCAGGGGCGAGAGTTCCAGCCTACGCAGGCCGTGGGGTCGGTAACGCTGAAGTTGCCGGCCCCCGCATCGCGATCGGCTGTTTTGATCACGGGTGGCGGCATTTTCGGTTGCTCGCCGCCGTGGGATTTCAGTCGAGCCCGCCCAGGTGCCAGGCCTTGACCTCCAGGTACTCGTCCAATCCCAGGTGCGAACCCTCGCGGCCCAGTCCGGACTGCTTCACGCCGCCGAAGGGGGCGACTTCCATCGACAGGGTGCCGGTGTTGAGCGCCACCATGCCGAAATCCAGCTGTTCGCCCACCCGCCAGGCGCGGCGCAGATCCTGGGTGTAGTAGTAGGCGGCCAGGCCGTAGGGCGTGGCATTGGCCAGGGTCAGGGCCTCGGCCTCGTCGCGGAAGCGAAACAGCGGCGCCACCGGGCCGAAGGTCTCCTCGCTGGCCAGCAGCATGTCCGCCGTGGCGCCGGTCAGCACCGTGGGGGCGACGAACTGGTCGCGGCCGCCGGGCAGGCCACCGAACAGGGCCTTGGCGCCCTGGGTTAGGGCGTCGTCGACGTGGCGGGCCACCTTGTCCACCGCCTGGCGATTGATCAGCGGACCCAGCGCCACCCCGGCCTCCAGGCCGTTGCCCACCTTAAACTTGGCGACCTCGGCAGCCAGGCGCTCGGCGAAGCGATCATGGATGCCGTCCTGTACCAGGATGCGGTTGGCGCAGACGCAGGTCTGGCCAGCGTTGCGGAATTTGCTCTGCAACACCCCCGCGACGGCCAGGTCCAGGTCGGCATCGTCGAAGATGATGAAGGGGGCGTTACCGCCCAGTTCCATGCTGGTGCGCTTTACCGTGGCCGCGCACTGCGCCAGCAGCAGCTGGCCGATGCGGGTGGAGCCGGTGAAGGACAGCTTGCGCACCGCTGGATTGCGGGTCAGTTCGCCGCCGATGCCGGCGGGCATCCCGGTGAGCACATTGAATACGCCGGGCGGAAAGCCGGCGCGGTCGGCCAGTTCGGCGAGCGCCAGGGCCGAGAGCGGGGTGAGGTCCGAGGGCTTGATCACCACCGGGCAGCCGGCCGCGAGGGCCGGCGCGGCCTTGCGGGTGATCATGGCGTTCGGGAAGTTCCACGGGGTAATGGCGGCGGCGACACCTACCGGCTGCCTGAGCACCAGCACACGGCGATCGCGCGCCGGGGCGGGCAGGATATCGCCATAGGCCCGCCGGGCTTCTTCGGCGAACCATTTGACGAAGCTGGCGCCATAGGCGATCTCGCCACGGGCCTCGCCCAACGGCTTGCCCTGTTCCAGGGTCATCAGCAGGGCCAGATCGTTCTGGTGTTCCAGCATCAGGGCGTACCAGCGCTCCAGCAACGCCGCGCGCTCGGCCGCCGGACGCTCGCGCCAGGCTGGCCAGGCCGCTTCCGCCGCGGCGATGGCCCGGGCGGTTTCCGTAGCCTCCAGGGCCGCTACCTGGGCGATGGTCTCGCCGGTGGCAGGGTTTTCCACGGCGAAGGTGGCGCCGCTGTCGGCGGTTATCCAGTGGCCGTCGACATAGGCGGATTCCTTGAACAGGCGGGGGTCTTGCAGATCGAGGTGCAGCGGCATGGTGGCGCTCCCAATGGCAGGTCAGGCCCTGAGTCTAGGGAGCGGCGGCGGCGGCGGATGCCGAATTGGCCCCATGCGAGCGGCGGGAGAACGCGTTCGGCGCGCCCTGGCCGCAGTTTGTGCGGTGGCCGTCCGGCTTGGTCAACCGGGCATTTCGCCAAACAGCGGATCGGCACGCAGCGCGGCCGCCGCCAGCGCAACGAAGAGTCTGACCTTGGCCGCCGCCTGACGGCCTTGCGGATAGACCAGATGCACCGGCAGAGGCGCCTCTTCATGGGCTTCGAGCACCAGGCGCAAGGAGCCGTCGGCCAGCGCCGGGGCGATCTGGTAGTGCAGCACCCGGGTAAGGCCCCATCCAGCCCGGGCAGCGGCGATGGCGGCCTCGTTGGTGTTGCACAGCAGCAGCGGATCCACCACTACCCGTTGACCCTGGGCGAAACGCCATTCCGGCGACGCCCAGGCCCCCTGGCAGGCGAGGATGCGGTGCTCGCGCAGCGCGGCCGGCGTGGTGGGAATGCCCTGGGCGTCCAGATAGGCAGGGGCGGCGCACACCACCCGCCGCACGCGGCCGACCTGGACGGCGGTGAAACCCGAGTCCGGCAGCTGGCCGATGCGCAAGGCGACGTCCATGCCTTCGTCCAGCAGATTGACCTGGCGATCGACGAAGAAGGTACGGACACGCATCTCCGGATAGCGAGCGAGAAAGTCCAGCACCAGGGGCAGCACGTGCAGTTGCCCGAACAACATGGGCGCGGTGATCGCCAGGGTTCCCGAGGGCCTGGCCTGGTGTCCCGCGGCCGCCAGCTCCGCCTCGGCGATCTCGCCGAGGATGCGCCGACAATCCTGCAGATAGCGGGCGCCGGCCTCGGTGGGCTTCACGGAACGGGTGGTGCGCACCAGCAGCTGGGCGCCGACCAGCGCCTCCAGGCCGGCCACCAGGCGCGTCACCGCCGGGGCGCTCAGGTGCAGTTCCCGGGCCGCACGGGCGAAACTCTCGGTTTCGGCCACCTTCACGAACACGCGCATCGCCTGCCAACGATCCATCTGCGGGGTCTTCCTCAGGGCGCCGGAGCGGCCCGGCAAGACGTCCATGGTAGTCGACCCGGCCAGGCAGGCCAGCCTAGAGATCCAGTTCCAGTGGCGCGGACCCGGCAGCGGGCCGCGCGCAACAGAGCAGGGCCTGGTCGGCAGCGACCGCCGCGGCGGGTTCCTTGGCATAGGTGACCGCGCCCTGGAGCAGTCCCGTGCGACAGCTGCCACAGTGCCCCTCGCGACAGCTGAAGGCGGGCTCCAGGCCCTGGGCTTCGGCTAGTTCCAGCAGGCTGCCGGAGGCGGGCGTCCACTGCGCTTGCTGGCCGGACGCCGCGAAGCGCACCCGGACGGCCTCGGTGGCCGCGGCAGGCCGCACGGTCGCCGCCGTCGCCGCACCGCTGCGCACCAGGCCGGCCGGACCGAAGGCTTCGGCACGGATACGGCCATCCTCGATGCCAAAACCGCGCAAGCCGTCATATAGCCCCTGGGTGAAGGCCGCGGGGCCGCAGAGGTAGAAGTCATAGTCACCGAAGGGCAGCTGGCGGCCCAGCAGCGCCATGTCGATGCGCCCGGCGACGTCATAGTCCACCCCGGGAAGGGCAGCAGCGGGATCGCTCAGCAGCCTGATCACCCGTAGCGTTTCCGGAGCCCTGGCCATCAGCTCGCTCAGCTCCCGGTCGAAGGCCCGTTCCGCCTGGGTCCGGGCGCCATAGAACAGCGTGACTGGCCGCCGACCCTGATGGACCGCCTGGCGCAGCATGGCCAGCAACGGAGTGATGCCGATCCCGGCGGCGAGGAACACCAGGGGGCGCTCCGCCGAGGCCGCCAGGGTGAAGTCGCCGGCGGGCGCCTGGGCCTCGATCAGGTCGCCTTCGCGCAGCTGGTCGTGCAGCAGTCGCGAGACCAGGCCGTCGCGCTTGACGCTGATGCGGTAATAGCCGTCGGCGGGGAGGGAGGTCAGGGTGTAGGTTCGCACCAGGGAGGGTTGCCCTGCCTCGACTGTCACCCGGATCGGCAGGAATTGACCGGCCTGGTAGGGGGGCAGGGCTGCGCCGTCCACTGATTCGAGGTGGAAGGAGCGGATGGTGGCGCTCTCCTGGACGATCCGGGTGATGCGCAGCGGACGCCAGCGGCGGTCCTGGGCCCTGGCCTGCAGGCGCCGTTTGGCTTCCGCCCAGCTGCCGGTCAGCCGACTGCTCTCCGACTCGCCGCCGGGCTGCGCCTGCCAGCGCAACGCCAGGGCGCCGCGGCGACGGACGATACGCTGGGGGCGAAAGGTCCAGAGGCGTTCGGCGCCTTCGAAGGCGGCGATCTCGGGCGAGTCGAACAGGACCTCGGCGGTCCCGCTCAGCTGCAGCAGATCGCCGCGCTCCAGGTCCGCGAACAGCAGTCCGGCCCGGCCATTGGCGACGACATTGCCCAGGGTGTTGAAGAACAGATTGCCGTTGAAGTCGGGAATGGTCAGCAGGCCCTCGGCGTCTGCCCGGACGAAGCCCGGCTTGCCGCCCCGGTGGGAGACATCGACCCGTCGCTGGCCCTGCTGGTCGGCGTAGGAGGCGACGAAAAAGGCATCGGCACTGGTGATTAGCGCGCGGGCCGCCACATCCAGGCTGGCGAGCTGCTCCCCGGGCGTGACCGGGACGGCGCCCGGTTCGTGAGCGAAGCTCAGGTCACGCAGCTGGATATAGCGCGGGCAGTTGCCAAAGCTCTGGTCCACCGTCACGCGCAGTCCCTGGGCCGTGGGGCTGAGGATGCCGTTCATGCGATTGCGGCGGCGGGTGTGCCACTCGATGCCCAGCAGGCCCACGGCCGCGTCTGCGCCCAGTCCAGGCGCTGCTGGATCCTCGCTGGCGGGGCGGGCGGCGATATCCAGGGTGGTGGACGTGGGCGAGGCGAGAAAGCCCGGCTGGCCTTCCAGGATCGTCGCCCAGGCGTCGCCCGCGGCATCCACGCTGCCCAGTACCACGAAGGGCAGCTGGGCGAAGAACTGCCGATGCTGGTCGGGCATGAACGGCCGGATCACCCGCGGCCCCAGGGCCTCCAGGCGTTCACGAACGCCTAGCTGTTCCTGGATGAAGGTTTCCCCGGCGTGCCAGGAGGGTAGGGGCTCATGCATGACCTTGACCTCCAGCAGGGTGAGGGCTCGATCAGGCCCGGAGGCCGGCCACGGTCTCGGGAAAGGGCACGAAGCCGGGCAGGGCCTCCACCCGCTGCAGGAAGGCGCGCACCGCCGTATAGGGCGCCAGCTCCACATTGCCTTCCGGCGCTCCAGCCAGGTAGCTGTAGAGGGCGATGTCGGCGATGGTCGGGTGATCGGCAGCCAACCACTCGCGCGTGGTCAGGTGCGCCTCCAGGCGTTCGAGCAGGACATGGGCGCGGGCGATGACTTCTTCCGGATTCAGGCGGGCACCGAACACCGTGATCAGTCGCGCCGATGCCGGGCCATAGGCCAGTTCGCCTGCAGCCACCGATAGCCAGCGCTGCACCGCGGCCGCGCCAGCGGGGTCTTCCGGTAGCCAATCGGTACGCCCGGCCTTTTTCGCCAGGTAGACGAGGATGGCATTGGAATCGGCGACCACCGTCGCGCCGTCCGCCAGCACCGGCACTTGGCCGAAGGGATTGAGGGCGAGGAATTCCGCCGTGCGATTGGCGCCGCCCGGAATATCGATGTCGATCAGCTCGACCTCGATCCTCAGCAGCGAGGCGAAGAGTACGGCGCGATGGGCATGACCGGACAGCGGGGTGTGATAGAGCTTCATGATCCGACTCCTGGCAGGCAGCGGGCCGAGGGGGCCCGATAGGTGCTACCAGCTTGGGATCAGCGCGCTTTCGAGGGAATGGGTCTTCTGGTCAGTTCAGCATTCCGCAAAATGGAATGATCGGGCTAGGTCCTGTATGAAAAGTCGCCGAGCGAAAGTCAGGCGAGGCCTAGGCGGCCCCACGAAAAAGGCTGAGGAAGCGGACCGGGCTCGCGCACGAGTTTTAGACTGGTAAATAAGCATTGCGGCCGGGCTGGCGATCCAGGCCTTTTTCAACGCAGCATCACCGAGCGCAGGCAGTTTTCGTACAGGATCTAGCGGCAGGCGAAGGCCAACACCCGCCCCAGCATGGCATCGCAATCATCCAGCTGCGCCTGGCTGATGAATTCGTCCGGCTTGTGACCCTGTGCCATGCTGCCGGGGCCGCAGACCACGGTGGGGATGCCCGCCGCCGCGAACAGCCCCCCTTCGGTGCCGAAGGCCACCGTGCCGAAGTCGCGCGAGCCACAGAACTGCGCGATCCAGTCGGCCGCCTCGCTTTCGATGGCGGTATCCAGGCCGGGATAGCTCGACAGCTCGGTGAAGCGGATGGCGCTCCGACCGCTGATGGCGCGCATGGCCGGGAGCAATGCCGCTTCGGCATAGGCCTGCAGCTGATGGATCACCTGGTAGGGGTCCTGGGCGGGCAGGGCGCGGATCTCGAAATCGAAGGTGCAGTCCTGGGGCACGATGTTCAGTGCCTGGCCGCCACCGATGAGGCCGGTCTGCACCGTGGAGAAGGGCGGATCGAAGCGGGGGTCCTGGCTTTCCGCTGCCTTGAGCGCCTCACCGAGCCGGCCGAGTTCCACGACCAGGCGCGCGGCGTATTCGACGGCGTTGACGCCCTGGAGCGCATAGGCCGAATGACAGGCCGCGCCGTGCACCTGGCAGCGCATGGCTACCTTGCCCTTGTGGCCGAGCACGGGTTTCAGCTCCGTGGGCTCACCGATCAGGCACAGCAGCGGCTTGACCGGATGCAGGGTCAACTGGTCGAGCAGGCTGCGCACGCCGAGGCAGCCGACTTCCTCGTCGTAGGACAGTGCCAGGTGCAGCGGGCGGCGCAGGGCCGCACGGCTGGCCGCGGGCACCAGTGCCAGCAGGCAGGCCAGAAAGCCCTTCATGTCGGCGGTACCGCGACCGTAGAGCTTGCCGGCGCTTTCGCTGAGGACAAAGGGGGGACGGGTCCAGGCCTGGCCGTCTACCGGCACCACGTCGGTATGCCCCGAGAGCACGATGCCCGGCACGTCCGCCGGTCCCAGGGTGGCGAACAGATTGGCCTTGGTGCCTTCGCCGTTGTGGATCAGCTCGTAGGGTACGCCGAAGCCCTCTAGGTAGCCGGCGACAAAGTCGATCAGCGCCAGGTTGGATTCGCGGCTGGTGGTGTCGAAGGCCACCAGCCGTGCCAGTAGTTCACCGCTGGCGCTCATCGGTCGTCTCCCGGGACGCCGTAGCCGGGGGCGAGATCCGGGCGCACCGCCCGGTCGAGATAGTCCTGCAACTGGGGTTCATAGGCGCGCCACAGCGCCGTCAGCTCACCGATGGGGTCCGTCTCGGCCCAGTCGACCCGCAGATTGACGATGGGCCAGCTGGCGTCGCCCACCACCAGCAGCGCCGCCGAATGCACCGGACCGGCCTCGCCACCGGCGGCCATGGCCGCCTGCATGGCCCGCAGCAGGCGCTGGGCAAGAGCGCCCTGGCTGGCTTCGAAGCTCTCCACCAGCGCCTCCACAACCGCGGGGCTCGCCAGCATGTTGCCAGCGCCCACGCAATCCCGGCCGCTGCGCGCCTGGTGCACGCCCAGGGTATAGGCACCGCTGTGGTGGGCACTGCGGCCCTGGGCGTCGATGACGGTTACCTGGCGATACTCGGCGTAGCCGTCGTCGGCCAGGCTCTCGGCCAGGGCCACGGTGGGAGCCAGTCCCGCGGCCAGTCGCTCCAGGGTGCGCGGCCCTAGGGCCGGCAGGGTGATGTTCTGCGAGCTGACCGCGCCGATCCCGGGTTGCAGCCAAGGACAACGGGCGCCCACGGCGATGCTCGATGAACTGATGGCGATGCCGAACTGACCGGTCGTGGCGCAGCGGGCGGTGAGGGAAAAGGTCATGGGGCGGCCTCAGTCGGGGATCACGGCGATGACATCGATCTCCATCAGCCACTGGGGCTGGCCCAAGGCCGCCACTACCAGGCCGGTGGAAATGGGGAAAACCCCCTTGAGCCACTTGCCGACCTCCTGGTACACCGGTTCGCGATAGCGCGGATCGATCAGGTAGGTGGTGGTCTTGACGATATGACTGAGGTCGCTGCCCGCTTCTTCCAGCAGCTGCTTGACGTTCTTCATGGCCTGCTCGGCCTGGGCCCGGGGATCGCCCAACCCCACCAGATTGCCGTCGAAGTCGGTGCCCACCTGGCCGCGCACATAGACGGTGTTGCCGGCCCGCACGGCCTGGCAAAGGTCGTTGTCCAGGGTCTGGTTGGGGTAGGTGTCCTTGGTGTTGAACATGCGGATACGGGTGTGGGTCGGCGCGGCCATGGGGATGCTCCTTTTTTCGAAGTAGGTTGGGCTGAGATGGCTCCATCGTCGAAGCCCAACACGGTGGATTTTGATCTCGATCATGTTGGGCTTCGCTGGCGCTCAACCCAACCTACGCGCCCTATAGGGGTGGGTATCAGGCGCTGCGTGAGTGCTGCATCGGCGCACCGGCGGTTTCGCTCGGGCGGTAGTCCTGGTAGCGGCGCTGGATGGCGATCTGGTCGGCCACATGGCGGGCGTCGTGCCAGCAGCCCCAGATGAAGGCCGAGCCGCGGCGACTGAGCCAGGGCAGCCCGACGAAATAGATGCCCGGCTCGGCGCCGACCCCGCGCTGGTGCCTGGGCTTGCCGTTCTCGCCGAAGGTGTCCACCTGCAGCCAGCTGAAGTCGGTGGCATAGCCGGTTGCCCAGATCACCGCGCTGACGCCCGCGGCCTTCAGGTCCAGCTCCTTGAGCGGTTCGCGGATGCAGGCGGCGTCCGCCACTCGTTCGCGGGCCGCGGGCTCTTCGGGCAGGTCCAGGCCATGGCGCGCGGCATAGGCGTCAGCGGCGTCGAGCAGGGCCAGGTAGTTGGCGTCGCCGGCGTCGAGATTCCTGTTGAGGTCCGGGCGGAAGCGCACCACGTCGTCGACGAAGACGTCGGTGAGGCCCACCAGGGTCATGCCGGCCTGGGCCAGGCGGCGGAAGTCCACGGTATGGCCGCCGCGGGCGCCGCTCACGGCGATGGTCACGTGCTCGCGACCCGGCTGCATGGTCTCGGTGTCCCACAGGCCGAGCACGCCCAGCCACCAGCAGAAGTCGCGGCCGCGATAGGCCCGCGGCGGCCGGTCATGGGGGCCTACGGAGAGATAGACGCGCTTGCCGGCGCGCAGCAATTCCTCGGCGATCTGCACCCCGGAGGAGCCGGCGCCCACCACCAGCACCGCGCCCTCGGGCAATTGTTGCGGATTGAAATAATGGGCGGAGTGGATCTGGTAGAGGCTCTCGTTTGTTGGTGCGATGGCCGGGATCACCGGCTTCTGGAAGGGACCGGTGGCCACCACCACACGCTGGGCGTTCAGGCTGCCGGTTGAGGTTTCCACCAGAAAGCCAGCCTGGCCGGCCTGGCGGGTCACCCGGGTGACGGCGACACCGGTGCGGATGGGCGCGTCGATCTGCCGGGCATAGGTCTCGAAGTAGGCGGCGATTTCGTCCTTGCCAGGAAAACCATCCGGCGGCGTGTCGAATTCCAGGCCGGGGAAGCGGTCATGCCAGGCCGGGCCGTTGGCCACCAGGGAGTCCCAGCGGCCGGTGCGCCAGGCTTCGGCGATGCGGTTCTTTTCCAGCACCAGGTGCTCGATGCCGAGCCGCCCCAGGTGTTCGCTCATGGCGATCCCGGCTTGGCCGGCGCCTATCACCAGGGTGTCGATCGTGGTCGGTAATGTGGACATGAGGGTACCCTTCGGCCGCTCCGCAGGGTGCGGCCGTCATCTAAGCAGTAGGAAGGCGGAGCGGAGGCTCCGCGGCGATCAATCCAGCACGGATGGGTCCTGCTGGACCATCAGTTCTTTCATCTCGGCGAAGTGCTGCTCGGAGAAGTCGGTGATGCCTTCCCAGGCCCGCGCGGTCTTCTCGGCGACCGCATCGGAGAGCACCTTGAGCGGCTGACCGGTGGACCAGGCGGTGACCAGGATCTGGCAGGCCCGCTCCAGGGTCCAGATGTCGTCGAAGGCCTGGCCGATGGTGGGGGCGATCACCATGACGCCGTGGTTGCCCATCAACAGCCGCTGCTTGCCGTCGAGCAGACCGGCTAGGCGCGCGCCCTCGGCCTCGGTGTCGGCCATGCCGCCATAGAGCTCGTCCACCGCCAGGCGGTTGAAGTAGCGTGCGGTGTTCTGGTCGATGGGCGGCACCTCAGGCTTGGCCAGGCAGGCCACCGCCGTGGTGTAGACCGGGTGCAGGTGTAGCACCACCCGGGCCTCCGGCAGTCGTCGATGGATCTGCCCATGGATCGACCAGGCCGTGGTGTCCACGTCAGGCCGCTCGGCGCCCTGCGGATCGTCCGCGTCGAGCAGCAGCAGGTCACTGGCGCGGATGCGCGAGAAGTGCTTCCACTTGGGGTTGATCAGGAACTGCTTGCCATCTGGCGAGACGGCCGCGCTGAAGTGGTTGGCGACGGCCTCGTGCATGCCGAGGTGGGCGATGACGCGAAAGGTCGCGGCCAGATCGATACGCAGCCGTTCCTCGTGAGAAAGTGCCATGGTGGTGACTCCGTAAGGCTCAGGGCTTGGGCATCAGGGTGGCGATATCCGCCTCGGTGGGCGCCTGGAAGTTGTATTTCTCCAGCAGCGCGGCGTATTCGGGAGTGGCGCTGTATTGCTTGAGCGCGTCCACCAGGGCGGTCCTGACCTCGTCGTTGCCCTTCTTCACGCCGAAGCCGTTGAGCACTGGGTAGATCAGGGTGTCCGAGGAGATCACCACGCGATTGCCGAGTTTTTCCACCAGGCCACGGGCCACGGCGGCGTCGGTGATCTGCGCCTCCACGGCCTTGGACAGCAGCGCCTGGGTGGTCTGGGGATCGGTGCCGTACTCGCTCACCGCGATGGGCTTAAGGCCGTTCTTCACGCAGTACTCGTCCGACAGCTTGTGCAACTGCTGCAGCCAGGAGGTGGCGCCCATGGAGCCGATCTTGTGGCCACAGAAGTCCTCCGGCTTCTTGGGCTGATAGCTGCTGCCCTTTAGCGAGATGATCGATTCTCCGCTCTTGAGGTAGGGGATCATGTCGATCACCTTCAAGCGCTCCGCAGTGATGTACATCGAGGAGTTGGTGATGTCGAAGCGTCCCCCCTGCAGTCCGGTGATGAGGTTGGGGAAGCGGGTGTCGAGCGTCTCCACGGAGCGGCCCATGACCTTGGCCAATCCCTCGACGAATTCGATGTCGAAGCCTGCCGGCTTGTTGTCCTGCACGTATTCGTAGGGGAAGAAGGTCAGGTCGGAACCGGCGATGAGCTTGCCTGGCTGTTGGAAGGCCCCGGCGGCGGTCGAGGCCAGGGCGATGGCAGCGCCCAGCAGGGTGGCGGCGAGAGGGCGAATCGAGACGCTGAAGCTGTGCATGGCGATGCTCCGTGACGGATAGGAAGGATCAACCGGCGGCCTGGTCGAGCCCGGCCTGCTGGACGAAGAAGGAGGCGCCGCGCGGCTTCTGTGGCAGGCGCACGCTGTTGGCCACGCTGCGCACCAGACCGCTTTCCTGACCGGCCACCAGGACGCCGGCGTGTTCGCTGGGCAGCGGGTTCTCGCCGAAGGGCAGGGCGTCCTCGGCGGCATAGACGCTGATGAACAGGGTGCGCGGCAGTTCGGTTTGGTTGGGGCTGGAGGCATGCAGCAGGCGGGTGTGCATGAAGCACACCGAACCGGCCGGCCCGAAGCAGGCGGTCGGCTGGCCGCAGTGCTCGGCGACCACCCCGTCATCGACGGCGCCGCTGAAGCGACCGTCCTGCCAGTGCGACCACAGCGGACCCTGGTGGCTGCCGGGAATGACGGTAAGCGGGCCATTCTCCGGCGTGACCTCGCTCACCATCAGCAGCGCGGTGACCACGTCGTCGTTGCTGTGCGGGGTGAACAGAAAGTCCTGGTGCCATTTCACTTGGGTGGCGGTATGGGGCAACTTCGAATTGATCTTGCTGTGGTGAAAGCGGGTGCCGTTGCCGCCGATCAGTTGGGCGGCGACCTGCGCCATCCGCGAGGAAAGAGCGACCTGGCGATAGGTCGCGGAGATTTCTGTGGGCGAGCTGACCCGGCGCAGGGATGGGTGGTCGGGCCGATGGTCCAGCTCCACGTCGAAGCGAGCCCGACCATCCTGGGTCTCGCCCCAGGCCTCGGCATGGCTGCGGCTGTCTTCGACCCAGAGATCGAAGTCGGCCTGCAGGGCGGCGATCTCCTCGGCCGACAGCAGGTTCTCGACCACCAGGTAGCCGTCTCTGTGGAACTGGTCCAGTTGCGCTTGTTCGATCATGTCGTTTCTCCGAAAGCCAGGGGTGGGGTCAAGCCAGGGACACGTCCTTGAGGAAGGCCTCGACGCGCGGGTGCTGGCCGTTACGTAGTACCTCGGGCGCGTCGTCGCAGACCACGCGGCCCTTTTCCATGAACACGATGCGATCCGAGACCTTGAAGGCGAAGTTCATCTCGTGGGTGACGATCACCATGGTGATGCCCTCCTGGGCCAGGGCCTCGATCACCTGCAACACCTCGTTGACCTTTTCCGGGTCCAGCGCCGAGGTGGGCTCGTCGAAGAGCATGATCTGCGGCCGCATCATCAGCGCCCGGGCGATGGCCACCCGCTGCTGCTGACCGCCAGAGAGCTGGTGCGGATACTTCCAGGCGTGGTCGAGCATCCCGACCTTGTGCAGCAGGGCGTAGGCCTGCTGCCGCAGGGCAGCTACGGTATCCAGGCGGTGATAGCGCGGTGCGAGCAGCAGGTTGTCCAGCACCGTCAGGTGGGGAAAGAGGTTGAAGCTCTGGAACACCATGCCGATGTCCAGGCGATGCTCGCTGTTCTCAATGAAGCGCGGTTTCTGGGCGCCGTCCTTGTGCAGGTGAAGAAAGGGCTGGCCGTTGATGCGGATCTCACCGTTATCCAGTTGCTCCAATCCATTGAGCAAGCGGATCAGCGTGGTCTTCCCCGAACCCGAGGGGCCGATCACCGAGACCACCTCGCCTGGGTGGATGCGCAGATTGACCGAGCCCAACACCTCGACGTCGTTATAGGCCTTGTGCAGGCGCGCGGCCTGCAGCGCCGGGGTGGTGGCGTCCCATTGCGGCTTGGCGCTGGCGGTCGAGGCCTGGGTGGCCAGGGCAAGCACCTGGGCGTCGGGGGTACGCACCACCTTGCGCTGGGTAACGTCGAGGAAGCGCTCCAGGCGTTTGAGCAGGAAGTCGAACAGGGTGACGATCAGCACGTAGTAGAAGGCCACCGCCACCATGGTTTCCATGACCAGGAAATTCTGCGAATAGAGGCGCTGGCCGACCATGAGGATCTCGGTGAGGGAGATCACCGACACCAGGGAGCTGAGCTTGACGATGGAGATGTATTCGTTGGCCAGCGAGGGCAGGGCCACCCGCAGTGCCTGGGGGATGACGATGCGCCACTGGGTGCCAAGAAAACGCAGACCCAGGGCTCGCGCCGCCTCACCCTGGCCCTTGGGAATCGACAACAGGCCGCCACGGTGGATCTCGGCGACATAGGCCGTCTCGCTGATCACCAGGCCGATGAGCCCGGCCCAGAAAGGGTCGGCCAGTACCACCGAGGTGGCCGGCAGCGCCTGGGGCAGGTTGTAGATGAAGATCAGCAGCACCAGCAGCGGCACGCTGCGAAAGAACCAGATGTAGCCCCGCGCTGGCAGGCTGAGTGCGGGCAGCCGGGATTGCTTGGCCAGGGCGATGAAGAAGCCCAGCGCGATGCTGATGATCCAGGTGAGAGTGCTGAGCTTGATGACCGTCCAGGTTGCCAGCCAGAATTGAGTGTCGCCGATAAGGCCGAACATGTAGTTCCAGTCAAAAGTCATCGTCGAAAGACCCGTTGCCATTCATTGAAAGTGCGTGCCCGAAGAGGCGCGCTGTAGCGGTAATTACAGAATTGGCAGTCAGTGGACTTATCGTCAATTAACAAATTACGGGCCTTTGTATAGGACTTGCCTATACAGAAAAACCGCTTTTTTAAGCCTCTGATTCATATGCCCCGATACAGGGCAAGGCGCCGTCATTCAGGGCGCTAATGCGGGATTTTGGTGCAGTCTTGCGGAAGGGTCGGGAGTTAATAGCGGGCAGGATTCGCTGGCTATACAGGCATTTGGCCGTTGTTTGAGCAGAATGTCGGATGGCTGGCACAGCTTTCGCTTCAAGGGTAGAGGCTATGCAGAACCATTCTCTGCACTGTTTTTTCCTATAGGCGATATGTGACGCATTTTACGCTGAGACAACTTCGTTACTTCGTGGCAGTGGTCGAGGAAGACAGCATTGTCGAGGCGGCGCGGCAACTCCATATATCGCAGCCGTCGATATCCGTGGCCATCAAGAATCTCGAAGAAAGTTTCGAGCAGAAGTTATTCATTCGCCATCACGCTCAGGGTGTTTCCCTGACGGCCAGCGGGCGTCGGCTCTATGAGAAGGCCAAGCAATTGTTGCGGCTTTCCCAGGAACTGGAGCAGAACGCCCGGGCAGAAAACGAGATGGTCTCGGGCACGGTGGCCATCGGTTGTTTCGAATCCGCAGCGCCGCTCTATCTGCCCAGGCTGGTCGCCGGCTTCAAGCGGCTCTATCCGGAAATCACCATCCAGCTGCAGGACGGCGAACAGCACGAGCTGATGCATGGGGTACATCGCGGCCGTTTCGACCTGGTGTTTCTGTATGACCTGGAGCTGGGCGACTCCATCACCAAGGAAAAGCTCAACGCGCCGCACAAGCCCTACGCCTTGCTGCCCATTGCCCACCCGCTGGCACACAAGAAGGCGGTGACGCTCAAGGAGCTGAGTCGTGAGCCCATGATCCTGCTGGACGTGGTACCCAGCCGCAATTACTTCATCGACATCTTCAAGGAGAAGGGCTACCACCCCACAGTGGCCTACAGTTCACCCTCCATCGAGATGGTGCGCTGCATGGTGGGGCAGGGCCTGGGCTTCTCGGTGCTGGTCACTCGGCCGACCACTGACCTTACCTACGACGGCAAGCGCCTGGCGCAGGTGAACATCCATGACGACATGCCGGCCTCGACCTTCATCATGGCCTACCTGCGCAACAACGAGCCTACCAAGGCGACCCGGCTGTTCATGGACTATTGCCGGTCCGTGGACCTCTCGCCGCTGGCGCCCGAGCCCGCGGCACGAGACTAACCCTCGCCGTTCGAGCCTTTTACCTGAGCCCGTGCGCACGATAGAGCGCCCGGGACTGGTCGATGCCAGTGCCTGTAAAGTAGAATCAATATCATCTAGGCATCATCAGGTAGCAGCCGGCATGAGTGATATGGCTCTCGAGTCCTCGCGCACCCTCCAGGCGTTCTATCGCGACCACAGCGGTTGGCTGCAGGCCTGGTTGCGTCGGCGGCTGGGCAGTGAGTGGGATGCCGCCGACCTCAGCCAGGAAGCCTTCCTGCGGCTGCTGCGCAATCCCCAGGTAGTGGCCGAGCTGCAAGAACCCCGTGCCTATCTGCTGACCATTGGCAAACGCCTGCTGATCAATTTCCAGCGTCGGCGCAGCCTGGAGCAGGCCTATCTCAATGCCCTGGCGGAATTGCCCGAGGCCTGCGCCCCGTCACCCGAGCAGCGCTGGGTGTTGCTGGAGACCCTGCAAGCCCTGGACGAACTGCTCGACGGCCTGCCATCCGCGGTGCGCCAGGCCTTTCTGCTCAGCCAGCTCGAAGGCCTGACCTATCGCGAGATCGCCGACCAACTGCAGGTCTCCGAGCGCACCATCAAGAGATACATGGCGCAGGCCTACGAGCACTGCCTGCTGGCCGAATTGTGCTGAGCGACCCCCAGGACCGCCGGCGGACGGCCATCCGCGAAGCGGCTGGTTGGTTGGCGCTGCTGGAGTCGGGTGAAGCCACTGCGCGGGAACAGGAGCTCTTGCAGGAGTGGCGCGAAGCCGATGCCGAGCACGAGCGCGCCTGGCAGGCGGCGCTGACGCTGCAACAACGCTTCGCCACGGTGCCCTCGCGGCTGGCCATGGCCAGTCTGCGGCCAGCCGATCGCGGTCGCCGCACGGCCTTGCGTCAGCTGCTTGGCCTGGCGGTGGTGATCCCGACCGGATGGTGGCTGATGCGCGAGCTGCCGCTGGACGCCTGGACCGCCGCCGTCAGCACCGCTACCGGTGAACACCGCAGCCTGACCCTGGCCGACGGTAGCCTGCTGCAACTCAATACCGCGACCGCCGTCGACTTGGATGAGACACGCCGCTACCTGCGGCTGATCCGCGGCGAAGCCTCGTTGCAGGTGCCCGGCGCCCTCCCCATGACCCTGGATACCGGCTTCGGCGCGGTGACGCTGCGCCAGGCCGAGGTCTGCGTGCAGCGGCATGACGAGGGGTGCGACGTGCGCGTCGTCAGCGGCAGCGTGGATATCCAGCCGCTGGCGGGGCCTCGCCTGGAGCTGGGAGAGGGCCGGCAGCTGCGTCTGAGCGCCCTGGGCGTCGGTGCCATCGAGCCCTTCGCCGCGACCGTGCTGAGCTGGCGCCAGGGCGTGCTGATCGCCCAGGACCAGCCGCTCGGTGAGTTCCTGGAGGAATTCAGCCGTTATCGCTTCGGCCTGCTGCGCTGGGACCCGGCGGTAGCCGATCTGCGAGTGACCGGCAGTTTCCAGCTCGCCGATACCGACCGCGTCCTGGCGCTGCTGGCCGCCACCCT
The DNA here is from genome assembly GCF_001518815.1 of Pseudomonas oryzihabitans. Lineage (NCBI taxonomy): Bacteria > Pseudomonadati > Pseudomonadota > Gammaproteobacteria > Pseudomonadales > Pseudomonadaceae > Pseudomonas > Pseudomonas oryzihabitans. The sequence goes on from NZ_CP013987.1 coordinate 2,312,469, forward strand.
GCCGGTGGACGTGCAGTGGCGGACCCGCTTCTGGGTCACCCTAGTGCCGCGCTCGACCACCGCCTGAAAAAAGCCTGTCCCCTTTTACGCGCTCGTCGGTCATTACCGGCATAGGACAAACAACAGGAGGGGGATTCGATGGTGGCGTTGGTATGGCGTCCGTTGCTGCGCACGGGCTTGCTGGTAGCGTTGAGCGGTACCCCCTGGTGGGCCGGGTCGGTCTGGGCGCAAGAGGCTGCCCGGCGCCACTATGAGATACCGGCGGGCAGCCTCGCCCAGGCGCTGACGCGCTTCGCCGCGGAGTCCGGCGTCAACCTGGCCGTGGATCCGGGGCTGGTGAGCAATCGCGCCAGCGCCGGCCTCGATGGCAACTACGGCGTGGAGGAGGGCTTCAGCCGCCTGCTCGCCGGCTCGGGGCTGCGGCTGCAGCCGCTGGGCGAGCGGGACTTCACCCTGGCGCCGGCGCCGCCGGAGAGTGGCGTCCAGGAGCTGGCCAGCACTTCCATCGTCGCCACCAGCCTCCAAGCCGACGAAGCCCCCTACGCCGGCGGCCAGGTCTCACGCCAAGGCTCCCAGGGGTTGCTGGGCAAGCGCGATTTCATGGACACGCCCTTCAGCCAGACGGCCTACACCACCCAGACCGTACAGAATCAGCAGGCGCGCACCCTTACCGATCTGATCGCCAGCGATCCCTCGGTACGTTCCACCAATCCTTCCGGTGGGCGCTTCGAGCAATTCACGATCCGCGGTCTCAGCCTCTACAACAGCGACGTGGCCTACAACGGCCTCTATGGCGTGCTGCCGACCTATTCCATCGACCTGGAGATGGCCGAGCGGGTCGACATCCTCAAGGGGCCGAGCCAGCTGCTCTATGGCATCTCCCCCCGCGGCAGTGTCGGCGGCGGCATCAACGTGGTGCCCAAGCGCGCCACCGACCAGCCCATCACCGAATTCACCGGCAGCTATGCCTCCGATAGCCAGGTGGGTGGGGCCGTGGACATCGGCCGTCGCTTCGGCGAGGACAATCGCTTCGGGATGCGCTTCAACGGCGTCAAGCAGGCCGGCGACACCACCTGGGATCACCAGCACGTCGACCGCCAGATGGGTGTGCTCGGCCTGGATTACCGCGTGGAACGCCTGCGCCTGGGGCTGGACCTGGGCCACACCGAACGTGATACCGACGCGCCCCAGGAACGGGTGCTGGTAGGCGCCAATGCCCGGGTGCCCGATGCCGACGACGTGCGCCACAACTATGCCCAGCGCTGGACCCGCGCCCAGACCAAGGACACCTTCGGTGCCTTGCGCGGCGAATTCGACGTGGACGAGTCGCTGATGGTCTACGGCGCCGTGGGGGCGCGCCGCAGCGATCATGATTTCCTGCGCCACAACGTCTCCCTCACCAACGATGCCGGCGACTTCACCGTCCAGCCGCGCGACTTCACCCGCGACGAGAATGTACGTACGGCCAACATCGGTGCGCGCAAGTGGCTGCAGACCGGACCGGTCAGCCACGAGCTCAACGTCAGCGCCGACTACTTCTACATGGACTTCGAGAACGGCGGCGGACGCTATGCCACGGGCACGAGCAACCTCTACAGCCCCCGCGACCTGCCGCCGCCAGGCGTGCAGACCCGCTCCGATGGTGAGGACTACACCGAGAACCGTTTCAGCGGTGTGGCCCTGGCCGATACCCTGGGCTTCTTCGATGATCGTTTGCTAGTCACCGTCGGCGCTCGTTGGCAGCGGGTGAAGGTGGACGACTGGTCCGACGGCGTGAAGCAGGACACCGCCTACGACGAGGAAAAGGTCTCGCCCTCGGCCGGCGTGCTGTTCAAAGCCACCGAGAAACTGTCGCTCTATGCCAACTACATGGAAGGCCTGAGTCAGGGCAAGATCGCTCCCTCGAGCTCGATCAACGAGGACGAGATCTTCCCGCCCTTCATCAGCCGCCAGGCGGAAGTGGGCGCCAAGTATGACTTCGGCGCCGTCGCCGTCACGGCCAGCGCCTTCCGCATCAAGCAGCCCGCCTACGAGACCAACGCCACCAGCCGGGTCTTCGGCCCCAATGGCAAGCGAATCAACGATGGGGCGGAGCTGAGCGTGTTCGGCGAGCCGCTGCAGGGCTTCCGCGTGCTTGGCGGCCTGATGTACATCGACAGCGAACTGAAGGGCACCGTGGGTGGCACCTTCGACGGCAATCGCGCCCCGGCCACGCCCAAGCTCAATGCCAACCTCGGCGCCGAACTGGATATCCCGGCGGTGCCCGGCTTGACCCTGACCGGTCGCGGGATCTACACCAGCTCCCAGTACCTGGACCAGGCCAACAGCAAGGAAATCGATGCCTGGCACCGCTTCGACGTGGGCGCACGTTATGCCTTCAAGGTCGACGCTACCCGCGTCACCCTGCGCGCCTCGGTGGAGAACGTGATGAACGAGCGCTACTGGGCCTCGGCGGGTGCCCCGGACGATGCCGAGCCGGGCCTGACGATTTCCACGCCACGCACGCTGGTGTTCTCGACCAGCCTGGCGTTCTGACGGCCTTGGCGTTGCGCATTCCTGGCGGCTCCGGTCTGACCCGTCGCCACCTGCTCAGGTGCTGGGGTGGGCTCGTCGCCGGCGCCGCCTTGGGCCCAGCCATGGCGGCTACCCAGCCGGCTCGCGTGGCGACGCTGTTCCAGGGCGCCACCGACAGCACCGTGGCCCTGGGGCTCAGGCCCTGCGGGGTGGTCGAGTCCTGGAGCGAGAAACCCGTCTATCGCTACCTGCGCCCGGCGCTGGCCGGTGTGCCCTCGCTGGGCCTCGAAACCCAGCCGAGCCTGGAGGACCTGGCGCTGCTGGCGCCGGATCTGATCATCGCCTCGCGCTTTCGCCATGGCCGGATCGCGCCGCTGCTGCAGCGGCTCTGTCCGGTGGTGATGCTGGAGGAAGTCTTCGAGTTCAAGCAGACGCTGCTGGCCCTGGGCACGGCCGTGGGGCGCGAGCCGGCCGCCACGGCCTTGCTGCACGCCTGGCAGGCGCGCATCGCCAGCCTGCGCGGCGCGCTGCAGCGGCACTACGAGGCTCAGTGGCCGCCAACGGTGGCGGTGCTGGACGTGCGCGCCGATCACTTGCGCAGCTACCTGCCCGACAGCTTCGCTGGACGGGTACTCAGTGAGCTGGGCTTTGCCTGGCCGGCAGCCAGCCAGGGCAGCGCCGCGCCCTCGATCAAGCTGACCTCCCGGGAAAGCCTGCCGGTGGTGGAGGCCGACGTCTTCTTCGTCTTCCTGCGTGCGGACCAGGCGTCACAGCGCAACTATGCGAGCCTGATCGAGCACCCACTCTGGCAGCGTCTGAGCGCGCCCCGGCGCGGGCAGGTCTGGCGGGTCGATGGCGTCGCCTGGAGCCTGGGCGGCGGTATCCTCGCGGCCAATCTACTGCTGGACGACATCGAGCGCGTGCTGGCTTCCAAGGAGGCCGCATGACCGCGCCTTTGCGACTGCTGTTGCTGGCGCTGGCACTGGTGCTTACCGCCTGGCTGAGCCTCTCGGTCGGCGCCCGCTGGATCGCGCCCGGCAGCGTGGTGGCGGCCGTGGTGCAGGATGCGTCGTTCGCGCTGGACGCCACCCTGGTCAACACCACGCGCCTGACGCGGCTGCTGATCGCCCTGGTAGTGGGCGCCAACCTGGCGGTGGCCGGGGCCCTGATGCAGGCCATGACGCGCAATCCCCTGGCCTCGCCGGGACTGTTCGGCATCAACGCCGGTGCCACCTTTGCGTTGGTGTTGGGGATCACCGTGCTGGGGCTGTCCAGCGCCGAAAGCTGGATGCTCAGCGCACTGCTGGGCGCGACGTTGGCGGGAACGCTGGTGTGGACGCTGGGCAACAGGGGCCAGGCACGCCTGACGCCGCTGCGCATCGTGCTGGCTGGCGCGGCCCTGGCGGCGCTGTTCACCGCCTTCAGCCAGGCACTGCTGGTGATCAACCAGGAGGGGTTGGACAGCGTCCTGTTCTGGCTGGCCGGCTCGGTGGGCGAGCGCAATCTCGCCGCCGCCACACCGTTGCTGGTGTTCGGCCTGCTGGCCCTGGTCGCTGCGTGGACACTTGCCGGCCAGCTCGATGTGCTGGTCGCCGGCGACGACCTGGCCCGAGGCCTGGGGCAGCCCATCGGCCTGATCCGGCTGCTGGCCGGGGTGCTGGTGATCTGCCTGGCCGGAAGCGCCGTGGCCCTGGCCGGCAATATCGGCTTCATCGGCCTGATGGTGCCGCATCTGGTACGCGGTCTGTTGGCGCGATCGCGCCATGAGCATCGCTGGCTGATCCCGGGCTGTGCCCTGGGCGGGGCTCTGTTGCTGGTGCTGGCCGACAGTCTGGCGCGGGTGGTAATCCTGCCTCAGGAGGTGCCCGTGGGCATCATGACCGCCCTGTTCGGCGGGCCCTTCTTTATCCATCTCGCCCGCCAGGGAGGTCGCCATGGCCGCTGAACGCGTCTGGCGGCTCGGCCATTTTTCCCGGCGCCTGGCCCCGGCCATCCTGGGACGGCTAGCCGCTGCACTGTCGGTGGCTCTGGTCGTGTTGCTGCTGTGCCTGTGCCTGGGCAAGGTCTGGCTGGCGCCGACTCAGGTGTTCGCCGCGTTGAGCGACGCACACCACGGTGGCCTGGGCTTTATCGTCACCCAGCTACGCCTGCCGCGTGCGCTGCTGGCAGCCCTGGTCGGAAGCGCCCTGGCGCTGTCCGGCCTGCTGCTGCAGGGCCAGGTACGCAATCCCCTGGCCTCACCGGACCTGCTGGGCATCACCAGCGGCGCCAGTGCCGGGGCGGTGTGCTATCTGGCCCTGCTGGCGGGTAGCTCCGGGCCCACGGGCCTGCCACTGGCGGCCATGCTCGGCGCGGGCCTTGCGGCGCTGCTGGTCTACGGCCTGGCCTGGAATCATGGCGCCTCACCGCTACGCCTGGTGCTGGTGGGGGTAGGGGTGTCGACCATGCTCGCCGCGGCCACTACCTTCCTGCTGGTATTCAGTCCGCTGACCACCACGCTGTCCGCCTACGTCTGGCTGACCGGCAGTGTCTATGGCGCCAGCTGGCCAGAGGTCCGCGCCCTGGCGCTCTGGTGGCTGGCCCTGCTGCTGCCACTGGCTGCCCTGGCACGGCACGCCATGCTGGCGCAGCTCGACGACGACCTGGCCCGCGGCCTCGGCGCACGCCTGCAGCGGCAACGTGCAGCCTTGCTGGCGCTGGCCGTGGCCCTGGCCGGGGTGGCCATCGCCTGGGGCGGTGCCATCGCCTTCGTCGGCCTCATCGCGCCTCACATCGCACGCCGCCTGGTCCCGGGTGGCTTCGCCGGTCAGGCCTGCATGGCGACCCTGGTGGGCGCCGTGCTGGTCATGCTCGCCGACCTGCTGGGTCGTACCCTGTTCCTGCCTCTGGATCTGCCGGCTGGCATCTTCGTCGCCGCCCTGGGGGCGCCCTTTTTCCTCTACCTGCTGATCCGGCAGCGTCCCTGAAGGAGTCCTCATGGCAACCCTGGCCAGCCGTGCCCTGACCCTCGGCTATGGCACCCAGACCATCATCGAGGATCTCGACCTCGAACTACCGCCGGGACGCGTCTCGGTCCTGATCGGCAGCAACGGGTCCGGCAAGAGCACCTTGCTCAAGGCCTGCGCCCGCCTGCTGGAGCCGCGCCGGGGCCAGGTCCTGCTCGATGGCCAGGACATTCATCGGCAGTCCACCGCGGCGCTGGCTCGGCAACTGGCGGTCCTGCCGCAGATCCCGGTGGCTCCCGAGGGCATCAGCGTGCGGCAGCTGGTCAGCCTGGGCCGCTATCCGTACCAGAATTGGATGCGCCAATGGTCGGCGGAGGATGCCGCGGCGGTGGACAAGGCGCTGCGCCTCACCGACCTGCTGGACCTGGCGGAACGGCCGGTGGACGATCTCTCCGGCGGTCAGCGCCAGCGCGCCTGGATTGCCCTGACCCTGGCCCAGGACACTGACTGCCTGTTGCTGGACGAGCCCACCACCTACCTGGACCTGGCGCACCAGATCGAGGTGCTGGATCTGCTGCGCCAGCTGAACCGGGAGGAGGGCAAGACCATCGTCATGGTGCTGCACGACCTCAATCTCGCCTGCCGCTACGCCGATCACCTGGTCGCCGTCCACCAACGCCGTGCCTTCGCTCAGGGCGCACCTGCGGAGGTATTGACGGAAGCCCTGGTACGCGAGGTGTTCGCACTGGAGTGTCGGATCATCGCCGATCCCTATTTCGGCACGCCGCTGTGCATTCCCTTCGGCCGCGAGGTGCCGCCATGTGCCTGAGGCCGACCCTGGATAGCGCGGCGCGGGACGAGCTGCGTGCCACCTTCGGCCTGCGCGAAGCCAGTGAGCGCGACGCGCTGCACAGCCAGCCGGTCGCCGCCTGGCTGGACGCCGCGCGCTGCGCCGAGCTGCTCGACGACCTGGCCGTGCGGATGGAAGCCCCCACGCGACGGGTCGCGGCATCGCTGCTGACCAAGCGGCTGGGCTTTCTCACCACGGGGGTAGCCTTCCATGCCCTGTCGGCCTATGACCGGCGCCTGGACCTGACGCCTGGCAATGTCTGGATCGAGGACGGCCATGCCCAGGGCCGCTGGCGAGCGATGCTGCCGCTGATCGATACCCGGCCGCTGCCCGCCCTCGACGATCACGCCACCGCACGGGCGTTGCTGGCCCGCACCCTGTTCGGCGACCTACTGCGACCGCTTTGGGAAACCCTGGCGCGGGTCGGCCGCGTCTCGCCACGCATCCTCTGGGAGAATGCCGCGGTGCGGCTCTACGCGCTGTACGACCGCCGCCTCACCGAGCTGGCCGATCCCGCGATCCGCGCCCGCTGCGCCGAGGACTTCGCCTGGCTGCTGGCCGCCTCGCCGAGCGAGCTGGGGCTGGAGACCAATCCGCTGGCGCAGTTCCGCCGCTCCGCGACCGTCAATAGCGCGGGCCGCGCGGTTCGCTTTCGGCGTACCTGCTGCTTCTACTACCAGGCGACGACGCCGGCGGAATACTGCTCCAACTGCCCGCTGATCAGGCCCCGGGAGGCCTAGGCAGCGGGGCAGGCTACTCCGGCTTGGTCCCGATCTGCTCGCGCAACAGCTGCAGATAGCGCCGTGCTCCCAGGCCCTGGGGGCGGTTCTTGATCCAGATGACGTCGATCCAGCGACGGATCTGGCTGGCCATGTTGTCGAAGCCGACCGGTTCGAGCAGGCCGGCGGCGATCAGGGGGCGTACCAGCGGGTGGGGCAGATAGGCCCAGCCCAGGCCGGCCTGGACCAGGTCGAGGGTGGCCAGGTAGCTGTCGGTCAGCCAGACCCGCTGCGACAGCACGATCTGCGGGTCCGAGGCGTTGCGGTCGCCGCCGGCCACCACGATTTGGCGGGTATCGGCCATGAGCGTCTCACCTAGTGGTCGGCCCGCGCGAGTCGAGGGATAGCCGGGCGCTGCGACCGCCGTGAGCAACTGGCTGCCCGCCTCGGCGAAGCCCTCGTGCTCGTCGATCCCCGGACGCTCGAAGATCAGCGCCATGTCGACGCTGCCCTCGTGCAGCAGCCGGATCGCCTCGGCGCGCGCCGCCGAGCGGATCTCGATCTCCAGTGCCGGAAACTCCTCGGCCAGGGTGGCGAGTGGCCGGCTCCAGGCGCCGGTCTGCAACTCGGGCGCCATCACCAGCACGAAGCGCCGCTCCAGGCCTGCGTGCAACTGCAGAGCGTGGGCATCGAGCAGATTCAGCTGACTGGCAACCTGCCGCGCCTGGGGTTCCAGGGCGCGGGCGGCAGCGGTGGGCAGGGCCTTGCGGGTGGCGCGGTCGAACAGCACCAGGTCCAGCTCGGCTTCCAGCTGGGAGATCGCCATGTTCACCGCTGATGGCACCCGCCCCAGGACGCGGGCAGCCGCGGAAAACGAGCCCTCGTCGATCACGGCGAGAAAGACCCGAAGCGTTTCGCTGGTAAAGGCCATGGTTGTCAATTTCACTGATAACGATCGTCTTTTTGTATCAGCCAGACAGGCTTAGAGTCCAGTCAGACCACAACGGAGACAGCGACATGAGCGAGTCGATGGCGGGCCAGGTGGCCCTGATCAGTGGTGCCGGCAGTGAATCCGGCATCGGCATGGCGATCGCCCGCCGCCTGGGCGCGGCGGGGGCACACCTGATCGTCACTGCCAGTAGTGCCCGGATCGCCGAACGGGTGGAGGAATTGCGCGCTGCCGGTTTCACGGTGGAGGGGCGGGCACTCGACCTTACCGAAGAGGCGGCGGTCAGGGATTTCGGTCAGTGGGCCGAGGCCCGCTGGGGCCGCATCGACATCCTGGTCAACAACGCCGGCATGACCATGCAGGGCAGTCCCGAGCCCCTGGTGGAGGTGGCGCGGATGACCCTGGCCGACTGGAATCTGACCCTGACGCGCAACCTGACCACGGCCTTCCTGCTGACCCGTGCCGTATTGCCCGGCATGCAGGCGCGCGGCTATGGCCGCATCGTCCACGTCAGTTCCGCCACCGGCACCCGGGCGGGCATTCCGCAGGCAGCGGCCTACAGCGCGGCCAAGGCCGCCATGGTCGGCATGAACATGAGCCTGGCGCTGGAGGTGGCCGGGCAGGGCATCACGGTCAATGCCGTGGCGCCCGGCTGGATCGAGACCGCCTCCAGTCTGCCGGAAGAATTGCAGGCGGCGACGCGGGTCCCCGTGGGTCGCGCCGGTCGCCCCGCCGAGGTCGCCGCGGCGGTGGCCTTTCTGGCCTCACCCGAAGCGAGCTACATCACCGGGGAATACCTGGTGGTGGACGGCGGCAACAGCCGCATTGAAAACAAGGGGGCCTGACATGCAGCCGGTCGTACTCATCAGTGGGGTACTGGGTGGCATCGGTGGTGCGGTGCGCGAGCATTTCCTGCAAGCGGGCTGGCAGGTCTTCGGCACCGATCTCGATGACGCCGCGCTGGCCGCGCTACAGGCCGATGGCAGGCTGGCCGGCTACCACGCCGCCGATCTGCGCCGGACCGGCGCGGCCCGCGAGGTGGTGGCCGCCGCGGCGACATTGGGGCGCCTGGATGCCCTGGTCAACTGTGCCGGTGTCTGGCGCGAGGGCCCGGCCGAGACCTTCAGCGAGGAAGACTTCGACCTGGTGCTGGACGTCAATCTCAAGGCCAGCTTCTTTCTCTGCGCTGCCGCCATTCCCGCCCTGCGCGAAACGCGCGGTGCCATCGTCAACCTCAGCAGCGATGCCGGCCGCCAGGGCAATCGCAACGCCGCGGTCTACTGCGCCAGCAAGGGCGCGGTGACCCTGATGACCAAGGCCCTGGCGCTGGACCTGGCGCCCAGCGGGGTGCGCTGCAACAGCGTCTCGCCTGGGGACGTGGCGACGCCCATGCTGAGTTTCCAGGCCGAGCGCTATGGCGAAGGCGATCCGGCCGGCTACCTGCAGGACCTCCTGGCCAAGTATCCGCAAGGCGAGCAGGCGCGCTTCATCCAGCCCGAGGAAGTCGCCGAGCTGGCCTTCTTTCTCTGCCAACCCGCCGCCCGCTCCATCACCGGCGCCGACATGGCCATCGATTGTGGCGTCTCGGCCGGGCACTGAGCCCGGGCCGATCCGCCCTTCACCTCAAGAGGAATCCGACATGACTACCAGTGGCATCAGCGAAGCGGCCGTCGAGACCTTCGCCGCGCGCGAGCGCGAACGCTTTCTTGCGCGCAACCCCCAATCCCTCGCCCTGGCCGAGCGGGCCCGGCAGTCGCTGTTCGGCGGCGTACCCATGCACTGGATGAGCGACTGGTCGATGCCCAGCGCGTTGTTCGTCAGCCATGCCCAGGGTTCGCGTTTCCATGACGTCGACGGTCACGACTACGTCGACTTCTGCCTGGGCGATACCGGCAGCATGTTCGGCCACTCGCCCGAGCCCATCGCGCGCGCTCTGGCCGAGCAGGGCGCGCGTGGCCTAACGACCATGTTGCCGGGCGAGGATGCGGTCGTTGCCGGGGAACTGCTCGCCGAGCGCTTCGGCCTGCCGTTCTGGCAGGTGGCGACCACGGCCACCGATGCCAACCGCTATGTCATCCGCTGGGCGCGCGCCATTACCAATCGCAAGATGCTGCTGGTGTTCGACGGCTGCTACCACGGCACCGTCGACGACGTGATGGTGCGCCACCAGGATGGCCGCACCGTGCACCGTGGCGGCCTGATTGGTCAGGCGCACAACCTGGCCGAGACCAGCCGGGCCGTGCCCTTCAACGACCTCGCAGCGCTGGAGGCAGCGCTGGTGAAGGGCGACGTCGCCGCGCTGCTGTGCGAGCCGGCCATGACCAACATCGGCATGGTGCTGCCTGAACCGGGCTTCATGGATCGGGTGCGGGCCCTGACCCGCCAGTACGGCACCCTGCTGATCATCGACGAGACCCATACCCTGTCCACCGGCCCTGGCGGCTGCACCCGCGCCTGGAATCTGGAACCGGATTTCATCACCTTCGGCAAGCCCATCGCCGGGGGCGTGCCCTGTGCGGCCTATGGCTGCAGCCACGAGATGGCCCAGGCGATGCGCCTGGCGCAGCAGCATGCCAGCGAGACCAGCCACGGCCATGGGCACAGCGGTATGGGGACCACCTTGTCGGCCAATGCCCTGGCTATGCGCTGCCTGCGTGTCTGCCTCGAAGAGGTGATGACCCCGGCCGCCTATGCGCGGATGCTACCGCTGGCGGCGCGACTCGCCGCCGGCCTGCGCGCGGTGATCGCCCGCCATGGTCTTGCCTGGTCGGTCACCGAACTGGGCGCGCGTTGCGAATTCCAGTTTTGCGCCACACCGCCCCGTACCGGTGCGGAGGCCGAGGCGGCCTTCCACGACAGTCTGCAACAGGCGCTGCATCTCTACCTGATCAACCGCGGCATCCTCATCACGCCGTTTCACAACATGACCCTGTGCTGCCCGGACCTGGCGCCCGCAGACGTCGATCTGCTGCTCGCCACCCTCGACCAGGGGCTTGCCGAACTGCTGGCGCTGCCAGGCGCCCGCGAGGTGCAGCCATGAAATTCGCCGACGCCCAGGAAGCTCGGGACTTTCTCGCTGCGCACCCCGAGGTGCGCAGCATCGAACTCATCCTGATCGACGCCAATGGTGTGCCGCGCGGCAAGCTGCTGCACCGCGACGAACTGCTGGCCATCTACGAGCAGGGTCGCCCGCTGCCCAGCTCCATCCTGGCGCTGACCCTGCAGGGCGAAGACGTCGAAGCCACCGGCCTGATCTGGGAAGTGGCCGACGTCGATTGCTGGACCTATCCACTGCCCGGCAGCCTGACCCTGCAACCCTGGCGCAGCACCCCGACCGGCCAGGTGCAGGTGAGCATGCACCCGACCCAGGGCCTGCCGGCGACGCCTGCCGATCCGCGCCATGCGCTGGTGCGGGTGATCGAGCGTCTGCAGGCCGACGGCTACCAGCCGGTGATGGCGGTGGAGCTGGAATTCTATCTGCTCGACCGCGCCCGCGATGCCCAGGGCCGTCCGCAACCGGCCGTCCAGATGAACGGCGTGCGGCCGGGTTCACCGCAGGTCTATGGCGTCTATGAACTGGAACAGTTGCAGCCTTTTCTCGACGACCTCTATGCCGCCTGCGAAGTGCAGGGGCTGCCGGTGCGTACGGCCATCTCCGAATACGCCCCCGGCCAGCTCGAACTGACTCTGCTGCACCGCGTCGATGCCCTCCAGGCCATCGACGAAGGCATTCGCTACAAGCGCCTGGTCAAGGGCGTGGCCAACCGCCATGGGCTGCAGGCCTGCTTCATGGCCAAGCCCTTCGGTGACCAGGCCGGCAGTGGCCTGCACCTGCACGTCAGTCTGGCCGATGCCGAGGGCAACAGCCTCTATGCCAGCGAAGACCCGCACGGTACGCCGCTGCTGCGGCATTCCATCGGCGGCATGCTGCACCGGATGCTGGATTCGCTGGCGATCTTCTGCCCCAACGCGAATTCCTACCGGCGCTTTCAGGCCAACAGCTACGCGCCCCTGGCCAAGAGTTGGGGCGTGAACAATCGCAGCGTCTCCCTGCGCGTACCGGGTGGTCCGGCCAGCAGCCGCCATATCGAGCACCGTATCTGTGGCGCCGATGCCAATCCCTATCTGGCCGCCGCAGCGATCCTGGCGGCTATCCACGAAGGTATCCGCGACGGGCGCGACCCCGGACCGGCCATCGTTGGCAACGGCTACGAGCAGGCCACCGACTTCCTGCCCACCGATTGGCTCACCGCGCTGCAGGCGCTGGAACGCTCTGCATGGATCAAGGAGGCGCTGGGGGACCGGTTCATCGAGGTGTATCTCGCCATCAAGCGTGCCGAGTACCGGCAGTTCATGGCCGAGGTAGGAGAGCAGGACTGGCGCTGGTATCTGACTCACGCCTGAGCGTTTTCTTCAAAGCGCCAGGCTGGCCTGCCAGCGCCGGTCCCGCTGTGAAGGCCGTCGGTGCAGGCGCTCGTCCAGCAGCGCGCCGGCCCTGGTGTGGTCGCCCCCACGTAGCAGGGCGACCAGCAGGGTGTCTTCGATGACTTCGCGCTGGGCGCCACTGCCCCCGATGCGGGCGACATCCGTGCGCAACGGCTCCAGCAGCCGTGCGCAGCCCTCATAGTCCTCGTCGGCGAAGGCCAGCAGGGCGCGGCAGAGCAGGGGTGCGACCGGACCGGCTGGCAGGTTGCCGGCGCGTAGGCGGGTTTCGAGTCCGGCAACCCGCTCCTGCACCGCCTTGCGATCACCGGTTGCCGCGGCGATCAGGGCCATATGGATGTCGGCGAAAGCCAGGCCAGGCTGCTGGAACAGTCCGGTCGCGCTGGTGGCCGTGGCCTGCCAGAGGCCCGCTGGTACCTCGTGGCCATAGAGGCCGAGGCGCCAGAGAAAGGATGCGTTGTCACTGACCCGATTGAGTGGGCCGGCGGTGGACGCCGCCGGTGCTACGAACCGCTGATAGAGATCCAGCGCACCCTGGCTGTCGCCCCGTTCCAGCGCCACCAGCGCACCATGCCAGGCGATATGGCCATGCAGGGTACCGTGCCGGGGATACTCGGGCAGCCAGCCGGCGATCAGGGCTTCCGCGGCCTGGCTGTCACCGGATTCATGCAGGACATGGGTCAGGGCATGGGCCGCGTTGACGTTGTGTCGCCGTAGCTCCAGCGCCCGCTCGGTCATCTGTCGGCCCCGCACCACGTCGCCGTTCTCGCCAAGTGACCAGCCGCGGTAGGTCAGGAACCACCAGTCATCCGCGGCGAACTGGCGGGCATGGCGTTCACAGAGGTCGACCCGCGCCTGGTCATGATCGGCGCGTCCGGAAAATGCCAGCAGGCCAAAGGCTCCCAGGGGCAGGCCCAGGATCAGGATGTCCCGCGGCCAGCGGTTGGCATGCGCCAGCGCGCCTTGCAGCGCCTGGGCGGATTCGCCGGCGATCAGCCGCTGCAGGACCTGCACATGGCTGCGCTCACGCGGTGTGCCGCGTCGCTCCACCAACCGCTGTGCCAGGGCGATGGCATCCCGTGCTGCACCTGCCTGGTTGTCGATCAATTGCAGGCGTGCCCGGGCGGCGTGGGCCAGGGCGAAGTCGGGGTCAGCGGCGATCGCCTCGTCCAAGGCTTCCGATGCCCCCGGCCAAAGCGACAGCAGCAGATCGACGCCATCCCGATAGCGGTCGGCGGCGAGGGCTGAAGAGGTGGACAGTGGCAGGTCGTAGCGGTCGGTATAAGGCGTGGGCATCGTGTGTCTGTCATCCGGGAAAGGGTGCCGCGGCTCGGGCGCCGGCGCGCTGTCAGGCGCCATGAATAGCAGCCAGGCCGGGTGCTGGATAGCGCCCGTCGCTCAAGGTGACATGAGTGAGTCTCATCGTCGGGAACGGATCTGTCTGCGCCAGGCGCGGAAGTCACTCAGGGCGTGCGCGCTGCCCCAGGGCGCGATCAGGTTCACCCTACATTAAGACGAGCGAGCGCCCGCAAACGGCCGATTGTTTTCTGCCCTCGCGCCAAAACGAAACTTCTGGCGAGTGAGGGCGAGGATACTGAAGACACTTCAGACCCCGGAGCCTTCACCCATGTCCTTCCGCCCGTTCAAAGCCATGACCTTCGACGTCGTCGGCACGCTCATCGATTTCGAAGCCGGCATCCTCAATCACGTGCGGCAGGTCAGTGGAGAAGCCGGCAAGGCGCACGGCGATGACGACATTCTTCAGGCATACCGCTATGCCCGGGCCAAGAAGGATGCAGGCTGGTTCCCGGACGACCTGGAGCGCTGCTATCACCTCATGGCGGCGCAACTCGGGCTGCCGGACAGCGAGGATCACGCCCGAGGGCTGGCGCAGTCGGTCAGGAACTGGCCGGCGTTCCCGGATTCGGTCGAAGCCCTCAAGCGCCTGCGCAAGCATTTCAAGCTGGTGGCCATGACCAATGCCCAGCGCTGGGCCCTGGACTTCATGGCCAAGACCCTGGAAAACCCCTTCGATCACGAATTCACCATCGATGACTCGCGCTACGAAAAGCCCGATCCGCAGTACTTCGCCTTCGTGCGGGGGGCGCTGTCGACCGACGGCATCCGCTTCGAGGACATCATCCACACCGCCCAGAGCCAATACCACGACATCGGTGTCGCCATGCGCCTGGGCTATCCGACCTGCTGGATCGAACGGCGCTTCGACAAGCAGGGTTCTGGTGGCACCCTCGAGTCCGAACGCACCGAGCCGACCCATCATTTTCGTTCGCTGGCGGAACTGGCTGACGCCGTCGACGCCGAGCTGCTCAGCCAATCGGCCTGAGCACGGCCATAACCCTCGCTGGCGGACGCCCTGATGACTCCCGATTCCCTCTGGAACGCCACTGCGCTACCAGCGCCGACCTTGCCCGCGCTCCAGGGCGACCACCGCTGCGATGTGGCCATCGTCGGTGGAGGGTTCACCGGGCTGGCGGCGGCCTATCACCTGGTGCAGGCCGGCCAGGAGCCTGTGGTGCTGGAGGCGAACAGCCTGGGCTGGGGCGCCAGCGGCCGTAACGGTGGCGTGGTATCGCCCAAGTTCCGCTTCAGCTTCGCCGGGATGATGGCCCGGCACGGTCGTGAGGCCGCCCTGCAGATGTACCGTCTCGGCTATGTCGCCATCGATGCGCTGGCGGAAAACATCGAACGGCTGGGGCTGCACGAGGCCGAGCTGAAGCTCTGCGGGCACATCGCCGCTGCCCATACCGAGCGCGCGCTGGCCGGCCTGCGGAGCACCGCCGAGTGGATCAGTCGGGAGACCGGTGGTGCCTCTTCGGTCATCATCTCCCGCGAGCAGGTCCGTGAACTGACGGGATCGGACCTCTACCATGGTGGCCTGCTGACGCCCAAAGCCGGCGGCATCCATCCGCTCAACTACGCACGGGGGCTGGCGCGGACCCTGGTCGAGCGCCAGGTCGGGCTCTTCGAGCACAGTCCGGTCGCGTCGGTACAGCGGGAACAGGGCGGTTTTCGCCTGCGTACCCCAACCGGTAGCCTGCTGGCTCGACAGGTGATCTATGCCACCAACGGCTACTCCAACCAGACGGCGGCGACCGCCACCTTGCATCGGCGGCTGATTCCCTTCCGCAGCGCGATCATCGCCACCGAACCGCTGGCGCCGGATGTCCTTGCCCGGATCCTGCCGGGCGGACAGGTCTGCGGCGATACCAAAAGGATGCTGCGCTGGTTCCGCCTGGTCGGGAACCGCCTGATCTTCGGCGGCCGTGGCGCCTTTGGCAGCACCGACTCCGAAGCCGCCTTTCGCGATCTGCAGCGCAGTCTGGGCACGGTGTTTCCGCTGCTTGCCGAAGCACGCATCGATTATCGCTGGTCCGGCCTGGTCGCCATGACCCTGGACTATCTGCCCCACGCCGGTCAGCTGGACGACGGCCAGTTCTATGCCGTTGGCTACAACGGCGGGGGCGTGGCGCTCTCGACCTATCTGGGCCAGCAGGTCGCAGCCCTGAGCCTGGGGGAAACGCCGGAACTGGGCCTTATGGTCAGCCAGGGCTTCAACCCCATTCCGCTGCATGCCTTTCGCGCCCCCGGTGTCCGCCTGGCGGCCGGCTGGCAGCAATTCCTCGACGCGGTCGGGCGCTGAACCCGGCCACGCGGCCCGCCAAACACAATCTGTGCGTCGGCTCTTCCAGAACAGCAGGAAGCGATACCGGCAGCGCTGAAAAGAGCATTTCCACCAGTGGGTACTATGGTGAGATGGCTGCATCGCAGACTCACGGCCATCGCGCCGCAGGAGGAACCATGCAGGGCTTCAACGAAGGCTTCGAGTCGGTCACCATCGACAAGGTGTGCAAGCACTACGGTACCCTCAAGGCGCTGGACAATGTCGACCTCAAGGTCGAGGCGGGTGAGTTCATGTCCCTGCTCGGCCCCTCCGGGTCGGGCAAGACCACCTTGCTCAGCATCCTTGGCGGCTTCAATCGCGTGAGTTCCGGCAGGATCTTCTTCGGCGACCGCGACGTGACCCTGATGCCACCGCACAAGCGCGACATTGGCGTGGTGTTCCAGAACTACGCGCTCTTCCCTCATATGAACGTGCTGGAAAACGTGGCCTTCCCGCTCAAGGCGCGCGGGGAGAAGGCGGCCAGTGCCCGCGAACGGTCGTTGCGGGCGCTGGCCACGGTCGAGCTGAAAGGCTATGAAGATCGCGACATCGCCGCGCTATCGGGTGGACAGCGCCAGCGGGTGGCGCTCGCCCGCGCCATCGTCTTCGAGCCCAGGCTGATCCTCATGGACGAACCCCTGTCGGCGCTGGACAAGCAGCTGCGGGACGTCATGCAGATCGAGCTGCGCGCCCTGCATCGGCGCCTCGGCGCCACCATGGTCTATGTCACTCACGACCAGCGCGAAGCCCTGACCATGAGCGACCGTATCGCGGTGATGAAGGGTGGCAAGCTGGTGCAGGTGGATACCCCGCGTCGCCTGCACGATCACCCGAGCGATGATTTCGTCGCCAGCTTCATCGGTGAGAGCACCCTGGTACCCCTTTCCCGGGGTGTCGGCGGCGAGTTGCTGCTGGGCCAGACGCCCCTGCGCACGGCTCGGCCCGTACCGCTTTCCGGCGAGCTCTTCCTCGCCGTCCAGGCGGAGAAGCTGCTGCTGGACAGCGAGATCGCCGGCGGCGACTGGAATCGCCTGCGCGGCCAGGTGATCGACATCGTCTTCCAGGGCGAAAGCCTGAAGATCTTCGTCGAGCTGGAAAACAAGCAGCGGATCAGCTTCCGCCAGTCCAGTCATCACGAAGGCAATCTGCAGCTGCCCCAGGTAGGGGCGTCGCTGTCCTTGCGACTGCATCCGGAAGACACCATCGTGGTACCCCGCGCAGCCTGACAAGGGCTTGGCCCAGCGGCATTGGCACTGAGCCAATGCCGGCTTTTTCATAGACCACCTGGCTCTTTACCGTCCAAGCCTTATCGCGGCCATGGGCCGCGATAAGGCAGTTGCGCCGCTGCACGCCTTCCCGTCAGGCGTGCTCTTTGCCGCCGCGACCGGCGATCAACACCATCAGCAGGGTGATGGCGACCAGCATGGTGCTGATGGCGGCGATGGTCGGATCGATTTCATCACGCAGAGCCGTGAACATCCGCTTTGTGATGGTCTCGTTGCTGCCGCCGGAGATGAACAGGGCCACCACGGTTTCATCGAGGGAGGTGATGAAGGCGAACAGCGCGGCCGAGACCACGCTGGGTTTGATCTGCGGCAGCGTCACCGCCATGAAGGCACGGAAGCGATTCATGCCCAGGCTGCGGGCGACCATTTCCTGGGTCATGTCGAAATTGCGCAGCCCCGCCAGCACGGCGATGATCACATAGGGCAGCGCCAGCATGATGTGCGCCAGGACCAGGCCAGACAGCGTACTGATGATGCCGACCCGCGCGTAGACGAAGAAGACCCCGGCGGCGATCAGGATGATGGGCACCATCATGGGCAGCAGCAGGACCAGTTGCAGCGTCCGCATGACCCGGAGTGACGAATTGCTGATCGCATAGGCCGCTGCGATGCCCATCGGCAGGCTGATCAGGGTGGTGGCCACCGCGGTGATGAAGCTCACCTTGGTAGCGGACATCCATTCGATGCTGTCGAAGAAGGCCTGGTACCAGGTCAGCGAGTAGGCCTTCGGCGGAAACTGCAGGAAGCGCGCCTCGGAGAAGGACATCGGCACCACGATCAGGATCGGCAGCACCAGATACAGCAGGATCAGCCCGACCAGCAGGGTGAACAGGAGGCGCGACGGTTTGAGCCCTTGCCGGATGTTCATCAGCGCACCCCCAGTACACGTTCGATGGGAATTACCTTGTTCACCGCCCAGAAGATCAGGAACACCACAGCCAGCAGCGTCAGGCCGACCGCACTGGCCGCGCCCCAGGCGTGGTAGAGCTCGACGTTGCGCTGGACCAGCATGGACACCAGCACGGTGCGTCCGCCGCCGAGCAGTTCCGGGGTAATGAAGAAGCCGAGGCAGATGACGAAGACCAGGATCGAGCCGGCCATCACCCCGGGTGCGGCCATCGGCAGGAAGACGCGGCGAAAGGTATAGACGGGCCGGGCGCCCAGGCTGTCGGACGCCAGCAGCAGATCGTTGGGGATCTTCTTCATCACCGAATACAGCGGTAGCACCATGAAGGGCAGCATGACGTGCAGCGTACCGATCACGGTACCCGTCGCGTTATGCACCAGCTCCAGGGGACGGCTGATGATGCCCAGGTCGAGGAGTGTCTGGTTGATGACGCCGCGGCGCTGCAGGAGCACCAGCCAGGCATAGGAGCGGACCAGCACGCTGGTCCAGAACGGCAGGATCACGCAAAGCAGGATGAGGCTCGACAGCAAGCCGCGGGTGCGGGCCGCGGCATAGGCGATGGGAAAGCCCAGCAGGATGGACAGGACCGTCACGATCACGCTGATCTGCAAGGTCGTGCTGAAGGTGTCCCAGTAGATGGCTTCGGTGAAGATGCGGGTGTAGTTGGCGAGGGACAGGCCTTCCTCGCCTTGCACGGATTGCAGGCCCAGCCAGAGCAGCGGGAGCACCAGCAATAGGGCGACCATCAGCAGCGCAGGGGTCAGCAGAAGCACCATCGTCAGATGCTCCCTGCGCTCCTCCTTGACCACGGCGGGGCTGGTGAACAGCCCCTGTTCCGACGTTTGCAAGGCGCCTCCGGGCAAGGTCTGGATCGTTGTCGACTGGGTCATGCGCGGAAGCCTCCGATCATTTGGCCTGGACGAAGGACAGCCAGCGCTCTTCTGCCTTGACGCCCTCGGCCGAGGCCCACCACTTGGCGGACAGCACCGCTTGCTTGGCCAGGTTCTCCGGCGAGGACGGCAGCACCGCCCGCCGCGCGGCCGGGATGGTGCCGAGGCTGAAGGCCTCCGGATTGAGCGGGCCGTAGTCGATGATCATCGGCAAGGCCGCCTGCAGCTTGGCGCTGATGGCTTCATTAACGAACTTCATCGCCGCCTCCCGGTGCCTGGTGCCCTTCAGGACGCAGAGTGAATTGGTTTCCAGGATGCCGTCGTTGTAGGTGAAGGCCACCGGTGCTCCGGCGGCCTGCACGGCGGAGGCGCGACCGTTCCAGATCTGCACCATGTCCACCTCGCCGTCGCTGATGAGCTGGGCGGACTGGCCGCCCGAGGTCCACCAGGTGGTGATGTCCGGCTTGATGGCTTCCAGCTTCTTGAAGGCGCGGTCGACATCCAGCGGGTAGAGCTGGTCGGCCGGCACCCCGTCGGCGCGCAGCGCGATTTCCAGGGTGGGGCGCGGCAGATTGCGTAGCGCGCGAGCACCCGGAAATTTCTTGGTGTTCCAGAAATCGGCCCAGGTCTTGGGCGCGTTCCCGTCATCGAAGGCATCGGTCCGGTAGGCCAGGACCGTGGAATAGCTGATGTAGCCGGCCATGTAGTCGTCTTTCAGCTCGGCGGGCAGCTTGGCCAGGTTGGGAATGAGCTGAGGATCCAGCTTTTCGAACAGACCCTCGGCCTGCCCCCGTACGCAGTCACCGGTGGGCAGGTCGACCACGTCCCAGCTGACGCGACCGCTTTCGACCTGGGTCTTGATGATCGGATAGGCCTTGGGTGAACTGTCCTGCTTCAGCGTCAACCCCAGGTTCCGCGCCGCCGGCTCCAGAATGGCCTTGGCCTGGGCCTCCTGATAGGCACCGCCCTGGGAAACGAAGGTGATCTCTTCAGCGCTGCTGGCGGTCGCCAGACTTGTCAGCCCGAGGGCGACGACCAGCGAGGTGACCTGGTTGCTTAGGTGAGACATGGTCTATCTCCCGTAGTGGCAGAGCTTGAGAATGGCGGAACCTTTGTTATCCCCCGATCGCGCTCAGGATGTTCTCGCCTAAGGTCACTGTAATGATTCTGTTAAATACGAATGCGCTGAAATCTCCGACGCAGGAACGCAATCTCCTGTTTTGCGGGAGGTCGGCGACATGTATTGCTTGGGGAGGCATGGGCGACCTTTGCGGGTATCGGCTTCCTCGGCATGGATACCGCCACGAACGCGCGCGCCACCTCTCGGATCAGATTGGCAGCAACCCCTCGCTCTTGACCTCGTTCAGCACGAAAAAGGTGCGTACCTGGCGCACCCCGGGTAGGGCGATCAGCCGTTCGCTGTGCAGGCGATTGAAGGCGGCGATGTCCTTGACCCTGAGCTTGATGAAGTAGTCGACGTCGCCGGCTACCAGGTAACACTCCAGCACCGGGGGCAGGGCACGTGCGGCCTCTTCGAAGGCTTGGAAGGATTCCGGCGTCGACCTGTCCAGCACCACGCCCACCAGCACCGCGGTTTCCCGTTGCACGGCCTTGGGGTCCACATGGGCCCGGACGCCGGTGATGACGCCGCTGTCGAACAACTTGCGCGTGTGGTTCCAGCAGGCGCTGGGGCTCAGGGATACCTGACGGGCCAGTTCGGCATTGCTCAGGCGCCCGTCCTGCTGCAGGGCTCTCAGGATCTTGCGTTCGACAGGGGTGAGTTCCGCGCTTTCATTCATCGAAAGATTCTCCTTTGTAAGGGGCTTCTGGCTGAAGGGCCTTGCCATTCAGTCAGTTCAGCCAAAAGGAAAGCAGATTTTGGACCGGCTATTCGAAAGCACCTTTTCCAGGGCTTTGCCTAGCATGGAAGGCGACCTTTCATCGCTGGAGCCACCGCCATGTCCCTGGATCTCGAAAAGCGTTTTCCCCGCGTCAAACTCGGCTATTTCCCATCCCCGCTGCACAAGCTGGAGCGGCTGTCGAAGGACCTCGGTATCGACCTCTGGGCCAAGCGCGACGATGTCTCGTCCGGTCTCGCCTATGGCGGCAACAAGGTGCGCAAGCTGGAGTGGCTGGCCGCCGATGCCCTGGCGCAGGGCTGCGACACCCTGGTCTCCATCGGCAATATCCAGTCCAACCACACGCGCCAGGTGGCGGCCGTCGCCGCCGTGCTCGGCCTCAAGTGCCGGTTGGTCCAGGAGGAGTGGACCAAGTGGGACGATCCGGTCTACGACAAGGTCGGCAACATTCTGCTGTCGCGCCTGATGGGCGCCCAGACGCTGCTGGAAGGCGAGGGCTATTCCACCGCGGTGAAGGCGACCTGGGAGCGCGCGCTGGACGAGGTACGTCGCGAAGGCGGCAAGCCCTATGCCATTCCCGCCGGTGCCTCGGACCATCCCCTGGGTGGCCTTGGCTATGCTCATTTCACCGATGAACTGGCTGCCCAGGAACGTGAGCAGGGCATCTTCTTCGATACCGTGGTGACAGCCACCTGTACCGGTTCTACCCAGGGCGGCATGGTGGTGGGCTTTCGCGCCCAGGAGCGGGAACGCCGCCTGATCGGCATCGACACGGCGGCGGACGCCGAGATGACCCGCGCCGCCGTGACCAAGATCGCGCGCAACACCGCCGAGATGATCGGGCTCAAGCAGGAGATCAGGGATGAGGACGTCATCATCGATCCGCGCTTCTGCGGTCCTGACTACGGCTTGCCGGACGCACCTACGGTAGAAGCGATCCGCTACACTGCGCAGATGGAGGGGATGCTCACCGACCCGGTCTACGAGGGCAAATCCATGGCTGGGCTGATCGCCATGGCGCGCAGCGGCGAGATCGCCAAGGGCAGCCGGGTGCTCTATGTTCACCTCGGGGGAGCACCAGCGCTCAACGCCTACCACAACGCCTTCGCCTGAACCCAGGCGACGTCCGGTTATCAGGAGGTCCGGCATGACGATCCAGCCCTGGACAGCGGTAGACGACCTCCGACCGGCCGTGGCGCTGGTCATCCTACATCGCGGCCTCGAACCGGCGGTGACAGTTGAATTACGTACCGGCCTACCGGGTTGCAGCGACCTGCCCGTGTTGCAACTGGAGGACGCTGCCCGTCTGCATGAGGATTGGCTGGCGCGTGGGCCACAAAGCCGGGTCGTGAATCTGCTGTCCCGCCTGGGCAGCGATTGCCTGCTGCTGGTCGTCGAGCCGGAAGGCGCGAGCGAGCTGGAATGGCTGGGATCGGTCGCGGGTCAACGGTTGCAGCATTTCTCGACCGCTACCCCCACGAGCGAACTGATCGCACGGCTGCAACAACTCAGGCGCGAACGCTTGCTGGCGGTGTTACCGCTTTGAACCTGTCCGTCACGCCAGTCGTTCGACCTGTTCGGCAATCAGCGCCTTGATCGCACGCAGACAGCGCAACTCACCGGCGAAGCGGGATCTCAGCTCCGGTCGCGCGCTGGCCAGGACCTGGTTCTCCTGCTCGGTCTGTTCCAGCAGGACTTGAGCTTGTTGCGGCAGGCGCTGACGCAGCCGCTGCAACTGGGCAGCCGCTGGCGAGCGCTTGATACCCAGCGCTTCGGCTGCATCCAGCAGTCGCTCGCGGTCGATGGCCACCAGCCGGTTTTCACCCAGGATTGGCCAGGCGAGGGTGGTTGCGTCCGGCCAACGCTGCTGATCAAAGGCGCGGCTCTCGTATACGGCCGTGCAGAGCAGGTCATAGCAGGGCGCGAGGGCCAGCCCACGGGGTGAGACCAGAAAGCCCAAATTCTTCAGATGGGCATCGGTATTGCCCACCAGCACGTTGAAGGCCAGCCAGTTGAACAGCCGCGTACGGGTCACGGCAGGTGCCACGCACAGCCGGGCCAACTCGGCCAGGCGCTCCAGGCTACCGGCCTGGTACTTGAAGTGACGGTCCAGCCCCAGCACCTGGCAGGCGTCGATGCCATGCTGCCGCTGCCAGCCCCGGGCCGTATGGACCCGGTCGAAGCGCTCGATCAGATAGACCGGTTCGGGTACGTAGCGCCGCTCGACGGCAGGAACGATCAGTCCCACGGTACCCGCCAGGCGCATGGTGAACCACTCGTTGATCACCGAATGAGCGAAGGCCTCGTGAGGGTGATCCGGCTTGAGGATATGGGTCGAGGGCCAGGCCCCCACCGGTTCCTGCAGCCCCTGCTCATCGAGGATCACCGCCAGCTTGTGTTGGGCGCCGGCCAGCGACATGCGTTTGTGCGCTTCATGGGTCAGCGGCAACTGCGGCATGGCGTGGATCCTCCGGGAGAGGTCGGCATCGCTCAGGGGGCGACGATCTCCGGGTGGAAGGTGCTGGCCGTCGGCGAGCAGGGTGAGAGAGCCGGCGGATTCGGCGCCGTACCAGCTCAGGAGCGCGAAGGCATCGGCCGCATCGAGGCGGGCATCCTGGGCGAGTAGGTGTCGCTGGCCTTCTTCGGGAAGCAGGTTGTCGAAGTACCACTGCACCGGCCGCTGCGAGCTGCCGTCGACTATTGGCCCGGACTGCAGGGGGAGCTGCGGGCAGAGTGCGAAGGCCTGCCAATCGGGCTCATATTGGAAGGACCAGATACCGTTCTCGTCCCGTAACCGACCTACCAACCGGTCGTCGATCCAGGCCAGCAGTTCACGCCTCATGGTTTGCGGGCATCTGAGAGGAGATCTACCTCAGGGGGCAGATCCACGATCAGGCGCACGCCTAGGCCTTCGAGCACCTGAAACAGCTTGCCCCACTGAACGCTTTCACCGCCGCGTTCGACCTTGCCAAGGAAGTTTTCGCTGACGCCAAGACTACCCGCGGCATCGTCCTGGCGTAGCGCCTGAGCCTTGCGCGCCTGGCGAACGAGGGGTCCCAGATCGGCGGCATTCTTTAGTATCACTTGCATGATTTATCCTCACGAGCGTGAGGACTATCTTACCGTCGTAGGTTGATTCCATACAATCCTTACGATCGTGAGGATTTTGCTAAGGCCGATAAAGATTTTCTGCTGAATCCTTTCGACCGTGAGGATTTAGTAGCTCGACACGGTCACCTTATCGATCGGAGTGCCGTTTGAACGGACCCGTTCAAATCAGGCTCGACGTCAACGCCGCGCCCCTATCTGCTGGGGCGCGAGAAAAGCACTGTGGAAGTAGCTGCGAAAGGCCTGCATGGCTGGCGTCAGCGGACGCTCCCGGTGCCAGGCCAGGCCCACGCTCATCGGCGTGATGGGCTCCACCAGCGTACGCGTCTCCAGCCGCTTGCCTTCCAGCGACCAAGGGCGATAGACCAGGTCGGAGAGGATGGCCACGCCGCTGCCATTGGCTACCATGCTGCGCACCGCTTCCACTGAACTGGTGCGCAGCAGCACCTGGGGCTCATGACCCGCCTGGCGCCAATAGCGCCTTGCGCTCTGTTCGGCCTCGTCGACGGTAAGCAGGATATAGGGCTCGCGGGCGACGTCGGCCAGGCTGACGTTGGGATGGTCCCGTAGCGGATGGCCGCTGGGTAGCCAGAGGCGGCGCTCGGAGTTGAACAGCGTTTCGGAAACGATGTCCTCGTGGGTCAGGTTGGCGGTGAGCACCACCGCCATGTCGATGCGCTTGTCCAGCAGGGCTTCCTCGATGGCCTGACGCTCCTGCTCGTGGACCGCCACCCGTACTTCGGGATAAAGCTGCGCCAGGCGTTGCAGGTGGTGGGGCAGGAAGTAGCCGATCACCGTGTAGCTGGCGGCGATACGCAGTTCGCCGCTGGCACGGTGGTCGGGCAGGGCGCTGCTCAGGGCGTCATCCACCCCGCGCAGGATGCCGTAGGCATGATTGAGGAAGTGCCGGCCGGCATCGGTCAGCGCCATGCCCTGGGCCGAGCGGACGAACAGACTGGCGCCCAGCAGTCCCTCCAGCTCTTGAATAGCGCTGGTAACAGCCGACTGGGAAATGTTCAGGTGAATGGCCGCCTGGGAGATCTGCCCCAGTTCGGCGGTCGCGGTGAAGTAACGCAGCTGACGCAGGGTAAGGGCCATGGCGATCGTCCTTGGGTATCGATTTTTCCGAACGCTGGACTTTGGATAATAAATCTTCCCAAGGGGGCAGGGCAGTCCTAAGGTCAAGGACAACGCACCGCTGCCAGGAAGACCGCAATGATCGAAGTGGATTTCAATTCCGACATGGGCGAGGGCTTCGGCGCCTGGACGCTGGGCGATGGGGTGGATGACCAACTGCTCGATCTGGTCAGCTCGGCCAACATCGCCACCGGCTTCCATGCCGGTGATCCCAGTCTCATGCAGCGCACCGTGCTACAGGCCAAGACGCGCCAGGTGGCCATCGGTGCCCATCCGGGCTATCGCGATCTGGCGGGCTTCGGTCGCCGTCCGTTGCAGATGCCCGCCGAAGAGCTGGTGGCCGACATCGTCTACCAGCTCGGCGCCCTGCGTGAATTCGCCCGGCTGCATGGCCTGCGGCTACAACACCTCAAGCCCCATGGCGCACTGTTCATGCACCTTGCGCGGGACGAAGTGGCCGCCCGGCTGCTGGTGGAGACGCTGCAGCGCCTGGAGCCCGAGCTGCTGCTCTATTGCCTGCCCAACTCAGCCACCTGGCGTATCGGTCGTGAGCTGGGGCAGCCCCTGGTGCGCGAGTTCTACGCCGACCGGGACTACGATGCCAGCGGCTCCATCGTCCTGGTGCGGCGCATGGGTGCCCTCGATCCCCAGGCGGTGGCAGACCGGGTACTGCGTGCCTGTCAGCAGGGCCGAGTCGCCACGGTGGAGGGGGGCGAGGTCGAGGTGGCCTTCGAATCCATCTGCCTGCACAGCGACACCCCTGGTGCGCTGGGCCTGGCCCAGGCCATTCGTCGGCGGCTGGACGCGGCCGGCATCGCCGTTCGCGCACCCAGCGCCGGCTAGTTCCGCGTTCGACACCGGCGCCTGAGACGCCGGGTCCTTCATCCATTGGCTACGCCTGCCTTTCCGACAACATCGCCTAGAAGAGGAATCGTAATGGCCGAACATTCGGTGCTTTCACCCCTGCCCGGGACGTTCTATCGCAAACCCACGCCCGATGCCGCGCCCTATGTGGATGTCGGCGAAACCGTCACCGCTGGCACCGTGATCGGTCTTGTCGAAGTGATGAAGCAATTCTCGGAGGTCCATGCCGAAGTCGATGGGACCCTGACGGCTTTCGCGGTCGAGGACGGTGATCCGGTCGAGCCGGGTCAACTGCTGGCCACTCTGACCGGAGCGGCCTCGTGAGCTCGGCGGCAGGGGGGATCCGCCGTCTGCTGATCGCCAATCGTGGCGAGATCGCCGTGCGCATCCTGCGCGCCGCCAAGGCCCTGAACATCGAAACCGTACTGGCCTGCAGCGAGGCTGACCAGGATTCGCTGGCAGCTCGGCAGGCCGACGCCGTGGTGGTGATCGGTCCGGCGCGGGCGGATCGCAGTTACCTGAATATCGAGACGCTGCTCGCTGCCCTGCGGGACAGTGGCGCCGATGCGGTCCATCCAGGCTACGGTTTTCTTGCCGAGAACGCCGCCTTCGCCGACGCGGTGGAGGAGGCTGGTGCCATCTTCGTCGGCCCTTCGGGCGACATCATCCGCCGCATGGGCGACAAGGCCGAGGCGCGACGGACCGCCTTGGCCGCTGGTGTCCCCGTGGTACCCGGTTCTGAAACCGAGCCGGTCGATATAGACGCCGCTGTGGTCGCCGCCGAGGTCGTGGGCTACCCCTTGCTGATCAAGGCTTCGGCAGGCGGAGGAGGCCGGGGCATTCGTCTGGCCCGGGATGCCAACGAGCTGGCCCGGGAATTTCCCATCGCCCAGCGCGAGGCCCAGAGCGCCTTTGGCAGCGGCGCCCTCTATCTGGAACGCTTCATCGAGCGTGCCCGCCATATAGAGGTACAGATCCTGGGTGATGGTCAGCGCGCGGTGCATCTGTTCGAACGCGAATGTTCACTGCAGCGCCGTCGCCAGAAACTCATGGAGGAGGCGCCGTCACCGGTTCTGACCGCCGTGCAACGCGAAACCCTCTGTACCAGTGCGGTACGGCTGGCTGAAAGTCTTGGTTATCGCGGCGCAGGCACCCTGGAATACCTGTTCGATGAAGCCAGTGGCGAGTTCTACTTCATCGAGATGAACACCCGTATCCAGGTGGAGCACCCGATCAGCGAGATGGTCACCGGCATCGACCTGGTCCAGGCCATGCTGCGCATCGCCGCGGGCGAACCTCTGGCGCTGCGCCAGGAGGATATCTACCTGCAGGGTGCCGCCATCGAGCTGAGACTCAACGCCGAGGACCCGGCGCGCAATTTCTTTCCCAGTCCCGGGACGGTCGAACGTCTCCAGTGGCCGCGTGGCGCGGGCATCCGCGTCGACAGTCATCTCTACGCAGGGTACCGGGTACCACCGTACTACGATTCGCTGCTGGCCAAGCTCATCGCCCATGGCGCCGACCGTCGCGAGGCGCTGGCCCGTGCGCGTCAGGCGTTGGACGAACTGCGCCTCACCGGCATGGCTACCACCGCGACCCTGCATCGACGCCTGCTGGACGAGCCCTGGGTGATTGAAGCCCGCTTCGATACCGGTACCCTGGAACACTGGCTGGCCGAGGAGATTCCCGCATGACGACCGATATCCGCTACAGCTTCGGCGGCGACGAGCACCTGTTCGTCGAAGTGTCCGAAAGCATGTCCCTGGAAGCCTTTTTCCGCGGCCTGGCCATGACCCGCGCGGTGCAGGAGCTGCAGCTGCCAGGCATCCACGACATCTGCCTGGCCAACGCCTCGTTCCAGATCCGTTTCGATCCCGATGTGCTGCCGCCCGACCAGCTATTGGCGGCGGTCCAGGGTGTAGAAGCCCTGGCAGTAGCCGAGCGCCAACTGGCCACCCGGCTGATCGAGATCCCGGTGCTCTACAACGATCCCTGGACCCACGAGACGCTGATGCGCTTTCGCGATCGCCACCAGGATCCGTCCGCCACGGACTTGGAATATGCGGCCCGCATCAACGGCCTGGCCGATGTCGAGGCCTTTATCGCGGCCCACAGCGGCGCGCCCTGGTTCGTGTCCATGGTGGGCTTCGTGGCCGGACTGCCGTTCATGTTCCAGATGGTGGAGCGCGAGCGCCAGCTGCAGGTACCCAAATACCTGCGGCCACGTACCGATACACCCAAGCAGACCCTCGGTCACGGCGGCTGCTTCGGCTGCATCTATTCGGTACGCGGCGCTGGTGGCTACCAGATGTTCGGCGTGACGCCGGCGCCCATCTACGATCCAGCCCAACGTCTCGACTATCTGCAGGAGCACATGGTGTTCTTCCGGCCCGGCGACATCGTCCGCTTCCGCGCCATCGACCGGGCCGAATACGACCGGATGCTGGCCGAGGTAGAGGAGGGTAGCTTCACCCTGAATATCTGTCCGGTGGACTTTTCCCTGGACGCCTTTCTCGACGATCCCCGTGGCTATCCGCGCACCCTGATGGAGGAGCCGGCATGATCAAGGTACTCAAACCCGGCCTAGCCACCGCGATCCAGGATCTCGGTCGCGAAGGCTACTATCACCTGGGTATCCCGCCGTCCGGCGCCATGGACAGCTATGCCTTGCGCGTCGCCAATCTGCTGGTGGGCAATGCCGCAGGTGCTGCCGCGCTAGAATGCACCTTGCTCGGACCGGAGCTGCAATTCGCCGAAGATGCCCTGGTCGCCCTGAGCGGCGCGCGCATGACGCCACGCCTGGACGGCGCCGAGATGCCCTTGGATGAGGCTTTCACCGTGCGAGCGGGTCAGGTGCTCAAGTTCGATTATCTCAAGGCCGGCGCCCGTGGTTATCTGGCGGTGGCCGGAGGCTTCGACGTGCCCGAGATGCTGGGCAGTCGCTCGACCTATACCTTGGGTGGGCTCGGTGGCTTCCAGGGTAGACGTCTCGCCGCAGGAGACGAACTGACTGTCGGAACCCCGACGACAGGCGCCAAGCCTGGAGCCCGGTTGCCAGGCGATCTGGTGCCGGCTTGCGGTGGCGAGGTGATCCTGCGTGTCGTGCCGGGTCTCTACCATCACCGCCTGACCGCGGACGCGGCCGAAGCCTTTTTCGCCGATACCTGGACAGTAGGCTCCGAAGCCGACCGCATCGGTTATCGCTTCAAGGGCGGCCGACCGCTGGAGTTCACGCCACGCGAGCAGCCCTTTGGGGCCGGCTCGGATCCGTCCAACATCGTCGACAGCTGTTATCCCATTGGGTCGATCCAGGTACCGGCGGGTCTCGAACCCATCGTCCTGCACCGAGACGCCGTGTCGGGTGGCGGCTACGCCATGATTGGCACGGTCATCAGCAGTGACCTGGATCTGATTGGCCAGCTGCAGCCGAATCAGAAGGCACGCTTTGTCGCCGTAACGCTGGAAGATGCATTAGCGGCGCGTCGGGTTTACCAGGAACGTTTGCAGCGCCTGGAGCAGACCTTGGCAGGATGACTGGCGGCAAGCAGCCAGAACGCTCAGCGGTGAACTGAAAGATCCTGAAGACGCGGTCGGTAACCGGCACGTCTTCAGGATCGTCGCTGAACGATCTTGAGTAGAAAAGCTGAGCAGCGATGC
Source organism: Pseudomonas oryzihabitans (assembly GCF_001518815.1). Lineage (NCBI taxonomy): Bacteria > Pseudomonadati > Pseudomonadota > Gammaproteobacteria > Pseudomonadales > Pseudomonadaceae > Pseudomonas > Pseudomonas oryzihabitans. The sequence continues at coordinate 2,342,279 of NZ_CP013987.1, forward strand.
GTGCGGGTGATACTGGATGCCGGCGGGAAATTGTTCTGCAGCTGTGTAGAGGTCCAGCGATTCTTCAGCGGCCTGACTAGCGAAGGCAACCTCGCAAGCCAAAGACGGTTTTGTTCGCACCGCGAAGATTCGTCACAAGCTGCAATCGATGCAATGAAAACAAGCTGATCGACAATGTCAGGGTAGGGAAGTCAAAGCCGAGACCGGTCTGGCAGTAAGGGAGAAAGGCAGTGGCTTAATGGATGGCAAAGGGCAGTAGCCAGCACCAGTCCATATTCAATTTAACATAATATACATTATGCGAAGTTGTGGTTATGGAGCGCTGCACCGAGTGTCGGCCTTTTCACGTTGGCTGCTTTCTTCCATTCCCTACGATCCGGCCATTTTGCCTGACATTGCGCCTCCAGGGATTCGGATCGCCGCTTGCCACACACCTGCACCGCAAATTCCGCAGCACTCATTTGTGCAAGACGTCGTCGGCCGCTTTAATCGGATAGCGTCTTTTTGCCGGACCTCGTTGCGGTTGTCGCGCCTCTGCTATGTCACCATGCGCGAACGTCCTGGGCTTCCAACAACTATTTCATCCCGAGGAGTTTTAAATGGCTTATCAAGCCGCATCCGATCGTTATGACCGTATTCCTTACCGCCGTGTCGGCCGCAGCGGTCTCGTGCTGCCGGCGCTGTCCCTGGGTCTGTGGCACAACTTTGGCGACACCACGCCGCTGGATCGCCAACGCGCCTTGCTGCGCACCGCCTTCGACCTGGGCATCAATCACTTCGACCTGGCCAACAATTACGGTCCGCCTTACGGCAGCGCCGAGATCAATTTCGGTCGGCTGCTGCGTGAAGACTTCGCCACCTACCGCGACGAGCTCATCATCTCCAGCAAGGCCGGCTGGGACATGTGGCCCGGCCCCTATGGCCAAGGTGGCGGCTCGCGCAAATACGTCCTGGCCAGTCTGGACCAGAGCCTCAAGCGCCTGGGGCTGGATTACGTCGACATCTTCTATTCCCACCGTTTCGACGAGCACACGCCGCTGGAGGAAACCGCCAGCGCCCTGGCCACGGCGGTCCAGCAAGGCAAGGCGCTCTATATCGGCATCAGCTCCTATTCGGGAACCAAGACCCGCGAAATGGCCAAGCTGCTGGCCGACTGGAAGATCCCGCTGCTGATTCATCAGCCGGCCTACAACCTGCTCAATCGCTGGATCGAAAAGGATCTGCTGGATGCGACCGAGGAAATCGGCAGTGGCGTAATCGCCTTCACGCCGCTGGCCCAGGGGCTGTTGACCGACAAGTACCTCAACGGCGTACCAGCGGAAGCCCGGGTCAACCAGCCCGGTGGCCAGTCACTGCAGCAAGGTCATCTGTCTGCCGAGAACCTGGCCCGGGTCCGTGCCCTGGATGCCATCGCCAAGCGCCGTGGCCAGAGCCTGGCGCAGCTGGCCCTGGCCTGGACCCTGCGCGATCCGCGCGTCACCAGTGCTCTGATCGGTGCCAGTCGGCCTGAGCAGATCGTGGAAAACGTGGCGGCTTTGGACAACCTGGCCTTTACCGCCGAGGAACTGGCCGAGATCGATACCCATGCGGTCGAAGGCGACATCAACCTCTGGGCGAAGCCGTCCAGCGCGGAATAAGCCGCTATCTGGCGTACCTGGCCGTTCGACGATCAGGTACGCCAGCGTCCAGCTTGAGACGCAACCACCCTCACCCGCCCTCGCCCATTCGGCTCACGGCTGGCGTCTGCTCCCGACCAGTGCCCGTCGATACTGGCTCGGCGTCTGTCCCATCTCGTTCCGGAAATGCCGGTTGAAGTTGGACAGATTGGCGTAACCCACCTCGAAGCAGATGGTCGCGATGGACAGCTCCGCCTGCAGCAGCAAACGACAGGCCCGCTGAATACGCAGCTTGCGCGCCAGTTCGATGAAGCCGTGGCCCGTGACCTTCTTGAAAAACCGCGAAAAGCCTGCCTCGCTCATGCCAACGCGCTTGGCGATCACCGGCAGCCGGATATCCTCGGTGAGTTCGCTCAGCAGATAGTCGAACGCCTGATGGACACGTGCGGAACTGCGGGCATCCAGGGCCGGTGCATAACAGGCACTCGCCAAGACCGACATCTCGCTGGTCGGCGCCTTGATCAGCAAGCCAAGCAAGGCGAAGAGCTTGAGCAGCCGCGCGGCGCCCTGTACCTGGCCGATCCCCTCGATCAGTTCGGCGGCCTGCCGGGCCGTGTCACCGCTGAACTCCAGGCCGCGCCTGGCCTGTTCCAGCAAAGGTAGATAGTCGCCAAGCTCGGGAGCCAAGGCGCTCAGCGAGCGCAACAGCTCGCCGTTGAACTGGATGACCACGTCACGACCGGTCAATATCTCACCGGGCGGCAGATCACCAATCCAATCGTGCGGTAGGTCAGGACCGATCATGGCCACGTGGCCGGCCGCGAACGGCCCAACATAGTCGCCGGCCAGTAGCCGTCCGCTACCCTGGCGGATCAGATGGATCTCGTATTCCGGATGGTGATTCCAGCGCGCCAAGGCATAGGGATAGTCGTGCTCGTACCAGCGAAAGCTCTGGTCGGGCGCGGACAGGATCACTTCCAGCTCTGCCGGCCGCGCTTCGAGGAAGGCGGAAGCCTTCATGGTGCCACCTCTGCTTGTTATGGGCCGTTCTATCCTGCCTGAGCCTATCGATGCTTTTTTGATCTGCGACACCTAGGCACTGCCGGTCAAAAAAGTATCGGCACCCGGTCAATGGTCAGTTAGCAAGGGCTTGGGTGCTGCTGTTGTAATCATCTCCAGCCGCCAGGTTGAAATCAAATTTCCATCGGCGACCACGATGCATAACAACAACAAGCTGCCGTTGCGGCAGTCACGGAGAGAAAACCATGAAGCGCCCCTGCGCATTGCTGCTGTTGGCCGGTCTCGGATTGACCGGTGTCGCTCAGGCTGTCGAATCCGTAACCGTTGCCACCGTCAACAACAGCGACATGGTGCGCATGCAGCGTCTGTCACAGGTATTCGAAAAGCAGCATCCCGACATCAAGCTCAATTGGGTAGTGCTCGAAGAGAACGTGTTGCGGCAGCGGCTGACGACCGATATCACCACCGGCGGCGGCCAGTTCGATGTGCTGACCATCGGCACCTACGAAACACCGCTGTGGGGCGCCAAGAACTGGCTGGAGCCGCTCGACAACCTACCGGCCAGCTACGACGTCGAGGATATCTTCCCCGCAGTTCGTCAGGGTCTGTCGGTGAACGACCACCTCTATGCCCTGCCATTCTATGGCGAAAGCACGGTTACCTATTACCGCAAGGATCTGTTCAAGGCGGCTGGGCTGCAGATGCCGGACAAGCCGACCTGGTCGCAACTCGCCGACTTCGCCAGCAAGCTCAACCAGCCAGACAAGGACCAGTACGGACTCTGCCTGAGAGGCAAGGCCGGCTGGGGTGAAAATGTCGCCCTGCTCAGCCTGATGGGTAACGCCTTCGGTGCGCGCTGGTTCGACGAGCAATGGCACCCTGAGCTGACCAGTCCGGAATGGACCGCGGCGGCCAATTTCTATGTCGACAACATGAAAAAGTACGGCCCACCCGGGGCGTCCAGTAATGGCTTCAATGAAAACCTGGCGCTGTTCAACAGCGGCAAGTGCGCCCTCTGGGTGGATGCGAGCGTGGCCGGCTCCTTCACCACCGACAAGACCCAGAGCAAGGTAGCCGACCAGGTCGGCTTCGCCGCCTCGCCCCAGGAGGTGACAGACAAGGGATCTTCCTGGCTGTATGCCTGGTCGCTCGCGATTCCTGCCAGTGCCAAGCACAAGGAGGCTGCCAAGACCTTCATCACCTGGGCGACCTCCAAGGAATACATCCAGCTGGTGGCCGATCAGGATGGCATCACCAATGTGCCGCCGGGCACTCGGCAGTCCACCTACAGCCAGGCTTACCTGACCGCTGCGCCCTTCGCCAAGATCACCCTGGACATGATGCAGCACGCGGATCCGGCCCATCCCTCGGCCAAGCCGGTGCCCTATGTCGGCATCCAGTACGTGACCATCCCCGAATTCCAGGCCATCGGCACCTCGGTCGGCAAGCTGTTCTCCGCGGCCCTTACCGGCCAGATGAGCGTCGAACAGGCCCTCAATGCCGCTCAGACTTCGACGACACGCGAGATGAAACGCGCGGGCTACTTCAAGTAAAGCCCCTCTACCCAAGAGGCCGCCGCCCGCTGCACTAATGACTCGCGCGGCCGGCCTTGCTGATCGGAGCAAGATCATGAACAGACTGGAAGGAAAGAGCGCCCTCATCACCGGGGCCGCCCGCGGAATCGGCAAAGCCTTCGCCCAGGCCTACCTCAGGGAAGGCGCGACGGTAGCCATCGCCGATATCAATATCGAAAGAGCACGCGAGACCGTCGAAGAGCTGGGCGAAGGTGCCTATGCCCTGGCCATGGATGTCACTGACCAGGCCTCAATCGATACCGCCATCACCCAGGTGGTCGCAACTGCGGGCAAACTCGACATCCTGGTCAACAACGCTGCCCTGTTCGATCTGGCCCCCATCGTCGAGATCTCTCGGGAAAGCTATGACCGGCTGTTCTCCATCAACGTGGCTGGTCCGCTCTTCACCCTGCAGGCCGCGGCCCGCCAGATGATCGCCCAGGGCCACGGTGGCAAGATCATCAACATGGCCAGCCAGGCGGGCCGCCGCGGCGAACCCCTGGTCGCCATCTATTGCGCGACCAAGGCCGCGGTTATCAGCCTTACCCAATCGGCTGGGCTCGATCTCATCAAGCACCGCATCAACGTCAATGCCATCGCTCCAGGGGTGGTCGATGGCGAACATTGGGAAGGCGTAGACGCCCTCTTCGCCCATTACGAACAGCGTCCGCTGGGTGAGAAGAAACGCTTGGTGGGCGAAGCCGTACCCTATGGCCGGATGGGGACCGCGGAAGACCTGGTCGGCATGGCGGTGTTCCTGGCCTCCAGTGATAGCGACTTCGTAGTCTCCCAGACCTATAACGTCGACGGTGGCAACTGGATGAGCTGATCACCATGCGGTCAGCTCAGGTCGTGCAGTTCCTTGATGATCGCTGGCCCGATCTGGAGGTCGGCAAAGCTGACCTCCAGGCCCTCGCGCTGCGGCGAGCAGCAATAGGGGCCGACTTCCAGGACCGCGCCCTCTTCGCTCGCGAACCGGCACAGCCGTAACAGCGGCCAGGCCACCCCGTCCAGGGAATACTGGATGCGCAGCACTTGCTCATGCAGCGTCATCCGCAGCCAGAAACCCCGGACGGCATCGGGCATCGGCCCGAGCGCCCAGTCGGAATGCCCCAAGGTCAGGACGCTACCCAGATGCGCGATGCCGTCGTTGATCTCGAGCCCCGTCTTGCACCAGCGCTCGCTCCCCTGCCTTACCATCAGGCCGGCCTGATCGTACAGCTCGGTAAAGGTCCCGGTGATCCGTACCTGCGCAGTGAAATCCTCACCGGCCGCGAAGCCGCGGAAATGCCCACTGTCACGCTCGAAGCCGTATTGGGTCTTTTGCCAGAAGTCGGTCCCGCTATCGGTTCTTATGTGCAGCAGGCCATCCGTGTCGGACCAATGCGTCGGCTCGTTGAGCCATTGGGCAGGCAGGGTCTTCGTTGGGCTCATGGGGAGGCATCCGCAGCTGATGGGCTGCGAACACGATAGATCAAGGATGGGCGATGCGCCAAAGACGGTCCCAAATGGGTGACGCTACAAGGTCATCAACTGATGAGGATAGAGCTTGGTGACCATCATAAGCAGGATGATGAACATCCCCAGAAAGCCGGCTATACCCATCCAGAACCACCAGGCATAAGCTCGCTGGAAATCGGCGCCCAGCAATTCACCACGCTCGGTAGCCTGCCGGGCCAGCTTCAACATTCGGCCCTGCAACCAGAGCACCGGTAACCAGAGAGCTCCTACCGCGAAAAACAACACGAGCGAGGCGAATACCCAGCTGGCGAATGGTGACAACCCCATCAGGGTAACCAGCGCAATACCTGTGCCCAGCTGCAGGAAGCCAGCCGGCGTGGTGATCCAGGTATCGAAAAACACCACCATACGCGCGACATGGGTGATGACCTGCGGTGTGCGGCTGCGTGTGGCTGCGATCAAATAGAGATAGGAACCCATGCCGAAGCCAAACAAAAACACCGCGGCCAGGATATGCAGGTACTTCAACAACAGGTAGGTCATCGCGACCACTCCGTGATCGTGATGAACGAAGGCCCTATCGCCTCCAGGTATTCTTGCAGGCCTATTTCTCCCACGCAGACCCGAGCCCCAGATATGGGCTGGTAGCCTGCGGCCATCTTGCGAGCCAGAGCAATGGCTGCACAGCATGGAATTTCGGGTCCCTTGTTGTGGGTGGCCAGCAATTCCCAACGGTAACTCGCCGGCTGATTGCCAAGCAAACCGCCCAATTCCAGAAAGAAGGCGCTCTTGCCAGTGCCGAACGTTTCGAACCGTTACCCAAGGCGGTGCAACTGACCGGCAATCTCCCTCGGTCTGCTTACCAGTCCGCTCCGAACGGCCCGTGCCAACAGGTGGTTGGCCAGCGTACCCAGTGCCAGACCGGGACCAGCTTTGAAGCGGATGTCCCGCAGACCATAACGTTCCGGGAAGACTGCCATGTCGGGTACATCCACATCCGCCACGAGGCGTCGACCTCGAATACCCCTTATAGGTACCCATTCCAGACCATACCAGCCTGGTACTTGCTCCAATCGTCCATTTCGCTGCTGCGGAATGGGACTCCCAGCGTAGCTGAGCACACCCTGGACCGTGGAAAGCCCAGGCATTTTGGCTGATGAGGTGATGCCGTAGCACAGCTCCTCCGGCCGAAAATCGCCAGCTGTTCCGGCTAGGTAGGCATCGATGACGGCTGCAGACAATGTAGGTACGGAACTGCAACCGCTAAGAATCGCTACCCCTCGGGCACGAGCGGCCTCATTGAGCTGGGTAATACCCGCGACGAATTCACGAGCGTCGGACAGATCGCAATAGTGTGCACCCTCTTTGATACAAGCCCTGGCGACCGCATAGCTCTGCCCCTGGAAAGGCCCCGCTGTATGAATGACAAGACCTATTTGAAAGGTTCGTAAGGCTTCAGCGAAGTTGGGGCTCAACGCATCACCCTGCCAGAATCTGGTGCCAAGCTCCTGAGCCAATACGGCCACCTGCGCCGCGCGCCCTGCCAGCGTGAGCTCGATTCCGTCCGCTCGCGCCAGGCGACGGCTGATGATGGAACCGAAATTCCCATACGCGCCGACTACCATCACCTTCAGACTCACCAGAAGCCGTCCTCTCTCGCTTCAAGATCTGCCACCAGCGGCCTGGCGACACCCTTTCTGGAGCATAGGTCAACAAGGTACGGAGTGTCGGATAAGGTCCGGTAGCAAGGCGCGACACTGGTCCTTGACCAGGGAACTGTTCTGAAAGGCGCAACGTGGGATTTCGCCATAGGAGTCATAGCCGACTGGTTGCGGTGCGCTGTAAGCACCACTGAAATCGGCGCGAAGCTTTCTTGCAGGCATGAAAAAAGGGAGCCCTAGGGCTCCCTCATCCAAGTACGTCTGCTGTCCTCTTGTTTTTGTTGTCGGACGTCAACGTCATCGATCTTTAGTACGCCCCACCAGAGGTGGGAAGTGAACAGATTACTTTGGTCGCTCTGGAGCGTTCCAAAATGATCGGTTCGCGAGCCTTGGCCATCTTGTTTTTGTTGTGGGCTGTTAGCGGCGCATCTTGTTGTTCTTGTGCCAATAATAAAGCAGGCACTGTGCCAACATTTGTAAGCTGCTGAATTTACTGGTTTTTATCAATTCAGCTCCAAACCGAAGCCAGCCCGGCACTAGGATTTCGTTACCTTTTCACTCGGAAATGAAGGATCTGGTTACGACATCCACCCGCCCGGTAACGCCATCGGTCTCCGGAATGCTCAGCGACTGTAGGTCGATCGCTTGAGCGTGGCTTCATTGTTGCGCTGGGCCACTGGCCGCTCCGGATTGTCGGTCGGCAGGTACAACAGTCGTGTAGCTAGCACTTCGCGACGCGGCTTGATGTCGGGTCGCAGCGCCCCGCGCTGGGTGCGGTCGAAGTCCCGCAGATCGACGACCTGCATGCCATCCTGGGCCGGTACCACGAAGACCGGCAGGTTAGCGTGGATCATGGCGTCGTAACGGCTTTCCTCGCCGAACCAGAGCATCGCCCGAGGGTGCGGGGCGATTTTCTTGTGCCGAACCAGGATGTCGTCATCGGCCATGCGATTGAGCGTCTGGTGTTCTTGCCATTCCGGCGTGCGATCCAAGGCGATCCGCTCACGGTCGGCGCGTGCCATGGCCAGGGTCTTTAGCTGCTCCCGTACCTTGGCCACCTTCACCCGCTCTCCTCCCGCCGTATGACCGGCCCAGGTAAAGGTCAGCTGCCGCACCGGGTCGGGAAAGCCATGCACCTTGCGGATCAGCTGCTTGGTATTGAAAGCGCCACCCAAGGCCTTGCGCATGATTCGCGGCCGCGCTTCAGGAGCCAGTTCCAGTTCCAGGCGTGTCTGCTCGATCGCCTCGCTGAATGCAGCCTTGCAGGTGTTGATGGCCAGGATCTCTTCCATCAAGGGCTCGGCCAAGGCGATATAACCTGGCAGACGACTGACGGTACCCGGCGCCTGCCCCGGTTGCAGATGGAACGCCAGCAAGGCATCGCGGGTGAGTTCCACGGCGGCGGCGCCCTCGAAAGACTCCGCCGCGATGTGGTCAGGCACGCGTTGTTGTGCCAGCAAGGGCAATCGCCACGCCCGCGCGGCTATCACTTTACTGGGCCACCGCTCATTGAAGGTCTCGATACTTCGCTTGAGATCTTCGAACGCGCTCTTGATGTCTTCGTGCATAGCCGACTCCAACCTGATAACTACCAGATTGTAGCATTTACGCGAATTTACCCTCTTCCTTGATTACTCTGAGTAGGTGTTTCGACAATTAAATTACCTATGCATGGGTGGTATTACTTGGCATGGGATGGAGCTGCTGGGTGAATTGGGAGCGTCCATCCTGATCACGCAAGGTGACGGTCAAAACAGCGGATTCGCCCTCGATCTTCACTTCGCCAAAGAACTGAAAGCCTCCCAGGGGGGACGTATTGGCCTGAGGCGGCGCTTTCTGGAACACGACCTCGGGGCCGAAGGTGGCGTCCAGTGGATTGGGGCCGAAGCTACCCGCATTGAGCGGTCCCGCTACGAATTCCCAGAAAGGCTCGAATTCCTGGAAGGCAGCCCGGTTGGGGTGATAGTGGTGAGCGGCGCAGTAATGCACGTCTGCGGTCAGCCAGACGGTATTGCGGATCTTTTGGCGAGAGATGAAGCGGAGCAAGTCGGCCATTTCCAGCTCCCGCCCCTTGGGTGCACCAGGATCGCCATTGGCGATGGCTTCCCAGCGCGCCTGCCCCTGCGCATCCTTCCCATCCGGGACCTGCAAGCCGATGGGCATATCGGCGGCGATGATCTTCCAGGTCGCGGTGGACCCTTGCAGCCCCTTCTTGAGCCACTCCAGTTGCTCAGCCCCCAGGAAAGCACCAGGGCCGCCCTCCTCGCTGCCTAGGTTGCTGTCATTGCCCGCGCGATAGCTGCGCATATCCAGGACGAACACGTCCAAGAGCGGGCCGTAGGCGATCTTGCGGTAGATGCGCCCTGCCCCGTCGGCCGAAACGCCACGCATGGGCGCGTACTCCAGAAACGCCTGACGTGCCCGACCACTCAGGACCTTGATGTCCTTGACCTGGTAGCGATCGTCCAGCGTCTTGCTTGGCGACCAGTTGTTGGTGGTCTCGTGATCGTCCCATTGCCACACCTGCGGGACTTCGGCATTGAATCGCTTCAGATGGGTATCCATCAGGTTATAGCGATAGTTGCCGCGGAATTCGTCCAGCGTTTCCGCCACCTTGCTCTTGGCTTCTGTGGTGATATTGCGCCAGATGCGCCCTTCTTCAACCGTCAGCTGTGCTGGTACGGGGCCGTCCGCATAGATGGTGTCGCCACTGTGCAGGAAGAAATCCGGACGCCGCTCGCGCATGGCGCTATAGATGCGCATGCCGCCGATGTCGGGGTTGATACCAAAGCCCTGCCCCACGGTATCGCCACCCCAGACGAAACGAATATCGCGGCGTTGAGTGGGTGCCGAACGTAGGTGGCCGGCAACGGGCTCGCTGAGGGCACCGGTATCCAGATCCTCGAAGCGGACGCGGTAGAAGATCTGCTGATCAGCCGGCAGCCCCGCCAGATCGACGCGGGCGGTGTAGTCCTGGGCTGCCGTGGTGACCGGCCCCGCCGCCTTGTGCGCCGAGCGAAAGCTCGCCTGAGTATCCCACTCCACCAGCAGCCGTGCCGGCCGATCCGTGCGACTCCAGATGAGAGCACGGCCGTCCATGACATCTCCGGCCTGAATCCCATCGGTTATGGCCGGTCGCCCTGCAGGCGCTGCCCAGGTACGAGCCCCGAAGGCAGGTAGCAATAACGTAGCGCCCAGCCCCTGCAGGACACGACGACGATCAGGACGAACAAGAGACATGGCAGCAACCTCTGATGGAAAGCTGCTAGCACTACCCTGCCTTGATTACCTGTTTGTGACAGAGAAGGTTCAGGGATAATAGGTGTTTGCATATAGGGGTGGTATTAAGATCAGATGCTTGGGGTTGCATGCCCTGAAATGGCATCATGGCGCCCCTGTTGCGGCCCGCCGCCATGGCTGTCGCGAAGTTGCTTGGAGCCCCCATGTCCGCCAGACCTTACATCGTTGTTACCCCTACCAAATCCGCGCTGCACGGACGAATCGCCCCCCCCGGCTCCAAGTCCATCACCAACCGGGCGCTCTTGCTGGCAGCCTTGGCCAAGGGCACCAGCCGCCTGACCGGCGCGCTCAAGAGCGACGATACCCGGCACATGTCCGAGGCGTTGCGATTGATGGGGGTAACCATCGATGAACCGGACGCTACCACCTTCGTGGTGACCAGTAGCGGGCGCCTGCAGCAGCCGACGCAACCCCTGTTCCTGGGTAATGCAGGCACCGCGGTCCGCTTCCTGACCGCGGCGGTCGCCACCATTGATGGCACCGTCACCCTGACGGGCGACGCCTACATGCAGAAGCGCCCTCTCGCGCCCCTGCTGGACACCTTGAGTGCCAACGGCATCCAGGTGGCAGCCCCGACGGGCTGCCCTCCCGTGACGGTCACTGGCCAGCGGCGTCTCACGGCGCGCCGCTTCGAGGTGGATGCCGGCCTCTCCAGCCAATACGTCTCCGCGCTACTGATGCTGGCAGCGCTGGGTGAAGCGCCCGTGGAGGTTGCCCTGCGCGGCAGCGATATCGGCGCCCGTGGCTACATCGATCTTACCGTGGCGGCCATGCACGCCTTTGGTGCCGAGGTCGAGCAACTGGACGCCGCGACCTGGCAGGTGGCACCGACCGGCTACGTTGCACGGGACTATTTCATCGAGCCGGACGCCTCTGCCGCTACCTATCTATGGGCCGCACAGGCCTTGACCGGTGGCACCATCGACCTGGGCGTGGCCGACGCTGCCTTTACCCAGCCAGACGCCAAGGCCCGCGAGTACATCGCGGCCTTCCCGCGGCTGCCAGCGGTCATCGACGGTTCGCAGATGCAGGACGCCATCCCTACCCTGGCAGTGCTAGCAGCTTTCAACGAAACCCCGGTGCGTTTCGTGGGCCTGGCCAACCTGCGCGTCAAGGAGTGCGATCGCGTGGCCGCGCTGCACGATGGCCTGAACGCCATCCGTCCCGGTCTCGCCCAGGTGGAAGGTGATGACTTGCTGGTAGCCGCGGATCCCGCCTTGGCCGGCAGCCAGGTCGCGGCCGTGATCGAAACCCACGCCGACCACCGCATCGCCATGTGCTTCGCCCTGGCCGGACTCAAGGTGGCGGGCATTCGTATTCTGGATCCCGAATGCGTGGGCAAGACCTATCCTGAGTACTGGAATGCCCTACGCAGTCTGAACGTCCAGCTGAGCGAGGGTATCGAAGCCTAATAACCCGCATTGCGCGCTCGCTGAACGGAACCCCAGCATGTCGATCACTTCGCTCGAACAGCAGGCACTCTTGCAGCTGACGTCCCATGCCCTGGTCATCACCGACCGCGATGGGCGTATCGAGCGTTGGAACCGGGGAGCGGAGCTCCTGTGCGGCTGGCCAGCTGCGCAGGCACAGGGGCAGCTCCTGCTCGAACTGCTGACGGTTGGCCAGGGCAGCGCCTTCCTGGCGACCGCCCAGCATCAGTCGCTGGTCGATGACCACGGTCGCGGTGCGGGCTGGATCGCCGTTCAGGGCAGCGCCTCCCGTTGGGTGGAAGTCGCCACGACGGCGCTGAGAAGCGCTGACGCGGTACTCGGCTTCGCCCATGTCCTGCAGGATCGAACCGATCAGCTGGTGTCCGAGGAGCGCGTGCGCCTGGCCCAGGAGGTCGGGCGCGTCGGCACCTTCGAGTTGCTGCCGGATGAAGCCCGCCTGCTCGTGTCTTCCGGCTTCTGCCAGCTGTGGGGGCTGCCGGAGCGACGCAGCTATGGCCTGGATGAGTTGATCAGGCAGTTGCATCCCAATGACATCGGCAGTCTGCGTACCCTGACCGCGACGCCCGCTGACGACGCCCTCGACTATCTCGAATACCGTATTCGTCGGGCCGATACCGGTGAGGAACGCTGGCTGGGCCGCCGTGGCCAGTTGATGAACAGTCAGGGCGGTGGGCGCTACCTGGGCGTCTGCTACGACATCACCGAGCGCAAGCGCGATGAGGCGGCCATTACCGAACGGGATGTCTGGCTGCAGGAGCTTTACCACGGCATGCGCGAGGGGTTCTATACCGCCCAGGCGATCCGGGATGCCAATGGCCTCATGGAAGACTTCCGCTTCCTGGAGGTCAATCCGATCTTCGCCACCCTGACCGGCATCCCGCTGGACCAGGTACTGGGCAGGACGCTGCGCCAGTCGCTGCCGCAACTGGAAGCCGATCTGCTGCCCGCCTACATCGATTTCATGAACTCCGACGCCGAGTTCACCCAGTTCGACATCCTGTTGCATCTGCAACACGAGCACTGGTACGAAGTACGCGCCCACAAGCTGCCGGGCGATCGCTTCGCGGTGCTATTCATCGACATCAGCGGCCACCGCCGCCAAGCCCAGGAACTGGCCCGCAACGAGGCGCAGCTGCGCGCCATCATCAACTCCATCGACCAGATGGTGTGGGCCACCCGGCCCGATGGCCATCACTTCTACTTCAACGATCGCTGGTATGAATTCACCGGGGTCCCCGAAGGCTCCACGGAAGGCGAAGGCTGGGCCAACGTCTTCCATCCCGATGACCAGGAACGCACCTGGAAGGTATGGCACCACAGCCTCAGCACGGGCGAGCCCTACCACATCGAATACCGCCTGCGGCATCGTTCCGGTCGCTACCGCTGGGTACTTGGCCGGGCGCAACCGGTACGTGACGCCAAGGGCCGCATCGAGCAGTGGTTCGGCACCTGCACCGATATCCAGAGCATCGTCGATGCGCGGGAGGTCCTGACCCGCTCGCGCAAGGAGCTCGAACACCAGATCGAACTGCGGACCCGCGAGCGTGACCGGATGTGGCGCATCAGCCACGATCTCATGGTGATCTGTCGGGCCGACGGCGAGGTGAAGACCGTCAACAGCGCGGCCACTCGCCTATTGGGACGACGCGAGACGGACCTGGCCAGCGTTCAGTTGGCCGAATTGATTCACCCCGACGATCAGCGCCAGGTGTTCGATACCCTGAGCTGCCTGGGGCGCCAGCAGGGCTCCGCGAGCCTGAGGGCACGGCTGCGAGGGCGCGACGGCAGTTACCGGGTGCTCGACTGGACGGCCACAGCCGAGGATGACCTCATCTATGCCGTGGGCCGGGATGTCACCGAGCAGCAGGAACTGCAGGAGCAGCTGCGCCAGGCGCAGAAGATGGAAGCGGTCGGTCAGCTCACCGGCGGTATCGCCCATGACTTCAACAACCTGTTGACCGGCATCATGGGGAGCATCGACATGCTGCAGCGCCACCACAAGGCCGGGCGCCAGGACAAGTTCGATCAATACCTGCACTCGGCGTTGAGCTCCGCCCAGCGCGCGGCAGCTCTCACCCAGCGGCTGCTCGCCTTCTCCCGGCGCCAGGCGCTCGATCTGCAGCCCATTCACGTGAACGATAGCGTCAGGTCCATGGAGGAGTTGCTGCTGCGCAGTCTGCGCGGTGACATCGTGCTGGTGCTCGATCTGAACGAGGATCTCTGGCAGGCGTTGACGGACGGGCACCAGCTGGAGAGCGCCCTGCTCAACCTGGTCATCAACGCCCGCGATGCCCTGCCCCACGGCGGGACCATCCGCATCGAAACGCGCAATGTCTACCTTGCCGAGAGTGGCAATGGCCTGGATGCGGTGAGCGCCGGCGACTACGTGGCACTGCTGGTCACCGACGACGGCACCGGGATGCCGCCCGAGGTCGTGGCGCGCGCCTTCGATCCCTTCTTCACCACCAAACCCATCGGCCAGGGCACCGGTCTGGGCCTGTCCATGATCTACGGCTATGCCAAGCAGTCCAAAGGGCACGTCCGTCTTGATTCCGTACCCGGCAAGGGCACGATCGTAGGCCTGTATCTGCCCCGCTACCTGGGTGCCGACGTCGAGCCACCCCAGGCGGCCATCCCTGCCCCTACCCCCAGCGGTGCTGGCAAGACCGTTCTGGTGGTGGAAGACGAGCCCGTCGTGCGGCAGATGGTCGTGGATCTGCTACGGGAACTGGGCTACGCCACCCTGCAGGCCGAGGATGCCCGCGCCGCCCTGCCCCTGCTGGAAAGCCAGCGGCCGATCGACCTCTTGCTCTCCGATGTCGGCCTGCCCGGCATGAACGGGCGCCAGTTGGCCGAGATCGCACGCCAGCGCCGCCCCGGACTCAGGGTGCTCTTCGCCACCGGGTATGCCGAGGGTGCCCATCTGGAAGGCTATCTCGACCCGGGCATGACCCTGATCACCAAGCCCTTCAACCTGGATGCCCTGGCGCTTCGCGTCGGCGAAACCCTGGCCGCGGACAGCGACGGCCTCAGCGCCGCAATTCCTCGCCCGCAAGACGTCGATAGCTGAGCGGACTCTGCCCGGTGCCGCGGCGAAAGAAGCGCGAGAAATAGGCCGGGTCGGCAAAGCCGAGCAGATCAGCTACCTCCGCTACCGATGCCTGGGTATAGGTCAGCCTGCGCCGCGCTTCCAGCAACAGGCGCTGGTGCACGATGGCCAGGGCCGAGGCACCCGCCAGCTGCCGGCACAGACTGTTCAGATGCACGCCTGAGATACCGAGCGCCGCCGCATAGCGGCCGAGACTCCACTGCTCGCGATAATGCTGCTCCACCAGCGCCAGGAAGCGACCCAGGTGCTGTTCGGCGCGACGTGGCAAGGCTACCTCCTGCTCATGTCGATGTTGCCGAATGAGCCAGATCGCCAGGCTATCGAGCAGGGCTTCGAGCAGCACTTCGCGTCCCGGCCGGCGCCCTTCGTATTCCGCGACGAGCTGACTGACGAGCTGGTCGATCCACAGGGCGTCGTCATTGGCCAGCACCAGGCGCTCTGCCTTGAAGAACAGGCCCTGTCCGGCTCTCTGGCAGCGTTGCTTCAGGCGCTCCAGCTGCGGGACCGGCAAGGTGATCACGAAGCCTTCGACCGCTGGATCGAAGGCGAAGGCGTGCACGCACAGCAGGGGTAGCACCACCAGCAAGGGCCCGGACAGCTCGCCGTGCCAATCCTCCAGCTGCAATCGCACCCTGCCCCGGCGTACATAGAGCAACTGGGCCAGATCCGCGTGCCTATGGCTCTCGATGCACCAGCCATGCAGCCGACTGCGACTCTCGATCGTCTCGCAGTGCAGCAGATCCGGTGCCGGCCAGGCCTGAGCCTCGCCGTACAGCTTGAAAATGGGTGGATAGGCGTCGTTCACCGTCAGCCCCTGGGCGATAGCCGCACGAATCATTGGAAAGTACCAGAAAGTCAGCGCAAAGCGCCTGTCGATACCCGAAAAAATCGTTCAAAAATACCGGAGCCATACAAGAAGACGGCGATTACGCCAGATAAGAGGACCTGCTTCATGCATACCCAAGTCGTCATCATCGGCGCTGGCCCATCGGGCCTGCTGCTGGGCCAGCTGCTCACCCGCTCCGGGATCGATAACGTCATCGTCGAGCGCCAGACCGCGGATCATGTCCTCAGCCGCATTCGCGCTGGGGTACTCGAGCAGGGTACGGTCGATCTGCTGCGCCAGGCAGGTGTCAGCGAACGGCTGGAACAGGAGGGCCAGGTGCATGAAGGGGTGGAATTCGCCATCCATGGCCAGCGCGAGCGACTGGACCTCAATGATCTGCTCGGCGGCCGCTGCGTCACCGTCTATGGCCAGACGGAGGTGACCCGTGACCTGATGGCCGCCCGGGTGGCCAGCGGCGCTCCTACCCTCTACCAGGCCAGCGAGGTTCAACTCCACGAGGTCAAGGGTCAACGGCCCTCTGTCACCTGCCAGGTCGCGGGCGACGCCCTGAGGATCGACTGCGACTACATCGCCGGCTGCGACGGCTTCCACGGCGTCTCGCGCCGCACCATTCCAGAAGGTGTCCTCACCGAGTACGAGCGGGTCTACCCCTTCGGCTGGCTGGGGCTGCTGAGCGATACCCCGCCGGCCAGCGAGGAACTCATCTACGTCAATCATCCCCGCGGCTTTGCCCTCTGCAGCATGAGATCCGCAACGCGCAGTCGCTATTATCTGCAGGTGGATGCCAGCGATTCGGTGGAGAACTGGTCGGACGAGCGCTTCTGGACGGAACTCAAGGCACGGCTTCCCGCCGAGACGGCCGCCCAACTGGTGACCGGACCCTCCCTGGAAAAGAGCATCGCCCCGCTCCGCAGCTACGTGGTCGAACCGATGCAGTATGGCCGGCTGTTCCTGGTCGGCGACGCGGCTCATATCGTGCCGCCCACCGGCGCCAAGGGACTCAATCTGGCCCTGGGCGATGTGCGCAATCTGCATCTGCTGCTGGAGCGGGCCTATCACCACGGCGACGCCAGCTGTCTCGAGCGCTACTCCGAACTTTGTCTCAAGCGCGTCTGGGCCGCGGTCCGTTTTTCCTGGTGGATGACCACGGCGCTGCATCGCTTTCCCGATACCGATGCCTTCACCCAGCGGGTGCAGGATGCCGAGGTGCGTGCGCTGCTGGACTCCAGAGCCGGTCGCACTACCCTCGCGGAGAACTACGTCGGCCTGCCCTTTCCGGACTTGGATTGATCGAGCGGGCAGACAGGTGGTGAGCGGCGCCCGTCTGATGCATGATGGCGCCCCCGTTCCACCTGGCGCCCGCTCCCATGTTCGAATTCGCCCTGGACCCCATGACCCTGACGCTGCTTGCCGGGGTCGCCTTCCTGGCTGGTTACATCGATGCCATCGCCGGCGGTGGAGGTTTGCTTACGGTTCCTGCGCTGCTGATGGCAGGCATCCCGCCCCATCTGGCCATCGGCACCAACAAGCTCAGCTCCACCTTTGGCAGCGCCACCGCCGCCTATACCTTCTATCGCCGCAAGCTGTTCCAGCCCCGCCAGTGGCGACATGCGCTGGTGGCAACCGCAGTGGGCGCGGGCATCGGAGCGTTGGTGGCCCACCATTTGTCCGCGGAATTCCTCAATCAGCTGCTGCCGGTGGTGGTTTTCAGCTGCGCGCTCTATCTGCTGTTTGGCGGCACGCCCAAGGCGCCAGTGCTGAGCGATGCGCCCGTGCCGCAACGGCGGCAGTGGCCCCAGGGCCTGACGCTCGGGCATACGATGGCATGTTCGGTCCCGGGACCGGCGCCTTCTGGACCGTCAGCAGCCTGTTGCTGTATCCCCTGGATCTACTCAAGGCCAGCGGCGTGGCACGCACCATGAATTTCGTCAGCAACGGCGTGGCGCTGGTGATGTTCATCGCCCTCGGTCAGGTTATCTGGGTACTGGGGCTGACCATGGGGTTGTCGCTGACCCTGGGTGCCTATCTGGGCGCACGCAGCGCCATCGCCGGGGGTGCCAAGTTCATTCGCCCGGTATTCATCTGCGTGGTGCTGGCGCTGACCGTCAAGCTAATCTGGCAGCACTGGTTTGGTCCCGCCTAGGCGTTCGACCCGATAGAGATCGATCAGATAGCGGGAGATGGAGAACGGCGGCGGTAGCGTCGGCAGCTCGTTCAGGTGGAACCAGCGGGCATCTTCGATCTCTTCCGGCTGGCAACGGATATCGCCATCCAGGTAATCGACGTGGTACCCCAGCATCAGCGAGTGCGGATAGGGCCAGTTCTGACTACCTTGGTAGCGCAGGTTGCCTACCGTGACACCCACTTCTTCCATGATCTCCCGGTGCACGCAGGCTTCCGCCGACTCGCCCGGCTCGACGAAACCCGCCAGGGTACTGAAGACCCCTGGCGCGAAGCGCGGCGATCGTGCCAGCAGGACCTCGTCACCCCGGGTGATCAGGGCGATCATGCTCGGGGATAACCGCGGATACTGGGTCAGCTGGCAATTCGGGCATTTCAGGCCACGCTGCCCATCCAGCGCGAAGGTGCCTGTGCCGCACTGACCGCAAAAGCGGTGCTGGCGTGCCCAGGTACCGATCTGATTGGCATAGCCCAGGAGCTTGAACAGCGCATGGGGCGATTGCAGCATCAGGGGCCGAAGGGGCTGCCAGGCACAGCCCTCGATGTCCGGTGGCGAATCCAGTTCGAGCAAGGTGACGGGCTGATCCTGCCAGAGCCCCAAGCCATGACGATCACCAGCAAGGCCCTGGACGTGCGGATCGTCCGGGGCGAAGAGCACGTCCGTACTCCGGGAGAGAAAGGACTGACCGCTATGGACGACCAGCCAGCCGGTCGCGGGTTGGGTGGTCTGAAACCAACCAGACTGCCAGGCCATCATGCGGCAGCCGAGGTCCAACCCAGGGCGCGAATGCTCTGTGCCGCGATGTCGAGGATTTCCGGCGTACCGTCCTGGCCCTCGGTACCGCCACTCTCGACAAAGAACTCGATGCTGCTGAGAGCGTCGGCCAATACTTCCAGGGTGGCCGGCTCACAGGCCTGGCCGCCTTCGATCAGGCAGCGCTGGATATAGCCGGTACAGGCCCGTACCAGTTCAGCGGCACGTGGATTGCCCAGGAAGAACAACGCCCCCCGTACGGTATCGAGCAGCGCGGGGACCGTGGCCAGGTGCAGAGCATCGCCACGGGAGTCGAGGAAGGCGCCGATCGCGCGCTTGGCATCTGTCAGGCCCTTGTAGGCTTCACGGTGCAGCAACGCCTGGGCTTCGCCGAGCTGATAGTGGGCGACACTGACCTGGACATCGTCGGCTTCCAGGGGAACGTCGATCAGGGAACCCTGCCCTTCGGGATGAGCCACCAGGCTTTCCACGAGCAGCAAGGCGTCGGCCAGGGGGCTGAGATCTTCGAGTACGAAGGTCTTTTCCCGGAGCTGGGAGATGCTCGGCAGGCACTGCTGCAACACCTGCCCGGCATTCTCCTGGCCAACCATCTCCAGCGTCTTGCCAAGTAGGCCGACCTGGACATACAGCCGGGAGACATTGTCGGACAGCGGCGCACGATGCTGCACGGCGGCGTTGCGCACCTCGCTCTCGATGAGATCGATCAGGTCCTTGACCGTCTCCAGCTCTTCGCGAATGGCTGCGGACAGCGAATGCATGACTGCATGACCGGGACCGGCCAGACGCTTCTTGCCGGCTTCAAGCTGGCTATCGGTGAAACCGAGACGCTCTATGCTGTAGGCATTCATGACTTCCTGCTGGTGGGCGCTATCGGCCCCTGCCAGCGCCAGCAGGTAGAGAAGTTCCTTGAGGGTGCTGCGCGCAGGCTCATGCAGATCATTGCCCAGCATCTGGCGCAACTCGCGGTCGACACGGGCGAATAGCTGCTTGCGTTCGCGGGTGGCGGTCAGGCGGCCTTGGGCGAACCCCTCGACCGTGGCGGCCGCGACCCAGGGCAGATAGCCGCCAACATGATCGTGCAGCAGTGCAGCGGATCGTTCCAGGGCGCGCGCCATGAGTCTGAGACTGGCCACGGCATTGACGTCACGCAGGAATCCCAGCAGGCCGATCTGGTACATCTGCCGCATCCGGCGAGCCTGGGCCTGGCGTTCACGCATGCCGAGTCGGGTGGTCTCGCTGATCAGCGGACGCTGATCGAGACGAACGCTGAAAAAATAGCTTTCCGAAAGCTCGGGCTCGCCCCCGGCAAGGCGCAGGGCGTTGATCGCGGGCAGCAGCAGTTCGGGCATCTCGTCCTGGCCGCTGCGCAACTGTTCCAGGTACCGGCGCAGTACATGCAGGCCCCGACAAATCGACATCAGGTGTTCGTCGTGTTCGGGACCAGCGCCGGCGGGGATGTCATTGGCAATCTGCAGCGTTTCGTGGGCGAGCAGTTGGGCACCCGCCAGTTCGATGAGCGTCAAGGCGCCTCGAATCTGGCCGATACTCTCGACCGCGCGCTGCAACAGACTGCTGCAGTGCCGCTCGACAATGAAACGTTCAAGATGGGACTCAGCTTCCTCGATGGTCGCGAACAACTGTTCGCGGACCAAGCTCAAAGCTCTCGCTCCGGTCACCATGGTGCCTTACGCCTCCTGCGCCAATACAACCTCGCAAACGCCACTCTAAAACGGGAAGAAAGATTTGCTGTTTCCGATGAAGCCTAGGTGCCCGTGTCTTCCTGACCGAGCCACGCTAATCATCCCATGCATGGTTGCCGGGATCACTGCTCCGAAACACCAGACCTGTAAATCCACAACAGCGAAGCGATTATTCCGAATCGTCTTAGGAATCAAAGGAACGAAGAAAGTTCCGTGAGACTCGAAATATGATGCTTCATGCGGGCTCAATTGCTTAGCCTGCAGCATCTTTGTTGAACGGTAGCTGAAAATTGTGAAGGCTTTCAGCTTATTCAGACGAACGCTAACGCCTGACCAATGATAGGCCAGGCGGTTAGCCGTGCAGAGGAGCCATCACTCAGCGCCAGGCGTGGATAGCCAGAGTGGTACCCTGCCGCAGCTCTTTTCGATCGCTGCCATACGGGCGGCATGGGCATCGAGATCCTCCGCGGTGGCGCTGATGACCCGGGTCCGCTGGCGATCGGCTGGTAGGCGCTTGATCGGCATGACGTAGTTGCCATCACCATTGCCCTCCTGCCCATGCGCGGCCAACGACAGGCTGGTCTGGCCACCGGTCATGGCCAGGTAGACGTCGGCGAGAATCTCGGCGTCGAGCAGTGCGCCGTGCAGTTCGCGGTTGGAATTGTCTACGCCATAGCGCTTGCAGAGGGCGTCCAGGCTGTTGCGCTGACCGGGATGGCGACCGCGCGCCATGACCAGGGTATCGAGGACCGAGCAATGCTGGGTGATATCGGCCCGCTCGGAGTGAACACCCAGGCGCGCGAACTCCATATTGATGAAGCCCACGTCGAAGGGCGCGTTATGGATGACCAGTTCCGCGCCTTCGATGAATTCGAAGAAGCTGTCGGCGATCTCGGCGAAGCGTGGCTTGTCGGCGACGAACTCGTCGGTGATGCCGTGGACCGCGATGGCACCCTCGTCGATCTGCCGATCCGGATTGAGATAGACATGGAAATGCCGCCCGGTCAGACGCCGGCCAATGACTTCCACCCCCCCGATCTCGATGACCCTATGCCCATCGGTCACCGGCATGCCGGTGGTTTCGGTATCCAGCACTACGTATCTCATCGCTACCTCTCGCCCTGCTAGACCTTGGCGGCCTGCCTGGCCTGTCTGACTTCGTCCACGCCTCGATTGGCCAACTGGTCGGCCCGCTCGTTCTCCGGGTGACCGGTATGGCCGCGCACCCAGCGCCACTCGAT
The DNA here is from genome assembly GCF_001518815.1 of Pseudomonas oryzihabitans. Classification (NCBI taxonomy): domain Bacteria; kingdom Pseudomonadati; phylum Pseudomonadota; class Gammaproteobacteria; order Pseudomonadales; family Pseudomonadaceae; genus Pseudomonas; species Pseudomonas oryzihabitans. Next base: position 2,364,215 of record NZ_CP013987.1, read on the forward strand.
CTGGTGGCGCTGGACCTGGGCATCCAGGGCTTGCCACAACTCGGCATTTTTCACCGGCTGCTTCGCAGCGGTCTGCCAGCCGCGCTTCTTCCAGTTAACCAGCCACTGGGTGATGCCCTTCATTACATACTCGGAATCAGTGGTCAGGCGGATCTGGCAGGGGCGCTTGAGCGCTGCCAGGGCCTGGATGGCCGCCATCAATTCCATGCGATTGTTGGTGGTGTTGGCTTCTCCGCCCCAGAGCTCGCGCTCCGCACCCTTGAATTTCAGCAAGGCACCCCAGCCACCCGGCCCGGGATTACCCTTGCAGGCGCCGTCGGTAAAGACCTCGACGATGTCGTCACTCATTGGATTCACTCGATTCGCGCCGGCTGATCTTGGCCACCGGCATGGGCAGCAGCTTGCCGCGCGGTTCCCTGCGCACCTGGGGTGCGGGGCGCATGCCAAACATCAGCTTGCGCGCCGATAGCAGATAGAAGCCCGCACCCGCCGCCTGTTCGCGGTTGGGTTCGGCTTCGCCTTGCTCCATCCAGGCCAGACGCTGTTGCCACTTGGGGGATGAAAGCGGCGGACGATAACACCCGAAGCGCCGTTTCTCCAGCGCGAACCCCAGCACCGACAGCCAGTCCGCGACCCGATGAGCACCGAAACAGCGCGCCTTGCGCAGCGCATCGCGGGCCAGGTAATGACGCACCCCCCATAGACTCCAGGGATTGATCCCGACCACCACCAGATGCCCGCCTGGCCTGACACTGAGCGCCGCCTCACGTAGCAGTCGATGGGGGGCCAGGGAGAAATCCAGACCATGCTGCAGCAGCACGACATCCGCCGCGTGTTCGCCCAGTGGCCAGGCCCCCTCCTCGCAAACGATATCGACATCGCCGAGCGGCGGACCGATACGAACACGATGCCGGAGTTGGCCACAGTTGGCGGGCGACTCGGGATGAGGGCCATAGTGGACCAGGTAGCTGCCGAAATGCCGCTTGAGCTCTTCATCGATCAGCAGCCGCTCCTGTTCGAGCAGCAACTGCCCCAGGGGCCCCGACAGCCACTCCCGGGCCGAGCTCATCAGTTTCAACCAGCGCGGATCGACCTGGGCGGAGAATTCATCGTGCATCGTCTGGTCCTCTGATACTGAAGCCTCTGCTGTTACCGTGCTACCGACTGCTACCCTAGCGATCAGAGAGTAACCTCATGTTCGACATCCTTCCGCTGCGCGCTTTCAACGACAACTACATCTGGCTGATCACCGACACCGAGAAGAGACAGGCGGTCGTGGTCGATCCCGGCGACGCCGCACCGGTGCTGACCTGGCTCGATGACCACCCTGACTGGCGGCTGACCGACATCCTCATCACCCATCACCACAACGACCACACCGGCGGTATCGCCGCACTCAAGCAGCGCAGCGGTGCCCGAGTGGCGGCGCCAGCCGACGAGCGTATCGCCGAGGTCGACCTGCCGCTGGCGGACAACGATCGTCTGGAAGTCCTGGGCGCTACCTTCGAAGTCCTGCGAGTCCCTGGCCATACCGCCGGCCATATCGCCTTTTATCTCGCCGGCGAGCGACCGCTGCTGTTCAGCGGCGACACCCTCTTTTCCGCAGGCTGCGGTCGCCTCTTCGAGGGAACGCCTAGCCAGATGCTGGCCTCCCTACGCCGACTGGCCAGCCTGCCGGACGCCACCGAGATCTACTGCGGCCACGAATACACCCTGAGCAACCTGCGCTTCGCCCAGGCCGTGGAACCGGATAGCCCCGCCGTCCAGGAAGCCCTGGCCGAGACCGAGCGGCTACGTGACGCCCAACGCCCCACCCTACCCTCTACACTAGGTCGCGAACGCCACATCAATCCCTTCCTACGGACGACCGAGCGCAGCGTTCGGCAACGTTTGCAAGAGCAGCGCGAGGTGGCCGCGGATGCCTCGGAGGATACCTTTTTCGCGGCCCTGAGAGCCTGGAAGGACACGTTCTGACACTCATTGATCGGCCCCTCTGGCAGCGCTGGAACAGCGGGTCTTCGGTCGTCGTACAGGTCACAGGCTGACGGGTTGTTCCTTGACCCCCCGGGATGCGGTTCCTAGAATCGCCCATCCTCCAGTTCCCGGAAAGCCCAGACCAATGCCGCCAGCGACGCCGAAAACCCGCGAAATAGACGTGCTGGCCACCTCTTTCAAAGTCTCGGCGCTATGCCTTGCTGTCTTCCTCGCAGGTTGCCAGAGCACCCCGCAGTCGGCGGATCAGCCCTACCAGGCCGATCTGGAAATGACGCCCAACAAGATGCAGCGGCCTCCCGAGTGGTTGCGCAAAGCCCCGGCGGCGGCGGCCACCAGCGGCGATATCTGGGACAGAGTGAGGGACGGCTATCAACTACAGGGCGCGGGCGACAACGGGACCAACCCACGCATCGAACGCCAGCGACTCTGGTACGCGAGCCACGAGGCGGCGCTCGCCCAATCCTGCAGCCGCGGCGCCCCCTATCTGCACTACATCGTCGAGCGCCTCAAAGAGCGCAACATGCCGCTGGAACTGGCCCTGCTCCCGGTGGTGGAAAGCTCCTTCAATCCCAATGCCCTCTCGCGTAGCGCTGCCTCCGGTCTCTGGCAATTCATCCCGACCACGGGCAAGTACTTCAACCTGCGCCAGACCCGCTTCTACGACGGTCGCCGCGACATCACCGCCTCCACCAATGCCGCGCTGGACTATCTGACCAAGCTGCACGACATGTTCGGTGGCGACTGGCTGCTGGCCCTGGCCGCCTACAATGCTGGCGAGGGAACGGTGAGCCGCGCCATCGAGCGCAACCAGTCGCTCGGCCTACCCACCGATTACTGGAATCTGTCCTCACTACCGGCAGAAACCCAGGATTACGTGCCCAAGCTGCTCGCCGTTTCCCAGATCGTACGCAATCCGGACGCCTATGGCCTGGCCCTGGAATCCATTCCGGACGAGCCCTACTTCGAGGTGGTGGACATCAAGCAGCACCTGGACCTGGCGCGGGTCGCAGAGCTGGCCGACCTGGATGCCAACGAACTCTATCGCCTCAATCCCGCCTACACCCAGCGCGTGACCATGGACGGCCCCAAGCATCTGCTGGTGCCGGCGGAAAAGGCCAAGCGTCTGGTCGCGACCCTGCCCAATATCGCCCCCGAAGCCGTGGTGCGCTGGCAGGAATACCGGATACGTAAGGGCGATACCGTGCGCAGCATCGCCAAGCGCAATCGCGTGAGCGTCGAGCAACTCGTAGCACTCAACAAACTCAGTAGCAGCAGCCGCCTGTCCGCTGGCCGGGAATTGATGATTCCGCGTCGCGAGACCGGCAAGACCACCACCCCTCTCGAAACCATCGCCGTGGCCGAAGAGCCCGTGGTACGGACCTACAAGGTGCGGACCGGCGACAGCCTCTGGTCCATCGCCCGCGCCAACGAGGTGGAACTGGGCGATCTCAAGCGCTGGAACGACCTGGGCAAGCGTGGTCTCAAGGTCGGTGAAACCTTGAAGCTGCATGGCACTGGCAGCAGCACTGCCACGGCCGTGGCGATGCCGGCGTCCTATACCGTCAAGACCGCCAAGGCGGCAGCCAAGACGACCAAGACCGCCAAGGCTGCCCCGACCTACTACCGGGTCAAGGCCGGTGATTCGCTGTACCAGATCGCCAAGCGCTACAACATCGGCGTGCAGGCCCTGCAGGATTGGAATCCGCGCATCGCGTCGGCCCTGACGCCTGGTCAGACACTGACGCTGTTCCTCAACTGAGCCGCGACCCCGCACCGCAGCGGTCATCCAGCGCTTTTGTCGCGGGTATCGACCTGCTACCTTACCGCCCCACCCGTGTCGGGTACCTCCAGGTGCCCGGACCAGATCTCGCTCTGACCTGCGCAGAGCCCTGCCCAACCCGGACCTCAGCCCTCTGGCTGCTGCCTGGGATTCAACACAGAAGAGGAAAAAACCATGGGATTTCTCGCCGGTAAGCGCGTTCTCATCGTCGGCGTCGCCAGCAAGCTGTCCATTGCCTCCGGCATCGCCGCGGCCATGCACCGCGAGGGCGCCGAGCTGGCCTTCACCTACCAGAACGAGAAGCTCAAGGGTCGCGTCGAAGAATTCGCCGCAGGCTGGGGCTCGAACCCCGAGCTGTGCTTCCCGTGCGACGTCGCTGACGACGCCCAGATCGAAGCCGTGTTCGCCGCACTGGCGAAGAAGTGGGATGGCCTGGACTGTATCGTCCATTCCGTCGGCTTCGCTCCTGGCGATCAACTGGATGGCGACTTCACCGCTGTGACCACCCGTGACGGCTTCAAGATTGCCCACGACATCAGCGCCTACAGCTTCGTCGCCCTGGCCAAGGCCGGTCGCGAGATGATGCGTGGCCGCAACGGCAGCCTGCTGACCCTGTCCTACCTGGGTGCCGAGCGCACCATGCCCAACTACAACGTCATGGGCATGGCCAAGGCTAGTCTGGAAGCCGGTGTACGCTACCTGGCCGGCAGCCTGGGCCCGGAGGGTACTCGCGTCAACGCCGTGTCCGCCGGCCCCATCCGTACCCTGGCGGCCTCGGGCATCAAGAGCTTCCGCAAGATGCTGGCTGCCAACGAGCGCCAGACCCCCCTTCGTCGCAACGTGACCATCGATGAAGTGGGTAATGCCGGCGCCTTCCTGTGCTCGGATCTGGCCTCGGGCATCAGTGGCGAAATCCTCTACGTCGACGGCGGCTTCAACACCACCGCCATGGGCCAGCTCAACGACGACGAGTGATCGTGGCAGCTGCCTGATCAGCGCGAAGGGCCGGCTATTTGCCGGCCCTTCTGCTTTCAGGTTTCGCTGCGTACCTGAGCGTGGCTGATCAGCGCGAAGATCAGGCTGCCCCCGACGATATTGCCTGCCAAGGTCGGCCCGGCGAAGGTCAGCCAGAAGTCCCCCCAGCTCGCCTCTCCGGCGAACACCAGATACGCCACCTCCACACTGCCCACCACGATATGGGTGAAGTCGCCCAGTGCCATCAGATAGGTGATGAGCACAATGATCCAGATCCTGGCGTTCTCCGCTGCCGGCAGCATCCAGACCATGGTGGCGATCATCCAGCCCGAGACTATGCCCTTGGCGAACATTGCCGAGACATCGTTCTCCATCACATGGGTGCCGATCTGCAGAAATTTCGCATCGGTCTTGGCGTCGAACAGTGGCAGGTGCAGGACCACGTAGGCCACCAGGATGGTACCCAGCAGGTTACCGACCAGCACTACGCTCCACAGCCGCGCCAGTCGGCCGAAGTTGTGTAACGTGGGCTCGCTCATCACGGGTAACACCGCCGTGAGGGTATTCTCGGTGAACAGCTGCTGGCGCGCGAGGATCACCGCCAGAAAGCCTGCCGAATAGCCGAAGCTGGCGATGATCTTGGTGTAGCCCCCCTCGGGCAGATTCGCATTGAGCAAGCCCATGGCCATCAGCGACAGGCCCATGGTCAAACCCGCGGCCAGCGCCGACCAGAACAGCGCAGCGAGGGTCCGTTCCAGCTCGTGATCACCCTGGGTACGAATGATCTCGTGCAGCACCACGGCACGTGGCAACTGGTTTTCGTCGACATCCTCCTCTTCTTCGCGACTCAGCTCCGGATCTTCCGGAGTGGACTCCCCGCTCTGTCGAGGTTCTTCGTCACGCTCCTGGTCTCGCTTCATCAGACGGCCTGCTCGTCCCAGAGAAGTTCATCGTTCTCACCGATTTCCGTCACGCGATTGAGGGCCGCATCGGCGGCTTCCTCCGCTTCGGAGGCCAGGTCGAAATGCCGCTCGGTCGCGACCTTGTGAAAGGTCGGATGCGCATCCTCCCGCCGCGCCTTGACGGCGATGACCGCTTCGAATCCCTGCTCAGCCGGAACGGCAGACGAGATCGCTTCGTGATGAGTGAAATGCTTGATAGCCATGGACGCCAATGTCTCCCAACCTGAGGCGACCGGACTGGTCGCGCCTGATCAATAGACTGTCCTGGCGGGAAAACGATCTGTGCGGCGGGTGTCGATCAGGCGCCGAGCAGCTTCTGCACCTGCAGGTGCAGACGTTCGAGGGAGAACGGCTTGGTCAGCAGAGGAACCTTGCCCAGTAGCGGGGAGCCGGTATCGATGATTTCGGCAGGATAGCCGCTAATGAACAGGACCTTGAGATCGGGGCGCAGCTTGAGTGCCGGCTCGGCGATCATTACGCCGGAAACGTCATCGGGCAGACGAAAATCGGTGATGAGGAGATCGAGATGTGGCCTGCCCGCGAGGATGCGGAAGGCTTCGAGCGAAGACGGGGCCTGCAAGACGGTGTAACCCAGTTCGGAAAGATAGTCCGCAAGGATCATCAAAATCTGCGGCTCATCCTCGACCACCAGGACGACCTTGCCAGTTTCCCCACTCACCATCTAACCCCTGTACGCAAACGTTCGGCTCCCTTCGACAGAAAGGGCCGATAAAGTTCAAACTATCGAAAGGTAAGGGCCGCCGAGCGTACCGGCAGCCCCTTGGCCTTACTGCTGTTTTTTCTGGCCTTGCTCGTTGATGGTGGTCTTGCCAGCACCGGTGGCGGCGCCAGCGCCTTCACCGGTCTTCTGACCAGCCGGGGTACCCATACCAGCACTGTTGGCCTTCGGCGGGTTACCCGCGCTCTCGGCTGCGAAGGCAGCGCCACTGACGGCGATCAGACCAGCAAACATCAAGGCGGCGGTTTTCTTTGCGTTCATGGTAGGACTCCGGTTTGATTGGACACTGTTTAGGCAGGCCAAGCGCCGATTCGTTCTCTACCTCTGCATGCGAGGGCTGTAACCGGATGCGAACCTCATGAGCGCGCTCTTTTCTGTAGGGCTTAGCGCCCTCTCACCTGCTCGCGCTCAACCGGCTGGCGCCAGGCCTGGCTTGGACATCCACACCAGACCCACCGCCACAATCGTGCCAGCAGTACCGGCCGAGCGTCAGAGCAGTCGCAACGGATAGTCGACGATCACCCGCAGCTGATCCACCGAACCACCGGTGGAGAGCGAGCCGCGGTGCCAGGCCTGGCGCACCCTGATGGACAGTCCCTTGGCCGAACCGGCCTGCACGACATAGCGTCCTTCCAGATTCAGCTCGCGCTCCTGGTCATCGGCTCCGTACATCCCTCGGTAGGCGCTACCCACGGGCAGGTGGCTGCCATCGATGTCGGTACCCTTGATATAGCGGGTCATGAGACTGAGACCCGGCACGCCCAGCGTCTTGAAGTTGAGGTCGTAGCGCGCCTGCCAGGAGCGCTCTCCGGGTGCGTTGAAGTCGGAAAACATCGAAGCGTTGCCCAGGAACAGACCACCGCCGGTACGGCCGTTGTCACCCATGCCGATGTAGTCGAACGGTGTATCGCCATCGATCCGCTGCCAGCCGAGGGTGAAGGTCTGGGGGCCGTGGCTGTAAGCGGCAGCCAGGCTGTATGACGTATTGTCGATAGGGCCAGCATTGGCGGCGCCGGTATCCCGGGTGCGATAGAGGTTGCCGTCGAAGGTCAGGGATTGGGTGGCCGACAGTGGCCGTACCAGATTGAAGTTGCCGTAATACTGGTTCCAGATGTCATCGAGCTGGGCGGCATAGAGCGACAGACTGACACCCTCGGCCAGCTTGTACTTGCCACCGGCGAAGTCGACGTGATCGGCGCGGCGGCGGGCGTAGCCCGCCCAAAGATCGCCGTCCCTGTTGGTACTGACCTGATCAGTACCCGAGGTGAAATGCCCGGCTTCCAGGGTCAGGTCGGGGATATCGGTGCTCAAGAGGCTCCAGCCGGTGGCACTCTGGGGCACCAGGCGGCTGGTGCTGATGGCGAACACCGGCGCCGTGGGCAGTTGCTGGCCATAGCGAACAACCGTCTGCCCCAGCCGCAGCTTGGCTGCCGCGCCGGCCCGGGAGTATTCGTCTGCCGGCTCGTTGGCGGCATGGATTGGCAGGTTGCCGGTACCCCGCCGCCCAGGACCGGCATCGAGCTTCATGCCCAGATAGCCGAAGGCATCGACACCCAGGCCAACGGTGCCCTGGGTGAAGCCGGACTGGTAGTCCAACAGGAAGCCCTGGGTCCAGTCCTTCTGGTCAGCACGCCCGTTGCGGCGATCACTGCCGAAGTAATAGTTGCGCAGGGTCAGCGTGAGCTTGCTGTCGTCCAAGAAGCCGTCAGCCCTGGCGTCCTGCCCATTCAGGAGTAGTACGCAGCTACCCAGCACGCCGAGCGCGAGAGGTGCGGCCAGACTGCGCCCCTTCAGCCCGTGAGCGCGAGGGGATGTTCCTTTCCGATATAGCGAGAGTTCCATGAAGTCCTCGGGATACTGTTGGCGATCTAGTTATGTGAAAGGCGCGCGCGCGAAAGCAGCGGATTCCTTCCGCGGCGGTGGCGACGTCCGGTGGGTGAGGCCCGCCCTCCCCAGCGCGGGCCGTTACGTCAGGTCAGGGACTCAGCCAATCGGCTGCCCCGTCCTGCTACAGCTGCCGGCTCCTGCAGCGTCCTCGTGCCGCCGGCCAGATGCAGGCGCCGGTCCGACACGGCGTCCACGAGGTCTTCGTCGTGACTGACCAGCAGTATGGCCGTCCCGAAGGCTTCGGCAGTCTCGGCCAGCAGCTCGATCATCTCCTTCTGGGTGATGAGATCCAGCCGCGAGCTGGGTTCGTCGGCAAAGATCAGCACCGGATCGAGCAGCAGTACGCGCAGCAGGGAAAAACGCTGCAGCTCGCCACCCGAGATGTTGCCGGGCAGTCGATCCAGCAAGCCTTCGTCGAGGCGCAGGCGCTGCATCAGTCGGCCGATTCTGGAGGTGTCCAGCCGGTGCAGCTGAACCAGATCCGCCAGCAGCTGGCGAAGGGTCACCGAAGGCGCAAAGGCGGCGACCGGATCCTGGTGCAGCTTCTGGAAGGCGAAGCGGCTCAGACCCGGCTGACGCCGGATCGCGCCCGCGCTGGGAGCGGCAAGCCCCAGGATGAGGTCGCCCAGGGTCGACTTGCCACAACCGGATGGTCCGGTCACTCCGAGAATCTCGCCTGGCCTGACCGCGAAGGAGAGGTCTTCGAACAGCTGCCGACCGCCGCGCTGGACCGCCAGACCCTCGACCGCCACCACGGGGTCGCCCGTGAGCGGTCGCGGCACCCGTCTGGGCCAATGCGCAGGATCGGCGGCCAGCAACTGGCGGGTATAGGCGTGCTGCGGCTGACCAAGGACCTGTTCAGCGCTACCGGACTCGACCACCCTCCCCTTGAGCATGATCATCACCTCGCCGCCCAGTCGGCGCGCCACTTCAAGATCGTGGGTGATGATGAGCAGACTGCCGCCATCGGCCAACATGGCCTTGAGCAGGTCGATGACCTCGTCGATACGATCCCGATCCAGGCCCTTGGTGGGCTCGTCGGCGATCAGCACCGGCGAGCCACCGGCGTGGGTGGCGGCGAAGGCCAGGCGTTGCGCCATGCCGCCGGACAACTGGAAGGGATACTTGCGCTCGGCGCCGGTCAGGCCCAGTCGCGCCAGATCCGCGGTAGCCTTCTGGCGGGCCTCCGCAGTCTTGAGCCCGACCACCTGGGTATAGGTCTCAGTCACCTGGGACAGCGCCTTCATGGTCGGGTCCAGGCTCAGCCAGGGCTCCTGGGGCAGCACGGCCAGCCCCCTGCCCCAATGCTGACGGCGGCCGGACTGACGCCCCTCCTCGCTGAAGCCGTCCGGCAAGCCGACCTGCCCGTGCGCCTGCAGCCCCGCCGGCAGATTGCCGACGACGCCCTGGGCGAAGAGACTCTTGCCGGAGCCGGTTTCCCCGATGATGGACAGCACCTGACCCGGTGCCAGGCTGATGGACAGCGGTGCCACCAACTGCGCCTCTGCCGTGCGGATCTCAAGCGCCGTGGTCATGAGCGACGAGGTCATGGCTTGCGTCCTCCAGTGATGAGCATCAATGACAGCACGGTCAGAAAGATCGCGATGATCGGCAGGGCGATGACGTAAGGCGCCTCCGCGTAATAGGGCAGCAACTCGGTGATCATCAGCCCCAGCTCCGCCGTGGGTGGCCGCACGCCGATACTGACGAAGCCCAGAGCGGCAATGGCCATGATGGTCGAGGCGGCGCCGAAGGCTGCGATGGTCAGCAGCACCGGTGCCAGCTGTGGCCAGAGGTGACGGCGTACGATGTAGACGGGACCGAAGCCCAGCAGCTGGCTGGCGAACACCGCCGGCGAGGCCAGCACGGTGCGCGACAGGGCGCGGGTCATGCGGAAGTATTCCACCCACAGCACCAGGGCCACGGCGCTATAGAGCGCGACGAAAGACCCGGGAAATACCGCGACGATCAGCAGTACCAGCAGCAACCCCGGCAAGGCCAGGAACAGCTCGGCCAGCCCACCCAGCAGCTTGTCGACCAGACCGCCCTTCCAGGCGGCGAGGATCCCTAACAGCACACCAGGGATGGCGGCGGTACAGACACTGATGAAGGCCAGCCCCAGGGAGAAGCGGATGGCCACCGACAACCGGGCCAGCATGTCGCGCCCCAGGTGGTCGGTACCGAAGGGATAGGCGCTGCTGGGTGCCGCGAGGATCGCCATATAGTCCTGGCGGGCGATGTCGCCTTGCCAGAGCAGCGGGGTCAGCACCGCGAAGGCGACCAGGGCTCCCAGCAGGCTCAGACCCAGCCAGCGGGCGGAGGATTTTACCGGTGGCGCCGCCAGGGCGGCGGTAGCGTCCAGATTCATGCGTTTCTCCCGCGCGGATCGATCAGGTGGTTGGCGAGATCGACGAGGGTATTGAGGATGACGAACAGCAGGCCCATCGCCAGGGCGGTCCCCTGCACCATGGGCACGTCGCGCTGGACGATGGCATGGACCAGGCCGTGGCCAATGCCCGGCCAGGCGAACAGCGTCTCTACCACCACCACGCCCTCGATGAGATACACCAGCTGTACCCCGAGGTAGGTCACCACCGGCACCCCGATGTTGCGCAGGCCATGGCGCAGGAACACGCTGGCGCCTCTCAGCCCCTTGAGTCGGCCAAAGCTGTAGTAGGCGGATGCCGCCACCTCCACGGTGGCATCCCGGGCAACCCGGGAAGACACGGCCGCCAGGCCCAGTGCCAGGGTCAACGTGGGCAACACGCTGTGCCAGAAGGTGCCGTGCCCAGCCGCCGGAAACAGCTTCCAGGAGATGGCGAACAGCAGCACGAAGATCACGCCCAGAACGAATTGCGGCAGCGCCCGGATGGCGGTGGTCAGCACCAGCAGGCCGCGATCCAGCACACTGCCCGGACGCAGACCCGCCACCACGCCCAGCGGCGGCCCGATCAGTAGCGACAGGCAGACGGCGCCAATGGCCAGGCGGATGGAGCTACCTAGCTCATGGGCAACGACGTCCATCACCGGCTTACCGGACACCAGCGAATGCCCGAGATCCAGGGTCAGCAGATCGCCGATCCAGGTAAAAAAGCGCCAGAGCAGCGGCTGATCGAGATTAAGTTCGGCCCGCACCGCCTCGGCGGCGGCGGTATCCACCAGGTCGTAGCCGTAACGTCCGGCGGCGATGCGGTAGGCGGCGTCACCCGGCAGTAGATTCATGAACAGGAAGGTAAGGCCTCCGACCACCAGCGCGACCAGGCCCGCCTGCAGCAGGCGAAAGGCGAGCAATCGGGTCATTGGGTCCACCGCATCTTGCTCAGGCCGAAGGTGCGCTCGAAGGGATCGATGGCGGCGCCTTCGACGGCATTGGAGACCGCCATGGTCTGGCGGTACCAGGCCACGGGAATCACCGGCAGGTCCTTTTGCACCTGGGCAATGGCGGCATAGCGGTGGCGCTGTTGCTCGGCTGGATCATCGCTGGCCAGCAGCGCGGCCAAGGCCTGGTCGAAGGCAGGATTCTTCCAACCCAGCGGCCCCCATTCGGCGCCGCCGTGGCTGAAATCATTTAAGAGGGTGACCAGAGGATCGGGCACCAGGGCGAAGTTGCGGCCATAGAGCGCCAGCTGCAGTGAGCCGTCATTGTGGGCTGCCGGAATGGCGCTGGAGTTCTGCACCGCGACCTCGACATCCACGCCAACCTCCCGCAGCTGCGCCTGCAACGCGGTAGCGATCAACGGCAGCTCAGGACGATCGGAATAGGTCAGCAGCTTGAGCTTGAGAGGCTTGCCGTCCTTCTGCAGGATGCCATCGGCTCCAGGTGCCCACCCGTGCCCGGCCAGTAGCGTGCGCGAAGCGCCCGGATCGTAGGCGAGTGGCGCCAGCTCGGGGTCGTGCCAGGCAGGCACGTTCTTGGCGAACAGCTGGGTCGCCCCGGTACCCGGCGCTCGCAATACGGCGGCGGCGACTCCCTCGCGCTGGATAGCCAGACTGAGCGCCTGGCGGACCTCGACCGGCGCAGTGGCGCCAGCGCCGGAGTTGGGGGTCAGCAGCACCACCCGCGGGACCGGCTCGATCAGCACCTTGAGGCTGCTCGAGCGCTTGAGCCGGGCGATGCTCGGCGGATCGAGCTGGAATACCAGCTCCGCATCGCCACTCTCTGCCATCAGGGTACGCGTCTCGCCCCGGCCGGCGGCCAGGTAGGTCGTCCGGGCGATTTCCGGCTTGGCGCCCCAGTAACCCGTGAAGCACTCCGCGGCCAGGCGCTGCGGCGGCTCCAGCAGCGTCAGCTGGTACGGTCCCGTGCCGATGATCTTCTGCACCTTGCCCTCGGTGTCATAGGCCGCTGGTGCCAGGATATTGGTGGAGGAATGAGCCAACAGCGCCAGCAGCGGTTTGAAGGGCTTCACCAGGCGGATCACCACCTCATTGCCTGCCGCGGTGACCGACTCCATGCCGGCCTGCTTGAGCACTCCAGGCTTGCCCCGTGCCGCGTTCAGCGCGGCCGCCGCAGCATCGGCCGTGAGATCGCTACCGTCATGGAATTTCACGCCCTGCCGAATGGCCAGGCGCCAGGTCAGGCCATCTGCCGACTCCGTCCAACGCTCTGCCAGTCCAGGAAGCGGCTTGCCTTTGGCGTCGGCTTCCAGCAGCGTTTCGGTGATCTGCATGCGCTGGAAGACAAAGCCCGAGATGGACGGATCCAGCCCGCCAATCTCGAAGGGGCCGACCACGTCGAAGACGCGGTCCTGGGCATTGGAAAGCGTGGGCACGAAAGCGACCAGGGTCGCCAGCGCCGAAGCCGTCAGGGCTGTACGGAAGGTGCGGGATAAAAGCATGACAGTCCTTAGCAAAGCGAAAACGCCGATACCCACTGCTGACGCCAGAGCATCGGCCAAGCCAATCAAGGCGCACGTTATATCATAACGTTTTCGCGGGAATCTAAAGGCAATCCCTGATGGCAACATCTTGAAACAGCTAGCTAAAATCAGGCGATGGAGTTCTGGCTTTCGCCGCCCAATAACAGCGGACCTGCGCTCTGGTAGCCCTGGACGATTCACTGATGTAGGCCCGTGCAGGAAGAAAGGCCGGTATGTTCATGTGCTGAAGATGGCGTACTACAGCTAGGCGCCGTCCTGACAGGCAACTAGCGTGTCACTAGTGAGATAGCCGTCATCGAGGGCGCGGTCGTTGCTGGCATCGGCCTATCCCACGAACCGCCAAGGCGGCGTACAGACTTGCAGCGCTAAGCCCACCGCATCCCATGCTCCGCATGCGTCCCCCTCAAGCCTAAGCAGTCAGGGTCCGCTCGGAGACCGGGAAATCTTGATAGACTGTGGGCCTCTCGCGGCGCCGCCTGATCTGGGCATAGTCATTCACGCCCTTATCCCTTTCTCGCCGTGTCATCCTTTCTTCTGCTGCCGAGTGCTAGACGTTTTTTCCGAGTGCTTAGATTTAGCACTGAGCCAGGAAGACACGCCCACAGGTGCAGCACATTGCTACAAACGAAGTCTCCCAATGCTAGCCGAAACCGCCTCAAACCCAGCAACCACGCGCCCTGAGCCGTCCCGCCGCTTTTCCGTGGCGCCCATGATGGATCGGGCCGACTGAAGCTGGAACGCCCGCCTGGCGCTGCCTCCAGAGTATCCCGTTTCGGCTCGTAGCAAATTTGTAGCAACGCCTTCTCCTTCCCTCGCCTTTTCCCTCTCTCTCACCCGCGAATCCAGCCTGTTTATTATTCGCCTCGGCCAACCTCTGGGCTTGGGCGTGTGAGCGTCTATGAACGTGCGAAAGCGTCAAAGCGAGCGAGAGACCTTTTGCGCGCAAATTGGGCGAGATCCCGGATTTATGTTCGAGCAAGGGGATGGCGTTACTTCCGTTACCTGGACGCCTTTCACCGAGCTAAGGCCCGTCCTACAAGGCTTCCAGCCAATCCGGCTGCCGTTACTTTTTCGTTACTTCACCGTTCCTAAGTAACAATTTTCACTGTTACTTTTGAAAAACTGAAAACCGCTCTAAATCAATGGTTTAAGAAAAAGTAACGGTACAGGTAACGGCTGAGTAACGACCACGAAATTGGCCGCGAGCCCAGTGATGACGCGGGCTCCCTTGCCCGGCCTATCCCAAAGGAACGGAAGTAACGCCCCGAAGCACCCCATATAGGATTTGAGCCAAGTCACGCGGTCCTGCAGGTGATATTTCAACGCCTACGCTTGACCGAACCGTAGGGTGCCGCGCAAGACTCCCCCCTTACCAAGCATAAGGACGGTAAAGGTGAACAGCGACGCCAGGGCGAGGCTTGCGTCTTATGTGGAAGGCTTTTTCCCATCCACATACGAGGTGGTAGTAACCGTATACGTGCTTGAAGGAGCATCCGCTCCAATCGTCACAGTCATGGTCATGGCTCCCAACAGAGTGGTGGCCTTCCACGACGCGTATCAGCATGAAGTGCTCGACGTCTCATACATGACGAGGGTGGCTGCACACCTGGTTCAGGTCGTCCGCACAGGGCCATGCATTACACGTCTTTAAAAAGCTCCAGTGGTGCAGGGATTCGCAGGTAATTCCACGTACCCAAAGCCTCCGTCTAGCCCAGTACTGGCGTGCACCAGGGCGTCGTGCAGGGCCGCAGAAAAAGCGACACATTTAGCCCGCAGGCGTGGCGGGGGGACGACGGCGCGCGCCAGGTACAGTCTCGCGGAGTTCAGCCGGGCCGGCGGTTCATTGAACCCTCGTGAGCTCGTCCGAGGGCCTGGCGCGACTCGCCCTCTTCCTTGTGCGCTAGCACTAGCTACTCACCGGACCGGTGGTGATAGTGGCCACTGAACGTAAGGTGTGGGTCGACCTCCCATGCGTGAGGCCATTCTGGTCTCCTTGAGAGGTAGTCGGATGATCATCGATATGCGTACCTGGGCCCGAATAGGCGCGTCAGGCGCAAGCCCCCGCACAACGACCCCACTGTCGGTGCTGCAAAGCTCCATCAACAGCCTTCATTTGGCTAACCAGTCGCGGAAGGAACAACTCGAGCAGTTATCGGTGCAGGCCGTTGAGCCCGATCCTATTGAACCGCCAAATCCCGACACGCCTGGTATGCCAGGAACAACGGATGCCGATGAAGATGTCGATCCGGGTGAAGTCGATGACCAGGCCGGTGCAGGCGACCCCCTAAACCGTTGATACGAATGCGCTGGGGATCTTATTAACGCAGGCCTTTGCAGCTCCACTCTTGGCTGGCAAGGAAGCTTATCCGGTGCCGCAAAGATACAGTGGTCCATGCCTCCTCGGTGGTGGTGCGATGCTAAGAGCGGCAGTCATCTGACCCCTAACGGGGCATCCGAGGATAAAATATGTCCTTCTTCTTAAGCGGTATCGGAAACTTGCAGGTACTGCTGGACAATTGTCTTCAGCGCGAGCGTGACTATTTCAGTCAACCTGCAGGACAGCGTCGCTGCGCTGACCCATTCGTCTTCGTGCGAGCCGCACTTATTTACCGCAAGCGGCAGGACACGGGTGCCGAACGGGCAATCTGTGAGCGATGGGATCTCATCCTTCAAGATTTTGAGCGCCAGGCGCAGGCGGTAGAAATGACCGGACGTGATAACGCCCTGGCTCTGCAGCTGCGTAGCCGCAAGCAGCTGCTAGAACGGCGCGACGCGACGCAGATGCGATTGCTGCCGCGGCAACGGGAGACTGGGTAGACGCCTGGTTCTGATCGATAAATCAGAACGAGTAGATTCGCTATTGAGCTAGGCTAGCTCTTCGCGTAGAGCTTAATTTGTAGTGTTGACCAACTCATACTGCCGGAAGCGGATCACCTCCTCACCCAGCCAGTCGTTGACCTGAGTCAGCCGCGCCTGCAGCGGCTCCAGCTCATTCGCCGCATACACCTCCGCCGCCTCCTTAATCGAGCCGAAGCCGCCGGCATTCTGCGGCACGATCCCCATCAGCTGCGGCGGGATCCGAAGGCCGGCGAGCATGTCGTCGCGGGTGATGCTTTTGATCGAGTTGAATTCGTCCTTAGCCGCCACCTCGCTGACGGGGATCAGCTGGATGCCATCTTTCTTGCCATTGGGCGCGTAGACGAACAGGTTGCGGAAGTTGCCCGGGCCCTTGGCTGAGCGAAGTGCGGTGCGCAGGGAGTTGATGTCTTCCTCCTTCTGCGCGGCGTCGGTCATGTAGAAGATGAAGCCGGCGTGGCTGCCGTTGTTGTAGTACTTGCGCCGGAACAGCGTGGCCGACTCGTTGAGCAGCGCCGACTGCATCGCGGCCAGCCACTCGGGCATGCCGTAGATCTCCTGATTGATATCGGCCTCGCGCAGGTGGCAGATGGTGCCCTGGGCGAACTCATGTTCGTCCTGCCAGCCCCTGACCTGAAAGAAGCGGCCCTCCTCCCCTCGCCGCATGTACTTGGCTAGCGGCGGCTGCAGGCTGATCGGCGTACCCAAGCGTGACTGGCGGCGCTCCAGATAGGCGTTGCCGCACCAGAGGTAGTCCAGGGCCAACTGCTCGAAGGCAGCGCGGCTCAGCAGCGGATGCGGAATGAAGGTGCGGGCTAGAAGGTTGCGCTTGAATTTGAGCCCCGAATCCAGATAGACGCTTGCCCGAGTGGCCTTGGCCAGGCCGTCGAGGGACAGCGGCGGGTCGTAGTAGCGGCCGTTGAACCAGCACTCCAGGTAGTCGAAGACCTCGCGGCCATCGAGCACTGGCGCCGGATCGCCGAAGGTGAAGGCTTCGACGCCAGGCGCGTGGGCGGCCAGGCTGGTCAGGCAGGTGGAATCGCTCATCAGTAGATCTCCATGACGCCGGTGTTGCGGCCGGTCTGGCCCTCCAGCGGCTCGTTGTGCAGGGCATGAAAGAGGGCCCACGCGAGATCCGCGTGGCCCGTGGTGTCATTGCGGCCGGCGGTGTAGGTGAATTGCCGGCCGCTGGCGGTGGTGGTCTTGCGAATGGCCATGAGCGACTGGGCGACATCGGTCCAGCCGGCGTCGAATTCGAGCCGGCCGTTCTTGATCACGTCGTAGGCCTTGAGCACCAGGCGGGTCTTCACCTCGGGCGAGTAGCTGAAGGTGGTCAGCCCCGGGAAGAACTGGCGCACCAGCTGGGCCACGCCGCTGCCCATGCCCGTGACGTCGATCCCGATGTAGCTCACCCAGTAGCGCTGGCAGACCTGACGGATTGCCTCGGCCTGGGCGGCGAAGTCCATCCCGCGGAACTGGTGACGCTCAAGCACGCGAAACTTGCCGCCCGGTACCGCCGGCGGCGCGACCACCACCAGGCCGGCGGTGTCACCGCTCTCGGCGGGGTCATAGCCGACCCAGACCGGGCGATCACCCAGCGGCCGGGCGGCGAAAGGCTTGTAGTCCTCGGCCCACTCGACCCAGCTGTCCACCATGCAGGGCTGCAGCATGGCCAGGGGGAAGATGCTCGCGCCGTCGTCGACGAACTGGCACATCAACAGGTTCTGAAAGGCCTCGGCCGAGTATTCGAGCTTCAGCTCCTCTAAGTCGAATAGGTCGCAGCCGCGCGCCTCGGCATCGAGGATGGTGACGATCTGGCGCCAGATCCGGTCCTCGCAGAGCCGGCCCTGCTGCAGGGCGTCGTGGGAGACATCCAGCTTGAGGTGCTGGGCGACGGGCTTGCCCTTGTTGAAGCGCTCGCCGGTCCAGAAGGTGTAGGCCTCATGGGCCATGGAGCTGGGCGTCGAGAAGTAGGTGCGACGGTACTGCTTCTGCATGGCCATGCCGCTGGCCACCTTGTTCAGCTCCTCGAAGCGGAAGGTCCAGAAGAATTCGTCGAAGTAGAAATTGCCGTGGTAGCCCTGGGCGGTGCGGGCATTGGTGCCGAGGAAGTGCAGCTCGGCGCCGTTGGCCAGGATGATCGGATCCCCGGTCACCTCGACACCGCAGATCTCCCGCGCAAAGGCCTGGATATACGCCTTGAAGATATGCGCCTGGTTCTTGCTGGCCGACAGGAAGATCTGGTTGCGCCCGGTGATCAGGGCATCCAGGAAGGCCTCGCGAGCGAAGTAGTAGGTGGCGCCGATCTGCCGGCTCTTGAGGATGGCGCGGGTCCGCTGCTGGCCTGCCCGGTACCAGTCGAGCTGGTAGCCGAAGCACTGGTCGTGGAAGGCGCTCTCCAGGGCCTCGATCTGCTCCTCGGTGAATTCGTTGCGCGACGGCTTCTTCTTCGGTCCGGCATTGCGATTGTCCAGCTTGGGATTGAGCTCGGCCTCAGTACCGCCACCCTGGAAGCGCTGAATCCGCGCCTGGCGCTCTAGCTGGCGGTGCAGCAGGTCGATCTCCTTGAAGTCGCCGCCGGTCTTGGCGTCCTTGAGGATCAGCTGCACCAGGCGCGCCTCCAGCGCCCCGCCGATGCGCTCCACGTTGTCGGCCCGATCCCATTCGTCGCGGGCCTTCCAGCTATGGACAGTTTTCTCCTTCTCCTCGATTGCCTCGGCGATCTCTGTCACCCGCCAGCCCATCCAGTAGAGATGCTTGGCGCGGCGGCGCACGTCCATCAGCAGGTCGGTGGACGGGATAGGCACGGAGTCGGATTCAGGTAGGCTTTTCATGGCCGCCAGACTGCCGCCCCTGCTCCCTCCTCCATAGCGCGCGGATTTGTACAGCGCGCCGCTACAACGGCCCCTCGTTGCTGGGACGCGCGCGCGTCCCGACCATGCCCCTCATCGCCCAAGCACTCCCGCTAAGCCTTTGAGGATCCCCGGCATGGCCGACCCCAAGACCCCGAAACTTCGCTCTCCCTTCTTCCGCGTCGCTGTCGAGGGCGCCACCAGCGATGGCCGCCAGATCGAACGCGCCTGGATCGAGCAGGCCGCGGCCAGCTACAACCCCAAGACCTACGGCGCCCGCATCTGGATGGAGCACATCCGCAGCAGCGTGGCGGACAGCCCCTTCAAGGCCTACGGCGACGTGGTGGCAGTGAAGGCCGAAGAGGTCGAGATCAACGGCCAGAAGAAGCTTGCCTTGTTCGCCCAGATCGAGCCCACCGCCGACCTGGTGGCCATGAACAAGGCCAAGCAGAAGATCTACACCTCGATCGAGATCTCGCCCAAGTTCGCCGACACCGGCGCCGCCTACCTGGTCGGCCTGGGCATCACCGACAGCCCGGCCAGCCTGGGTACCGACGTGCTGTCTTTCGCCGCGGCCAATCCGGCGGCCAACCCCTATGCCAGTCGCAAGCTGCATGCGGACAACCTGTTCACCGTGGCCGAGGAGACCGCCCTCACCTTCGACGAGGTCGAGGACAAGCCCGGGCTGGGCGCCCTGCTCTTCGCCAAGGTCCAGGAGCTGCTCAAGGGCAAGGACGCGCAGACCCAGGGCGAGTTCGCCCAGTTCGGCGCCGCGGTCACCGCCGTGGCCGAGCACGTTCGCGAGCAAGACGAGCGCTTCACCCGCGCCGAGGCCGCCCTCACCGAATTGGCTGGCAAGCACAAGCAGCTGCAGACCGACTTCGCCGCCCTGCAGCTGCAGCTCAGCCAGACCCAAGACCCCAACCAACCCAAGCGCCCTCCGGTCACCGGCGGCGATGGCCAGAACCTGACCGACTGCTGATCAGCCGTTCACCTTCCGGAGAGATCCATGCGTAACGATACCCGTGTGCTGTTCAACCAATACCTGGAGCAGGTCGCCAAGCTGTCCGGCGTCTCCTCCTCCGCAGCGACCTTCGCCGTGGCGCCCACCGTCCAGCAGAAGCTGGAGACCCGCATCCAGGAGTCCAGCGAATTCCTTAGCAAGATCAACGTCATCCCCGTTGACGAGCTGATGGGCGAAAAAGTCGGCCTGGGCGTCTCCGGCACCATCGCGGGCCGCACCGACACCAGCGGCACCGCCATCCGCCAACCCCGCGAGATGCAGGCGCTCGACAATCGCGGGTACGAGTGCAAGAAAACCGACTTCGACACCGCCATCACCTACCAGCTGCTGGATACCTGGGCCAAATTCCCCGACTTCCAGTCTCGCCTGCGTGACGCCATTGTGAAGCGGCAGGCCCTGGACCGCCTGATGATCGGCTTCAACGGCACCAGCGCCGCAGCCACCACCAACCGCGCCACCAACCCGCTGCTGCAGGACGTGAACATCGGCTGGCTGCAGCAGTACCGCAGCAATGCACCGCAGCGCGTGCTGAAGTCGGGCAAGGCCGAAGGCAAGATCGTGATCGGTACCGGCAGCGACGCCGACTACAACAACCTGGACGCCCTGGTCTTCGACGCGGTCAGCAACCTGATCGACCCCTGGTACCGCAAGGATCCGGGCCTGGTGGTGATCCTTGGCCGCGACCTGGTGCACGACAAGTACTTCCCGCTGGTGAACAAGGAGCAGCCCGCCTCCGAGAAGCTGGCCACCGACGTCATCCTGGCCCAGCGCCGCATGGGCGGTCTGCAGCCGGTGGAGGTGCCGTACTGCCCGGACAACGGGATGCTCATCACCTCGCTGCAAAACCTGTCGCTGTACTACCAAACCGGTGGCCGCCGCCGCTTCGTAAAGGAGGCGCCAGAGAAGAACCGCATCGAGAACTACGAGTCGAGCAACGACGCCTACGTGGTCGAGGACTACGGCTTCGGCTGCCTGATCGAAAACATCGTGACGGGCGTGTAAGCCATGGCCTCCTCTCCCGCGAAAAGCCACTTCCAGGCAGCTGCGGCGGCGCTCGCCGCCGCGGCCGCCGGGCCGGCCGACACCATGGCGGGCCGCACCGTGTACGAGCAGCAGCTGGCCCAGCTGCTGCAGGACCGGCTGCGACTCAAGCAGGTGCAATCCACCCAGGCCAAGGCCGAACTCAAGCGGCAGCTGCTCGGCGCCTACGCTGACTATGTCAGCGGCGTGCTCGAGGGCGGCAATGGCGCCCAAGACGAAGTGCTGGTCACCGTGATGATCTGGCGCATCGATGCCGGCGAGTTCGCCGGCGCCCTGGACATCGCCGCCTACGTGCTGCGCCACGGCCTGCTGATGCCCGATCGCTTCGAGCGCACCCCGGGCTGCCTGATCGCCGAGGAAGTCGCCGAAGGCGCACTCGCAGCGCAGAAAGCCGGCCAGATCTTCGACCTGGACATCCTGGTCCGCACCGCCGTACTCACCGACGAGCACGACATGCCCGACGAGGCGCGCGCCAAGCTCTACCTGGCCATCGGCCGGGCCGAGCTGGCCGACGTCGACGAGGATCGACCAGGCCGTCCGGGCCAATTGGTCTCGGCGATCGAGATGCTGCGCAAGGCGATCGGCTTGCACGACCGCTGCGGCGGCAAGAAAGACCTGGAACGGGCCGAGCGCCTGGCCAAGAAACATGCCGCCCCTGGCGGCTAACCGAGCGGTCCCCCGCAACCCCGCCGGCTCGGGGCGGATCGGCCAGGCCTCGCCTAGGACCGTGAAGCCCCGATCACCGGCGACCCATTCGAGAGCAGCACCATGAGCGGATTCGTTGCAGGCGGCACCGTCGCCAGCGGTCAGGTGGTGTCCGACCCCTTCTGGCCGGCGATCGAGCTGGACCAGGTCCGCGCTCGGCTGCGGATCGATAGCAGCGTCAGCACGGAGAAGCTGAAAGCCGCGGTGATCGCCGCAGCCATCGGCGTCAACCGCGAGCTCGCCGGCTACCGCTTCGCCCAGTCCACCAGCGGCTACGCGACCCTGGCCGCCGTGCCCGGGCCCCAGGTCGACGGCATCAGCGAGCGCGCTCACCTGTACCTGCGCGCAATCGATGCCGCCACTGCGGCCGAGGTCGCCGAGCGATACCGCAGCTACGACAGCACCGCTAAGGGCGACAAGGATGCCGAGGCTCAGACGCCCACCATCGACGAGTACCGGCGTGATCAGCGGTGGGCCGTCCGCGACTTCCTGGGCCTGGCCCGGACCACCGTGGAGCTCATCTGATGGCCACCGTCGTGCGCGCCCAGCAAGGCGACACCCTGGACCGGATCTGCCTGCGGCACTACGGGCGTACCCGGGGCATCACCGAGGCCGCGCTCGAAGCCAACCCGGGCCTGGCCGAGCTGGGCCCCATCCTGCCAATCGGCACCCCTATCACCTTGCCAGACGCCCCCGCCCAAGCCTCTGCCGGCATTGCCACGCAGCAGCCGGTGAACCTCTGGGACTGACCCCATGCACGAGAAACCTCCTATGCCCGACCGTCCCGACACCTGGGCCTGGCTCGCCGCCTGGCTCGAACACAACTGGCCTGCGCTCTATGCCGGGCTGGTGGCTGGCGTCATTGCCGCCCTGCGCATCGCTTACGGCGGCGGCACCCTGCGCCGCGTGCTGCTCGAAGCGCCCCTCTGCGGCGCCCTGGCCCTGGCGGCGACCCATGGCCTCTCCCTGCTGGGCATCCCTGCCAGCACCGGCCCCTTCTGGGGCGGAATCATCGGCCTGCTGGGCGTCGAGGGCACTCGCGCCGCAGCCAAACGCTTCGTCGAACGCAAGGTGGAAACGCGATGAACCAGCCCAAGATCCTGATCCTCGGCGCCCACGGCCTGGCCGTGCGCGACCTGCAGAAAGCCCTGACCGCGGCCGGCTTCACCGTCGACCTGGATGGCGACTATGACGAAGGCACCGAGCACGCCGTCGAAGCCTTCCAGCGCTCTGTCGGCCTAGTCGCCGATGGCATCGCTGGCCCGAAGACCTTCGCCGCCCTGCTCGGCAAGCGTGACCTGCTCCACCTGGGCTACGCGGACCTCGAGCTCGCTGCCAAGGCCCTGGGCGTCCCCATCGCGGCCGTCCAGGCGGTCAACGAGGTCGAGTCCAAGGGCGAAGGCTTCCTGGACAACGGCAAGGTGGTGATCCTGTTCGAGCGCCACGTCTTCTACCAGCGCCTGGTCAAGGCCCACGGTCAGGCCGAGGCCGATCGCCTGGCGGCCCTCAACCCGAACCTGATCAACCCGAAGTCCGGCGGCTATGCCGGCGGTGCGGCGGAGTGGCAGCGCCTGACCTCGGCCCGGCAGATCGATGAGGCCTGTGCGCTGGAGTCGTGCAGCTGGGGCCTGTTCCAGGTCATGGGCTACCACTGGCAGGACCTGGGCTATGCCAGCGTCCAGGACTTCGTCACCCGCATGCAGGCCAGCGAGGCCGAGCAGCTCGACGCCTTCGTCCGCTTCGTCAAAGCGGAGCCCGCTCTGCTCAAGGCGCTCAAGGCCGGCAAGTGGGCCGACTTCGCCCGCGGCTACAACGGCCCGGCCTACGCCCGCAACCTCTACGACGTGAAGCTTGAGCGTGCCTTCGCCCGCTACAGCGCCGCCGCCCCGACTAAGGACGCCGCATGACACCCGTCACCGACGTGCAGCGCCTGGAGCCGCAGGATGGGGAGGTCTTCATCCTACCGGCCGGCGCGTCCTTTGAAGAAGCTGAGCGCCTCTGCGAAGCCATCCAGACCGCCAAGCCGGGCGTGCGGGCTGTCGTGGTAATCGGCGAGCTCGAACACCTGGACCAGGCGGCCATGGGCCGTGCTGGCTGGTACCGCCGATGATCAGCTGGAAGGAGAAGGCGCTCTTCGCGCTCGCCCTGGCCCTGACGATCACCGTGCTGTGCCTGACCCTCTATGGGCAGAGCCTGCGCATCGACCAGGCCAACCAGAAGCGCGAGGCTGCTGAGGACCAGGTCACCCAGCTGACCGGGGATCGCGACCACCTCACGGCCACCCTCACCGAGCAGCGGGCCGCCCAGGCCCAGCTGCAGACCACCCAAACCGACCTGCGCCGCGAGATCGATGTCCGCAAGCGCCGGATCCAGGAGCTCGAACATGAAAACGCTGAACTCAGGGCGTGGGCTGGCCAGCCTCTGCCTGCTGCTGCTCGCCGGCTGCGCCAGCGGCCCGTCCTCACCGGAGCCGCGGCTTACCGTGAGTGGCTGTCCAGTGGTAACGCGCTGCCAGCTGCCGTCGACCGCCCCGCGCAATAACGGCGAGCTCCTGGACGACAGCGAGGTCCTGGAAGCTGCCTGGGCCGACTGCGCCGCCCAGGTCGATATGGTCTATGACGCCCAGCAGGCCCACCCATGAACAAGCCCGAAAGCCTGCGCGCTCACCTGCTCGCCGCCGTCCCTGAGTTGCGCTACAGCCCTGACCGGCTGCTGGTCTTCATCGACAAGGGCAAGCTGCGCTGCACCGCGGCGGCCAGCCTGTCCTGGGAGTACGGCTACGAGCTGCAGATCATCCTG
Source organism: Pseudomonas oryzihabitans (assembly GCF_001518815.1). NCBI lineage: Bacteria > Pseudomonadati > Pseudomonadota > Gammaproteobacteria > Pseudomonadales > Pseudomonadaceae > Pseudomonas > Pseudomonas oryzihabitans. The sequence goes on from NZ_CP013987.1 coordinate 2,388,710, forward strand.
ACCGACTTCGCCGGCCACCCGGACGCCGTGATGCTGCCGCTGCTGGCCTGGGTCCGGACGAATCAGTCCGAGCTGCTGGCCAACCTGGACAAGTCCGCCCAGGGCATCGGCTTCGAGGCCGACATCCTGGACAACTCCAAGGTAGATCTGGCGATCACTCTGCCCCTCACCGAGCGCGTGGTCGTGAAACGCCAACCGGACGACACCTACCAGCTGAGCCACGTACCCGAATCCCCGTACACCGAGTACCAGGAGCCGGCCACCTGGCAGGTCTTCACCGGTTGCGAGCTGCTCGCCGAGTGGCAATCCGGATCTGCCGGCGACGCCTTGGCCCTGGAAACGCCGCAGCCGGGTCGCAGCCATGGCTGACCTCGAGGCGCTGGAGACCTGGCTCTCGCCGCTCCTGCAGAAGCTCGAGAGCCGCGGCCGGGCCCAGCTGGCCCGGAAGGCTGCCCAGCAGCTGCGTCGCAGCCAGCAGCAGCGGATCCGCGCCCAGGTGAACCCGGATGGCTCACCGTTCGAGGCGAGAAAGCCGCGGGATCTACGCGGCAAGAAGGGTCGCATCAAGCGGCGCATGTTCGAGAAGCTGAAGATGGCCCGGTACCTCAAAGCCAAAGGTACGCCGCAACAGGCCGTAATTGGCTTCGCCGGCCGCGTCTCCCGCATTGCCCGCGTCCACCAGTACGGACTGAAAGACCGCGCCGAGCGCCGAGCCCCAGAGGTTCGGTATGCCCGCCGCGAACTTCTCGGCCTGTCTGATGAAGAGCTGAAAGACTTAGGCAATTCCATTCTAAATTGCCTAAGCAGAATATAGCCTCAGTTCTTATCAGGCTTAGACACAGCCCATTCCACCTTCGCAATTGGAACTGTAACTACATCACCATCCTTATACAAAGCACAAAAAACAGCAGAGCATTCAATTATTTTATACTCTTGGTCAGTTGCGCCCTTGGGATCCTTTAAAAATATCACAGGCGAATCTTTAAACTTCCCCTTTAAATCCTCTCTGGCCTGATCGCGGCCAACCTCTAAAAACGGACTAATAAGAAAGGCTAGCAACATTGCAAACATCAATAGCAAAAAAAATATAACGTAAATCGAAGAGAAAAACATCAGACCAGACTTTGCGACCGTTTTTAACCAAGATGTCTTTTTGGGCCCATTATTCTTTTTAAGCTCTTTCTCTTCGGACTTTTTTCCAAAGTAGACTATGGTCCCCACAAGAATTATAAAAACGATCGAAAATCCTGCCAGCTTGAGCCAGTCACTTAAGGGCCATCGCTCCAAGCCATTAAGATACCCTACAATCGCATTTATCCACGCCACAGCCGAAAGCACTGCAGCATCACTACCCTGCAGCGGAAACATCGAAGAAGATAAGTTTAAATAGCTCAAGTAGCCATCATGATAAGCCCGACCATTTAGATATGAAATAGCAGTTGCCACAGCCAAAAGGAGCGTTACAGCAGCACTTACATCCAAAACAGATCGTCCGCCCTTATTACCTGACCCGCCCGAGGACGGCTCGATGTTGCTATCTCCAGCTTCCGACATATCCACCTCTCTAAGATTTAATCTTCACCTGTAAGCAGGCATTAAATTTGTAGCTGTGTTTCCTACAAAGTCAAAGAACTGCCTGAAAATTGTACCGTTGTCATGATCCCTGGCATGACAGATACCGCCGCCCTCTCCCGCCTCATCGAGAACCTGATTCGCCTTGGCACCGTAGCCGAGGTCGACCACGGCAATCTCCAAGACAAACGCCCTGCCCGGATTCGGGTTCAGAGCGGCGAGCTGCTGACCGGCTGGCTGCCCTGGACCGCCCTGCGCGCCGGCACCACCCGCGACTGGGATCCGCCCACCGTGGGCGAGCAGGTCCTGGTCCTCAGCCCCAGCGGCCAGACCACCCAGGGCGTCGCCATCACCGGCCTTTTCAGCACGTTCATTCCTGCCAACGGCGATCGAGCCGGCCTGCACCGCCGCACCTACCCGGACGGCGCCGTAGTCGAGTACGACAGCGAAGCCCACCGCCTGCGCGCCGTCCTGCCCGAGGGCGGCGTCACCGACCTGACCAGCACCGGCGGCATCAACATCATCGGGCCGATCAACCACCAGGGCGACTACACCCAGACCGGCAACCAGAACGTCACCGGCAAGGTGGTCGTCAGCGAGGATGTGATTGCTGCAGGCATCAGCTTGGTCAAGCACCCGCACGGCGGTGTCCAGCCAGGCAGTGGCAAGTCCGGAGCGCCCACGGCATGAACCGTAGCACCGGCCTGACCGTCACCGACCTCGAGCACCTGCAGCAGTCCGTGGCCGACATCCTCACCACGCCCATCGGCAGCCGCCTGATGCGCCGGGACTACGGCTGTGACCTGTTCAGCCTCATCGACCAGCCCCTCAACGGCGCTCTCGCCCTGCAGGCCAAGGCGGTGATCGTGATCGCCCTGCTGCGCTGGGAGCCGCGCATCAACCTCACCCGCATCGCCCTGGAGCTGGGCGACAAGTCCGGCCAGGCCTTCGTCGACCTCGAGGGCTACAGCACCGTGACCAACACCGCCGTCAGCCTGCGGGCTCTGCTCACCCTGGGAGGCACCAGGTGACTACCTTCACCCCAATCGATCTCAGCCAACTGCCGGATCCAGCCGTCGTCGAAGCGCTCGACTTCGAGACCCTGCTCGCCGCGCGCAAGGCCAAGGTGGTCAGCCTCTGGCCCGTAGCCGAGCAGGCCGCCATTTCCGCCCGCCTGGAGCTGGAATCCGAGCCGCTGACCAAGCTGCTGCAAGAGAACGTCTATCGTGAGCTGCTGCTGCGCCAGCGGGTCAACGAGGCCGCACTGGCTACCATGCTGGCAAAAGCCACCGGTACCGACCTTGAGCAGATCGCTGCCGGCGTCAACCTGACCCGCCTGGCTGTCACTCCGGCCAACCCTAGCGCGGTGCCGCGCACTGCAGCCGTGATGGAAACGGACGATGCCCTGCGCGAACGCGTCCAGATGGCCTGGGAAGGCCTCAGCGTCGCCGGCCCGCGCAATGCCTACATCCTGCATGCCCGCAACGCCAGCGGCCTGGTGGCCGATGCCAGCGCCACCAGCCCGAGCCCGGCCGCCGTGACCGTTACGGTCCAGGCCCTGACCGGCGACGGCGCCGCTTCGGCAGAGCTGCTGGCTATCGTCAGCAAGGCGCTCAACGACGAAGACGTCCGCCCGGTGGGCGATCGTCTCACCGTGCAATCGGCGCAGATCCTGCGCTACCAGGTAACGGCGATCCTGCACCTGGCTAACACCGGCGCCGAGGCCGAGGTCATCCTGGCCACCGCCAAGGCGAACCTCACCACCTACGTCAACCAGCGCCGTCGCCTGGGCGTACGAATCCCGCGCTCCGGCATCGATGCCGCCCTCCACGTCGCCGGCGTGGCCTGGGTCGAGCTGGTCGGCTGGCAGGACATCACCCCTACCGAAGCTCAGGCGGCCTACTGCACCGCCACCAGCGTCACCGTAGGGAGTTGAGGCATGACAGCCCTGCTCCCACCTAATAGCACCCGCCTGGAACGCCTAGCCGCCGAGGCGCTGGCCAGCATCGGCGACGTGCCGGTCCCGCTACGCGACCTGGGAGACCCCGACCGCTGTCCGGTGGCCCTGCTGCCCTATCTGGCCTGGGCCCGCTCGGTCGATCGCTGGGACAGCGCCTGGAGCGAGGCTACCAAGCGCCAGGTCATCAAGTCGGCCTACTTCGTCCACGCCCACAAAGGGACCATCGGTGCCCTGCGCCGGGTGGTCGAGCCGCTCGGCTATCTGATCCGTGTCCGCGAGTGGTGGCAGGAAAACCCGAGCGGCACGCCCGGCACCTTCCGCCTGGACATCGGCGTCCTGGACACCGGCATCACCGAGGCCATGTACGACGCGTTGTCGCTCCTGATCGACGACGCCAAGCCGGTCAGCCGCCACCTCCTGGGGCTTGCCATCAGCCTCGAAGCCCGCGGCCCGGTCGGCCCACGCCTGGCCGCCTATGAGGGCGAAATCCTCACCGTCTACGCCTACCAACCCGAAGCCATTGTCGTCAGCAGCCGAGCCTTGCTGGGCGGCGGTGGCACCCACGCCATCGACACCCTGAGCATCTACCCATGAGCCAGACCTACTACGCCATCCTCACCGCCATCGGCGAGGCCAAGCTCGCCAACGCCGCCGCACTCAACACCACCCTCAAACTCGCCAAGATGGCGGTGGGCGATGGCGGCGGCGTTGTCCCCACCCCCAACCGCAGCCAGACGGCGCTGGTCGGCGAGTGGTACCGCGCCGGCCTCAATACCCTGGCCGTGGATCCCAACAACACCAGCCAGATCATCGCCGAGCTGGTGATCCCGGAAGCCACCGGCGGCAGCTGGATCCGCGAGATGGGCCTCATCGATGCGGACGGCAACCTCATCGCGGTCGCCAACACCCCGCCCAGCTACAAGCCGCAGCTGGCCGAGGGCTCCGGCCGCACCCAGGTGCTGCGCATGGTCCTGGTCGTCAGCAGCACCAGCGCTGTGGAGCTCAAGATCGATCCCAGCGTGGTGCTGGCCACCCGGCAGTACGTCGACGACGCCATCACCGTGGCCGTCAACCGCCTGGACAACAAGCAATCGGTGCGCGTGGCCACCACGGCGAATCTGGCCCTGTCCGGTACGCCTACCGTCGACGGCATCGCGCTGGCCGTGGGCGATCGGATCCTGGTCAAGAACCAGGACACCGCCAGCCAGAACGGGCTGTACCTGGTCGCGGCCGGCACCTGGAACCGCGCCCTGGATGCCGACGCCAGCAGCGAGGTCACTCCAGGCTTGACCGTCTACGTCGAGCAGGGCACCGCCCAGGCCGACACCATCTGGAAGCTGGTCACCGATGCGCCCATCACTCTGGGTACCACGGCGCTGAGCTTCACCGATATCACCAGCGGCTACGCTCCGCTAAGGTCGCCGGCGTTCACCGACAAGCCAACGGCGCCGCTGCCCTCGCAGTTCGACTCCTCGAACCTCCTGGCCACTACCGAGCACATCCGGCGCGCGGCGCTCCACTATCGCGCCCTGCCCAGTCTCTCGGCAGCGACCGCGCTGACGCTCGACCACCTCGGCGCCCTGATCCTCGCCGGCGCTGCAACCACCTTCACCTTGACGCTGCCGGCTATTTCTCTAGCGCGGTATCCGAAAGCCCAAGGTGCTGCCCTGTGTATCGCGGCGACAACCGCCGCCGGCGTGACCATCGCTGCGCCTGGAGAAGTGGCCATCACTACGGCGTCCGGTGAGTCCATCGCGAGCCTAACGCTCGGCCAGAACGACACCGCCGAGTTCGTATTCCTCAACGAAGGGGAATGGCGGCTGGTAGGTGGCTCGGTTGCCGATGGCTATGCCAATACGCTGCTACGCCGTACTCGCTCGATCATGGCGTCCATTACCTCTGGCGGCACCCCAGCGGCCAACCAAGCCTTCCGATGGACCAAAACCTATCCGGCTTTCAGAGCGCCTTGCGACGGTATGGTCCTGGCTGTCAGCCATCTCAATATGGGTAACACCCCCCAAGCCAGCATCAGCAATGTCGCCAAGATCACCGGAAGCACGTCAGGCAGTTTCTCGACAGGTGACAGCACGCCATTACCTATGAGCGACATCGCTGGGGTAGCTGTGGTGCGCGGTGAAACCGTGACGGTGTCGTGTGAGGCGTCAGGTTCAGCCACGTCGGTGACCTGGCCCTCTCTCACACATAACACCGCCTACTGGTTCATCCCATCCAACAACCTCGCCCTCTGACCAGGAGCCCCGACCATGCTCTACGCCATCCAATTCGACGTCCAGGGTCAACCACTCGCTCAATGCCTGTACCGCCTTGATAGTTACGACGCCTTCGAGTTGCCAGCCGACCAGCACGAATGCACCGAGGCCCAGTACCACGACTACGCCAGTCAGCGCCTGGTCAGCGGCAAGGTTCGGCTCGCGAGTGAGGCGGATCTTCTACCTGCCGCTGTCGCCGCACGCCTCGCCGTCATTGCCGAGGCGTGCAACACCACCATCCTCGAAGGCTTCGCGTCCAAGGCACTCGGCGCCGAACATCGCTACCCGGCCAAGTTGACCGACCAGAGCAACCTACAGGCGTCTGTGCTGGCCTCTCTCTTCCCCGGCCTGGCCGAAGATTGGGCCACCCCCTTCTGGTGCCAGGACGCCGCCGGCTCCTGGGCGTACCGGCCCCACACCGCTGCCCAGATCCAGCGGGTAGGCACCGATGGCAAGGACGCTATCAATGCCTGCATCGCCCAGAAGATCCAGCTCGAGGAGCAACTAGCCAAGGCCAAGACGCTGGCCGAGGTCGAGGCCATCACCTGGACGGCGCCGCAGTGATCCGCCTGGCCCTGTACAGGGCGCCGGGCGACACCTACGACCGTCTCATCCGCGCCTGGACCCGCAGCCCCTACTCGCATTGCGAGCTGGTGATGCCGGACGGTCGCTTTGTCACCAGCTCGCCCCGGGACGGAGGCGTGCGGGCCAAGGTGATCGCTCAGGATCCAGCGGTGTGGGACTTCCTGCCCCTACCCTGGATCCAAGCCGCTCACGTCGAGCAGCTGCTCGAGCAGGAAGCCGGCGCCGGCTACGACTGGCTCGGCATTCTCGGCAGCCAGATCCTGCCTGCCGGCATCCAGAGCCGGTCGCGGTGGTTTTGTTCGGAGTTTTGCGCACACGCCCTCGACGTGAAACAGCCGCACCGATACAGCCCAGGGAAGTTGGCTGCGACTAGCCGCCGTGTTCCAAATCTTCCTGCGTGATAACACTGCTTCTAACAGCACCAGTTCATCCCTAACCCGCGAAACTTCAGTCGAACATGGCATACATACTTCACCAGCACGTTGGTTGAGAAGCCGCTCTCAAATTTTCTACAAATAATGGCCCTTGGAGTTGTTACCATCCGGAAAGCTGGAAGCCTGCAGCAATAGACATCAAAGCCATGGAATATGACCTTAATGGACCACCCAGAAATCAAGCAACTTGCCAAGAACTATAGAAAAACTTTCGGCTATGAATTTAATAGCACAGCCAAAAGAGATCCAAAACTATACATATCTTTGTCTGCGCTCCTAATGATGATCCTCTGCCTTGCTCTGCTGCTATGGGATGCATCATTCCTATCACCAGACACCTTCTTTGTACTGATGTTAGTTTTTGAACTAACATTTATGCTTTTCCTAGCCCTCCATGGAGAGTCTCAGAAGGATAAAAAAACGGAGGTTTTCCGCAACTCATTAAACCTCGACAAAAACTTAACGACAGTCGAGCTTAAAGAGAAATGGATTTCCCTAAATCTTAAATACAGCAAAAGAGACTACTTCGAACTGGTTGAGGGAATTGAGAAAATTCAGGATTATTTAAAATCAAACCAAACTAAAAACCAATCTTATTTTGACCATTATATCAAGCTAGTAACGAGCTGGAGCAAGCCACTCAAGGTCTTAATGCTAAGCATCTTGGTTCCTCTTACCCTTTTCATTTTGAAGGCTACTCTAAAGAAAGAAAGCTGGACCACTTCAATTACATCCATCATGACCCCACCGAATTTCCAAATCGTAACGTTATGGGTATTCGGCATTGTGGTAGCCGGAGCAATAATATCCTTCCTCATGAGTATGGTTGCGTTGGCATTCGACTATCATCAGGACTTTAAAAAAGTTAAGGGCTGCAGTGAATCCAGCCTGGAGATACTAAAATATGACCTTGTTCGTTTTTCTGAAATAAAAATTGATAGCGAATCAGACAAGACAACTAAGTAGATTTTTTTTGTAGCGATGTTTATAACAAAAGCGGCCTAAGGAAAAGCTCAACTCAATCCGCCAGCCTGTGCAGCGTCACCTACCCACCTGCGCAGGCTTACCCCCCATGGCTGACTACCATCACGGCACGCGAGTCCAAGAGATCAATCAGGGCACGCGGTCCATCTCCACCGTTTCTACCGCCATCGTTGGCATGGTCTGCACCGGCAGCGATGCCGATGCCACCGCCTTCCCACTCAACACCCCGGTCCTGCTGACCAATGTCCAGGGCGCGGTCGGCAAGGCCGGCAACAAAGGCACGCTCGCGGCCTCCCTGCAGGCCATCGCCGACCAGGCCAAGCCCATGACCGTCGTAGTACGCGTGGCCGAAGGCACCACCGCGGCTGAGACCACGTCCAATATCATCGGCGGCGTCACCGCAGGTAGATACACCGGCATGAAGGCCCTGCTCGCCGCCAAGGCGCAGCTCGGCGTGGTGCCCCGCATCTTGGGCGTGCCAGGCCTGGACACCCAGCCCGTCACCACCGCCCTGGTGGCCATCGCCAAACAGCTGCGTGGCTTCGTCTACGCCAACTGCAACGGCTGCGCCACCAATGAAGAGGCCGTCGCCTACCGCAACCAGTTCGGCGCCCGCGAGCTCATGCTGCACTGGCCGGAATTCCTGGCCTGGTCCACCACCGAGAACAAGACCGTTACCGTCAACGCCACCGCCCGGGCCCTGGGCCTGCGCGCGCAGCTGGACCGCGACATCGGCTGGCACAAGACCCTGTCCAACGCCACCGTCGAGGGCGTGACTGGCATCAGCAAGGATGTGTTCTGGGATCTGCAGGACACCGCCACCGACAGCGACTACCTCAACAGCAACGAGGTGACCACGCTGATCAACCACGACGGCTATCGCTTCTGGGGCTCGCGCACCTGCAGCGAGGATCCGCTCTTCGCCTTCGAGAACTACACCCGCACCGCCCAGGTGCTGGCCGACACCATGGCCGAGGCGCATTTCTGGGCCGTGGACAAGCCGATGCACCCGAGCCTGGTGCGCGACCTGGTCGAGGGCATCAACGCCAAGTTTCGCGAGCTGACCCGCCAGGGCTACCTGCTGGGCGGCGAGTGCTGGTACGACGCCGACGCCAACGAGAAGGAGTCGCTCAAGGCCGGCAAGCTCTTCCTGGACTACGACTACACCCCCGTCCCGCCGCTGGAAGACCTGACCCTGTGCCAGCGCATCACCGATCGCTTCCTGGCTGACTTCGCGACCCGCGTGAACGCCTGATCCTGACCACTCGGCGCCCCCTGTGGCGCCCTCTGGAGAGCTGCCCCCATGGCCATGCCCCGCAAACTCAAGAACCTCAACCTCTTCAACGACGGCAACAGCTACCTCGGCATCGCCAAGGGCTGCACCCTGCCGCCCTTGGGCCGCAAGATGGAAGCCTTCCGCGGCGCCGGCATGAACGGCCCGGTCAAGGCCGACCTCGGTTTCTCTGATGACGGCATTCAGCTGGAATGGACTCTCGGCGGCCTGGATCTCGTCGCCCTAAAGCAATTCGGCGCCGTGGGCGCCGCAGCCGTACCCCTGCGCTTCGCCGGCGCCTACCAGCAGGACGACACCGGCGACGTCAGCGCGGTGGAAATCGTCGTCCGCGGCCGCCACGAAACCATCGACATGGGCGAGGCCACGCCCGGTGAAGACACCGAGCACAAGATCACCACCACGTGCAGCTACTACAAGCTGATCGTGGACGGCCAAACCGTTATCGAGATCGACCTCCTGGCCTTCGTCGAGAACGTCGGCGGTGAAGATCGCCTGGCCAAGCAGCGCGCCGTCCTCGGCATCTGACCCCTTTCTCGGCCCGCTCTGGCGGGCAAGCCCTAGCCTATTACCTGGAGTACCACCATGAGCACCACCACCCCTGAGAACGTCGTCGTCCTAGACCAGCCGATCGTCCGCGGCGAAACCACCATCGAGCAGATCACCTTACGCAAGCCCAACGCCGGCGAGCTGCGCGGCATCACCCTGTCCGACCTGCTGCAGTTGGACGTCAACGCCATCGTTCGCGTGACCCCGCGTATCAGTCAGCCCACCCTCACCGAGGCGGAGCTGCGCGCTATGGATCCGGCCGACTTGGTCGACGTGGGTGGGAAGATCGCTGGTTTTTTGCTGAAGAAGTCCGACAAGGCGGCGCTCTACCCCGCCACGTAGAGGATGCGATGGCGGATCTCGCCATCACCTTCCACTGGCACCCCGCTCAGCTCGACCAGCTGAGCGTTTCCGAACTGATGGACTGGCGCGAACGCGCCCGCAAGCGAGTCTCCCCCGATGGCCAATGACCTGCAGATCCGCGTCCTCCTGTCCGCCCTGGACAAGGTCACGGCCCCGCTCAAACGCATCGCCGGGGGCGGCAACGCGACCGCCCGGGCGCTCAAGGCTGCCCGGGACCGGGTCAAGGAGCTCAACCAGCAGCAGCAAGACATCAGCGCCTACCAGCGCCAGCGCGAGGCCGTGCGCCAGAGCGCCGAGGCCCTGGCCAAAGGCCAGGAGAAGCTGCGCGGGTATCGGCAGGACCTCAAAGCTATGGACGCACCCTCGGCGGCGTTCCAGAAGCGCTTCGCCAACGTTGCGGCCGAGGTCGATCGCCTGCAGGCCAAACATACCGCCCAGCGAACCGAGCTGCAGCGCCTGCTGCCGATCATGCGCTCGGCCGGTGTCGATACCCGCGATCTTGGCGGTGCGCAGGCACGCCTGCAGGCGCAACTCACCAGCGCCAATGCGGCAATCGACACCCAGCGGGGCAAGCTCGAGCGCCTGAACCGCATGCAGGAGAAGCTGGCCAGCGCACGCGGCAAGCTCAAGCGCGGCCAGGAGTTCGCCGGCAACGCCGCCATGGCCGGCGCCAGCTCGGCTGCCACGGGCGCCGCGATCGGCGGCCCGGTGCTCGGCATGATCAAGGCCTTCGCTCCGGCCGAGGACGCCGCCACCCAGCTGCGCGCCTCGCTGATGCTGAGCGACGGCACCGCCCCCAGGGAATTCAAGGAGATCTCCGACCTGGCAACGCGCCTGGGCGATCGTCTGCCCGGTACCACGGCTGAATTCCAGGAAATGATGACCATGCTGGTGCGCCAGGGGATGTCAGCCAAGACCATCCTCGGCGGCATGGGCGAAGCCGCCGCCTACCTGGGCGTCCAGCTCAAGATGCCGGTCACCGAGGCGGCTGAGTTCGCCGCCAAGATGCAGGACGCCACCCGCACCAGCGAGAAGGACCTCATGGGCCTGATGGACACCATCCAGCGCGGCTTCTACCTGGGCGTCGACTCCAACAACATGCTCGAAGGCTTCAGCAAGATCAGCCCGGCGCTAGACATCATCAAGAAGGAAGGCCTCGAGGCGGCCAACGCGCTTGCCCCCTTGCTGATCCAGCTCGACCAGACCGGCATGGAAGGCGGCGCCGCCGGCAACGCCCTGCGCAAGATCTTCCAGATGGGTATGGATACGGACAAGGTAGGCAAGGCGAACAAGGGCCTCAAGGACAAGGGCATCAAGCTGGACTTCACCGACGGCAAGGGCGAATTCGGCGGCATGGATAAGCTCTACGCCCAGCTGGACAAGCTGAAGGGGCTCAATACCGAGACCCGCCTGGGCGTGCTGAAACAGGTCTTCGGCGACGACTCCGAGACTCTCACCGCACTCAACAACATGATGTCCAAGGGCCTGGCCGGCTACCAGGAAGTCCAAGGCAAGATGAAGGCCCAGGCCGACCTGCAGATGCGCGTCAACGAGCAGTTGGGCACCCTCTCCAACACCTGGGAGGCCGCGACGGGCGCCTTCACCAACGCCCAGTCCGAATTCGGCGCCGCCGTTGCGCCCCAGCTCAAGCAAATCATCACCTGGCTGGGTGACCTCGCCGGCAAAACCGGCGCCTGGGCCCGCGAGAATCCAGTCCTCGCCGGCAACCTGGTCAAGGTAGCCGCGGTGCTGTCTGCCGTCTCGATCGCCTTCGGTACCATCGCCCTGGGCGTCGCCGGCGTGCTTGGTCCCTTCCTCGCGCTGCGCTTCATGCTCGCCCAGGTCGGCATCCGCCTGCCGAGCCTGATCGGCCTGCTATTCGATCTCGGCAAGACCGCCCTGCCCCTGGTGGCCACCGGCTTCCGGTTGCTAAATGCCGCCGTGATGGCCAACCCCATCGCCGCGGTCATTCTCGGCCTGGTCACTGCGGGCGCCTTGCTCTACGCCAACTGGAGCACTGTTGGCCCGTGGTTCAGAGGGTTATGGGAAGAGATGAAGATAGGAGCCAGGGGTGGTATTGCTGGGATTGCCAAGCTGATCTTGGACTTCTCGCCGATTGGCCTCTTCTACCGCGCCTTTGCGGCAGTGATGACCTACTTCGGCGTCGAGCTCCCCACCAAATTCACCGACCTCGGCGGGATGATGATGCAGGGCCTGGTCAACGGCATCACCAACGGCCTGGGCGCGGTGAAAAACGCCGTCATGGGCGCCGGCGAGAGCGCAATCAACTTCTTCAAGGAGAAGCTCGACATCCACTCGCCATCCCGCGTCTTCGCCTCCCTGGGTGAATTCACCATGCAGGGCCTGGCCATAGGCTTAGGCAAGGGTGAAGGCAGTCCGCTAGCCCAGATCGTCGACACCGCCAAGCGTATCGCCAGTGCCGGCGCGGTGGCCCTGGGCATCGGTACTGCCGCCACTCCGGCGCTGGCCAACGGCATCACCTTCGACGACCGCTCCGCGATGTCCGCCGCAGCGCCCGCGGCACCCGCAGGCGGCGACGTCTACAACATCACCATCAACGCAGGCACCGGTATGGACGCCCAAGCGATCGCCCGCGAGGTCCAAGCTGCCCTCACCCGCATCGAGAACCAGAAGGCCGCCCGCGGCCGCAGCAGCCTCAGAGACAGGACCTGACGACCATGATGATGGCCCTCGGCAATTTCATCTTCAGCCTCTACACCCTCGCCTACCAGGAGCTCCAGCGGCAGACCGACTACCGCCACGCCAGCAGCTCCCGCGTGGGCGCCGCGCCGGCGCGCCAATTTCTGGGCAAGGGCGACGACAGCATCACCCTGCCCGGCTGGCTCGCCCCGGAGCTTGCCGGCACGCCCAGCAGCCTGGACGTGCTGCGCTACATGGCCGGTACCGGCGGCGCATGGCCGCTGATCGAGGGCAGCGGGCGGATCTATGGCCTCTGGGTCATCGAGAGCATCACGGAGACCAAGACGCTCTTCTTCTCGGACGGCACCCCGCGACGCATCGAATTCAGCATCGCCCTCAAGCGCGTCGACGACGACACCGGCCGCGAGCTGCTCGGCGCCGGCATGGCCGGCATGGGCACCCTGCTGAGGAAACTGTTGTGATCCAGGAGCTGCTCGACACCGCCTACGGACAGCTGCGCACCCTCGGCCGCGACCTGGTGCAGGGCGCCACCTATGCCCAGGCGCGCTACCAGATCCTGGTCGACGGCAAGGACATCAGCGCCCTCATCGCGCCGCGGCTGATCAGCCTGGATCTAACGGACAACCGCGGCCTCGAGGCCGACCAGTTGAGCCTGGTGCTGTCCGACCATGACGGCCTGCTGGCCATCCCGCCCCGGGGCGCCAAAATCCGCCTCTGGCTGGGCTGGTCCACCACCGGCCTGATCGACAAGGGCAGCTACATCGTCGACGAGACCGAGCACAGCGGCGCCCCAGATGTGCTCAGCATCCGCGCCCGCAGCGCCGACCTGCGCAAGGGCCTCAAGACCAAGCGGGACCAGAGCTACAGCGCCACCACCCTCGGCGCCGTGCTGCGCGTCCTGGCCGCACGCCAGGGCCTCACCCCGCTCATCGCGCCCGACCTTGAGGCGCAGCCCGTCCTGCAGCTGGACCAGACCGGCGAATCGGACGCCAACCTCCTGACCCGCCTGGGCGAGGACTACGACGCGGTGGCCACCGTGAAGGCTGGCCGGCTGCTGTTCCTCCCGGCCGGCGGCGGCAAGGCCGTGAGCGGCGCCGACCTGGGCCACGTCACCCTCACTCGCAAGGACGGCGACCAGCACAACTACCTCCAGGCCGATCGCGAGAGCTACGACGCCGTGCGTGCCTTCTACTACGACGTCAACAGCGCCAAGAAACAGGAGGCCATTGCCGGTGGCGGCGAGAACGTGAAGGACCTGCGCCACACCTACACCGACCAGCTCTCCGCGCTGCGCGCCGCCCGGGCCGAGTGGAACCGCCTGCAGCGCGGTACTGCCACCCTCACCTACCAGCTCGCGCTCGGCCGCCCGGAGCTCATGCCCGAACTCACCTACACCCTCCAGGGCGTGAAGGCCGAGATCGACGCCATCATCTGGTACGGGGGGAACGTCCAGCACAGTCTCACGGCCAACGGCGGCTACACCACGCGCCTGGAGCTGGAAGCCAAGCTGCCGGAGGACCTGGTCGCCGACCTGGTCGACGAGATCCAGAGCGACTTCACCGGCATCATCGCCTACTACCGCGATCCCAAGACCGGCAAGGAGCATACCCTCAGCGAGGGCGACCAGAGTAAGCCGCGGCGGCTGCGGCATCTGTATGCCACGAAGGCGACGGCGAAGCGGGCAGTGGAGCGGGAGTGGAAGCGGCTGCAGGAAAGTCACTCAGCCTAAACCTAGACCGCCCGTGAAGCGGAACGCATGAAGCCCTCGGCTACTACGACTGGGTGATAGATGTCATGGAGGAGTTGATGAAATTCACCCTTCTCACCAGAGGTCGGGACGCCTACCTGGTTGATCGCTACTCCGAGCCCTAGGAGAGCGCCGAAGCACTCGCTGCGCGGGTCAATTAGCGTTCTATCTGATCGACGGCCTTTCAACCCACCAAAACAAGCAGTGAGATTGCTCATGTTTACGTAGCCAAAACGGCGGCGAGGCGGGCAGTTGAGCGGGAACTCAAAATGACCCAATAGAGGCATTTTCATATCACAGCAAGAATGTTGACCAGCTCACATTCGCCTGTCATCTTATGACCCTAGCAAGGAAGCACTGCGCGTCTACATGCATATAGGCACTGCTTCCTACCCATAGATACGGATATTAGAAGAGATACGAAATGGAATTCGATTTTTCAATAAAATATGACTCCGAAGTTGAAGAATTTGATGGCCTTGACATGTATCATGGATCAAAATCCATGCAAGGTCTTTCAGAAGTAATAGCCATTGCAACCCACGGAATTGTAAACAAGCATTTTATAAAAAAAACCACAGCTGCAAAGGGTTTCAAGAATGAATTCAAAACAAGCTTCGAAGGATCTTTCAAGCAGCGCTTCAAAGTTATATTCAACACTGAAAGAACAATAAGAAGAATCAACGAAATAACCCCTCGAAGCTATATTGAAATTCTCAAAAAATCCATAAATGAAGTTATAGGAAACAATATCGATCTGACCAGGCGAACCGCCATCAGAAATTTCGCTGATATGTATTTTAGCGAAGATATTAGCCATCGAATCTCAACATCGCTAAAAGATGTGCACGCGCCCATCAAAAACCAAGGCTACAAGGCAACTCTCTATGCTGCCCAAACGCCTATAGCGACTTTCAACCAGCAGACCCTCTCTTATCTCGAAGAGGAAATAATGAGCGACGAAAGGGAAACCCTTATTGTGGGTATAAGTCGCTTTAATGGCCGCACAGCAACTGGACGTCTCATTGCCGGCCTAGATGATGAGTCCTTCAGTTTTGTTCCTGCAAACCCACTCAGAACTGACAAGAAAAGAGAGCTAGCCAGAAGCCTTTACGGAGTAGCGGCAGGGCGATTCGAGCCAGTTAGAGTCGAAGTCACCAGAGTCACGTTAAATAATGGGATGACTAAATTTTTCTTCCTGCACGACGTATCATCGATAGATGACTAAGTCTATTTTCATAGCGGCAATACTAACCCTAATTATTGCCGCATATAGCTTTTATTTTATCCTAAACCCACACATACCTGAGCCATCTGAACTTGGGCCGCTCGGCGACTTTATCGGCGGAAATATAAATCCAATACTAACTTTTATCTCGACAATTGTATTGGTCGAAACATTTGTGGTCCAATCCCACGCAGCAAAACTTGCAAGAGAGGAAAGCAAAGAGGCTAGAGAGGCGCTACGTCAACAAACAAAAACTGCAGCTATTCAGATATTTGAAACCTCATTTTTCAATATCGTCAACATGTGTCTAAATGACTTTTCCAGCACTGAAATAGTAAAAAATGGACGGTCGATCAAAGGATCAAAAGCCTTCGAGGAAATTGAAAAGAATTTTCAATTTTTAAAATCGAGAGGAATGGATCCTGGCGAGCTATTCGCCCACCTTGATTCCGACCACAACGACATCTGCTTCAATGTTATAAAAAATTTCTCTATCCTTTACGACTTCATAAAAAATAACGCACCTGAAGGCTCGTCCGAAAAGTATATATCCATTTTAAATAGACTTATACCAACACATTTAAACTACATAATATGTATAGCTGAAAACCATATGGAATGGCCCATACTAAAACCATATCGGGAGTGCGGTTTTTTCGAAAGAAAAAGCATTGATAAACTAATTAAAGCCTATGCATGATAATCTGATTATCTAGCTTATAAGGCATCGATGATTCAGCATACCTATCATCCCGCCCGCGGCAGCTCCCCCCACCGCGTCGTATACCCCCGCGACAGCAGCTCCCGCCGCATCTGCCACCCCGGATCGGCAGGCATCCGCCCCACGTGCAGCGCCGCCTGCCCGTACCGGGCATTGATCCGGTCCACCACCTGCATCAGCTCGCTGGGCTGCCCCTGCCCGGCCGGGGCGGAGAGATCCGGCGTGAACTCGTCCGTCTGCACGATGCTGCCCAGCACCACCGCGCACTTCGAATAGGCGTAGCCCTCGCGATAGATGGGGTCCAAGCCGGCCAGGGCGGACTGCACCAGGATGCGGGTATCGTTCGGATGCGCGAGCTGGATGCCCAGGCTGCGGTGGTAACGGCGTTCCTCGGGTTCGTGCTGGCCGGTTTGCACGCTCACCAGCAGCATGGTGCACAGCGCCCCTGCTCCTGGAGCTTCTCGGCTGTTCGGGCCACCTAGGTTGCGGCACATCCTATGAGGCACACTCCCTAGTCCGCAGGACGGAATGGAAGCCAGTGATCAAGCTTATAGATTGCATTAGCGATGCTTTTCAGCGTGGAAGCGTGTTTAGGGTTCCAGGGAAATACCCGTACGAAGAAACGGTAGATTTCATGGTTTTTGAGACGCTGGAAGAAGACCGCCGTTTTGGGTTGATGGTTACCACCGGCTATAAAGCTGGCTTGACCCTGCTCCGTCTACCTGCCGAGAGCAACCATGGTACGTGTGGGCTGAGCAAGGACTGGGTAATAGCAAACTGGGCCAAGTGGATCTATCCAGACTGCGATGTATCGCAGGTAGCCGTCTATGAGGGCTATGGGCCAGGCGTCAGTGTTCGCGCCCATGGGATGGCATAGAAGGCCTAGGCACGGGCTCTCTAAATACCTAGCCACGTGGAACCGCCTGCGGCGCGGTACCTCCATCCTCACCTACCAGCTCGCCTTGGGCCGGCCTGAGCTCATGCCTGAGCTGACCTACCCCCTGCAGGACGTGAAGGCTGAGATCGACGCCATCATCTGGTACGGGCGGAACGTGCAGCAAAACCTCACCGCGGAAGGCGGCTACACCACCCGGCTAGAGCTGGAGGCCAAGCTGCCTGAGGACTTAGTCGCCAACCTGGTCGGCGAGATCCGATGCAAATGGCCGCTGTCGACCCATAGCTGACCTTCGCACCGGGCGGCATGTGGCCAAAAATGACTGTCCGACTGATGAAGCGTAGATGCCGTTGGCCGCGAAGTGCTAACGTCATTTACTCTCGTTTTCGAAGGAGACCTAGGTGGGAGTATTCTTTGAGTCGTATCAGGCGAAGATGTGTTGCTTGTGTGGATCTGGTGAGTCGCTAACTGGTGAACACAAGATCAAAGCATCTGCCTTGCGAAAAATCTTCGGAAACGATCGCATGGTCATCGGAATTTTTGATGGCGAGAGCATTGTACGTCCCGCGCAAGGCCCAAAATCCGAAGCTTTTCACTTCACCGCCCGGATGTGCTCGACGTGTAATGGAGCGAGAACACAAGCAGCCGATAGAGAGTTCGACAGGTTTCATGCGCTGGTATCAGAGCGTTGCCTGAAAGGCGAGGATCCGTCTTCAGTTTTCGACCTACCCCAGTATGAGATCGGTAGCGAAGCCTATCTCAATGTGTTCCGCTATTTTTCAAAGCTGTTATGCTGCCATGTCGCGGAGTCCTCCGGCCCTCGACCGTTGGATGTCAGTCGGTTTGCCATTGGTGACGTTGACCGTAATGTTGTTTGTCTTAGTATTGATTCGGATCCAACCTATCTCGATTTCCGGGAAGTGTACGGTGAACATAAGTATGCAGCCCATGGGGGGCTAATCGTCCCCCTAGACTCGATGACTAGACGGCCTACACGTTTCATTAGCTCAATCAGCCTAGGCGCGGTTCGGTATAGGTTTTGGACTAAATTACTACCGATTTCGGGAGAGGCTTTAAGATGGTTTCATCGGGCATTTTGGGATAAATGCCAAGCGGCTTATAAAGATGCAGTCGAAAACCCGCTATCAGATGAGCAGAAGCGCCGTCTGGGCCTTTAGGCACGCGGAGAATTCCACAGATAGCGCAAGCATGGCATCGCGTGCTTAGCCACACAAGCTTGTTCTTTTTGAATCTTTTCAGCACCTCCACACAACTCGAAAATTGTCTCGGAGCGCGATCCCGCCTCATCAATTATTTACCCGAAAGCAGCCTCTCACTCTTTCCCGCTATACCGTTCGCCTAGCACCCTCTTCATATTTTCCTCAATTGATTTAGCGTCTTGTACCGCTTTATCAAATTCGGCTTTGCTGTTCGGCCGCCGACCAAACTCATCTTGAAAATAGTAAGAGCCGTCCTTCATTTTTACCGTCATGAAACCGCTCTGAAGCGCTGTCGCATAGTTTCGAGGCATCAAAAATCTTCCCAGCTTGCTCCACAGAGTAATTTCAAGATGGCGTTCGGGGAACAAGTCTTGCTCGTTGCAGCTCGCGATGTATCGCTCTGCACGGGTTTTAATTATATAGTTGACCTCTCGCACCTGTTTCTCAGAAAGCTTTCTGCCTCTCTGAATTCCATCGTAAGTAACTATCGGATTATCAAAAAGTCTTGGATTGGTGCGTGATCTTCTAGCTCGAAGTTCGCCTTGCTTGCGCCCCCACTCCCTATGTGTGATTACCATCAAGTGGTTGCTATCGAGTGGAATTAAGGTTTGGGTTCCCAACCAGTGCTGGGGAACGTCTAAACCTTCCGGTATGGCACGATCTTTCGGAAAAACGTGAGGATTGAAAAATGTCACGGGGTGATCTGAAAAAATGAACTTGGTCTCTGACTGGGCAGCTTCAAAAATCTCTATAGCGCCCTCCATCCACATCACACAGTGCATCCTGCGAACTTCCTGCATGCGAACCATGAGTTCTTGCTGATTTTTCGTCGCAAGTGTTGACTGGAGGAATCGGAGGCCTTTAGGGGTGCGCAATCGGAGGGCATCAAGGAACTCGAAAATTTGGGTGTATGTAAAGTGCACTTTGTTCCAGTCACGTTCGAGTAACGCCTGAATTGCCTCCTTCCCCGTTCTGTCTATTGATCCAAACAGAAATCTTTCGATGTCATCATTCGGTTCGCCCAGCACGCGGGTGGTGTATAGATCCCGCTCAAAAAACCAAGCATCTGGCCCCTTGGTTAGAATTGCACGCGCTTGACCGACAATCGCTCCTTTAGCATCGCGGAAAATCTCGGGCCGCAAATCCAGTATTTTGAACGCGGTATTACCCTGTAGAAGAAATCCCCTCTGATACCACTGGGGCACGTAGTGATGTCGGTACGACTGTTGTTTGATAATTGCGATTCTCCATGCTTCTTTAGACTACTTAAGCTTCCTCTTTTGGCCGTATGCAGACCTCGACGAAGGTCTGCTATGGGTCGGTAGCGGCCTTCCACAATCTACTGAAATCGAGCCCCAGCCAATTGCCTCATCGATCGAGATTGGCAGCTGCGCATGATCCTCGGCCGAACTCTGAAAGCCGGTGATCTTCAACCGTGCCTGGGAAAGCGCGAGCTGGGCGAGTCTGCGAACCCGTGTCTGAAAAGCGTCCATGGTGGCACCTTTATACTGTACGTATAAACAGTATAAGAGACGCTATTAGAAATAGGCCAACAGACGAAGCGACGAGTGGAGCTCAGACGGTGAGAGAGGTGCCTTGAAACCAGTCGCAGTATCCTCCCCGTCTGGATCACTTCGCCCCCAGCCTGACATCTGTTTCCATAGAGGCTGAACGCTTACGCATCAGTGGCCCGCTGACCCTGGCCAGGTCCAGCACAAGCAGATAAACCCGTTGCTGATCATCTCGGGATAGCACCCTTACAGCCTCCAGCAGTTGCGCCTCGTATTCACAGGCGGCCGAAGGCACGGGTTGTCGACCAGAGATCATGAAAGGGGCTTGCTTGAGCTGTTCCATAGGTACTGCACACTCCTTGTTACTGTATGCAAGTACAGTACATTTTGTGATGCAGGTCGCCAACCGCCGAAGGCCAAAAAGCCCAGCTCTGGGCTGGGCTTTCGCGTTTCTTTTTGAGGCCTTCAGGGCTTATCGGAGTCTAGGCTGCCATCCGCCGCAGCCATGGCAAAAGCCATACGGCGCACCGACTCTTTGTTGTAGTCGGACATACCTCTGACGTAGAGAAGAATCTCCGCCTCTAGCGGCCCGACAGAGGCTTCACTGATGGCAGTAGAGCGTTGTCCCGTGATGACGAAGGACACATCCACACCTGCGCGGGATAGCGCTTCCAGATACAGAGCGTCAGGACTCCGCTCATCCTTCTCATACTTCACTTGGGCGTTTGTCTTCACGCCGCCGATTTCGCCGAAAACCCCCTGAGACATGCCGAGGCGCTCGCGCTCCTCCTTCAACCGGCTGCCGATTGAACTCATTTGAATAGACTTACCCTGTTGACTTAACTCATTTGAGTGATACAGTTCGCCTGACTTAACTCATTTGAACGAATTTGAACTATGACAGCGCTACGCACGCCGGCACAAGCACGCGAGGTCTTGGAGCGCGAGGGCAGGAGCATCGCGGACTTTTGCCGCGAGCATGACCTTGATGCTTTCACCGTGTACCAGGTACTGGCAGGCAAGAAGAAGGGAAAAAGAGGCATGGCGCACCGCGCTGCGGTACTGCTGGGCATCAAGGATGGAGAGGTAGCCACCGCTAAGGCAGAACAGTACGGACCACTGGCCCAGGGAGAAACTGGAAGATGAAACGCCCTGCCCTAGAGACCCGCCGCCAAGTCATCAGCGCCGTGATCTGCGCCTACCCGGGCGGTCGTGAATGCGCCGCCGCCCGCCTCGGCCTACCACTCAAGAAATTCGACAACCACGCCTACGAGACCGCCGGCTGCCGCCCGCTCAATGACCAGCAGATCCTGCTGCTGGAGCAGGAGACCGGCACCACCTACTTGGTGGACTACCTCGCGGCTCAGTACGGCGGCTTCTTCGTGCGCCAGGCCGAGGTCGGCGACCTGGACAACCTGGATCTCTACGCCCGCTCCGTGAAGACCGCCGTCAAGCGCGGGCTGGTGGACCAGATCATCGGCCAGGCGCTGGAAGACGGCGTCATTGATGAGAAGGAAGTCGTCCAGATCCTCGGCGCCCACCGCCGGCACCTGGCGGCGCGCGAGGAAGAGGTCTGGGCGGTGATCACGCTGCATGCGGCGAGAAGCAGCGGCCGCAAGCACTAGCCACAAGACACACCCTGAAAGCCTGCCAGGACGGCGGGCACGAAGTCGGCGCGGAGCGCCAGAACCCGGCTCAGCCGGAGCCGCTACAGGCGGCAGGGAAGAGAAATGGCGTTGTTCAAGAAACAGAAGAAGGGGCAGTTCTGGTGCTGCTTCTGCGGTGCGCCCCTGGTTTGCCGGACCAGCTGGTTCGCCCACGTATTCCTGCGCCAGCAGGTATTCCAGTGTCACTTCGCGCCCTGCAGCGCGTCGTTCTACGCCCACACCGAGCTGACCCACCTGGCCAGCCCCAGCGGCCTGCCCAACGCGCCGGCCTGCGAGCTGCCGCCCAGCACCAGCCACCTCAACGCCATGGCGCAGAAGGTATACGCCAGCAATCTCGCCATCCGCGAACAGCAGCTCGGTCTGCTCGACGACCAGGAAGAAGCCCAGCAGCCCACCAGAGAGGACATCGCATCGTGACTACCGCCAACCACCCCGCTGACTACCTCGACACCATGCAGGCCGCTGCCCTGACCTACCTGCGCCGCCATGAGTGCGAGCATCTGGGCCACAGCCAGTCCCTGCTCACCTGCGCCGCCGAGCACCTGCAGCTGATGGGTGTGCCCCAGCACACCGCCGAGCGCCTGGTGGCCCGCGCCCATGATCAGCTCGAAGCCCTCAAGGGCCATCGTTTTCTGGACATCGACTCCAGCACCGGCGACGTCGTCGTCCTAGTCAACCCGGCCACCGGCCTGCGCTACCGCATCCCGGTCCAGGAGATCTTCGACGCCCTGATCGACGAAGACCCCGGCACCCAGCGCGCCACCCGCTAACCCCCTGACTGCCTGATCCATGCCCGCCTTGCGTGGGTATGGGTGAACTGCGCCTTTTTGCCGCGAGACCCACCATGCCGAACACCCTTCCCGTCCAGATCGAGCTGCCGCCGGCGGTCGCTGAAACCTTCGCCCGCTGGCTCCAGGGCCGCGCCGATTACACCGTCAACCAGCACTGGAACGAGCCGCGCTATGTCCGCATCGAGGACACCGACAAGCGCCGCGCCGCCATCCTGCGCCGCTTCCCGTCCATGCTCGCCGCCCACCAGACCGCCACCCAGATCCGCGCTCAGCTCGCCCAGGTGGAGTGCTGAGCATGTACGCGATGGATCACCAGCTCCGCGCCGACGTGCTGCAGCGCCTCGAGGGCGACCTCGGGATGCGGCACATCGCCGGGACGAACTACATGCGCAAGGGCGAGTGCCCGGCCTGCCACAAGCGCGAGCTGTTCACCGATCACCGCGCGCCCTGGGTGCTCAAATGCGGACGCGAGTCGAAGTGCGGCCAGACCTGGCACGTCAAGGAGCTCTATAGCGACCTGTTCGAGGACTGGTCCGAGCGCTTCAAGCCCACCAGCGACGCGCCGGCTGCCAGCGCTGACGGCTACCTCCAGTTCGCCCGCGGCTTCGACCTGAGTCTGATCAAGGGCTGGTACAGCCAGGAAAACTACTGGGATCGCACCCAGGGCCTCGGCTCGGCCACCGTGCGCTTCCCGCTGGCCAAGGGCGGCTATTGGGAACGGCTGATCGATCGACCCTCGCGCTTCGGCAAACAGAAGGCCCGCTTCCAGCCGGGGGCCAGCTACCGCGGCGTCTGGTGGTGCCCGCCGAGCCTGGACCTGCAGACGGTTCAGGAGCTCTGGATCGTCGAGGGCATCTTCGACGCCATCGCCTTGACCCACCACGGCATCGCTGCCGTCTCGGCCATGAGCAGCAACGCCTACCCCGAGCAGTCACTCAAGGAGCTGGCCAGCGCGCGCCAGGGCAAGCTACCGAAACTGGTCTGGGCCCTGGATAACGAACCCGGCGCCCACCACTATACCCGCCGCTGGGTCCGCCAAGCCCGCGAGCTGGGCTTCAAGTGCGAGGCCGCGCAGATCCCGCAACCGGGCAGCCGCAAGGTCGATTGGAACGACCTGCACCAACGCTGGGCCTTCGAGCAGGACGACAGTAAGCGCGAGGACCGCCGCGACCAGGACCTCAAGGAGGCTCGGTACCACGGCGCCTTGCTGCTGGCCGATACCGCCGCCGAGAAGGCGGTGCTGATGTACGAATGGCGCGAGCGCCACGAATTCCACTTCACCTTCGAGAGCCGCCTCTACTGGTTCAAGCTCGACCTGGACAAGTACAACAAGGCCCTCACCCACATCGAGGAATCCGAGCGCGACGAAGACCGCGAGCTGACCACCAAGCAGCAGCGCGACAAGGCCATGCGCCTGGCCGGCAACGTGGTCGAGATCGCCAACTGCGCGCCCCAGGCGCTGTACTTCCAGCGCAACGAGGTTACCGACGAGTCCTGGTACTACTTCCGCGTCGAGTTTCCCCACGACGGCGCGCCGGTGAAGAACACCTTCACCGGCGCCCAGGTCGCCGCCGCCAGCGAATTCAAGAAGCGCCTGCTCAGCATGGCCGCTGGCGCCGTCTTCACCGGCAGCGGCACCCAGCTGGACAAGATCATGAAGGACCAGCTCTTCGGCCTGAAAACCGTGGAGACCATGGACTATGTCGGCTACAGCCGCGAGCACGGCTGCTATGTTTTCGGCGACCTGGCAGTGCGCGAGGGCCAGCTGCACCAGGTCAACGACGAGGACTACTTCGACTTCGGCAAGCTGCGCCTCAAGACCCTGCAGAAGACCATTGGCCTCAAGCCCAACCCCGCTGCCGGCGACTACCGCAGCGACTGGCTGCCGCTGCTCTGGACCTGCTTCGGCGCCAACGGCCTCATCGCCCTCACCTTCTGGTTCGGCTCGCTGTTCGCCGAGCAGATCCGCGCCCGCTACCAGTCCTTCCCCTTCCTGGAAGCCACCGGCGAGGCCGGCGCCGGCAAGACCACGCTGCTGACATTCCTCTGGAAGCTGTTCGGCCGCGCCGGCTACGAAGGCTTCGACCCGTCCAAGTCATCCACCGCGGGCCGCAGCCGCGCAATGGGCCAGGTCGCCGGCATGCCCATCGTCTTGATCGAGGGCGATCGCAACGACCCGGAGAAGGCCCACGCCAAGAGCTTCGACTGGGACGAACTGAAGGACTTCTTCGGCGGCGGCACCCTGCGCACCCGCGGCATGAAAACGGCGGGCAACGAGACCTACGAGCCGCCGTTCCGCGGCACCATCGCCATCAGCCAGAACGCTCCAGTCAGCGCCTCCGAGGCCATCCTCACCCGGATCGTGAAGCTGCACTTCACCCGCCCGGTGCTGACCGACGAGAGCCGGGCCGCGGCCGACACGCTGAGCCGCATGGACGGCGTGGCCCTGAGCCACTTCCTGCTGCTGGCCACCCGCAAGGAAGCCGAGGTCTTAGCCCGCTTCCACGAGCTCTTCCCGCAGTACGAGGCCAAGCTCCGCCGCCTGGGCGACACCTGCTTCTGCTGCGGCACCCGCCTGACCGGAGACAGCCATCGCTGCAGCAGTTGCCAGAGCGACCTGGTCGGCCACCTGCGCATCGAGCGGATCGTGAAGAACCACGCCATGTTCCTTGCCCTGCTCGACTGCCTTGCCTTGGTGGTGACCATCCCCGAGGACATGGTCCGCCAGACCCAGCGCACCATGGTCCGCATCGCCCTGGACCGCCAGGCGGCCATCAGCGCGGATAACCCGGTCGTGACCGAGTTCTGGCAGGTCTACGACTACCTGCAATCGCTCAGCGAGCACCCGGTCGTCAACCACAGCAAAAACCCGGCTGAGGTGGCCATCAACCTCAACGAATTCATCGAGCGCGCTGCCGAGCACCGCCAGCGCCTGGCAGACATGAGCACTCTGCGCGAGCTGCTCAAGGACAGCCGCCACTTCCGCTACCTCGACAACAAGGCCGTCGACAGCCGCATCCGCGAGCTGCAGCGCGCCGCCGCCCCGCTCGACAACCGGCCCAGCAAGGTTCGCTGCTGGGTCTTCAGCAATCCCCACTACCAACCTGCGGACAAGGCCAGCAGAAACCGCTGACAGACAGAAACGAAAAGGCCCGGGAGAGCGGCAACTCCCCCAGGCCCTGCCACCACCCCTGGAGATTCATCATGCCAATGACTCAGAGCAGCAGCACTCACCAGCCTATCACGCTCCACCCCACCCTCGTCCGCCGCTGCCGGGCCACCGCCCTGCTTGGCGAGGCACTGATCCGCTACCAGGTCAGCAATGCCCTGGGCGATCGCATCCACCTGCTGGCCCTGGCCAGCATGGCCAACACGCTAGGCGCGCTCACGGACCAGGACGCCAGCGTCATCAACCAGACCCTGGACCGCACTGGAGGCGCCCATTGAACACGACGTTCCTACTCATGGCTCAGTACCAAGGCGCGGCGGTCATTCCGCTGGAGCGTCTTTGCGCTGACTACTTCAGCCACCTGACGCCCGCCAAGCTGCGCAGCAAGATCGTGGCGGGCGTCATCGACCTGCCGCTGGTGCGGATTGAGAACAGCCAGAAAGCCGCCCAGGGCGTGCACCTGACGGACCTGGCTCGTTACCTGGACGTGCAGCGTGAGCGGGCTGTCCGCGAGAACGACAAGCTGCACAACCGGGCGAGCTAGCGCGGCACGCGTGCGCCGAGCACCACTGGCGCCGCGATGATCCTCTCCAGCCAGGGCCATCCCGCATAGGGATCGCCCTGGCCTTTCAGGTGCGTATAGCGCCGCATCGAGTTCCAGTCCCGATGGCCCGACACGCTGGCCACCCGCGGAATGTCCCAGTCCATCTCGAACAGCCGGCTCACCCCGTCGTGGCGCAGGTCGTGGAAGCGCAGGTCCTGCAGGCTGAGGAACTGGCAGGCCTTGGTGAACGACGCCGAGATCGAGTCACCGTTGTAAGGGAAGATCTCCTCACATTCCCGCGGCATCGACTGCAGGATGGCCCAGGCCTCATCCGGTAGATGGCACCAGACGTGGTTGCCGATCTTCTGCCCCGGGTTCTTCATATCGCGCACCAGCACCGCCTGCCGGCGCTCGTCCAGGTCGTCCCAGCGGATCCGCGTGATCTCCTCCTGGCGGCGGGTGGAGAAGATCGCGAAGGCGATCACCTTGGGCATGTTGATCGATGCCGGCCGGCGCCGCTGCATCTCGAAAAAGTACCCCAGCAGCTGATCCAGCTCCTGGGGTTCGGGACGCCGATCGCGCTCCTTGCTCTTGCTGATCATGCCCATTTTTTTGAGCACCCGGCGGGCGTCGGCCATGGCATGCGGATCGATCTCATAGCCCCACGCCGGCCGAGCGATCGACAGAACAGCTGCCAGGTGCGAAAGGTCGTTGCCCACCGTCTGCGCCTGTACCCCACCGCCTTCGGAGCCCATGCGCCACTGGCCATATTCCACCAGACGCTGGCTGCTAAGCTCGCGGTCCTCCAGGTCACCGAGCCACGTCTCGCCAATGGCCCTCAGCGTTGCCTCCTTGGTCCGGCCGAGCGTAGTACCGAACTGCTCCACGTAGCGGGCGATCATCTGTTGAACAGTCGATCCCTTCCGCTTCGCACGCTCCAAGGCACCTGGCTGGGCAAGCTCAGTTTCTCGCTTTTTCAGCCACGCCTGCGCGGTCTGCTTCCGGTCGAAAGTCTGGCTTTCCTGATAGACTCGAACTCCATCCCGCATGATGCGGAGTTGGGCCGTATAGCCCGTGCTGCCATCCTTCCGGCGGCGTGACGTTATCGTCCCCATTTCGATTTGCTACATGACCGTTTGCGATTGCTACATTGTAGCAACGCACCTCTAAAAACCGTCTGAAATGTAGCAAAACGAGCCTAGAACAGACGTACCGAGATGCTTGCCGAAACCGCCTCAAACCCAGCAACCACGCGCCCTGAGCCGTCCCGCCGCTTTTCCGTGGCGCCCATGATGGACTGGACGGACCGTCACTGCCGTTATTTCCATCGCCTGCTGTCCCAGCACGCCCTGCTCTATACCGAAATGGTCACTACCGGTGCCTTGCTGCATGGCGATGCCCAGCGGTTTCTGAGCCATGACGAGACCGAGCATCCCCTGGCGCTACAGCTGGGTGGCAGCGTGCCGGCTGAACTGGCCGCCGCAGCGCGGCTGGGTGAGCAGGTGGGTTATGACGAGATCAACCTGAACGTTGGCTGCCCCAGTGATCGCGTGCAGAACAACATGATCGGCGCCTGCCTGATGGCCTATCCCGAGCGAGTGGCTGACAGCGTCAAGGCGATGCGCGATGCCGTGGCCATTCCGGTGACGGTCAAGCACCGCATCGGCATCTCCGGGCGAGACAGCTACGAGGCCCTGCGGGACTTCGTCGGCCAGGTCGCGGAGGCCGGTTGCCGCAGCTTTACCGTGCATGCGCGCATCGCCATCCTGGAGGGCCTGTCGCCCAAGCAGAATCGCGAGATTCCGCCGCTGCGCTACGACGTGGCAGCACAGCTGGTGCAGGATTTTCCGGATCTCGAGTTCATTCTCAATGGCGGCATCAAGACCCTGGATACCTGCCGGGAGCAGTTGGAGGTCTTCGATGGGGTGATGCTGGGTCGCGAGGCCTATCAGAACCCCTATCTGTTGGCCGAAGTGGATGTGGCGCTCTACGGCTGCGATCGTCCGCAACTCACCCGTCATGAAGTGATGCTGCAACTGCGGCCCTATGTCGAGGCGCACCTGCAACAGGGGGGCGTCATTCATCACGTCACTCGCCACGTCCTGGGTCTGGCGCAGGGGTTTCCCGGCGCGCGGCGCTTCCGCCAATTGCTGTCAACCGATCTGCATCGCAGCCCTGAACCGCTGCGCCTGTATGACGAGGCCACTGAACTTCTCAGAGGTCACTGAGTCACGTCTCCACGATGTCCATTCGCTAACCGAAGGAAAGACCTGCCATGAGCAAGCTGGAACAACTCAAGCAATACACCACGGTCGTCGCCGATACCGGCGATCTGGACGCCATCGCCCGTCTCAAGCCCTACGACGCCACGACCAACCCCTCGCTGCTGCTCAAGGCTGCTGCCCTGCCCCGCTATGAAGAACATCTGCAGGCTGCCTTCAGTGGCGCGGGTGGCGACATCGGCCTCGCCTGCGATCGATTCGCCGTGGCCGTCGGTGGCGAGATCCTCAAGCTGATCCCCGGGCGCATCTCCACCGAGGTGGACGCACGCCTGTCGTTCGACACCGGCGCCACCCTGGACCGTGCCCATCGTCTGATCGAGCTGTACGAGAAGGCCGGCATCGGCAAGGACCGCGTACTGATCAAGATCGCCTCCACCTGGGAAGGCATCCGCGCCGCCGAGCAACTGGAGAAGGAAGGCATCCAGACCAACCTGACCCTGCTGTTCTCCTTCGCCCAGGCTGCGGCCTGCGCCGATGCCGGCGTGTTCCTGATCTCGCCCTTCGTCGGTCGCATCTACGACTGGTACAAGAAGGCCGAAGGCCGTGACTACGAAGGCGCCGAAGACCCGGGCGTGAAGTCCGTGACTCGCATCTACCAATACTACAAGGCCAATGGCTACGACACCGTGGTGATGGGTGCCAGCTTCCGCAACCTGAACCAGATCGAACAGCTGGCCGGCTGCGACCGCCTGACCATCAGCCCCGAACTGCTGCAGCAGCTGTCGGACGCCCAGGGCGACCTGCCCCGCCTGCTAACCACCGACACCAGTGGTGGTGAGCCCAAGCAGCAGCTGAACGAACCTGCCTTCCGCTGGGCACACAACGAAGACGCCATGGCCACCGAAAAGCTGGCCGAAGGCATTCGCCAGTTCGCGCGGGATCAGGAAAAGCTGGAAGTGTTGCTGCCCGGCAAGCGCTGAGTGATAGCGCGGTCAGTGCCTTTCGAGGGCACTGACCAGATCGCGAAAGGCGTTGCGGTTGGATTCATTGAGGCCCATCAACACCCGGTGGGCTTCAAGCACACGACTGCGTACCTCGGCTTCTGACTGATCCTGCGGTGGCAGATCGGTCAGGCAGTCCGGGCAAGGCACTACGGTTTCGACGATATTGAACACCTGATCGAAGCCCATGGAATCCAGCAGCCGCAGGATGTCCGGGTTGTTCGTGGTCAGCATGGGCAATAGCCCGATGCGCTGCCGTGACAGGATCGACAGCTTGGCCAGCAGGCCCAGGGTGGTGCTGTCGATGCTCTGCGTCTCCGTCAGGTCGATGACGATGGACGAGAAATTCAACGACGAGAAGATGTGCTCGATGGTCGCGTCCAACGCCGAGCAGAGGGTCAGACGCACCTCGCCGGTAAACTTCAGGACGAAGGTACCGTCCTGCTCGGCAAATTGGATTTTTCCGGTGCTCATGCCAGGTTCCTGCTCAACACCAGCAAAGCGATATCGTCAGGCATCTCGGTAACGGATGCCAGATCCAGGGCTTCGCTAAGGCCTGCCAGTGTACCGCCAGCACGGCGGACGTAGTCGGGCAAGCTGTGTTCTTTCTCTTTCAAATTGTCTCCCGGCAGCAGATCGAAGATGCCATCCGAAAAGAGGGTCAGGCTGAAACGCTCGGGCAAGGCCATCTGGTGGTCATTGTAGGTGGCCTCCTGGAACAGGCCGACCGGCAGCCCCTTGCCCAGCAGGAAGCGGGTTTCTTCCGGCGTGTGCAGGACAGGCAAAGGCAGATGGCCACCGATGCTGTACGCCAGGGTACCCGTGGTTTCGTCGATGACGCCACCCAGCATGGTCACGTGCTTGCCCAATTTGCAATCCAGTAGACCCCTGTTGATGTGACCGAGCACATCCGACGGCTTGAATTCGGGCAGCGTGCCGTTGCGCTTGGACTCATAGAGCAGGCGCGTGGTCATGAACTTGAGCAACACGGTCACGAAGGCCGACGAGGCGCCATGACCGGAGACGTCGGCCAGGTAGAAAGCGACCCGGTGTTCGTCGATGCGAAAGTAGTCGACGAAATCGCCGGACAGATAGAGCGAGGGGATGATTTCGTGGGCGAAGTTCAGCCCCTCGGTCTCCCAAGGCGTCACTGGCAGCATGTTCATCTGCACGTGGCGCCCGGCGTTCTGGTCTTCCTGCAACAGGCTCAGGCTGGCCTGCAGCTCGCGATTGGTGTTTTCCAGCTTGACCCGATAGCGATCGTTTTCCAGGCGCAGGCGGGCGCGATCCAGGGCCCGATTGACCGAGTGCTCGAGCACCATCAGGTCTTCAAGTGGCTTGATCAGGTAATCGGCCGCGCCTAGCCGCAGGGCTTCCACGACGTCGCTCATGACGCCGGCGCCGGACAGCACCAGCACGGGCGTATCGATGGACAGCTCACTGATGCGGCGCAGCAGCGTCAGCCCGTCGACCTGCGGCATGCGCAGGTCGCAGATAATGAGGTCAGGCTGTTCGCGCTCGAACATCTCTAGGCCCTGCTGACCATTGCTGGCTTGCAGGACATTGAAGCCACTGTCTTCGAGATAGTCGGCGAGACTGAGGCGAACCACCTCGTCATCGTCAATGATCAAGAGCGTGGCAGGCGAATTAGACATAGAGGATCCAGGCATGCACCCGAACGGCAAACCGGCGGACACGATCCGACACGGGCCACGGTGATTACGACACGGCGGAGACACTACTCCCATCCACCGGGGCGTTCAAGCTTGCCAACCGGATGGAATTTCTTTACAGGGTGCCGTTCATGAGTTTATACCTCCAGCACACCGCCATCCATCCTCCCAAGCAGTAGGATTGCCATGAGTACCATTGACCGCTCTTACAGTGAAAAGCGCGATTTCATTCGCATGCACATCGACTCCAAGGCCGTACTGAAGGTGGGCGATGCCTCCTTCGAGGCGCGCTGCGTCGATTTGTCCAGCACCGGTTTCCAGATCGAGGCCGCCACCAGCCTGCAGGTCGGTGACAAGGTGACTGTCGTGATTCCCTCCAGCCATGCCGAACTCCCCGGACTGGAAGCGGATGCCGAGGTCCTGCGCATCCAGGCTAGCGATTCGGGCAAGCAGCTGCTTGGCCTGTCCGTGCTCGACATGCGCTAGGCGCAAAGACCATAAAAAAGGCAGCCCACGGGCTGCCTTTTTTTATGGTCCGGGACTAGAAGTCGTCGACCACGTGACCATCCTTGACCTTGAATTCGCGGGTCTGCAGATAGGCGTTGCGAATGAACACGTACTTGTCGCCAGTGATCAGGCGCTCGGCCTGCAGCAGACCGGCACGGGTATCGACGGTGCTGAGGGCGAAGGCGCTGTTACGCACGGCCACATCATCGACATAGGGATAGGCACTGGTGTAGCTGTCCGGTACCCGGGCCAGGCCATCACGTATGCTGCTGGGGCCAAAGAACGGCAGGACCAGGTAAGGACCGCTACCGGCGCCCCACTTGCCCAGGGTCTGGCCGAAGTCTTCGTCGTTGCGCTGCAGGCCGGCCTTGGTCGCCACGTCTACCAGGCCAAGACCACCCAGGGTGGTATTCATCAGCAGGCGCGCCGTATCGACCCCGGCGTGCTCGACCTTGCCCTGCAGCAGGTCGTTGGCCAGGTTGCGCACGTCACCCAGGTTGTTGAAGAAGTTGCTTACACCGGTCTGCACGAAGCCGGGAGTGAAGCGCTGATAGCCCTGGGCGACCGGCTTGAGGGCATAGGTGTCCAGGGTATCGTTGAACACGAAGATCTTGCGGTTGAAACCTTCCCAGGGATCGGGATTCTCGGCTTCAGCCGCCATCGCCTGACCGGCGAACGTCAAGGCCGTTACAAGGAGCGCTCCCCAGACCCTGGAACCACGTCGCTCGATCATCATCGCTTCTCTCCTCGTTACACTCAGACGCCTGAAAGGCGCCGATTATAGTCATAGCTTTGCCACTTTGGCTTAGGGCCAGGCGCTGTCACTCGATCTTTGACCCGCCGTTGCGGTCAAAGAATCCGAACACAGGAGAAACGCCCCATGACCACCTCTCATTTGCAGGAACAGCTCGACCACCTCCGCCACCAGCTGGACCAGGATCCGCCCGCCTCGCCCGAGGATCGGGAAGAACTGGAACTGCTGATCCGGGACATCGAATTCCAGCTGGCTAACGAAGATGCCACCCATACCCGGGATGGCAGCCTGGTGGAAGGCGTCAATCTGGCCGTGGAGCGTTTCGAGGTCAGTCACCCCACCATGGCCGGCACGCTGCGTTCGATCATGAACAGCCTGAGCAGCATGGGCATCTGATCACTGCCGTACGTAGCGCTCGGCGGCGGGCTGGATGGCGTCACTGCTTCGGTAGGGATTGATGTCCAGCCCACCGCGCCGCACATAGCGGGCGAACACCGTCAGCTTCACCGGCTTCAGTAGCCGCCACAGATCCAGATAGATGCGCTCGACACACTGTTCGTGAAAGTCCGCATGCTGACGGAAGGCGACCAGGTAGCGCAGCAAGCTTTCCGGATCCAGCGCCAGCCCCTCTGCGTACTCCACCACCACGGTGCCCCAGTCAGGCTGTCCGGTGACAGGGCAATTCGACTTGAGCAGATGGCTGTAGAACCTCTGACTATCGCGTGCTTCACCCACGCTCAGCAGGTCCGCCTGCGGGTGGGCGTAGCGATCCACGCTGACATCCAGATCATCGACGCACTGGCCGTCCGGGCGCTGCACACCCCGGGTCGTCCAGGCATCCAGCGATACCAGGCTGACGCCCACAGCACCGCCGGCTGCTTCGCTCAGGTCCTTGACCAGTACGGCTTCGAGTTCGGCCATGCTGGCGAACACCGACTGGTTCAGGGAGTTGAGGTACAGCTTGAACGACTTGGATTCAATGATGTTCGGCGAATCGGCCGGGATGGCGAATTCGGCAATGGCCACCACCGGCTTGCCGGAAGGCAGCAGCCAGGACAGCTCGTAACAGGTCCAGACATCCACACCGCGAAACGGCAGGCTCTGCCCGTGCAGGCCCAGCTCCGCCCACTTGGGCGCGCGCGGGATCGGATAGAGCAGCGTCGGCGCGTACTGGCTGACGTACTCGGTGCTTTTGCCCAGGGGCGATTGTTCTACGCTATGCATGACGCTCAGACACTCAATGACGCATGCCGCGCCCGCTCACGAGCAGACGGATGCTGACCAGATAAAGCACGACCACGGCGCACAGCATGAAGGCGATCGCCACCCCGATACGGATGTCGGACACCCCGAGGATGCCGTAGCGGAAGGCGTTGACCATGTGCAGGATCGGATTGACCAGCGACACCTTCTGCCAGAAGGCCGGCAGCAGGTCGATGGAATAGAAGACCCCGCCCAGGTAGGTCAGGGGCGTCAGTACGAAGGTCGGTACGATGGAGATGTCGTCAAAGTTGCGTGCGTAGACGGCGTTGATGAAGCCGCCCAGGGCAAAGATCGCCGCGGTAAGGACGATCACCAGCAGCATGATGCCCAGGTGGTGCACCTGCATGTTGGTGAAGAACAACGACAGCAGGCTGACGATGGCCGCCACGGCAAGGCCGCGCAGGATGCCGCCCATGGCATAGCCGATGAGGATAACGTGCGGCGACACCGGCGAGACCAGCAGTTCTTCCACGGAGCGCTGGAACTTGCTGCTGAAGAAGCTGGAGACCACGTTGCTGTAGGCATTGGTGATCACCGACATCATGATCAGGCCCGGCACGATGTACTGCATGTAGGTGAAGCCACCCATGCCGCCGATGCGATTGCCGATCAGGTTCCCGAAGATCACGAAATACAGGACCATAGTGATCGCCGGAGGCAGCAGCGTCTGCGCCCAGATGCGGGTGAAGCGACGCACTTCGCGATGGACGATGGTCCGCAGCGCCACCATGTTGGCTTGGAATTCGGTACTCATCGGGCGACCTTGGCTAGATTCTTTTCCACCAGGGAGACGAACAGCTCCTCCAGGCGATTGGCTTTGTTTCTCAGGCTCTGGACCTGGATGCCGGCAGCGTCCAGCTGACGGAACAGGGCATTGACCCCGCTGGCCTTGTCGATCTGCACCTCGAAGGAGTGATCGCCCAACAGCTTGGCCGGATAGCCTTCCAGCTGCGGCGCCACCGTCAGCGGCTGGACCACGTCCACGATGAAGGTCTCGACGTTGAGCTTCTGCAGGAGCTTGCGCATGCTGGTGTGCTCGACCAGCTCGCCATGGTCGATGATGGCGATGTTGCGACAGAGGTGCTCGGCTTCTTCGAGGTAGTGAGTGGTGAGGATGATGCTGGTCCCCTGCCTGTTCAGCTCGGTGAGGAAACTCCACATGGAGCGGCGCAGCTCGATGTCGACCCCGGCGGTGGGTTCGTCGAGGATCAGCAGACGTGGTTTGTGGATCAGGGCGCGAGCAATCATCAGGCGACGCTTCATACCGCCGGAGAGCATGCGCGAGGGCGTATCGCGCTTGTCCCACAGCCCGAGCTGGGTGAGGTACTCCTCGGCGCGTTCACCGGCGATCCGCGCGGGAATGCCGTAGTAACCGGCCTGGGTGACGACGATGTCGAAGGCCTTCTCGAACTGGTTGAAGTTGAATTCCTGGGGCACCACGCCCAGGCAGCGCTTGAGGCCTGCGGGATCCTTGTCCAGGTCGTTGCCGAACACGGACACCTCACCACCCGACTTGTTGACCAGGGTCGAGAGGATGCCGATCGTAGTCGACTTGCCCGCCCCGTTCGGACCGAGCAGCGCGAAGAAATCACCTTCGACCACATCCAGGTCGATTCCCTTGAGGGCGGTGAAGCCGTTGTTGTAGGTCTTGGTCAGACCACGAATGGAGAGAGCTAGACTCATGTGCCTCCCGGCAAGAACTGATTCGCAAAGAAAAGTGCTACTTCCTATAACCCCGGCGGAGGGCAAAGGTTCGATCCTAGTCGAACCAGACAACGTCGGACAGTGCCCCTATACTGCGCAGCCGCTTTTTCAGGAGACACCCATGGCCACTTCCTATCTCGCCCACCACGTCGCCCTCCTCGCCCAGCTGCGTGCGGTCTTGGCCGACGTCGGCGCGGCCGAGCAGGTGCCCTCGGAGAACCACGCGCTGTTCCTCGACCGCTTCGATGAGCTGGTCGCCGGACTGCCCCAGGCGCCCGAAGAGTACGCCTATCTCGGCCAGGATCTGCTCAGCCAGATCTTCAGCCGCTATCCGCAGATCGCCCACCGGGTACCGCGCGACCTGCTGTGGTTCTTTGGCGGCGATTGCCTGCACTTCATGCCGGATGAAGAGCTGGCGCTCTACCAGCGGCTGGACGAGCGTCGCCACGAGGCGGAATCCCGCGGCGAAGCCTTCGACTGGGAGCAGGAACAGCGCCTGCTGACCCTGCCGGAAGACGCAGCGCGTCACTGAAATGTCGAAGGGCTATCGATCGGCTCGATAGCCCTTCACGACTGCAAGGGCGCCAGGCTACTTAGTAGTAGGCGTTTTCGCGGTTGGTATGGTCGGTCACGTCACGTACGGCGGTGAGCTCGGGGATACGCTCCAGCAAGGTGCGTTCGACGCCGTCCTTGAGGGTCAGGTCGACCTGGCCACAACCCTGGCAGCCACCGCCAAAACGCAGCACGGCCACGTTGTCGTCGACGATGTCGACCAGGCTGACCATGCCGCCGTGGCTGGCGAGCCCCGGATTGATCTCGGTTTGCAGGTAGTAGTCGACACGCTCGTTGAGCGGGCTGTCCTCGTTGACCATGGGCACCTTGGCGTTGGGCGCCTTGATGGTCAGCTGGCCGCCCATGCGATCGGAGGCGTAATCCACCAGGGCGTCTTCGAGGAAGGGCTGGCTGATGGCGTCGATATAGGCGGTAAAGCTCTTCAGCCCGATGGGCTGGTCATCGGGCTTCTCTTCACCAGGCTTGCAGTAGGCGATACAGGTCTCGGCGTACTGGGTGCCAGGCTGGGTAATGAAGATGCGGATACCGATCCCAGGGGTGTTCTGCTTTTCCAACAGATCAGCCAGGTAATCCTGAGCCGCGTCGGTAATGGTGATGGCGCTCATGGTAACTCCTCAACAGGTACCACAAGTTTACGCCACCCCACCCCTCGACGAAAGCCCTAGTGAAACAGTCGGATAATCGTCTCAGTCCAGCCGCTGAACGAAGCTGCTCACCCGATTGCGCCCGCCATGCTTGGATTCATAGAGCGCCTTGTCCGCCTGCTGGATCATCTGTTCGTGATTACCCAACGGCACGGACAGGTCCGTGATGCCGATGCTGATGGTGAAGGCGACGGGTGTGCCCAGCACGTCGAGACGCATGGCCTCCACAGCCTCGCGCAGGCGTTCGGCGAGCAGCCGGGCACCCTCCACCGCCGTATCGAGCAGCACCACGCCGAATTCCTCGCCACCGTAGCGCCCGGCGATGTCGGCGTTGCGCACGTGGGTCTTGATCACCCCGGCCAGGGCCTTGATCGCCTGGTCACCGACGGCATGGCCATAGGTGTCGTTGATACGCTTGAAGTGATCGATGTCGAGCATCATCAGCGCCAGACGACCGCCATAACGCTGGTGACGGGCGAACTCCTCCGTAAGGCGTTCTTCCCAGTAGCCCCGATTGGCCAGGCCAGTGAGACGGTCGGTGCGCGACAGCTCCTGCAGCTTGTCGTTGGAGAACTCCAGTTGCCGCTTGTTGATGGCGACATCGGTGACGTCGTAGATCACCACGCAGATATGGGCGATGGCGCCGGTGGAGTCACGCAATGGCAGCAGCGTCACGTTCTGGTACATGAAGGCCTCTACGCCGGTGATCGGCTGGTAGCTCTTGAAGTGCACCAGGTAAGGCCGCTGCTCCCAGATGGAGAAAGCCCGGGTGCCGAGCAGGACCACGCTTTCAGCCTTGGCGCGAAACCAGGCCTCGTCGATTTCAGCGAAGACCGCGAACAGCGATTGCTGGCTGACCTCGCTGAGAATCCGACCGGAATGGTTTTCCATGAAGCTGTTCCAGACCTCGATGCGGTAGTCGAGGTCCAGCACCACGACGCCGACATCGATGTTCTGCACGATGTCCAGCAGCCAATGGAGTTCGTTGATATCGATCTGTGCGGCCATGTTCAATTCATCAGGTAGCCGATCTTGCGCGTGATGCGCTTCACCGAGTCCTCGGTGAACAGCAGCAGCAGATCGAAGTGGACGTTATGGCCTTCCAGGCTGTAGCTGAGCTCGACGGCCAGGGTCTTCTTCCAGCGCGTCTTGTTGATGACGATGAGTTCGTCGATGGACGCGTGATGACCGAGGATGGTGGGGTGCCCTTGGGAGAAGCGGATGTCGAACTGTTCGGCGATGCCGGCCAGGCAGGCACCGATGATGATGCTCGACAGATCCAGCAGCATCTCGATGTCGCCGGACTCGCCCGCCTCGCGCCAGCGCACCAGGCGCGCCATGTCATCGAACTCGGAGTCGTGGAAGATCAGCAGCGCCTCGCCGGCGATACCCTCGCCGATGTAGCCCTGGCACACCGCACTGAGCCTATCCTCGCGCTGCGCATCCACCAGCGTCATATGCAGCTCGCTGACTTCCAGGATGTTGACGTTCGGAATGGGCAGCTGGACGAAGACATCCAGCGCCTTGGCCAGCAGGGCACCCGCGCGCCCCATGGAGACGTTGACGACCTCGCGGAAGGCATCGCGGAAACTGACCTGCAGTTCGGGACGCTCGACCGGCTCCGCTGGAACCGCGGGATTGGGGGTGTAAAGACCATGCCGCTGGAGCACCGCGGCCAATTCACCGGGATCCGCGGGCTTGCGAATGAAGTCCAGGGCACCCAGTTCGCGAACCCGCGCCAGCGCCTGTTCCTGGACGTCGCCGGAGACCACGATCACCTTGACGGCCAGGCCTTCATTGCGGATGGCCGCCAACGTGCCATAGCCATCCAGGATCGGCATTGTCAGGTCCAGCAGCATGACCTGGCCCAGCCCCTGACGCAGCGCCGCCAGGGCTTCTTCGCCATTGGTGGCCTGGGTGATGGCTACTCCCCAGCCTTCAGGCAAGGAGCGAACCAGCTGCTTGCGCGCCATGTTCGAGTCATCGCATATCACCAGAGGAATCACGGCCACCTTCCATGACGCAGTTTTGACGCACAGTAAACGTCGGTCATCAGACAGTAAAGCAGCGCTTCAGCGGTTTGCACGGCGCCCACGCCGGATCGCGACGGCGCTGACAATGAAAGAGCCGCTGACCCTGTATGAGCATTGCTCATTCTAGAGACCTTCCAATGCCGGGAGCACCCTTGGCTTTTGCTATGCTGCCAGCCTTTGTCCTTTGCCTCTTCATCTGTGTGGAATGCCCATGACCGATCGCACCGCTCGCCTCGCCGCCCTTCGCCAAGCCCTCGCGCAGCGCATTCTCATCCTCGACGGCGGCATGGGTACCATGATCCAGAGCTATCGGCTGGAGGAAGCGGACTACCGGGGCGAACGCTTCGCCGACTGGCCGAGTGACGTCAAGGGCAACAATGACCTGCTGCTGCTGACCCAGCCGAAGATCATCGCCGAGATCGAAAAGGCCTACCTGGATGCCGGTGCGGACATCCTGGAAACCAACACCTTCAATGCCACTCGGGTCTCCCAGGCCGATTACGGTATGGAAGAGATCACCTATGAGCTGAACCTGGCCGGTGCCCGGGTCGCCCGTGAGGTAGCCGATGCCAAGACCCTGGAGACACCGGAACGTCCGCGCTTCGTCGCCGGCGTGCTCGGCCCCACCAGCCGTACCTGCTCCATTTCCCCGGACGTCAACAACCCCGGCTATCGCAACGTCACCTTCGACGAACTGGTGGAGAACTACACCGAGGCCACCCGCGGCCTGATCGAAGGCGGCGCCGATCTCATCCTGATCGAGACCATCTTCGATACCCTGAATGCCAAGGCGGCGATCTTCGCCGTCCAGGGGGTGTTCGAGGAGGTCGGCATCGAGCTGCCGATCATGATCTCCGGCACCATCACCGACGCCTCCGGCCGCACCCTGTCCGGCCAGACCACCGAAGCCTTCTGGAACTCGGTGCGCCACGCCCAGCCGATTTCGGTCGGCCTCAATTGCGCCCTGGGCGCCAAAGAACTGCGGCCCTACGTCGAGGAACTGGCGACCAAGGCCGATACCTTCGTCTCGGCCCACCCCAACGCCGGCCTGCCCAACGCCTTCGGTGAATACGACGAAAGCCCCGAGCAGATGGCCGCAGTGGTCGAGGAATTCGCCGCCAGCGGCTTGCTCAACATCGTCGGCGGCTGCTGCGGCACCACCCCGGCGCATATCCAGGCCATCGCCGAGGCCGTTGGCAGGCATGCGCCGCGCCAGTTGCCGGAGATTCCCAAGGCCTGCCGCCTCTCCGGCCTGGAACCCTTCACCATCAGCCGCGAGTCGCTGTTCGTCAACGTTGGCGAGCGCACCAACATCACCGGCTCGGCCAAGTTCGCCCGGCTGATCCGCGAAGAAAACTATGCCGAGGCCCTGGAAGTGGCCCAGCAACAGGTGGAGGCCGGCGCCCAGGTCATCGACATCAACATGGACGAGGGCATGCTGGACTCGAAGGCGGCCATGGTCACCTTCCTCAACCTGATCGCTTCCGAGCCGGACATCTCCCGCGTGCCGATCATGATCGACTCCTCCAAGTGGGAGGTGATCGAGGCCGGCCTCAAGTGCATCCAGGGCAAGGGTATCGTCAACTCCATCTCCATGAAGGAAGGCGTCGAGGCCTTCATCCACCACGCCAAGCTATGCAAGAGATATGGCGCTGCGGTGGTGGTCATGGCCTTCGACGAAGACGGCCAGGCCGACACCGAGGCGCGCAAGAACGAAATCTGCGCCCGCTCCTACGACATCCTGGTCAACCAGGTGGGCTTCCCGCCCGAAGACATCATCTTCGACCCCAACATCTTCGCGGTGGCGACCGGGATCGAGGAGCACAACAACTACGCCGTCGACTTCATCAACGCCTGCGCCTATATCCGCGACAACCTGCCCTACGCCCTCACCTCCGGCGGCGTGTCCAACGTCTCCTTCTCCTTCCGCGGCAACAACCCGGTGCGCGAGGCCATCCACTCGGTCTTCCTCTACCATGCCATCCAGAACGGCCTGACCATGGGCATCGTCAACGCCGGCCAGCTGGAGATCTACGATGAGATTCCGGCCGCCCTACGCAAGCGGGTCGAGGACGTGGTGCTCAACCGTACCCCGGCAGGCACCGACGCCCTGCTGGCCATCGCCGACGACTACCGGGGCGGCGGCGCGGTCAAGGAAGCCGAGACCGAGGAATGGCGCGGCCTGCCGGTGGGCAAGCGACTGGAGCATGCGCTGGTCAAGGGCATCACCACCTATATCGTCGAGGACACCGAGGAGTGCCGCCAGCAATGCGCGCGCCCTATCGAGGTCATCGAAGGCCCGCTGATGAGCGGCATGAACGTGGTCGGCGACCTGTTCGGTTCGGGCAAGATGTTCCTGCCCCAGGTGGTCAAGTCCGCCCGGGTGATGAAACAGGCGGTAGCCCACCTGATCCCCTTCATCGAGGCGGAGAAAGGCGACAAGCCCGAGGCCAAGGGCAAGATCCTCATGGCCACGGTCAAGGGCGACGTCCACGACATCGGCAAGAACATCGTCGGCGTGGTGCTGGGTTGCAACGGCTACGACATCGTCGATCTGGGTGTCATGGTCCCGGCGGAAAAGATCCTGCAGACCGCCATCGCCGAGAAGTGCGACATCATCGGCCTCTCCGGCCTGATCACCCCCTCGCTGGACGAGATGGTCCATGTCGCCAAGGAAATGCAGCGCCAGGGCTTCACCCTGCCGCTGATGATCGGCGGCGCCACCACCTCCAAGGCCCATACCGCGGTCAAGATCGAGCCGCAGTACAAGAACGATGCCGTGGTCTATGTCACCGACGCTTCCCGCGCGGTGGGCGTGGCTACCCAGCTGCTGTCCAAGGAACTCAAGGCCGGCTTCGTCGAGCGCACTCGCGCCGACTACGTCGAGGTGCGCGAGCGCACCGCCAATCGCAGCGCCCGCACCGAACGCCTCTCCTACGAAAAGGCCGTGGCCAACAAGCCGGCCTTCAACTGGCTCGGCTATAAGGCGCCCAAACCGACCTTTACCGGTGCCCGGGTGCTGGAAGACATCGACCTGGCGGTATTGGCCGAATACATCGACTGGACCCCCTTCTTCATCTCCTGGGACCTGGCCGGCAAGTACCCACGCATCCTCACCGATGAAGTGGTCGGCGAAGCGGCCACTGCGCTGTTCCACGACGCCCAGGCCATGCTCAGCAAGCTGATCGACGAGAAGCTGATCAAGGCGCGCGCCGTGTTCGGCTTCTGGCCGGCCAACCAGGTACGCGACGACGACCTGGAAGTCTATGGTGAAGACGGCCAACCCCTGGCCACCCTGCACCACCTGCGCCAGCAGACCATCAAGCCCCAGGGCAAGCCCAACCTGTCCCTGGCCGACTTCGTCGCGCCCAGGGAGAGCGGCGTCACCGACTACATGGGTGGCTTCATCGTCACCGCGGGCATCGGCGCCGAAGAGCTGGCCAAGGATTACGAGCGCAAGGGCGACGACTACAACTCGATCATGGTGAAAGCGCTGGCCGACCGCCTCGCCGAGGCCTGCGCCGAGTGGCTGCACGAACAGGTGCGCAAGGAACACTGGGGCTATGCCGCGGACGAGACCCTGGACAACGAGGCCTTGATCCGCGAGCAGTACAAGGGCATCCGCCCTGCCCCTGGCTACCCGGCCTGCCCCGATCACACCGAGAAGGCCACCCTCTTCAAGCTGCTGGATCCCGAGGCGAGCTTCAACGAGGCCGGTCGTAGTGGCGTCTTCCTCACCGAGCACTACGCCATGTTCCCGGCAGCAGCGGTCAGCGGCTGGTACTTCGCCCATCCCGAAGCCCAGTACTTCGCCGTGGGCAAGATCGACAGGGATCAGGTCGGCAGCTACACCGAGCGCAAGGGCCAGGAGCTTGCGGTAACGGAGCGGTGGTTGGCGCCGAACCTGGGGTACGACAACTAGTCTGGCAGACGCCTCAGGTAACAAAAACGCGGCCCTTTTCGCTGGCGTCCCTACTAGGGTGTAGGGACTTCCACCGACGAGGACAGCGTGCCCATGAAAGGTCTCACCCTAGCTGCCGGCAGTCTCCTGCTCAGTCTCGCCACCCTGAACGCCAATGCCGCACCCCAGGCTCTCTCCCAGGATCAGTGGCCCTTCACGGCCACGCCCAGGGCCACCCTGGACGCGCCCTGGGCCATCGCCTTCCTGCCGGACGGCACCGCCCTGGTCACCGAGAAAGGCGGTGTGCTCAAGCACCTGAATGTGCAGACCGGCAAGGCCCAGGACATCAGCGGCGTGCCCAAGGTGGTCGCCGCCGGCCAGGGCGGACTGGGCGATGTCATCCTGCATCCGCAATACGCCAGCAACGGGCTGATCTACCTGAGTTATGCCGAAGCCGGTGAAGACGGTACCCAGGGTGCCGCCGTGGCCCGAGCCAAGCTGACCTTGAAGGAAGACGGCAGCGGGTCGCTCGGCGATCTCAAGGTGATCTGGCGGCAGACGCCCAAGGTCAGTGGCAACGGTCACTACGGCCATCGCATGAGATTCGGCCCGGACGGCAAGCTGTGGATCACTTCGGGTGAACGGCAGAAATTCACGCCGGCCCAGGACATGACCGGCAACCTGGGCAAGCTCATCCGCCTCAATGACGATGGCAGTGTCCCTGCGGACAACCCCTTCGCCAAGCAAGGCGGCGTGGCGGCCCAGGTCTGGTCGCTGGGTCATCGCAATCCGCTGGGTATCGCCTTCGATGCCCAGGGCCGGCTGTGGGAACAGGAGATGGGCCCCCAGGGTGGCGACGAACTCAACCTGATCCAGCGCGGCGGCAACTACGGCTACCCTGAGGTCTCCAACGGCGACCACTATGGCGGCAAGCCGATTCCGGATCATTCCACCCGCCCGGAATTCATCCCGCCAAAGGTGACCTGGACACCGGTGATCTCCCCTGCCGGATTGATGATCTATGGCGGCCAACGCTTCCCGGCCTGGCAGGGCAATGCCTTCATCGGCGGGCTGTCGTCCAAGGCGCTGGTGCGGGTCGAGCTCAAGGGCGAAGAGGCACGCGAAGTGGAGCGCTATGCCATGGGCACGCGCATTCGTGACGTCGAGGAAGGCCCCAACGGCAGTCTCTGGGTACTGGAAGACGGCGCCAATGCACGGCTGCTGGAGCTGCAGCCGAAGTGACGGTCAGGGTCACCCCAGGTTAGGGTGACCGCTGCCTCAGCGCAGCTCGGAGGGCGAGCGGCGGACGATCTTGATCGAGTGCTTGATGTCGGGCTTGCGGGTCACGCTGATAGGCCGCTTGGTGACGGTATCCAGGGTGATGTTCCAGAAGCCGGTGCTGGGTACGGTGATGCGCGCCGGAAAGGTATCGAAGGCGCCGCCATGATAGGTATGGCGGCCGCCGTTCTTGAAGCTGCGGAAATTCGCATCGTTCATCAGGCGGATGTTGCACACCCCCGAACTCTGGATGACGACCAGGTCGCCCTCGTTGAGATGCTCGCGCTGGTGGATGAACTTCATGACGGGTCCTCGTCTTGCAAAGGACTAGGATAGCATCCCTGCCCTGTCCTATTATCCCCGCCCGCCCTCGAACTGCCCTTTTCCCATGCGTATTTCCGATGTCGTCCAGTTGCTCGCCGATGCCGGCGCCAAGCCCAAACACAGCGCCAGAATCCTGCGCGCCTGGTGCCAGG
The DNA here is from genome assembly GCF_001518815.1 of Pseudomonas oryzihabitans. Classification (NCBI taxonomy): domain Bacteria; kingdom Pseudomonadati; phylum Pseudomonadota; class Gammaproteobacteria; order Pseudomonadales; family Pseudomonadaceae; genus Pseudomonas; species Pseudomonas oryzihabitans. Next base: position 2,432,922 of record NZ_CP013987.1, read on the forward strand.
GCCTGCCACTGGATACCGGCACTCGCCGCCAGCAGGCGGAAAACTTCCTGCCGCTGGAGGTGCGCCATGCCATCCCGGCGCTGACCGAGCGCCTGGAAGGACTGGCGCGGGTCACGTCGGAACATCCCGGCGCTGACGGTTCGGCACGGATGCTGGTGACCCTGGGCGACGGTCAGGCGGTGGAAAGTGTGCTGTTGCCCCGTGACGGGCTCTGTGTGTCGTCCCAGGTTGGCTGCGCAGTGGGCTGCGTCTTCTGCATGACCGGCAAGAGCGGCCTGCTGCGCCAGGTGGGCAGTGCCGAGATCGTCGCCCAGGTCGCCCTGGCGCGACGGATCAGGGCGGTCAAGAAGGTCGTCTTCATGGGCATGGGCGAGCCTGCGCACAACCTGGACAACGTACTGGAAGCCATCGACCTGCTGGGCACCGCCGGCGGTATCGGCCATCGCAACCTGGTGTTTTCCACTGTCGGCGATCCACGGGTATTCGAGCGACTGCCCCAGCAGGCGGTCAGGCCGGCACTGGCGCTGTCGCTGCACAGTACCAATGCCGAGCGCCGGGCCCACCTGCTGCCCAAGGCGCCGCGCTACGAACCGGGCGAGCTGATCGAACAGGGTGAAGCCTATGCCCGACTGATCGGCTATCCGATCCAGTACCAGTGGACGCTCCTCGCCGGCATCAACGACAGTCAGGAAGAGATGGACGAACTGCTGCGCCTGATGAAGGGCAAATACGGCGTGCTCAATCTGATCCCCTACAACAGCCTGGAGGTGGATGACTACCAGCGCCCCGCTGGCGAGCGCATCGTGCAGATCGTGCGCTACCTGCACAGCCGCGGCCTCCTCACCAAGGTGCGCAATTCCGCCGGCCAGGATGTCGATGGCGGTTGCGGCCAGTTACGGGCCCGGGCCGAGGTGCTGCGGCCAAGACGCGTCAGCGCCTGACCGATCGTCCTGCGACTGGCCCCGCCCATCAGGTGTGGCGGAACGCCAGGCCGGGCGGCCCCTCAGAGTGCACTCGCACCATTCAGAGGGAAGTTTTTCCATGCAGGATCGCATCAAACGCCACGACCCCTTCATCGCCGGTCTGAAGGAACGCCTGCCCGAAGAGCTGCGCGAATCTTTTACCGAGGAGCAGCTGGAAGCCCTCAAGCTGGCCTTCGGCACCCGCAGCTGGGGCAAGCACAGCGTCGATCTGCGCGGCACCGTCAAGTTCTGGCACCGGCGTTACTACTTCGTCTTCCTCGCCGGTCGCAACTACCGTCAGCTCTCGCGCCTGGAGCAGGAATTGTCCCTGCTCGGCAAGGCCACGGTGCTGGCGGCGATCCTGCTGGCCTGCGGTCTCGTGGGTCTGGTGCTGCTCTATCTGCTGAAGTCCGCGCTGGGCATCGACATCTTTCCCGACTACTCCTTCGGAGTTTGGACCTGGTTCAAGGGTCTATTCGAGTAGCACGGATTCGCTTGACCCTGGCAGGGAGGCTTGCCCATCGGGAGACTTCCTATGCCCCATCTGAATCGCCGTCAGACCCTCGGCCTGCTGGCTGGCAGCGCCGCCCTGCCCCTGCTGGGCGGCTATCCGCTCCACGCATTCGCGGCGAGCGATGAATACCTCGCCCTGGTCGAGAAGGAAGCCCCCGGCCTTGGCTTCTATCGTCTGGCCGATGGCAAGCGCATCGGCAGCCTTGAGCTACCCGAGCAGCCCCATGAGATCGTCGCCGATCGCCAAGGCCGCTATGCCTATGTCGGCCAATATGGCGTCAAGAGCTGGCAGGCACCCGGCGAAGGGGGGCATCAGGTCAGCGTGATCGATCTGGCCGAGCGCCGACTGGTACGGTCCATCGACCTGTCGCCCTATCACCGCCTGCACGGCATGCGCCTGGATGACCAGGGTCGCCTCTATGTGCTCAGCGAGACCGATTCGCTGCTCATTCGCTTCGACCAGCCCGCCACCGCCGAATCACCCAGTCAGATCGTCCCGGTGGGCGGTACCCGCAGCCACTACTTCGTGCTGACCCGCGATGGGCGTCGCGCCTATGTCGCCGATACCCTCAGCGGCCTGGTGATCCTGGTGGATGCGCATAATCCGGCCGTGCTACCGGTGAAGAAATATCTCGGCCAGGCGCCGGAAGGCTGCTGCCTGAGTCCCGACGAGCGCATCTTCTATGTGCTGGATCGGTTCGCCGGCATCCTCCATGCGCTGGACGCCCGCGACTTGACCCCCATCCACCAGATCAAGCTGCGTGGCGAAGCCGTGCGCGTGGCTGCGCTGCCAGATGGTCGCCTGCTGGTCTCCAATCTGGCGGACAAGAGTCTTTCGCTGCTCCGGCCCGATACCCTCGCCGAAGTCGCCTATCTGCCCATGGGTAGCGCCGTGCCGGGGCTCAATCTCGACGCCCGGGGTGAACGTCTGTTCGCCGCGCTGGAAGACAACCAGCTGGCAGTGGTCGACCTGCGCAACTGGCGCGAGATTCGCCGCTTCGCCACCGGCAAGGCGCCGGATACCGCGGTGGTCTTCCAAGCCTGAATCCTGCCAGCACCGTGATCCGCTGCAAGCAACTAAGCGGATTCTAGCGGCACGAGAATCATCCTCATTTAACAATCCGAATCATTGTGATACAAATCACCGACCTCCGGGCGCCTTCGCGCCCCTTCGCTTATGTCGGTGATAGCTTTCATGCTCGTTCCCTTTTTGATCATGCTCCGCGAAGGCATCGAAGCGGCGCTTATCGTTGGCATCATCGCCAGCTACCTGCAACGTACCGGTCGCGGACACTGGATGCCCGCGGTCTGGATCGGCGTGATGCTGGCTGCTGCCCTGTCGCTGTTCGTCGGCGCCGGCCTGCAGCTGGCCAGTGCCGAATTTCCGCAACGCCAGCAGGAGCTGTTCGAGGCGATCGTCGGCCTGGCCGCCACCGCCATCCTCACCTCCATGGTGTTCTGGATGCGCAAGGCGGCGCGCTCGATCAAGACCGAGCTGCACGACTCCCTGGAAAATGCCCTGTCCGCCTCACGCAACCAGGTCTATGCCCTGATCGGCATGGTGTTCCTGGCCGTCGCGCGCGAGGGCCTGGAAACCGTGTTCTTCCTGCTCGCCATCTTTCAGCAGAGCGCTGGCCCCGGTGCGCCCCTGGGCGCCCTGCTGGGGCTGATCATCGCCATCGCGGTGGGCTATGGCCTCTATACCGGCGGTGTAAGGCTGAACCTGGGCAAGTTCTTTCGCTTCACCGGCCTGTTCATTCTCTTCGTCGCCGCCGGCCTGTTCACCAATTCGATCAAGGCCCTGCATGAGGCCGGGCTGTGGAATGCGCTGCAGCAGGTGGTCTTCGACTGGAGCCACCTGCTGCCCGCGGACGGCCCGATCGGCACCGTGCTGTCCGGCATGTTCGGCTACCAGGACACTCCCACCGTCAGCACCCTCGGCGCCTATCTGCTGTTCCTGGCCGTGACCCTGCCGCTGTTCTTCCGCACCCCGGCGCCGCCCCAGCGCCCGATCACCGCTACTTCCAACGCCTCGCTGGAGCGCCCGTCGTGAGTAACCCCACCCCTCATCCGCCGAAGAGCAGCTCACTGGCGATGCGCCTGGCCGTGATTGGCTCCGCGACCCTGCTGATCGTGGCGGCCGCTGCCTTCTACTATGCCTCGCGCTCGGCTGGCCAGCGCCATGCCGAGGTGGGCGATGGCGAAGTCAGGGTCGAGATCCTGGCCAACCGCTGCGAACCCAACGCGCTCGAAGTACCCGCCGGGCCAGCACGCTTCCGCATCGTCAACCGTTCGGATCGAGCGGTGGAGTGGGAGATCCTCGATGGCGTCCTGGTGGTCGAGGAGCGCGAGAACATCGCCCCCGGCCTCAGCCAGGTCATCAATGCCACCCTGGCGCCCGGGGACTACGCCATCACCTGCGGCCTCCTGAGCAATCCGCGCGGGACGCTGAAGGTGCTGCCCACGGCCGCATCGGAAGCCGCCAGCAAGGCGGGCCCGACCCTGACCCAATTCGTTGGTCCCTTGTCGGAATACCGCGTCTACCTGAATCAGCAGAGCCGGCTGTTTCTGCAGGGCATCGCCACCCTGCAGCAGGCGCTGGCCGCGGGTGACCTGACGCAGGCGCGTGCCGCCTATGCCGCTGCCCGCCTGCCCTATCAGCGCCTGGCGGCGACCGCGCAGCGCTTCGCCGAGCTGGACAATCGCCTCAATGCCCGCGCCGACTACTACGAAAAGCGCGAACAGGATCCGGCCTTTGGTGGCTTCCATCGCCTCGAACAAGGCCTGTTCGCTGGCAACAGCACCCAGGACCTGGAGCCGGTCGCCGACCGTTTGCACCAGGACGCCGGCGCACTGCGCGATGCGCTCCTCGGCCAGTCGCTGCCACCCGAGCAGCTCAGCGGCAATGCCGCGTGCCTGCTGCACAACCTGGCCAGCACCCGGATTTCGGGTGAGGAAGAACGCTACAGCCAACTCGTCCTGCCAGGCTTCGCCGCCAACCTGGAAGGTACCCGCAAGGTGATCGACCTGCTGCGTCCGCTGCTGAGCAAGGGTCATGCGGATCTGCAACAGCGCCTCGACACCCAGGCCCAGGCCTTCGCTGACGCCCTGGGCGATGTCCAGCGCCCCTACACCGCCCTGTCCACCGACGACCGCCACCGCATCGCTACGGCGGCCCAGGCCCTGGCCGACTCCCTCGACCAGGTCGCCCCGGCCCTGGGCCTTGCCGCGACCAAGACCATGCCATGAAGAAGTCCGCCCCCGATCAGCCCAACATCGACCGTCGCCGCCTGCTGGGTGGCCTCGGCGCCACCGGCCTGGCCCTGGCCGGCGCCGGCCTCTGCCCGATGCATGCCCGGGCGGCCAGCACCGCCGAGGTGACCCGCGCCCCTGGCAGCGCCAATACCCATCAGCACCAGGACTTCTTCGGCCGGCATCAGAGCGGCATCGTCACCCCGCGCCCGGCTGCTGGGATGATCGTGGCCTTCGATGTGCTGGCTAATGACCGTGAAGACCTGGAACGGCTGCTGCGTACCCTCGACGAGCGCATTCGCTTCCTGATGCAGGGCGGCCCGGTCCCCGAGGTGGATCCCAAGCTGCCGCCGTTGGATTCGGGCATCCTCGGCCCGGTGGTGACGCCGGACAATCTCACCGTCACCGTCTCGGTGGGCGAGTCGCTGTTCGATGATCGTTTCGGCCTGAGCGAGGTCAAGCCGCGGCAGCTGCAGCGCATGACCGGCTTTCCCAACGACGCCCTGGAAGCGGACTGCTGCCATGGCGATCTCTGCCTGCAGTTCTGCGCCAACACCCCGGACACCAACATCCACGCCCTGCGCGACATCCTGAAGAACCTGCCCGACCTCCTGGTGATCCGCTGGAAGCAGGAAGGTAGCGTGCCGGTGCAGGATCCGCCGCCCGGACAACCGGCGGAGAGCGCGCGCAACTTCCTGGGCTTTCGCGACGGTTCCGCCAATCCAGACTCCACCGACCGACAGGCGATGGATCGCATCGTCTGGGTCCAGCCCGACAGCGGTGAGCCTGCCTGGGCTGCCCAGGGCAGCTACCAGGCGGTACGCATCATCCGCAATTTCGTCGAGCGCTGGGATCGCACGCCGCTGCAGGAGCAGGAGGCCATCTTCGGCCGGCGCAAGGCCAGTGGCGCCCCCATGGCCGGCGGTCACGAGACCGACGTGCCGGACTACGCGAGCGACCCCAAGGGCAAGGTCACGCCGCTGGACGCCCACATCCGCCTGGCCAATCCCCGCACCCCGGAGAGCCAGCGCAACCTGATCCTGCGCCGCCCCTTCAACTACTCCAATGGCGTGCGCAAGAACGGCCAGCTCGACATGGGCCTGCTGTTCATCGCCTACCAGGCGGACCTGGAACAGGGCTTCATCGCCGTGCAGAAACGCCTGGATGGCGAGCCCCTGGAGGAATACATCAAGCCCATCGGCGGCGGTTACTTCTTCGTGCTGCCAGGCATCACCGATCCAAAGGACTATCTCGGCCGCAGCCTGCTGGCAGCCGCACCGCTTTAAACCCTCGACAGGAGAAGTCGAATGAAACGCTCGTTCCTCGCCGTTGCCCTCGGTATGGCCCTGGCTACGCCGGCCTTCGCCGCCAACTCGCCGCTGGATCTGGTCGGCCCCATCTCCGACTACAAGATCTACGTCACCGACAACCTGGCCAAGCTCACCGAGCAGACCCAGGCCTTCACCGCAGCGGTCAAACGCGGCGACCTGGCTACCGCGCGCAAGCTCTATGCGCCGACGCGGGTCTCCTACGAACAGGTCGAGCCCATCGCCGAACTCTTCAGCGACTTGGACGCCGCCATCGACTCCCGTGAAGACGACCATGAACAAGGCGTCAAATCCGAGGACTTCACCGGCTTCCACCGCTTGGAACACGCCCTCTTCACCCAGAACACCACCGAGGGCCAGGGGCCCCTCGCCGACAAGCTGCTGGAGGACGTCAAGGACCTGCAGAGCCGCGTCGACGGCCTGACCTTCCCGCCGGAAAAGGTCGTGGGTGGCGCCGCGGCGCTGATGGAGGAAGTGGCGGCGACCAAGGTGTCGGGCGAGGAAGAACGCTACAGCCATACCGATCTGTACGATTTCCAGGCCAACGTCGACGGCGCCAAGAAGATCGTCGACCTGTTCCGCCCGCAGATAGAGAAGCAGGACAAGGCCTTCGTCGCCAAGGTCGACAAGAACTTCGCCACCGTCGACAAGATCCTGGCCAAGTACAAGACCAAGGATGGCGGCTTCGAGACCTACGACAAGGTCAGCGAACGTGATCGCAAGGCCCTGGTCGGCCCGGTCAATACCCTGGCCGAAGACCTCTCCACCTTGCGCGGAAAGCTGGGCCTCAATTAAGGCCCCAGGTGGGCGGCATCCGGCGCCGCCCACCTGGTCCTCGCTTATCGCCGGAATAGATTTATATATAAAGAAACATCGCTTTTAAGCATATAGACCTGCTGCTATCGTGCACGACCTAGAAAAGTCGCCAGAGCACCCTTCGGGTGCCCAAGACTTCGATCACGCGCAGCCGTGCGCGCCGCCTGACAGCAGGATGACCATGTACGTTTACGATCAGTACGATCAGCGGATCGTCGAAGAACGTGTCGCCCAGTTTCGCGACCAGACCCGCCGCTTCCTGGCCGGAGAGCTCGGCGGTGAGGAATACCGCCCGTTGCGCCTGCAGAACGGTCTCTATATCCAGCGCTATGCGCCCATGCTGCGCGTCGCCGTACCCTATGGCCTGCTGAACACCAAACAGGTGCGCAAGCTGGCGCAGATCGCTCGCGACTACGACAAGGGCTACGCCCACATCAGTACCCGCCAGAACTTCCAGTTCAACTGGCCGGAGCTGGAAGACGTCCCCGAGATCCTTGCCGAGCTGGCCACCGTGCAGATGCATGCCATCCAGACCAGCGGCAACTGCATCCGCAACACCACCACCGACCAGTTCGCTGGTGTCGCCCATGACGAGCTGGTCGATCCGCGCCCCTGGTGCGAGATCATCCGCCAGTGGTCGACCTTCCACCCCGAGTTCGCCTTCCTGCCGCGCAAGTTCAAGATCGCCGTCAATGGCGCTGCCCTGGACCGCGCCGCCATCGAGGTGCACGACATCGGCCTGGAAGCGGTGCGTAACGACGCCGGCGAGCTGGGCTTCCGCGTCCTGGTCGGTGGCGGTCAGGGCCGTACCCCCCATACCGGTGCGTTCATTCGCGAATTCCTGCCCTGGCAGCACCTGCTCAGCTACCTGGAAGCCACGCTGCGGGTCTACAACCGCTATGGTCGCCGGGACAACAAGTTCAAGGCGCGCATCAAGATCCTGGTCAAGGCACTGGGCGCCGAGGTCTTCGCCGAGAAGGTCGAGGCCGAATGGGCCCATCTCAAGGACGGCCCCATCACCCTGACCGACGCCGAGGTCGCACGGGTCTCGGCCTTCTTCGTCGACCCGGCCTATGCCGACCTGCAGGACCAGGACGAGGCCCTCGCCCGCCTGGACGCCGAGCACCCCGGCTTCGCCCGCTGGCGGCAGCGCAACACCTTCCGCCACAAGCGTCCGGGCTATGTTGCCGTGACCCTGTCACTCAAGCCCACCGGCGTGGCGCCGGGTGACGTCACCGACCGCCAGCTGGATGCCATGGCCGACCTTGCCGATCGCTACAGCTTCGGCGAGCTGCGTACCTCCCACCAGCAGAACGTCATCTTCGCCGACGTCCGTCAGGACCAGCTGCTGGAGCTCTGGCACGAGTTGCGCGAGCATGGCTTCGCCACGCCCAACGTCGGCCTCTTGACCGACATCATCTGCTGCCCCGGTGGCGACTTCTGCTCCCTGGCCAACGCCAAGTCGATCCCCATCGCCGAATCCATCCAGCGCCGTTTCGACGACCTGGACTATCTGTTCGACATCGGCGAGCTGGACCTCAACATCTCCGGCTGCATGAACGCCTGCGGCCACCACCACGTCGGCCACATCGGCATCCTTGGCGTGGACAAGAAGGGCGAGGAGTTCTACCAGGTATCCCTGGGCGGCGACGCCGGCCGTGACGCCACCCTGGCCAAGATCCTCGGCCCCTCCTTCGCCCAGGACCAGATGCCCGAGGTGATCGGCAAGCTGATCAACGTCTACGTCGAGCAACGCACCGAAGACGAGCGCTTCATCGACACCTACCGTCGTATCGGTATCGACCCCTTCAAGGAGCGCGTCTATGCAAAGAATCATTAAGGGCGACCAGCTGGTCACCGACAACTGGCACCTGCTACCCAAGGACGTCGCCTTCGAAGACGTCCCCAACAGCGACGACGTGATCATTCCGGCCGCGCTGTGGCTGGAACACGGCCATGCCCTCACCTGCCGCGACGGCCGCCTGGGTATCTGGCTGGACAGCGACGAAGAGCCGGAGAGCATCGCTGGCGATCTGGAGCACTTCGCCCTGATCGCCATCAACTTCCCGGCGTTCGTCGATGGGCGCGGCTATTCCTATGCCCGCCTGCTGCGCGAACGCTTCGGCTGGACCGGCGAGCTGCGCGCCATTGGTGATGTCCTGCAGGACCAGCTGTTCTTTCTCAAGCGCTGTGGCTTCGATGCGTACGTGATCCGTGCCGATCGTGATCCGGAAGCGGCCCTGGCCGGTCTGCGCGACTTCAGCGTGACCTACCAGAGCGCAGTGGATCAGCCAGAACCGCTGTTCCGCCGTCGTCAGGCCTGACCGCCTCGGACGCAAAAGAAAACCCGCCGCGGCGGGTTTTCTTTTGCCTGGGATCGCTCAACCGAGATCGACCACCACGCGACCTACCATCTTTCCCGCCAGGATCTGGCTGATGGTATCGGGCAGTTCTTCGAGGCCGATCTCCCGGGTCAGGCTGTCCAGGTCGTCCAGCTTCCATTGCACCGAAAGCTTGTCCCAGAGCGCGGCCTTGGCCATCAGTGGCAACTCGACGGAATCGACGCCCAGCAGATTCACTCCGCGCAGGATGAAGGGAAAGACCCCCGCTTCGAATGTGGTGCCAGCGGTCATGCCACAGCAGGCGACACTGCCGCCGTACTCCAGCGACTTGATGACGTTGAAGAGGATGTCACCACCCACGGTATCCACCGCCCCGGCCCACTGCTGATCTAGCAGCGGCTTGCCGACGCCGTCGGCCAGGGTCGCGCGATCGAGGATCTGGCGGGCGCCCAGCCGATGCAGCCACTCCGCCCGCTCCAGCTTGGCGGTCGATGCGGCGACGTGGTAGCCAAGCCGGGCCAACAGCTTGACCGCCAGGCTGCCGACGCCACCGCTGGCACCGGTCACCAGCACGGTGCCCGCCTCGGGAGTCAGGCCCATCTGTTCGAGCTTCTCGACGCAAAGGGCCGCGGTGAGACCGGCAGTGCCCAGCACCATGGCTTCCCGCAGGCCAAGGTTGTGCGGACGGCGAATCACCCAGGCCGCCGGAACGCGGACGTACTGGCCGAAACCACCCGCCGTATTCATGCCCAGGTCATAGCCGGTGACGATGACCTCATCGCCGACGGCGAATTCGGCGGCGCTGGAGGCTTCCACCACGCCGGCGGCGTCGATGCCGGGGGTATGGGGATAACGCCGGGTCACGCCGCGGTTGCCGATGGCCGACAGCGCATCCTTGTAGTTGAGCGATGAGTAGCGCACCCGGATCAGCACCTCACCCTCGGGCAGGTCGTCCAGGGTGCGCGTCACCACCTCTTGCCGGAAAGCGCCATGGGCCCCTTCGGTCACCCAGAGCGCCTGGAAATTGCTCATCGCAGATCCTCCCTCGAAATCTTGTTATGGAGTTATCGACCTCAGCGCCAGCGAGTCGACTCGGCCAGGCGCTCCCACCAGGTGGTCACCAGGCGATCGACGCCGAGGCTTGCGGCCATACCCAGGCGTTCGGGCAGCGACTTCTTCTCGACGAAACGCAGGGAAAAGACCTCGACCACCTGGGCCCGCTCCGCCAGGTATTCGTCACTGGTGCGCAACTCGTCCACCAGTTGCTTGCCGAGTGCGGCCTGGCCCAGCCAGACCTCGCCGGTGGCGACCTCGTCGATGTTGAGTTGCGGTCGATAGTGGGCAACGAAGTTCTTGAACAGGACATGGGTGGTGTCCAGGTCGTGCTGGAATTTTTCCTTGCCCTTCTCATCGTTCTCGCCGAACACGGTAACGGTGCGCTTGTATTCGCCAGCGGTGAACACCTCGAAGTCCACATCATGCTTCTTCAGCAGGCGATGGACGTTGGGCAGCTGGGCAACCACGCCGATGGAGCCGAGGATGGCGAAAGGCGCGCTGAGGATACGGTCGCCAATGCAGGCCATCATGTAGCCGCCGCTGGCCGCCACCTTGTCGACGCAGATGGTCAGCGGGATTCCCGCCTGGCGGATGCGCGCCAGTTGCGAGGCAGCCAGGCCATAGCTGTGCACCAGGCCACCGCCGCTTTCCAGGCGCACCACCACCTCGTCCTTGGGTGTGGCGAGGGTCAACACCGCGGTGATCTCGTTGCGCAGGTGTTCGTTGGCCGTGGCCTTGATGTCGCCGTGGAAATCGAGCACATAAACCCGCGCCTTGCCGGACTCGCTCTTGCGTTTGGTTTTTTCGGCCTTGGTCTCACGTTTGCGCAGCGCCTTGAAGGCTTCCTTGCCCAGCACGCTCTGCTGCAATCTCAGGCGTAGATCGCGATAGAAGTCGTTGAGCTTCTGGACCTGAAGCTGGCCGGCCGAGCTGCGCCGATTGCGGCCACGGACGGCGGCGGTGAACAGCAGCACGGCGATGATGGCGACCACCACGGTGACGGTTTTGGCCAGGAAACTGGCATAGTCGGCAAGAAACTCCACGGACTCTCCTAGGATGGCGGCAGCAGTGCCCTGCCCAGCATACCGAGTCATCGGACCGATAGAAACTCGGCGACCTCCAGCCTGCTCTCCAGGCCGCACCCTCGACCGCCTGGATCAGGTCGTGCTAGACCTCCGAGCTTTCAAACAAGCGTATGAATATCCGTTGACAGGGCTCCTGCCGCCCCCTACCCTCGGTCGCGTGCCCCTGCCAGATCACCATGACCTGGCCTTACCGATAAAGACCACAAGGACCCTCGCCCATGAGCGCAGCCGATGCCATCGCCACCCTGAAGAGCAAGTTCGATCCCTCCGCCGCGGCCGGCCTGGATCTCACCTATCAGTTCGACGTCGAGGGCGGTGACAACTACTACGTGGTCATCAAGGACGGTACTTGCGACGTCCAGCAGGGCGATGCGGCCGACCCGGACTGCACCCTGATCATGGACCAGGCCACCCTGGCCGGCATTGTCAGCGGCGAGACCGACGGCATGCAGGCCTTCATGTCGGGCAAGCTGCGCGTCGAAGGCAACATGATGCTGAGCATGAAGCTGGGCGAACTCTTCCCCAACTAAGCGTCAGCCAAGAAAAAGCCGGGCAATCGCCCGGCTTTTTCTTGGCTGGGATCAGGGCCGCCGCGGCGGCGCGGGCGGGGTGAGGTTGCCGTCCCAGCCACCACCGAGCGCCGCGATCAGCTGGACGCTGGTGCTGAGGCGACTGCCCAGCAGGGTCAGGTTGGTGCGTTCGTTGCTCAGGGCGGTGGTCTGCAGGGTGACCACATTGAGGTAGTCGATCAGCCCGGCCTGGTACTGGTTCTCCGCCAGCTGCAGGGCACGGCGCGCGGCGTCCAGGGCCTCCTGACGCACGCCGGCCTCGTCGTCATAGGTCCGCAGCTGCACCAGGTAGTCTTCCACCTCGCGGAAACCGTCGAGCACGGTCTGGCGATAGCCGGCTACGCGGGCATCGTAACTGGCCTCGGCGGACTCCACCTGGGCCCGGCGCAGCCCACCATCGAACAGTGCCAGGGCAAAGGACGGTCCGATCGACCAGAAGCGATTCGGCGTGCTCACCAGGCTGCCCCACTGACTCGCGCTGTAGCCGCCGCTGGCGCTCAGGGTCAGGTCGGGATAGTAGGCGGCTTCCGCCACGCCGATGGCGGCATTGGCGGCCATGACCTGGCGCTCGGCCTGGGCGATGTCCGGCCGCCGTTCCAGCAGCGCCGAGGGCACGGCGCTCGGCAGCGGTGGCAGTTGGGGAATGGCCTTCACCGCAGCCAGCTGGAAGTTGGCGGGTACCTCACCCACCAGCACCGCGATGGCGTTCTCCAGCTGGGCGCGCTGGTACCGGAGGTCGATGGCGTCGGCCTGGGTGCTCTTGAGCTGGGTAGTGGCCTGGGCGACGTCGGCCGGGGTGACGATGCCGGCGCGATACTGGTTCTGGGTCAGCCGCAGGGAACGCTCATAGGCCGCCACGGTGGCGTCGAGCAGACGCTGCTGGGCGTCCAGCACCCGTAGCTGGAGGTAGTTGGTGGCCAGTTGCGTCTGCAGACTCAGGCGGGTAGCCGCCAGCTCCGCGGCGCTGGCCTGGGCAGTGGCCCGATCCGATTCCACCTGGCGGCGCACGCGCCCCCAGAGATCGACCTCCCAGCTCACGCCGAGGCTGGCGTCGTAGGAGTTGTTGATGGTGCTGACGCCTCCACTGCTGAAGGTACTGCTGGTCCCACTGGAATTGCGGATGACGGTGTTGCTGCCCGAACCGCCGCCGCGACCGGAGCGGGTCGCGCCCAGGCTGCTGGACAGGGTGGGAAACAGCGAGGCTCGTGCCTGGCGCACCAGCGCAAGGGATTGCCGATAGGTGGCTTCGGCCTGGGCCAGACTCTGGTTGCGCTGGTTAAGCTGGACCATCAGGCGATCCAGGGTCGGATCATCATAGCGGCGCCACCAATCCCCGCGGATGTCCAGGTCCTTGGGCGCGGCAGCCTGCCAGCCCTCGGCATGCCGATACGCGACCGGCACCGTGGTGGTTGGTCGCTGGTAGTCCGGGCCCAGGGTACAGCCGGCCAGCAACAGTGCCAGGGTCAGCGTCGGCAGGCGCAGGAGTGGGGTCATAGCGGCGTATCCAGGGCAGCGTCGGTACGGATGCCGCGCCAGCGATTGACGCGGCGGCGCAGGCGTTCGAAATAGAGATAGACCACCGGAGTGGTGTAGAGCGTGAGGATCTGGCTCAAGACCAGGCCCCCGACGATCACCAGGCCCAGTGGCTGGCGCATCTCGGCGCCTTCGGTATTGCCGATCAGCAGCGGCACGGCGCCCAGGATGGCGGCCATGGTGGTCATCAGGATCGGCCTCAGACGCAGCAGGCAGGCTTGGCGAATGCCCTCCTCCGGCGTCAGCCCCTGCTGGCGTTCCAATTGCAGCGCCAGGTCCACCATCATGATGGCGTTCTTCTTCACCACCCCGATCAACAGGAACAGGCCAAGCATGGAAATCAGGCTGAACTGGCCACCCGTGACCTGGATGGCCAGCAAGGCCCCTACCCCTGCCGACGGCAGCGTCGAAAGAATGGTCAGCGGATGCACGTAGCTCTCGTAGAGCACGCCGAGCACGATGTAGACCAGCACCAGGGCGCCGAGGATCATCAGCGGCTGCCCGGAGACGGTACTGGCGAAGATGTTGGCGGATCCGCCCAGGCGGCCCTGGACATCGGTCGGCAATCCGATGGCGGCCACCGCACGCTGCACCGCGCGGGTCGCCTGCTCCAGGCTGACGTTCGGCGCCAGATCGAAGTTGATGCTTTCCGAGGCGAACTGGCCGTCGTGGGTGACGCGGTCCTCGGCGAGGCTGTTGGTGTAATGGGCGAAAGCCGACAGCGGCACCTGGGCGCCGCGACTGGTGATGACGCGGATCTGGTCCAGGACGGTCGGGTCCTGGGCATAGCGCGGGTTGATCTCCATCACCACCTTGTACTGGTTGAGCGGCTCGTAGATGGTCGAGATCTGCCGCTGGGCAAAGGAGTTGTTGAGCACCGCGGCGACGGTCTCCATGTCCACACCCAGCCGCTTGGCCTTCTCCCGGTCGATCTGCAGGGTGATCTGCTGGGTACTGCCCTCGCGTCCATCCACCGCGGTCAGCTCTGGCAGTGCCTTGAGCGCGGCCAGCACCTTGGGTTGCCAGACCTGCAGCAGCTGGACATCGCCGGAGAGCAGGTTGTACTCGTAGGACGAGGTGCTCTGCTGGCGACCGCCGAATCTGAGGTCCTGGTCGGCCATGAGGAAGAGTTGGGCGCCTGGCACCTTGGGCGCATTGGCGCGGATGCGCTCGATGACCTTTTGCGCATCCAGCTTGCGCTCGGCGATGGGCTTGAGGCGGATCAGCATCACCGCGTTGTTAACCCCGCTGCCGGAACCGGAGCTGCCGACGAAGCCGGAGGCGCTGTCCACCGCCGGATCGGCCAGCAGCGACTTGCGCAGGATCTCGATCTTGGGCTGCATGACCTGGAACGACAGGGCGTTGTCGCCACGGATGAAACCGATCAGTTGCCCGGTGTCCTGCTGCGGCATGAAGGTCTTGGGCACCACCACATAGAGCACCACGTTGAGCGCTATGGTGGCGATCAGGCTCAGCAGGGTCAGCCGGCGATGGCGCAATGCCCAGCCGAGGGTCCGGTCGTAGCCGGCCACCAGGCGCCGATGGGCACGCTCGCTGAAGCGCTGCAGCCGGCTCTCGTTGGTGGGATCATGGGGCCTGAGCCAGCGGGCGCACAGCATGGGCGTCAGCGTCAGGGACACCACCAGGGAGACCAGGATGGCAGCGGCCAGGGTCAGGGAGAACTCGCGGAACAGCTTCTCGACGATGCCGCCGATGAAGAGAATGGCGACGAAGACGGCCACCAGGGAAACGTTCATCGACAACAGGGTGAAGCCCACCTCGCGGGTGCCCTGGTAGGCGGCCTTGAGCGGCGCCATGCCGTTGTCGATGTGCCGGGCGATGTTTTCCAGCACCACGATGGCATCGTCCACCACCAGCCCCGCCGCCAGGATCAGCGCCATCAGCGACAGGGTGTTGAGCGAGAAGCCGAGGACGTACATGACGGCGAAGGTGCCCACCAGCGAGATGGGCACCGCCAGAGCCGGGATCACCGCGCTGCGCAGGCGACCGAGGAACAGCCAGACCACGCCGATCACCAGGAAGACGGCGATGACCAGGGTCAGCTCGGCTTCGTGCAGGGTGGCCTTGATCACCCCCGACCTGTCCATGGCCACTTCCATCCGGGCACTGGCCGGGACGATGGCCTCCAGCGCCGGCAGGCGCGCCTTGAGCGCAGCGATGGTCTCGATGATGTTGGCGTTGGCCTGCCGGTTGACCACCAGCAGTACCGCGCTCTGGTCGTTGTAGAAGCCGGCGTTGTAGCGGTCCTCCACAGCGTCGCTGACCTTGGCGACATCGCGCAGGCGCAGCGCCGCGCCATCCTGGTAGCGGATGATCAGCGGCGCATAGTCGGCAGCCTTGAACAGCTGATCGTTGGCCTGGATCTGCCAGTTGTGCTCGTCATTGGCCACCGCGCCCTTGGGTCGGCGCTGATTGGCGCTGTTGATCGCGGTACGGACGTCGTCCAGCGCCAGCCCATAGTGCTCCAGCTGTCGCGGCTCCAGCTCGATGCGTACCGCCGGCAGGGAGCTACCGCCGATCTGTACCTCGCCGACCCCGTTGACCTGGGACAGGCTCTGGGCTAGTACCGTCGAAGCAAGGTCATAGAGCTCGCCCTTGCTCAGGGTCTTCGAGGTCAGGGAGAACACCATGATGGGTGCCTGGGACGGATTGACCTTGCGATAGCGCGGCATCTGGCGCATGCCGCTGGGCAGCAGGTTGCGCGAGGCATTGATGGCCGCCTGCACCTCGCGGGCAGCGGTGTTGACGTTCTTGTCCAGATCGAACTGGATGATGATCTGGGTCGAGCCCTGGCTGCTCCGGCTGGTCATGGAGCTGATGCCGGCTATGGTGCCCAGCGAGCGCTCCAGGGGCGTCGCCACGCTGGAAGCCATCACCTGAGGACTGGCACCGGACAGCGTCGCCGACACCGTGATGGTCGGGAAATCCATCTGCGGCAGGGGCGCGACCGGCAGTAGCCGGAAGGCGATGGCACCGAGCAGCAGCAAGGCCAGGCTCAGCAGCAGGGTCGCCACCGGCCGGGCGATGAAAGGCGCCGAAAGATTCACGTCAGGCCGCCCTGCGCCGACCCAGGCGCTCGCCCAGGCGGTCAAAGGCCAGGTAGATCACCGGGGTGGTGAACAGCGTCAGTACCTGGCTGACCAGCAGGCCACCCACCATCACCAGGCCGAGCGGCTGGCGCAATTCGGCACCGGCACCGGTCGCCAGCATCAGCGGCACCGCGCCGAACAGCGCGGCCAGGGTGGTCATGAGAATCGGCCGGAATCTCAGCAGCGCGGCCTGGTAGATGGCCTCCTCCGGCTTCAGGCCCTGGTGCCGTTCGGCGTCGAGGGCGAAGTCGATCATCATGATGGCGTTCTTCTTGACGATACCGATCAGCAGGATGATGCCAATCACCGCGATCAGGCCCAGGTCGTTGCCGGTCAGCAACAGCGCCAGCAAGGCGCCGATGGCCGCCGACGGCAGCGTCGAGAGGATGGTCAGGGGGTGGATGAAGCTCTCGTAGAGCACCCCCAGCACGATGTACATGACCACCACCGCCGCCAGGATCAGCAGCAGGGTGCTGGACAGCGAAGCCTGGAAGGCCGCTGCCGCGCCCTGATAGTGGGTGTTGATGCCCACCGGCAGGCCGATCTCCTGCTTGGCCGCGTCGATGGCCGCCACCGCGGCACCCAGGGAAACACCGTTCGCCAGGTTGAAGGACAGGGTCACCGCCGGGAACTGGCTCAGGTGATTGATCACCAGGCGGGTCGGTCGCTGCTCCATCTTCACCAGGCTGGACAGCCGCACCGGGGCGCGACTGGTGTCCGTGGTGGTTTCGGTCGTGCTGGCCGTGCCGGTACCACTGCTGCCGCTGGAAGAGGTACCACCGCCCGCCTTCACCCAGACCTGGCTCAGGGCATCCGGTCCGAGGCTGTCGGCAGCGGCACTGACCAGCACCACCCGGTACTGGTTGGCCTGGGTGTAGATGGTCGAGATCTGCCGCTGACCCAGGGCGTCGTAGAGGGCGTCGGTGATGGCCGAGACCTGCACACCCA
This sequence comes from Pseudomonas oryzihabitans, assembly GCF_001518815.1. Taxonomy (NCBI): domain Bacteria; kingdom Pseudomonadati; phylum Pseudomonadota; class Gammaproteobacteria; order Pseudomonadales; family Pseudomonadaceae; genus Pseudomonas; species Pseudomonas oryzihabitans. Next base: position 2,450,436 of record NZ_CP013987.1, read on the forward strand.
GACGCGCCGCGGCGTCGCGATCGATGGTCAGGTACAGCTGCAGCCCCTTGTTCTGCAAGTCGCTGGTGACATCGGTGAGTTCCGGACGCTCCCGCAGGGCCTCGGTCAGGCGCGGTACCCAGGTGTCGAGCAGGTTGGCATCCGGCGAGTCCAGGCTCAGCTGGTACTGGGTGCGGCTGACCCGGTCCTCGACGCTGAGGTCCTGCACCGGCTGCATGTAGAGGGTGATACCCACTACCTTGGCGACCTCGGGCCGCAGGCGGTCGATCACCTCCTGGGCGGTGACGTCGCGCTCGCTCTGCGGCTTGAGGTTGATCTGCATGCGACCGCTGTTGAGAGTGACGTTGTCACCATCGACGCCGATATAGGAAGACAGGCTCGCCACCGCCGGATCCTGGAGCACCACCGCGGCCAGGGCCTGCTGGCGTTCGCTCATGCCGCGGAAGGAAATGGACTGGGGCGCCTCGGTGATGCCCTGGATCGAGCCGGTATCCTGGGCCGGAAAGAACCCCTTAGGCACCAGCAGGTAGAGCACGGCTGTCAGTACGAAGGTCGCCACGGCCAGCAGCAGCATCAGTGCCCGGTGCGCCAGCGACCAGCGCAGCGCGCGGCCGTAGCCGGCAATCAGCCGCTCCAGCCAGACCAGCTGGTGCTCGGCGGCTTCCTCGCGCTTGAGCAGCCGCGCGCACATCATCGGTGTGAGCGTCAGGGAGATCACCAGGGAGATAAGGATGGCCACCGCCAGGGTGATGGCAAATTCGCGGAACAGTCGGCCCACCACGTCCTGCATGAACAGCAGCGGGATGAGAACGGCGATCAGCGAAACGGTCAGGGACACCAGGGTAAAGCCGATCTGCCGGGCGCCCTTGAGCGCCGCCTCCATTGGCGTGGCGCCCTCTTCCAGATGCCGGGAGATGTTTTCCAGCATGACGATGGCGTCGTCGACGACGAAGCCGGTGGCGATGGTCAGGGCCATCAGCGACAGGTTGTTCAGCGAGAAGCCGGCCAGGTACATGGCGCCGAAGGTGCCGATCAGCGACAGCGGCACCGTGACCGAGGGAATCAGGGTGGCGCTGAACCGGCGCAGGAAAACGAAGGTGACCATCACCACCAGCCCTACCGCCAGCAGCATCTCGTGCTGGACGTCGGTGACAGCGGCGCGAATGGTCTCGGTACGGTCACTGAGCACGGCGATGTCGAGGCCGGCCGGCAGGCTTTCCTTGAGGCTCGGCAGCAGCGCCTGGATGCGGTCGACGGTCTGGATGACATTGGCGCCAGGCTGACGCTGGACGTTGACCAGGATGGCACCGCTGCGATTGGCCCAGGCGGCCAGGCGGTCGTTTTCCGCGCCCTGGGCGATGGTGGCCACATCCCCGAGACGCAGGGCGCCGTTGTCGGCGTAGTTGAGGATCAGATCGCCATAGGCCTTGGGATCGCGCAACTGGTCGTTGGCGTCCAGGGTAGCCACCCGGGTGGGGCCGTCGAAGCTGCCCTTGGGCTGGTTGGTGTTCTCGCTGGTGACTAGGCTGCGCACATCGGCCAGGGTCAGGTTATGGGCCGCGAGCTTGTCCGGATCGACCTGGATGCGCACCGCCGGGCGCTGGCCACCGGCGAGGCTGACCATGCCGACCCCGGTCACCTGGGCGAGCTTCTGCGCCATGCGGGTGTCGACCAGGTCATAGAGCGTGGGCAGCGGCAGCGTCCTGGAGCTGATCGCCAGGGTGACGATGGGCGTATCGGCCGGATTGACCTTGTTGTACACCGGTGGCGCCGGCAGATCGTTGGGCAGCAGGTTGTTGGCCGCGTTGATCGCGGCCTGGACTTCCTGCTCGGCGACCGACAGGTCCAGTTCCAGGTTGAACCTGAGGGTGATGACCGAGGCGCCGCCGGAGCTGGTCGAGGCCATCTGCGACAGGCCTGGCATCTGCCCGAACTGACGCTCCAGCGGCGCGGTGACGGCACTGGTCATGACATCGGGACTGGCGCCGGGATAGAGGGTGAGCACCCGGATAGTGGGATAGTCCACCTGCGGCAAGGCCGCGACCGGCAGCAGGCGATAGGCCAGCAGACCGGCGATGAGCAGTGCCACCATCAACAGGGTGGTGGCGACCGGGCGCAGGATGAAGGGGCGCGAGATATCCATCGCGGCCGATCAGCCCTGGGTCTTGCCGGGCTTGCGTACCGCCGGCTTGGCCGGTTCGCTGGGCGCCGCCGAAGCCCCGGTGACCACTTCCACCTCGTTGCCCTCGCGCAACCGGTCGGTGCCTTCGGTCACCACGCGGTCGCCGGCGGCCAGGCCTTCGGTGACCACGGTGAGGCTACCGTCATCCGGACCCAGCTTGAGGCTACGGACCTGGATCTTGTTGTCGGGCCCCACCACATAGGCGAAGGTGCCATTGGAGCCGAACTGGATGGCTGCCGAAGGCACCACCAGCGCCTGGTCCAGCACCTGCTCGCGCACCCGGACGGTCACGAACTGATTGGGGAACAGTGCCTCGTCGCCATTGGCGAAACGGGCCCGGAACTTGAGCGTACCGGTGGCAGTATCGATCTGGTTGTCGAAGCTCTGCAGGGTACCGTCCGCGACCTTGCGTGCACCGCCGCGGTCCCACGCCTCCACTGGCAGGGTCTGGCCGGCACGGGCTCGCTTGAGCAACTCGCCGAGCTGGCTTTCCGGCAGGGTGAAGACCACCGAAATCGGCTGGGTCTGGGTGATGACGGCCACCACGGTGCTGTCGTTGGCGGACAGCAGGTTGCCGCCGTCGAGCTGACGCAAGCCGACGCGGCCGGCGATGGGCGCCTTGATCTGGGTGAAGGCCAGATTCAGCTTGGCATCGGCCACCGCGGCCTGGCTGTTCTTGAGGGTGCCGCGATACTGGTTGACCAGGGCTTCCTGGGTATCCAGCGTCTGCTTGGCGATGCTGTCTTCGCGGAACAGGCCCTGATAGCGCTTGAGGTCCAGCTCGGCGTTGCGCAGCTGCGCCTGATTTTGCTGCAGGGTGCCCTCGGCCTGCTGCAGGGCCACCTGATAGGGTCGTGGATCTATGGTGGCCAACAGGTCGCCGGCCTTGACCTTCTGCCCTTCCTCGAAGGCAACGCGTACCAGCTCACCGGCGACCCGAGTGCGGACGTTCACGGTATTGAGCGCGGTTACCGTGCCGATGGACCGGCGCACGATGGGAAAGCTGCGCTGCTCGACCGCCACCACGCGCACCGGCGTCGGCCCGGTCATGCCAAAGGGCGAGCGCGCGCCCTTGCCCGCGGCAGCCTCGCTCTTCTGCCCGTGCTGGTGATACCAGTACCAGCCGCCAGCGGCCGCCAGCACGATGAGAACGAGCAGCCAGACGAGTCGGCGACGGGAGGAGGAGCGGAGAGAAGAGTCGGCCATCGGAGAATACGTACACGCTGGAGAAGGCGGAAGATAAGCAGTAGCGAGACGGCTAACCAGCGCCTTTACTGCGATTTTACCTAAAGCAAAACGGGCAGACACAAAAGGCGCCTGCCCGTTTCGAAGCGCCCACCGCTCTGGGCGGTGGGTTGTCGGCAATCAGCCGAGAACGGCGAGTGCGGCCGCGTAGTTCGGCTCCTGGCCGATCTCGGGCACCAGCTCGCTGTGCAGCACCTTGTCCTGCTCGTCCAGCACGACTACGGCGCGGGCAGCCAGGCCTTGCAGCGGACCGCTGGCCAGGGCGACGCCATAGTCCTGCAGGAATTCGGCACCGCGCAGCGTGGAGAGGTTCATCACCTTTTCCAGGCCTTCAGCGCCACAGAAGCGCTTCTGGGCGAACGGCAGGTCGGCGGAAATGCACAGCACCAGGGTGTTATCCAGCTTGTCGACTTCGGTGTTGAACTTGCGCACCGAGGCGGCGCAGGTCGGGGTGTCGACGCTGGGGAAGATGTTGAGCACCTTGCGCTTGCCGGCGAGGCTGGCCAGGGTGATGTCCTGCAGATCGCCATTGACCAGGCTGAAGGCCGGCGCCTGCTGCCCGGGCTGCGGCAGGTTGCCCTGCACCTCGACCGGATTGCCGCGCAAATTGACGGTTGCCATGAACTGCTCCTTTCTCATGAGACGGGACAGGGAGTAAACACGTTTTCCGCGGACGATCAAAGCGTTACACGCCCCTGCTTTAAAAATCGCGGCGATAGAAGAAATCCAGGGAATTGGCCAGACCGCTGGCAATCTCCAGATAGAGCCGTCGGGTGAGCTGGTAGCGCAGCGCGACGGTATTGGCCGAATCGAACACCCCTACGCCATAGCGCACCGACAATCGATCGGTAAGGTTGCCCGAGGCGACGACGCTGGTCTTGTCCCCGGACCCGGCGGTATCCAGCTGGAAGTTCTGGATGCCCAGGCGCTGCGCCAGGGCGCCCGCGGTACCCGAGCTGCCGGCCAGGCCCAGCGCCAGAGCGGCCTGACCGAGCACGTTGTTGTCTCCCTCGCTTCCGCTCGACAGCGGCCGCCCCAGGACCAGGTAGGCCAGCGCCTGCTCCTGGCTCATGCTCGGCTCGGAGAACACCTCGATACGTGGCTGCTGGGCGAAGCCCGAGAGGCGCAGCCCTGCGGTGACGTTCTGCTCCTGCACCACGCGCACCGCCTCCACATCGATGTAGGGCTGGGCGATGGGGCCCTGGAAGAACAGTCGGGCGCGCCTCATGGTCAGCCGCTGACCGTAGGCGTTGTAGCGGCCGTTGCGCAGATTCAGCTCGCCACGGGTGTCGAGGTTGTCACCGATATGCACCTTGCCGACGATTTCGGCTGACAGGCCGAAGGCATCGAAGGTGAGCTTGTCGGACCCGACCAGGACGTCGACGTCCATGGCGATCTGCATGGCCTGCTGCTTGGCCGGTGCCTCCTGGCCGACGATGACGGCATCGTCCGACACCTTGACCGTGGACGGGGGCAGCTGCTGCACCCGGATACGGCCGCGGGGCACCCGGACCTCGCCGGCCAGGGCTAGGCGGCCGTCCTTCATCAGGATCTTGAGATTGGGCGCCACCTCCAGCTGCGCATAGGGCTCGACGTTGACCGGCAACTTGTCGCCGGTAATCGCCACGTCGACATCCAGGCCTTCGGCCCAACCGACACTGCCCTGGATCTGTCCACGCCCCTGGGTGCCGCTGCGCCAGCCCCCGTCGAGGATCGCGGTATCGCCCTGGATGCGTGCGGTAAGACCGAGATCTTGCAGACGGGTCGGCACGCTACCGCCGCCAATGTCGCCGCCAGTGAGCTGGATCTGGCCATTGACCCGCGGCTGCAGCAGGGTGCCGCCCAGTTCGCCGGAGCCGCTGACCTTGCCTTCGAGATGCTCGATGCCCTCGACGAAGGCCTTGCCCAGGGCCAGGTTCAGCCCCTGCAACTGAAAGCGCCCGGCCAGCGCCTGACGCGGATCGCGGGGATCCAGCCGGGCCTGGACATTAAGTTGCCCGAGGTCGGCACTGGTCAGTTGCACCTGGGTATCCACCTGTTGTGGCTTCAGGGCGCTGGTGACATCGAGGCGGTCATAGCTGAAGGTCTGCCACTGACCGGCGGCGTCGCGCAGCTTGAGGCTACCGCGCCCGGCCTGCAAGCGTATCTCGCCATCGGGCCCGGCCTTGGGCAGGCGCAGGTCGACGTCGCCGTCGAGGGTGCCCTGCCAGGCCAGCTCCGGTGGCAACAGGGGTTGCAGACTGGCCAGCGGGAAGGCACGCAGGTGCCAGGCGAGACGGGTATCGGGCAGCAACTGCTGATCGTCGCCACAGAGGCTGGCCGCGCCGGAGCGCCAGCAGTGGCGACCCAGCTCCAGACGACCACTGTTCAGGCGCTCAATGCGGGCCGGACTCTGCAGGGTCCAGTTCTGGCCGCTGGCCGCGACTGACCCACGAGACAGCTGACCCTTCCAGTCCCCGTTGTCGGCCAGGGTGCCACCTGCCGCGAGCATCAGGTTCAGTTGCGACCCCTTGAGCGAAAGATCCGCCTGCTGCTGACGGCGATCACCCTGTCCCTGCAGGCGCAGGACACCGAAATCGCGACCGGCGGCCTGCAGCCCCTGGGCTGTCAGGTCCAACGTGCCGCGTTGGCGATCATCCAGGTTGGCGGCCAGCGCGAGGCTGCTGATGCGGCTGTCGGCATAGGCCAGCTGGCGACCGTCGAGGCGCAACTGACCAGCAGGGGCCTTGAGGGTCCCGGCCACGTCCAGGCGGCCCTGGGCGCTACCGGAAAGATCGGGCCATAGCTGAGCCAGGCGGCGCAGGTCCAGCTGGAGCTGACCTTGCAAACGCTGGTCGAGGGCGCCCTGCCCCTGAATCCGGTTGTCACCCAGGCGAATGTCGAGTTCGGATACCTGCCACTGCTCGCCAGCGCCCTTGGCCTTGGCAGCCAGCACGGCCGGCTGGTTGCGCAGTCGACCCTTGAGGTCCAGATCGGCATCCAGCTGCAGGCGACCATCCTTGAAAGCGCCCGAGCTGCGCAGCGGACCGCCCAGGCTGCCGGGCAGCTGGGCTACCCAGAAGGCCGGATCGAGGCGGCTCAGGTCCAAGGCCACCTGCCAGCTGACGCCGTCGGTGAAGCCCAGATTGACCTTGCCCTGTGCCCGCCCCTGGCCGGCCTGGAGATCCAGGGACGGCAGATTGAGCTGGGTGGTGTCGCCACTGAAGGGGGTGGCCAGGGTAAAGGCGCCGGCCGGGCCCGTGGCGGCGGCCTTGAGATTGCCCAGGTAGGCGCCATCTCGATAGGCCACTTCGCCTTGCAGGCGCTGCAGGCTCACCGGTGGCTCCGCCATGGGATATAGCCGCCGCCAGGGGAAATCACGCCAGTCCAGCGTGGCATCGGCGGCCAATCCCTCGTGCCAGTCGACCTGCCCGGCCAGCACCACCCGTTGTTCGGGCGTGGCCTGCAGGCGCAGGGCGGCGATCCGCGCGCCCTGGGCATCGACGCGGCCATCCAGATTCAGGGCCACCGGACCACCCTCGCCCGGCAATTTCGCCTGGCCCACCAGGGCGTAGCCGGCGGCAAGATCGCCCCGGGCGGTCAACGTGAGGTCATTCAGGCGCAGGGTGTCGGGCAGACTGGCCGCCGCCTTGAAACCATCAGCCACCAGTTGCAGATCGGCCGGGACATTCTCCACCAGCGGCTGGACCGTGCCGGTCAGCCGTCCGGGTAGATAACCACTGCTATCGGCCTCCAGGTGCAGGGCCTTCTGCAGTTCGCCTTCCAGCTTGAGCGTCAGCGGCCAGGGAGCATTATCCGGCGCGGGCAGGCCCAAAGCGCCCTGCAGTTGCAGCGGCCAGTCGCCGTTGGGTTGCAACCGACCATGGGTATCCAGGGTGACGCCGTGGGCTGCGCCGGCCAGACGCTCGATGGCGATGCCATCGGCCTGCCAGCGGGCCTGCAATTCCACGTCTCGTGCCTGCTCGGCACCGTTGTAGAGCACTTCGCCGATGCGAACCTCGCCCAATTGCACACCGAGCGGCACGTCCAGGCTGGGCAAGCGAACCGGACCGTCCTTCTCTGGCTCGGGCTCGGTGCTGGGCGCCTGGTCGATGGCGATCCGCGAAGCGACCAGGGTGTCGATGCACAGCTGCAACCGGAACAGGCAGCCGGGCCGCCAGGCGAATTCGGGCGCCTCGACCGTCACCCGCGTGGCGCCGCCATCCCACACCAGCTGCCGCGCCTGCCAGTGGCCGCCCAGGCGGCCCTGGAAATCGGTCAGGGTCAGACCAGGAACGTGATCCAACACCAGGCGGCCGATACTGCCGTTACCCAGCACCAGGGCCAGCAGCAGGATCAGTGCACCGAGCAGAGTCGCCAGTACGCCAAGGATGACACCACCTACCGACTTCACAGCTCAGGTCCTATGGAAAAGTGCAGGCGGATGCCGCCGGGTTCGTCGAGGCCGTGGGCCAGGTCGACACGGATCGGTCCTACCGGCGAGACCCAGCGTACGCCTATGCCGACGCTGGTCTTGAGTTCGTAATTGTTGAGGTCGTTGAAGGCGCTGCCCTGGTCGATGAAAGTCGCCAGGCGCCACTTGTCGCGCAAGGGATACTGATACTCGACGCCGCCCGCGACGAGGTATCGGCCGCCTACGTAGTCACCTTCGTCGTTTTCCGGCGACAGGGTCTGGTAGTCATAGCCGCGGACGCTCTGGTCGCCCCCCGCAAAGAACCGCAACGACGGTGGGACCTTGTTGTAGCCGTTGGTGAGGTTGCCCCCCAGTTGCAGCCGCCCCAGGAAGCGATGGCCATCGCCCACCGTGATCAGGCCACGAGCCAGGGCAGTGGCATGGATCATGTTGGCGTCCGAGAGCAACCCCTCCTTCGCCGCCGAGACGCCGAACTGCAGCCGATAGCCGCGATTGGGGTCGATCCGGTTGTCACTGCGCAGGAGCGAGAAGTCCACCCCAGGCATCACCAGGTTGGAGGTGCCCTCGTCGTTGCCCAGGCGATAGCTTTCGTTACGCCATTTGAGGGACAGCACCCGCTCCCACCCGTTGGGAAACTTGCGGTGCCACTCGGGGCCCACGGTAAGCAGCTGGCTCAGGGAATCGTCGTCGGCGATCTGCTCGTACTGGTAGCCGCCGGCGAAGCGGAACTTGTCGTTGATCGGATCCTGGCCAGGAATGTCGTACCAGGTGGCGATGCTCTGCCGGGGCGCAGACAGCTCGGCCTCGGCGCCCAGGCTATGCCCCTGAGGGTTGAGCCAGTGGTTTTCCCAGGTGAATCTGAGTCGCGGGCCAACGTCCGTGGAATAGCCGGGGCCAAAGCCAAAGGTCCGCGGCTTGCGGGTTCTCAGGGTCACGGTCACCGGCACCTCGGCGGCGCCTTCGGACTTGGGATAGGTATCGAGCCGCGCACCGTCGAAGAAGCCACTGGCCAGTAGGTTGCTCTGGAAATCGGCGATCAGCTCGGAATCGTAGGGCGTACCCGGGGCGAAGGGCACCATGCGCTGTAGCAGATCGGGATCGAAGGGGGCATTGCCTTCGAAGGAAACCTTGCCCAGGACGAAACGCGGACCGCTGTCGAACACCAGCGCGATGTCGGCGAACCCGGTGGCAGGATCGATACGCAACTGATGCTGGGTAAAGGTGCCGCGAAAGAAGCCGTAGCGCTGCGCCTGGTTCTGGATCAGGCTCTTGGCGTCTTCATAAAGTCCCTGATTCAGCGCCTGACCAGGCTTCAAACCCGCCGGAACCGGCCGTTGGAAGGCGCGCAGCTCTCGCGCCGGACCTTCGATACGGATGTCGACATGGCGCAACTTGACCGGCTCGCCTGGACGCACCTCGACCACCAATCTCGGCGTCTCCCCCGGCTCGACCCGGGTCTCGATCTGCGCGTGGTAGTAACCCAGCGCCTGCGCCGCCTGCTCGGCCTGCCGCTCCGTCGCCGGACGCAGACGCTGCAAGCCTGCCGCATCGCGCCCCTCGACAGAGCCGATATAGGCCTGGATGTTGTCTCGCAGCGGGTTGTTGGCCGGCTGAACACGAACGCTGACCTCGGCCGGCGCCGCCCAGGCCATGCCATGCAGACAACAAACACCAATCAGGGCACGGCGTAGAGCGTTCGGTTTATTCATACAGGAATGCTAACGGGCGTTGCGCTGTGAGACAAACCGGAAAGGCCAGGGTTCGCCTGGTGGCCGCTTCGGCTAGGCGCTTTCTGATAGGCTAGGACCAATCATCTTTCAGGAAGGTAACATGAAGATTATTTGCTTCAATATCAATGGATTGCGCGCAAGACCTCATCAACTTTCTGCGATCATAGAACGCTACGATCCCGACGTGATCGGCCTGCAGGAAACCAAGGTATCGGATGACCAGTTTCCCCTGGCGGACGTGGAGTCCCTCGGGTATCACGTGCATTACCACGGCCAGAAGGGCCACTACGGTGTAGCGCTGCTGTCGCGTCTGGCGCCATTGGAGCTGCACAAGGGTTTTCCGGGAGACGGCGAAGACTCCCAGAAAAGATTCATCTACGGGGTCTTCGCCGACAGGCAGGGCCAGCCCCTGGTGGTCATGAATGGCTATTTTCCTCAAGGCGAGAATATCGCTCACCCCACAAAATTCCCTGGCAAGAGGAAGTTCTACGCCGATCTTCAGAATCTACTTGAAGAGCGTTTCTCGCCTGACACGCCCTTGCTGCTCATGGGTGACTTCAATATCTCCGCCCAGGATCACGACATCGGCATCGGTGCAGCCAATGCCAAGCGCTGGCTGAGAACCGGCGCCTGCAGCTTCCAGCCCGAAGAGCGCGAGTGGATGCAGCGCCTGCTGGGCTGGGGCCTGATCGACAGCTACCGTCATCTGCATCCGGACATGGACGATCGCTTCAGCTGGTTCCCCTATCGCAGCCGGGGTTTCGAAGACGAGCCCAAGCGTGGCCTGCGCATCGACACCATCCTGGCCTCCCGGGCGTTGCGCGAGCGTATCGCCGGGGCGGGCGTGGACTATGAAATCCGCGGTATGGAGAAGCCCTCCGACCATGCGCCGGTCTGGCTAAAATTGACGTGAAGTCCTGTCACGCCGCCGTCACACGGCGTGCCTAAGGTGGCGGCCTCGTTTCAGCTTCGAGGCCCGACCATGAACCGCTCTGCGCCAGTATTCCGCCGCCTGTTCCTGCAGAGCACAGTGCTCATGCTGCTGTTTCCGCTGCTGCCTTTGTCGCTCCTGGCCAGCCAGCCGGCAACCACCCTGCTGCGTCTGCAGGGCTCCAACACCATCAACGCACGCCTGGGACCCCGTCTGGTTGCGGCGTTACTCGCCGAGCGCGGCTACCGCGATCCCCAAGTGGTACCTACCGACGCGATGGACGAATGGCGGCTGACCGCCCGCGCCCCGGACGGCACCTGGGTGGCAGTCCCCATCGCCGCCCATGGCTCCAGCACTGGTTTCACCGCGCTGGCCGCCGGCACCACGGACCTGGCCGCCGCCTCGCGACCGATCAATGATGCGGAAGTCAGCGCCCTGGCCGGCCTTGGAGACTTGCGCAGCAAGGACGCGGAATATGTCATCGGCCTGGACGGCCTGGCGATCATCGTGCATCCGGGCAACGCCCTGCACGAGCTCAACCTCCAGCAACTGGCGCAGGTCTTCGCCGGAGAGATCACCGACTGGCAACAGCTGGGCGGCAAGCCTGGTCCGATCCGGCTCTATGCCCGGGATGATCGCTCGGGTACCTACGACACCTTTCGCGAGCTGGTCCTGAACCCGCAGGGCAAGCACCTAAACGCCGCCGCCAAACGCTATGAATCGAACGAGGAGCTCGCGCAACAGGTCGCCAATGATCCGGCTGGCATTGGCTTCACGAGCCTGGCGGCGGCGGCCAAGCTGCCGAAGCTCGCCCTGCGCGATGGCCAGGGTCGTGCCATCGCACCTAGCGAAGCCAGCATCGCCACCGAAGACTATCCGCTGGCACGGCGACTGTTCCTCTACGGCCCGCCAGCGCGGCGTTCGGATTGGGCCCGCGCCCTGCTCGAATTCAGCCAGACGCCGGCGGGCCAGGCCGTGGTCCAGCAGAGCGGGTTCGTCGCCCAGCGCATCGAGCCAGTCAAGATCAGTGATACCCAGGGTATGCCGGCCACCTATGGCGAACTGGCCCGACGCGCCCAGCGCCTCACGGTCAACTTTCGCTTCACCGCCGGCAGTGCGCATCTCGACAACAAAGCGCTGCGCGACGTGGAGCGCCTGGCCGCCTTCATGCACCGCCCGGAGAATGCGCAACGCCAGCTCATCCTGGTCGGCTTCAACGACACCACCGAAGACCCCGCGCGCGCCGCCCTCCTGGCCCGGCTGCGGGCCACCGCAGTCGCCACGGCCTTGCGTCACCAGAAAGCCTTCGCCAACGAATTGCTCTGGCTTGGCGACCAGTTGCCAGTGGCGGGGCTATCTCCCAATGGCCGCGTGAAGAATCGCCGCGTTGAGGCCTGGATTCATTAGAGATCGCGCATCCTGGCTTTGAGGCGAACGCGTAACGGCAGCGTCTGGCGCTACGCGATTGGCCGTTGCAGGCTAGTGAAAAGACGTTTCCTGACGGCCGTCCCGACATCCCTAGCTCGTGTGCACCACGCGGGGAGACTTAAAGTGGTTTCTCAAGATTAGCTCGTAAATAACTTTAATAAGTATATGTAAGCTATTGATAATTATGATATTTATTAGGGATTAAATCGCATTGCCTTCTAGCTGGGATAGCCTCAATTCCCATCTTGATATCCTCAACGCGCAATCGACCTGAACCCAGGCATCCGCTTGTGTCACCTAGACTAGGCAGCACAACCAATGCTTCTTGCGCGTCGTAATCATCTGGTTACAGGCCTGACGGCGCCGAGCCCCTGGATGCGCTCCCCCGGATGAATGCTCCGGGTCGAGAACCACCCCGTGGCCGTTTCCAAGGCGTAACGCGCAGGTGCATGCGAGCAATGATGGGTATCGCTCATTGGGCGCATCTCGACGACGTTCAGAATGTCGCCTTGCGCAGAGATGAAGGCGGCGGCCAGCGCACTGGGCGTATCGCGCATCCATAGGCAGCGCGCGTCGTCACCAGGGAAGACGAACAGCATGCCCTCGTCCGCTCCCAGGGGCGAACGCCCCATGAGCCCACGCGCCCGTTGCTCAGGCGTACTCGCCACCTCGACGCGGAGCCGATGGTCACCGATCCGTAGAACAAGGGGCTCGGCTGCCGCAACCGAAAAAGCACTCAGTGCCGCCAATAGGACAGCCAGTCTGGCCATGCCCGGCGACCGGCGCTGCCCGAGTGCCTGGGGATCATGGACAAAAAACCTCATGACGTGTGACCTTTGCCAGGCGAAAGCAATCTATCCCACATTGTCAGACAACCTCTCGAGTCCGATGTCGACCGCAAGCCTACCACCCGCACCCTCACCCGCGCTGGCCACCCGCATCACCCTGGGGACGGTGCTCTTCACCTTCATCGCCTACCTGACCATCGGTATTCCGTTGGCCGTGCTGCCGGGCTATGTGCATGAGGATCTGGGCTTCAACTCCATTATCGCGGGTCTGGTCATCAGCAGTCAGTACCTGGCTACCCTGCTCTCGCGCTCCCACGCCGGCCGCCTTATCGACACGGTAGGGGCCAAGCAGTCGGTGCTCTACGGCATGCTCGGTTGCGGCATCAGCGGACTGCTGATGCTGGCGTCGATCCTCCTGCAGGACTGGCCCTGGATCAGTCTCGGCGCCCTGCTGCTCGGGCGCCTGGTACTGGGCTGTGCGGAAAGTCTCTCGGGTACCGGTGCCATTTCATGGGCAATCGGCCGCGTCGGCCCGTCCAATACCGCCAAGGTGATCTCCTGGAATGGCGTCGCCAGCTATGGCGCCCTGGCCATCGGCGCGCCCCTTGGCGTCGTACTGGTCGACCTGCTGGGTCTCTGGGTCATGGGCGCCAGCATCATAGCCCTGGCGGTATTGGGCTACCGCATCGCCCAGCCGCGCCCACCCATCGTTCCGGTACGCGGTGAACGCCTTCCCTTCACCACGGTGCTTGGGCGGGTCCTGCCCTTTGGGCTCGGCCTGGCGCTGGGTGGAATCGGTTTCGGTACTCTGGCCACCTTCATCACCCTGTATTACGCCAGCCAAGGCTGGAGCGGCGCGGCGCTGTGCCTGACGGTGTTCGGCTGCTTTTTCATAGGCGTGCGCCTGGTATGCGCCAATGCCATCAACCGGCATGGCGGCTTCCGTGTCGCCATCGTCAGCCTGGCGGTGGAAGCCATCGGCCTGGCCACGCTGTGGCTGGCGCCCAGCATGACCACTGCCCTGGTCGGCGCCGCCCTCACCGGGATCGGCTTCTCGCTGGTGTTCCCGGCGCTGGCCGTGGAAGCGGTGCAGCGGGTCCCGGCCTCCAACCGGGGCGCTGCCCTGGCAGGCTATTCGGTGTTCATCGACCTTTCGCTGGCGGTGACCGGCCCGCTCATCGGCGCGGTAGCCACCCACTTCGGCTATGCCGCCAGCTTCCTGTGCGCCGCACTGTCCGCCCTTGCCGGCCTGGGCCTCAGCGTCCGCCTCCTCCGCCGTTTCGACGAGTCTTCTCGAGAACAGCCATGACCACGACCGCCCCGCCTGTCACCGCACTCGCCATCAATCGACGCATCGTTTCCATCGTCATCTTCAGTTTTCTGCTGTTCCTGGCCATTGGTCTGCCACTGGCGATCCTGCCGGGCTATGTGCATGACGATCTCGGCTACGGTTCGGTGATCGCGGGGCTGGCGATCAGTATCCAGTACCTGGCGACGCTGTTCACTCGACCGCTCGCCGGCAAGCTGGCCGATAGCATCGGCGCCAAGCGCGGGGTCATTTACGGATTGTTCGGCTGCGTCGCCTGCGGCGTCCTTACCTTGCTCGCGACTTCGTTGCAGAGCGTGCCGGCGCTTAGCCTGGGCTTGCTGATCGTCGGCCGGGTGATTCTGGGCATGTCCCAGGCCATGATTGGCACTGGCTGCCTGAGTTGGGGCATGGGCAGCGTCGGCATGCAGCACGTGAGCAAGGTGATCTCCTGGAACGGCATCGCCGCCTACGGTGCCCTTGCTATAGGCGCGCCTTTGGGCGTCGCCATGGTGGCCAGCCTGGGGCTGTGGAGCCTGGGTGTCGCTATCGCCCTGCTGGGTGCTCTGGGCCTGGCGCTGGCCTGGAACAAGGAACCGGCCCCGGTCATCGCCGGCGATCGACTGCCCTTCCACAAGGTATTCTGGCGCATCAGTCCTTTCGGTCTTTGCCTGCTGCTGAGCTCCATCGGCTTTGGCGCGATCGCCACCTTCGTCACCCTCTACTACGCCAGCAATGGCTGGCCGAACGCGGCCTTCTGCCTGACCGCCTTTGGCGCCGCCTTCATCTGCGCCCGGCTACTGTTCGCCGGGGCTATCAACAAGATCGGCGGCTTCCGCGTTGCCCTGGCCTGCTTCACGGTCGAGACCCTGGGGCTGTTGCTGCTCTGGTTGGCGGTCACGCCCGAGATGGCCCTGGTTGGCGCCGCCATGGCCGGCTTCGGCTTGTCACTGGTCTATCCAGCCCTGGGAGTCGAGGCCATTGTCAAGGTACCGCCCACCAATCGCAGCGCCGCCCTGGGCGCCTACTCTCTGTGCCTGGATCTGGCGTTGGGGATTACCGGGCCACTGGCCGGTGCCATTGCCAATGGCTTCGGTTTCAGCGCCATCTTTCTCTTCGCTGGCTTGATGGCCCTGGCGGGTCTGGGCCTGAGCGCCCTGCTCTATCGTCGCGCGCTCAGGGAAAATCTCACCGCCTCAGGCGCCTAGGCCAGCCCGGGGGCGGTGCCCTAGTGGTCCGGTGCGCCGCCCCCACCTGGCTGCTTTTCCTACAGTGGACCAGGATCCGGAATCGGCGCGGGCGGCTTGGCCGGCTCGGTCAGGTTCTCCGCCACCTCATCGGGGATCTCGGTATCGATCTCCTCATCGGCCATGTCGGAGTCGTTGAGCGGCGCCTGGTCACCACCCAGCCACCAGGCCAGGGGTACCGTCGTGTCGGGTGCGGAAGAAAGCAACAGGTTCATGCCAAGCTCCTATGAGGGGTAGGTCTTGAGCATTAGTAGGCGGTCAGCCGCAGAGGTTGCAGCGAAGCCGTGACCGCACGTCGCCAGGGCATCGCTCGTGGCGAGGCCCTGGCCAGCGCAACGCCCAAGGCCAGACTCGATCAGGAATCTGCCTTGGCACAATCGGCCAGGCAAAAAGCCGGCGCTTGACTAGACTCCAGAGATCTTCCATTCCTGGAACGCCGCCTATGGATACGCCGACCCGTCCAGCCAACGATGCCAATCTGCTCGCCGTCGTCTCAGAAGACGAATTGCTGCTGCAAGCCCTGGTACGCGAGGTGCTCAAGCAGGAAGGCTTTCAGGTGGAAACCTTCGGGACCGCCGATGCCGCCCTGCAGTTTCTGGAACTGCATTGGCAGCAGGTGAACGTAGTGGTGTCGAACGTACGAATGCCTGGGGTGATCGATGGCATCCAGCTGGCCAAGATCGTCACCGAGCGCTGGCCCGCGGTGCCCTTCGTGCTGATGTCAGGCTATGCCGGCCTGAGAAACGACGTGCCACCCGGCGTGCCCTTCCTGCATAAACCCTGGACCCTCGATCAACTGACCGAGGCCGTCTGGAAGGTCGTCCCGCTACCGGCGCCTTAGGTCGCCATGGACAGGGATGTCCGCAGACCCATTGACGGGGAACCGAACGCTCAAGGCATCTGTATCAGCAGGACAGATGTCGCAGGTTAGGAAATGACCAAGTCCCCTACTGCATGGCATCGCCCAGGTGACCCCACAGACATCGACTGCTGCCAGGCAGGCGTTCGTGCACCGAATACGGTTATCGGAGGCTGACGCGGACGAGAAAGAACGCGGCCCTTACGGCCGGCAGTTACCCACTGCGATGGCCAAGGGCACCCATCCCAGTTGGCAATGGTCAACCATCATCTTTATCACTCACTTAACATCCTATGCGAATTACGGCGCCTTCTTGCCGATGAGCACCGTATCGGCTTGCAAAGGAACAAGAGAGCCTTTCAGACGAAGTTCGTTGACGGCATACAGGACCATGACATTGAGTGCCTCACTATTCAGCACCGTGCGCTTGGCAATGAGGCGCGATACCTTTGCTGGCACCTTGGGATCCAAAAGCGTCAGCAAGACATCTTCACCTCGGTATTCGATGAAATGCTTCACCGGAGGATCCAGCATCTCCAACGCTTCTTTTAACCTGTTCATGGGACTCCCGGGTGAAACTACCGATACGCCTCATCCTTTGACATATATCTCGCAACGCTGTCGTTGACCACCCATCCGACACTTCGGGTTTAAACTCTTTCCTAACGGTGGCAAAACGATCGCCGGATACCGATCAGCCCGTACCGGAGGAAGTCGCATGAACGAACAGGACCGAAAGCATGGCCTGCTGCTGCTGGAGCGATACGCCGCGGAACAGGATGCGATCAACCAGCTACTGCGACAGATATACGAATGCCACGGAAGCGCTGACTCAGAAGCGCTCAGGGACATGCTGACGCTGTGCATCGCAGAGATACAGGACCGCCAGACCACCGTTCAAAGTGCGTTTCGCTTCCTGCTCGACCTACAAGACAACCCAGTTATCAAATAGCGAAGCGGCACTTACCATTACCTTCCACTCAAACTCCTTGCTCTTTAGCCGCTTCGTTTAATACAGACCAATAGTGGAATCAGAGAACCAGATTATTTATTGCCGTTACTTCCCAATAGTGCCGATTGCATCACCCTTCAAGATAGGGCTCTGGAGTTTCAGAAAGACGTCCTCGTTATTGACGATAGAAGGCACATTTAGCCCAATCCAAAGGAAAGCACTCTTCGGGCAGCTGAAAGCGTCAAAAAGCCTCTTCATGCTGGTGCATTACCTGCCGCTGTTCGTGAAAGAGCTCAGCACGTCGGCTGGGCTCTGTCGGGACTCAGGGGGTTACCGAGGCGCTGGTTCCTGGTCGTCGCTTTCGCCAGGCACCGGCGTCGAGGGCTCGTCAGGATCGAGCACAGACTGATCGGCGCCATCCGTATCGGCAGGCTCCGGTGGCTCAGCCGGAGCAGGCTCTGTGGCCTGCCCACCTTGCTCCCTAGCCAGCTGGACGTCGATCCCGAACATCGACCTTGCGATCATTCCGGGAGCCTGTGGCGAACTGAATCTTTGCCAATGAGTGGTCGTTGTGATCATGGGTCACCTCGCAGTGAGGCCAATAGTGGCCTCACTGTATTGGAGACGCGCAAGGAGGTACCTGTTCAGTGGCCACTATGACCGATGGTCCCGAGGCTCAAGGCACCTGCTTTTCATTCCTGGCAGCGGTGAGCGACCGTTCCGATAGCGCCTGCTGGCGTTGCTTCGCCATCTTCTGCATCCGCAGCTCGGCATTGCGGGCCTGGGTCTCCTCCAGCGTGGGCGGCAACTGCTCCCGCGGCGCTCCAGCATCTATTCGGCTCTTCGTCTGCTCGGACATATCTGCTCCTGGGATGGCTGCATCGGTGCAGCATGAGAAGCGTGCGGGTGATCGCCGTTCACTGGCCATCATCACCAGCGGTCCGAAGATCATACGACCCAGGGCGAGTCGGAGCAGCGCTCCGGTACCCACGGCGGCCTTATCACCGCTGGCGGACCTATGAGACAATGAACGCAATGTCCGGCATGAGCTTCGGCCTCATCGCCCTACAGCTGGGAAACCCTCCTCCAGATTTTTCTTTCCACCTACGCTCGCTGGATCGGCACAGGTTCAGCTCTGAGCGAGATAGCCAAGCTCGGCGTCGGTATCGAATCGATACCGTCAGCTCTCGCGACGCCTTTAGTCCCTAATAGGTACCCCCTTGATCTCCACCGCTAACATCACCATGCAGTTTGGCGCCAAGCCGCTGTTCGAGAACGTGTCCGTCAAATTCGGCAACGGCCATCGCTATGGCCTGATCGGCGCCAACGGCTGCGGCAAGTCCACCTTCATGAAGATTCTCGGGGGTGATCTCGAGCCCACCGGCGGCCAGGTGATGCTCGAACCCAACGTGCGCCTTGGCAAGCTGCGCCAGGACCAGTTCGCCTACGAAGACTGCACCGTCATCGATACCGTGATCATGGGCCACGCCGAGTTGGCCAAGGTCAAGGCCGAGCGCGACCGCATCTACTCCCTGCCGGAAATGAGCGAAGACGACGGCATGGCAGTGGCCGAACTGGAAGTGCAGTTCGCCGAATACGATGGCTACACCGCCGAAGCGCGGGCGGGCGAGCTGCTGCTCGGCCTGGGCATCCCGCAGGACCAGCACTTTGGCCCCATGAGCGCCGTCGCCCCCGGTTGGAAGCTACGGGTACTGCTGGCCCAGGCACTGTTCTCCGATCCGGAACTGCTGCTGCTTGACGAGCCCACCAACCACCTGGATATCAACACCATCCGTTGGCTGGAAGGCATCCTGGTCGCGCGCAACAGCACCATGATCATCATCTCCCACGATCGCCACTTCCTGAACAGCGTCTGCACCCACATGGCCGACCTGGACTACGGTGAGCTGCGCCTGTTCCCGGGTAACTACGACGAGTACATGACCGCCGCCACCCAGGCCCGCGAGCGCCTGCTGTCGGACAACGCCAAGAAGAAGGCCCAGATCGCCGAACTGCAGCAGTTCGTCAGCCGCTTCTCGGCCAACGCCTCCAAGGCCAAGCAGGCCACCAGCCGGGCGCGCCAGATCGACAAGATCCAGCTGGACGAGGTCAAGCCGTCCAGCCGCGTCAGCCCCTTCATCCGCTTCGAGCAGAACAAGAAGCTGCACCGCCAGGCGGTGACCCTGGAGAACGTCACTCAAGGCTTCGACGGCACCCCGCTGTTCAAGCGCCTGGGCCTGCAGATCGAAGCCGGCGAGCGGGTCGCCATCATCGGCCCCAACGGCATCGGCAAGACCACCCTGCTGCGCACCCTGGTGGGCGAGATGGCTCCCCAGAGCGGTGAAGTGAAATGGACCGACAGCGCTGATGTCGGCTACTTCGCCCAGGACCACGCCGAGGATTTCGCCGACGATGCCACCCTGTTCGAGTGGATGGCCCAATGGACCCAGGGCGGCGAGCAAATGGTACGCGGTACCCTGGGCCGCATGCTGTTCTCCAGCGACGACATCCAGAAGTCGATCAAGGTCATCTCCGGTGGTGAACAGGGACGCATGCTGTTTGGCAAACTGATCCTGAAGAAGCCCAACGTGCTGGTGATGGACGAGCCCACCAACCACCTGGACATGGAGTCCATCGAGGCGCTGAACCTGGCCCTGGAAAACTATCCGGGCACCCTGATCTTCGTCAGCCACGACCGCGAATTCGTCTCCTCCCTGGCCACCCGCATCCTCGACATGAGCGAGAGCGGTGTGGTGGATTTCAGCGGCAGCTATGACGATTACCTGCGCAGCCAAGGCATCAACGGCTAAACCCGAGGTCCGTGTAGTGGGTCCTGATACCCACTACACGGTTAAAATAGATGGTGCCCTAAGCAGTTACCCTAGGTATCATTTCGCACCGAAACGGGTACTCGACCAGGATCGCCGCGATCAATACCTATCGTTTGCGCCGGGAGGCCAGGGGTCTCCTGCCACGTCTCGTAACACGTAGCGCCCCCTACCGGCACGCTCGACGGGCTCCCTGTCGCATCCTGGCCACCCCGCCTGGTATCGGCCTCCGCCGATCCACCAGGACATTTGGCTCCAACTTAATAAATCAGAACATTGCCGGACGGCCGCTGTCGCAACTGACTGCCATGCCCTACCGGTTGCTTGCCCCTGCTCGGCCGTTTGCGGCCAGCTCGGGGTTGCCCAACTCGAGGTCGGGCTCCGACGCCCGATCTCCCTCAGGTGTAAAGCGAGACACTGTCTCAGGAGTACGATGAATGCACAGTGGTAACGAAGAGTCGGATTTCGTTTTCGTCGGCGCGGGAATCATGAGTGCGACCCTGGCGGTCATGCTCAAGGAGCTGGAGCCCACGAGTACCGTCGAGGTACTCGAACTGCTCGACGTAGGCGCGGCGGAGAGTTCCAACCCCTGGAACAACGCCGGAACCGGCCATGCGGCCCTCTGCGAGTTGAACTACACGCCCGAAAAGGCGGACGGCAGCATCGACGTCACCAAGGCCCTCAGCATCAACGGCATGTTCGAGGCTTCCAGGCAGTTCTGGTCCTACCTGGTCGAGGAAGGCCACTTCGGTTCGCCGCGCGCCTTCATCAGCCCCGTGCCACACATGTCCTTCGTGCATGGCGCCAAGGACATCGCCTTCCTGCGCAAGCGCTATGAGGCCCTCAAGGACCACGCCTGCTTCGACGGCATGGAATATTCCGAGGACCACGCCAAGCTGCGCGAGTGGATGCCCCTGGTGATGGAAGGCCGGCCAGCTACCGAAGCCGTGGCGGCGACCCATGTGGCCGGTGGTACCGACGTCAATTTCGGCGCCCTGACCATGAGCCTGCTGGGTCACCTGCAGACCCGCCCCGGCACCCAGGTCCGCTACAACCAGAAGGTGGTGGACCTGACCCGCGAAGCGGATCAGCGTTGGCGCCTGACCATCGAGGACAGTCGCTCCGGCGCGACCCGCACGCTGATCGCCAAGTTCGTCTTCCTCGGCGCCGGTGGCGCGGCCCTGCCGCTGCTGCAGAAGTCCGGCATCCCCGAGGGCGCCGGCTACGGTGGCTTCCCGGTGAGCGGACAATGGCTGCGCTGCGACGATCCGCACATCGTCGAACGGCACCAGGCCAAGGTCTACGGCCTGGCCGGGGTCAACTCCCCGCCAATGTCGGTGCCGCACCTGGACACCCGCGTGGTGGATGGCAAGAAGTCGTTGCTGTTCGGACCCTTCGCCGGTTTCACCACCAAGTTCCTCAAGCGCGGTTCCTTCCTCGACCTGCCCAAGTCGATCAAGTCGGGCAATATCGGCCCCATGCTCGCCGTGGCGCGGGACAACATGCCGCTGACCCGCTACCTGGTCGGCCAGGTACTGCAGTCCTTCGACCAGCGCGTCGAGGAGCTGCGCGCCTTCTACCCGGCCGTGCGCAAGCAGGACTGGCGCCTGGAAGTGGCCGGCCAGCGCGTGCAGATCATCAAGAAGGACCCGCAGAAAGGCGGCATCCTGCAGTTCGGCACCGAGATCGTCGCCTCCGGTGACGGTACCATCGCCGCCCTGCTGGGCGCCTCTCCAGGTGCTTCCACCTCGGTGTCCATCATGCTGACCCTGGTCGAGCGCTGCTTCCCGAGCCGCTATCAGAGCGAAGAGTGGCAGGCCAAGCTGCGCACCATGTTCCCTTCCTTTGGTCAGAAGCTGGCCGAAGAGCCGGAGCTACTGCGGGAAGTGCGCGAGCGCACCACCCGTGTACTGCAACTCGACCAGCCGGCGTGATACCCAAGGCGCCGAGCCGGAAGCGGTCCGGCGCCTCCTTTCCCCGCGAGCCTGCTCCAGCGCCCTAGTGGCTTCCTCTCCCCCTGGGAGAGGACTGGAGTGGGGATCCTCCCCTGCCCCGACGACCCGCGACCTAATCCCCCAGCGCCGCGCCCTCGCGCCGCGGATCGGCGCCGCCCTGCCATCCTGATCCCACCCGGCGAATGACCTGGATGCCACTGGTCATCTCGTCTTCGCGCAGCTGATGCCCACGCTGCTCCAGCGCCTGGCGCAAGGCCGGCGTGGTCTCGCCGCGCTCCAGCTCGGTGGGGCCGTTACGGCTGCCGAAATTCGGCAGGCCCGCCGCCGATTGGGGATCCAGCTGCCAGTCCAGCAGACCAACCAGTGTCTTCACCACATAGCCGGCGATCTGCGAGCCACCCGGCGACCCCAGAGCCGCTACCAGGTCGCCGCTCTGGCGATCGAATACCAGGGTGGGCGACATGGTCGAGCGCGGGCGCTTGCCCGGTTCGACCCGATTGGCCACTGGCAAGCCCTTCTCGCGGGGCACGAAGGAAAAGTCCGTCAACTGGTTGTTGAGCATGAAGCCCTTCACCATCAGGTGGGAGCCGAAGTAACTCTCTACCGTGGTCGTCATGGACAGCGCGCCACCCCAGGCATCCGCAGCGACCACTTGGGAGGTGGAGATGCGCAACGGTGAACGATCCGGCGCCCAAGCCAGGGTCGGCCCCGGAGGCGTACCCGGGGCGGCCTTGCCCAGGCTGCGCTCGCCTACCTGCTGAGCGCGACTGGCCAGATACCCTGAATCGAGCAGGCCGCTGACGTTGACCGGCACCAGATCCGGGTCCGCCACGTATTGGGCGCGATCGGCATAGGCCAGGCGTTCGGCCTCACTGATCAGGTGCACGGCTTCCGGTCTGGGCTCCTGCGCCGCCGGCAGCGCGGTTGGCACCGGGCGCAAGGGGGCCAGGGCCCAGGCCGGATCGCGCGCCTCCAGCGCCTGGAGAATGCCGAGCGTCTGGGCCACGGTGATACCACCGGCCGGCGGCGGCATGCCGCAGACGCGCCAGCGTTGGTAGTCGGTGCACAGCGGCGTGCGGACCTTGGCGCGATAACCGGCAAGGTCCTTGAGGCTCAGGCTACCGGGATTGGGACTCCCCTGTACCGCTGTGGCGATGGCTTTGGCCAAGTCGCCGCGATAGAGCGCGGCCGCACCCTCCTTGGCAATCAGCGCCAGGGTATCGGCCAACTCAGGGTTACGCAGGCGGGTTCCCACCGGCTTCACCTGGCCTTGGGCATCCAGATAGAGCGCAGCCATGCCGGGCGATTGCCTAAGGAAGGGATCGTGGAGGAGCTGGTTGTGCAACCGTGGCGACAGTGGAAAGCCTTCCCGCGCCAGGCGAATGGCCGGCTCGAACAGGCTTTGCCAAGCCAGCTTGCCATGGTCGCGATGGGCGAGCTCCAGGGCGCGCAATACCCCCGGTACGCCCACCGAACGACCACCGATGCGGGCCTCTTCGAAGGCCATGGGGCTGCCATCCGCGTGCAGGAAGAGATTTTCCGTGGCGCCTGCGGGCGCCGTCTCGCGACCATCGTAGGCCTGGACCCGGTGACCGTCCCAATAGAGCAGGAAAGCACCGCCGCCGATACCCGAGGACTGGGGCTCGACCAGGGTCAGAACCGCCTGCATGGCGATGGCGGCATCGATGGCCGAACCACCTCGGCGCAGGATCTCGCGCCCCGCCTCGGCGGCGAGGGGATTGGCCGCTGCCGCCATCTGCCGGGTGGCTTCACTGGCCGTCAGCCCGGTCCGGTAACCAGAACCGGCCTCGGGAGCCGTGGGCAAGGGGATTTCGCGACTCTGGCTACAGGCGGCCAGGATCAGGGACAAGAACAGTGGCGTGAGGATCGTTCGAGGGGTTCGCAACATGGGGCTCCTGGGCAACGGGCGGCATTTGCCCGCAAGCCTAGCCCATCACCTGCATCGGTGCCGCTTGCCTGACCTCAGAGCGGCAGGTGACGGTGCAGAAAGCCGCCGCAGAGCACATCCAGCCACAGCAACTGATGCAGGGCTACGATGGCGAAGAACACCAGGCGAAAACTCAGCTTGACCGTCTTGTGGCGAAACCGCTGCTGGGCGATCAGGGCGCCCGGCCAGCCGCCGAGCAGCTCGCCCAGGTGCAGGACTCGCTCCGGTACCCGCCAGCCCTTGTCGCGTGCGCGTTGCTTGTCATGCTTGTAAAGCAGGTAGGTGACGATGCTGGCGATCAGGTATAGCGGCAGTGGCCAGAGCACGCCGCGACCGAAGGCCAGGGACAGCATGCCGACCAGGGGCAGGATGAAGACCGCGATCTGCAGCAGCGCCAGCATGTCCTGACGGGCGATGGCCGCGCGCTGTTGATAGGGCGTCGGCGCGGACGCCCGCTTGGCGGTCTTGGGCGTAGCGGACTGCGCAGATGCACGAGCCGGCTTGCGCCGGCTCTGCTGTTCCTTCTCGGGTTTCACCCGGCCGCCTTGGCCGCATGCCAGTCGATCCAGCCGAACTGCCAGGTGGCCAGGATCAGCAGTCCGAAGACGATGCGGTACCAGCCGAAGACCACGTAGCTGTGATTGCCGATGAACTTCAGCAGCGCCTTCACCGCCAGCATGGCGAAGATGAAGGAGGTGACGAAACCAACCGCGAAGATCATGGCGTCGCTAGGGACGAACATGTGGCGGTACTTGTAGACCGAATAGACCGTCGCGCCAACCATGGTGGGCATGGCCAGAAAGAAGGAGAACTCGGTGGCTGCCTTGCGCGACAGGCCGAACAACAGGCCGCCGATGATGGTCGAGCCGGAACGGGAGGTGCCCGGAATCATCGCCAGGCACTGGGCGAAACCGACCTTGAGGGCATCGTGCCAGCGCATGTCGTCCACTTCTTCCACGCGGATGCGGTGCTTGCGCTTTTCCGCCCAGATCATGATCACGCCGCCGATCACCAGGGCGAAGGCCACGTTGATGGGGTTGAACAGGTACTCGTGGATCAGGTCGCCCAGGATCACACCCAGCACCGCCGCCGGCAGGAAGGCCACGATCAGGTTGCCGGTGAACCGCTGCGCATAGGATTTGCGCGGCAGGTCGGTGACGATCTCGAAGACCTTGAAGCGGTACTCCCAGACCACGGCCAGGATGGCCGCCAGCTGAATCACGATGTTGAAGGCGATGACGGTATCGCCGCGAAAGCCGATCAGGTCAGCCACCACGATCTGGTGGCCGGTACTGGAAACCGGCAGGAATTCGGTGATGCCCTCGACGATCCCCAAAATCAGCGCCTGCAAGGCACTCCATAGGTCCATGGTATTACTCCATCCAAGTGAAACATTTGCAGGTAGCCGGGTCCGAAGACGCCGGCGGCAACGGGGTTCGAACCGTGACGCTCCGCAGGGCGTGGCCCTTCGCGGTACCCAGGACAGCTCATGCTGTAGCGGCCGCCCGGCACCTTACCAGAGCGAGACCGGTTGAAGAGACCGATAGACGGCCATTAGGTGCCGTACAATGACGAATTGAATCTTTCCGGATGTGAAGCATGTCGTTTCTGGAGTCACTCACCACCCTGCTGGGCATGTCGCCCGTGGAGCTGCTGGCCGCCGTTCTCGGGGTGATCGCCGTCTGGCTGACGGTCCGCCAGAACATCTGGGCCTGGCCCATAGGCCTGGTGATGGTGGTGCTCTACGTCTGGATCTTCTACAACGTCAAACTCTATTCCGACATGCTGCTGCAGTGCATCTATGCGGTGCTGCAGCTCTACGGCTGGTGGCAGTGGCTGCGTGGCGGCCAGCAACATCAGGGTCGGGTGGTCAGCTCGCTCACCGCCAAGCCGTTGCTGGCCGGCCTCCTGGCGGGTGCGCTGGGTAGCCTTGCGCTCGGCTATCTCATGGGCACCCACACCGACGCCGCCTTGCCCTGGCTGGACGCGGCGCTCACCGGCTTCAGCCTGGTCGCCCAATTCTGGATGGCGCAGAAGCGGCTGCAGTGCTGGGTGCTGTGGTTCGTGCTGGACGTCATCTATGTGGGCCTCTTCTATTACAAGGGCCTCTACCCCACCGCGCTTCTCTATGCGGTCTTTGTCGCCCTAGCCGCCTACGGCTGGCTCGACTGGCGCCGCGCCCTGGCGAGCCCTCGATGAAGGTCGTGGTGCTGACCGGCCCCGAGTCGAGTGGCAAATCCTGGCTGGCGACGGTCCTCGCCGAGCGATTCGGCGGTGTCCGGGTCGACGAGTACGTCCGCGAATACTGCGAGCGGCACGGCACCGACACCACCCTGGCGGACGTGGAAGTCATCGCCCACGAGCAATTGCGCCGCGAAGACCAGGCGCGGGCCGCCACGCCGGCCCTGCTGCTGCTCGACACCCATCTGCTCAGCAACCTGCTGTGGAGTCGCCTGCTGTTTGGCGACGCGCCTGCCTGGCTGGAACCCGCGCTGCTGGCCCGCCGCTACGACCTGCACCTGCTGCTCGATCCCCGCGATGTGGCCTGGCAGGACGATGGGCAGCGCTGCCAGCCGGATCTCGCCGAGCGCCTGGCATTCTTCGCCCACTGCCGGGACTGGCTGCGGGCGCATCGCCAGCCGGTCCTGGAAATCTCCGGCGATTGGGCCGAGCGGCAACAGGCCGCGCTGGCCGCGGTGAGCCGATTGCTGCACGAGTCCTGACCCGCCGGTAGAATGACGCCCTGTACCGGAGAACGCCATGCACGACGACGATGCCTCTTTCGCTGACTTCACCCGCGGGATCCGTCCGCTCAAGCAGGATCGCGCCGACACCGGCAAGCCACGCGCCGACCTCGGCCAGGTCGCCCAGCGCCGCGCCGATGCGACCAGAACCACGACCGCGATCCGGGTCGACGGCCTGAGCGATGCCTTCGTCATCGACGTGGGCGCCGAGGACGAACTCTACTGGGGCCGTGACGGACTGCAGGACAGCCAGTTGCGCCGCCTCAAGGGGGGGCAGATCCCCTTCGAAGGTAGCCTGGACCTGCACGGCATGACCGTGGAGAAGGCGCGCGAAACCCTCTGGGACTTTCTCGCCGAGGCGACCCGCCTGGAAATCCGTTGCGTGCGGGTCACCCACGGCAAGGCCGCGCGCACGGATGGCCGCCGGCCGCTGATCAAGAGTCACGTCAACACCTGGCTGCGCCAGCACCCCCAGGTGCTGGGTTTCACGTCCTGCCTGCCGCGCCATGGCGGGACCGGCTCGCTTTATGTCTTGCTCAAGCGCACCATGCTAGAAGGTCGCGACGAGTGATCCTGTGACTCGGGTGACGTCTCATCCGAGCGCTCTCTTCCTTATCGACAAACAGGAACCCAAATGTCTCTCGAACAGCACTACTCCTCGATCCTGACCGGACTCGGCGAAGACATCAGCCGGGAGGGGCTGGTGGACACGCCCAAGCGGGCGGCCAAGGCCATGCAGTATCTCTGCCGCGGCTACAACCAGACGCTGGAAGAAGTGGTGGGCGACGCCCTCTTCACCTCGGACAACAGCGAGATGGTGCTGGTGAAGAACATCGAGCTGTATTCCCTGTGCGAGCACCACATGCTGCCCTTCATCGGCAAGGCCCATGTCGCCTACATGCCCAAGGGCAAGGTACTGGGCCTGTCCAAGGTCGCACGAGTGGTCGACATGTTCGCCCGCCGCCTGCAGATCCAGGAAAACATGACCCGGCAGATCGCCGAGGCCATCGAGCAGGTCACCGGCGCGGCAGGTGTCGCCGTGGTGATCGAGGCACAACACATGTGCATGATGATGCGCGGCGTGGAAAAGCAGAACTCGTCCATGGTCACCTCGGTGATGCTCGGCCAGTTCCGCGCCAACGATGCCACCCGCGCGGAATTCCTCGGCCTGATCAATCGCTGAGACCGCTGCGACGTCCGCTATCCTGAAGGGTCGAAACCTCGATCCTTCAGGAGACTCCCACACCATGCCGGACGTCCATAGCCTTACCCTGCTCAGGGCGCAGCCCGAACGCTCTCTGGCGCTGGGCGCCCATCTGCTGGATCTGGCCACCCTGGCCGTGACGGATGCGGGATGCCTGGACTACCGGGTATTCCAGGGCGGTGAAGACCGCGATCTCTGGGTGATCCAGGCCCGCTGGGCCTCGGTCGCCGCCCAGGACGATCACTTCAACCAGCCGCATACCCTCGCCTTTCTGGACGAGTTGCCCAAGCTGGCGGACGAGGTAGATCTGTATCCGCTGGAGCCCAAAAAGCCTACGGCTGAGCTTTGACGAGAGGCTGCCAGGCTTGCGATAAAGCGTAGGTTGGGCTGAGACGGCTTTATCGTCGAAGCCCAACGGGGCCGGCGCCAAGGCAGGAGCTGTTGGGCTTTGCTGGGCTCAGCCCAACCTACGACTTGATTGACCTTTTACGGCCATTGCGATCTGCAGACGCGGCCGGTCCCGAAAAGGTACCACCGTCGTAGGGTGGACAACGGCGCAGCCTTGTCCACGAACGGGCATCGGCATCAGGTGGAAAACCCTACGCGGTTTTCCACGCTACGGGCTGGACGCAATCGCGGCCATGGGCCGCTCCTACATTTGTTCGGTGTACCTGTAGGAGCGGCCCATGGCCGCGATAAACGAGAGCAAAGGCACAGCAGTGCGGACCGCGATAGTCGCGATCAACTGCAACTCAATACTCGGACAGCGCAAAGCTCGTCAGGGCGAAAGTGGGAATGCCTGCCGCTTCCAGGCGCTTGGAGCCACCCAGCTCAGGCAGGTCGACGATGGCGGCGGCTTCATGGACCTCGGCGCCCAGGCGCTTGATCAGGTTGCCAGCGGCGACCAGGGTGCCGCCAGTGGCGATGAGGTCGTCCACCAGGAGCACCGAATCACCGGCGCCGACGCTGTCCTTGTGCACCTCGATCACCGAGTCGCCGTATTCGGTGCTGTAGACCTCGGTCAGCAGCTCCGCCGGCAGTTTGCCCTGCTTGCGAAACAGCACCAGTGGTTTGCCCAGTTCATAGGCCAGGATCGGGCCGATGAGGAATCCGCGCGCATCCAGCGCCCCGACATGGCTGAAGGACGCCGAGCGATAGCGTTCCAGCAGTGCCTCCATGACGGCACGCAGGCCTTCGGGCGACTGGAACAACGGCGTGATGTCCCGAAAGATCACCCCCGGCTTGGGAAAATCGGGCACGGCACGGATGAGGGATTTCAGGGCGGATTCGGAAAAGGACATGGCAGAGACTCTCGGGCGTCGGGCGCCTGGTTGAACACGATTGCACAGTATACCGGGGCCTGCCCAGCCAGGGCCAACCAGCCGTCCCTGGAAGCTGAATCGATTCATGTAGTGACTTCCGTTGACAGCTACCAACGAAGCGGACATCCTCCTTCCCGCGCAAACGTTTGCGCGACCACAAGAACCATAAGAATTCGGAGATCCCCTATGCTGGCCTTTCGCCCTGCCCGCCTGCTGGCGGCTATCGCTCTCACCTCCGCTTCGCTGATCCTGCCGCTCACCGCCAGTCATGCCACGGCCGCCGAAAAGCCCAAGGTCGCGCTGGTCATGAAGTCCCTCGCCAACGAATTCTTCCTGACCATGGAAGACGGCGCCAAGACCTACCAGAAAGCGCATTCCGCGGACTTCGACCTGATCTCCAACGGGATCAAGGACGAGACCGATACCTCCAGCCAGATCCGCATCGTCGAGCAGATGATCGTCTCCAAGGTCGATGCCCTGGTCATCGCGCCGGCCGACTCCAAGGCCCTGGTTCCGGTGCTGAAGAAAGCCAGCGACGCCGGTATCAAGGTGGTCAACATCGACAACCGCCTGGATCCCGAGGTGCTCAAGTCCAAGGCCCTGGACATTCCCTTCGTCGGCCCCGACAACCGCAAGGGCGCACGCCTGGTGGGCGAATACCTGGCCAAGCAGCTCAAGCAGGGTGACCAGGTCGGCATCATCGAGGGCGTCTCCACCACCACCAACGCCCAGCAGCGCACCGCGGGCTTCAAGGACGCCATGGAAGCGGCCGGCATGAAGATCGTCGGCGTGCAGTCCGGCAACTGGGAGATCGACAAGGGCAACGCTGTCGCCGCGGCCATGCTCAACGAATACCCGGACCTGAAGGCCCTGCTGGCGGGCAACGACAGCATGGCGCTGGGTGCCGTTTCCGCCGTGCGCGCCGCTGGCAAGAAAGGCCAGGTGCAGGTGGTCGGCTACGACAACATCAAGGCCATCAAGCCGATGCTCAAGGACGGCCGCATCCTCGCCACCGCCGACCAGTACGCCGCCAAACAGGCCGTGTTCGGTATCGAAGCCGCGCTCAAGCTGGTCAAGGGCGAGCCCACCGGTGCCAAGGACGGGGTGATCGAGACGCCGGTCGAACTCGTCACCCAGCCCTGATCCGAGGAGAACCCCATGTCGTCCGAGGTCATCCTCAGCGCCCGCGGCATCGGCAAGACCTATGCCCAGCCGGTACTCGGCGGCGTGGACCTGGAATTGCGCGCCGGCCAGGTGCTGGCGCTCACCGGGGAAAACGGCGCCGGCAAGAGCACCCTGTCCAAGATCCTCTGTGGCCTGGTGCAGCCCACCACCGGTGAGCTGAGCTTCCTCGGCCGCCCCTATGCACCGGGTAGCCGCCGCGAGGCGGAAGCCCAGGGTGTGCGGATGGTCATGCAGGAGCTCAATCTGCTGCCCACCCTCACCGTGGCGGAAAATCTCTTCCTCGACCGCCTGCCCCGCCGTTTGGGCTGGATCGACCGGCGCCAGCTGCGCGAACAGGCGCGGCTGGCCATGGCCCAGGTCGGTCTGGAGTCCATCGATCCCGATACCCCCATCGCCGAGCTCGGTGTGGGTCACCAGCAGATAGTGGAAATCGCCCGCAACCTGATCGGCGATTGCCGGGTGCTGATCCTCGACGAGCCCACCGCCATGCTCACCTCCCGCGAGGTGGAGCTGCTGTTCGAGCAGATCGAGCGCCTGCGCGCCCGAGGCGTGGCGCTGGTCTACATCTCCCATCGCCTGGAAGAACTCAAGCGTATCGCCCAGCAACTGGTGGTGCTGCGCGACGGCCGCCTGGTGGCCGATGCGCCCATGGCGCACTACGGCATCGACGAGATCGTCAGCCTCATGGTGGGTCGCGATCTTGGCGAACACCTGGACATGGGCGAGCGCCGCTTCGGGCCACCGCTGCTGGAAGTCCAGGGCCTGAATCGCGCGGACAAGGTGCGCGACGTCTCCTTCAACGTCCGCGCGGGCGAGATCTACGGTATCTCCGGCCTCATCGGCGCCGGTCGCACCGAATTGCTGCGCCTGATCTTTGGTGCCGACCGTGCCGACTCCGGCGCGGTGCGCCTGGCTGGCAAGCCGGTCGACCTGGGCTCGCCGGCCAAGGTGGTGCGTCAGGGCATCGCCCTCATCACCGAGGATCGCAAGGGCGAAGGGCTGCTTCTCAGCCAGCCGATCAGCGCCAATATCGCCCTCGGCAATATGGCCAAGGTCGCCCGGCAGGGCGTGGTCAGCGGCGTCCGCGAGGCAGCCCTGGCCGAGCGCCATATCAAGAGCCTGCGCATCCGCTGCAACGATGGCACCCAGCCGGTGGGCGAGCTCTCCGGCGGCAACCAGCAGAAGGTGGTGATCGGGCGTTGGCTCGAACGCGACTGCCAGGTGCTGCTGTTCGACGAACCCACGCGCGGCATCGACGTCGGTGCCAAATTCGAGATCTATGGCCTGCTGGCCGAACTCACTCGCCAGGGCAAGGCCCTGGTGGTGGTCTCCAGTGACCTGCGCGAGCTGATGCTGATCTGCGATCGCATCGGCGTGATCTCCGCCGGGCGCCTGGAAGCCACCTTCGAACGCCATGACTGGGATCAGGAGCGGCTGCTGGCCGCCGCCTTCGCCGGCTATCGCTCGCGCGAAGCCATGCTGGAAGAACCTGTCCCGCCGCAACCTCTTTCTCAGGAAGCCATTCGATGAGCAGTCTTCCCGTCACCTCCTCCCGCCGTGCCTTCGGCCTGGGCCTCGGCACCTACGTGGGCCTGGCCGCCGCGCTGCTGGCGATGATCGTGCTGTTCTCCCTGTTGAGCAGTCACTTCCTGTCCTACGCGACCTTCACCACCCTGGCCAACCAGATCCCCGATCTGATGGTGCTGGCCACCGGGATGACCTTCATCCTGATCATCGGCGGCATCGACTTGTCGGTGGGCTCGGTGGTGGCCCTGGCCGCTGCCGTGGTCAGCGTCGCCACCCTGGAGTGGGGCTGGGGCATCCTGCCGGCTGCCGCCCTGGGCATGCTCTGCGCGGCCCTGACCGGCACCCTCACTGGCAGCGTGACCGTCGCCTGGCGCATCCCGTCCTTCATCGTCTCCCTGGGCGTACTGGAGATGGCGCGTGGTGTGGCCTACCAGCTGACCGATTCGCGCACCGCCTACATCGGCGATGCCTATGCCTGGCTGTCGACGCCCGTCGCCTTCGGCATCTCGCCGTCCTTCGTCATCGCGCTGCTGGTGATCGTGGTCGCGCAGCTGCTGCTGACCCGTTCGGTGCTCGGCCGCTACCTGATCGCCATCGGCACCAACGAGGAAGCGGTCCGCCTCGCGGGGATCAACCCCAAGCCCTACAAGATCATCGTCTTCGCCCTGATGGGCCTGCTGGCGGGCCTGGCCGCGCTGTTCCAGATATCGCGCCTGGAAGCCGCCGACCCCAATGCCGGCGTCGGCCTGGAACTGCAGGTGATCGCCGCCGTGGTGATCGGCGGGACCAGCCTCATGGGCGGTCGCGGCTCGGTGATCAGCACCTTCTTCGGCGTGCTGATCATCTCGGTGCTGGCTGCGGGCCTGGCCCAGATCGGCGCCAGCGAACCGACCAAGCGCATCATCACCGGCGCGGTCATCGTCGTCGCGGTGATCCTCGACACCTACCGTAGCCAGCGCGCCAAGAGACAGGGCTGATGGCGACCATCAAGGATGTCGCCGCGCGCGCCGGCATCTCCTACACCACGGTCTCCCATGTGGTGAACAATAGCCGCCCGGTCAGTCCGGGCGTGCGGGAAAAGGTCGAGGCGGCCATCGTCGAGTTGGGCTACGTGCCCAGCGGCGTGGCCCGCTCCCTGCGCAGCCGCGCCACCGGCACCTTTGGCGTGCTGGTGCCCAATGCGGTGAACCCCTATTTCGCCGAACTGGCACGCGGCATCGAAGATCACTGCGAGCGCCAGGGCTACAGCGTCATCCTCTGCAATTCCGATGACGATGCGGACAAGCAGCTGCGCTATCTACGAGTACTCAAGGAGCGACGGATCGACGGTCTGGTGGTCGCCACCGTGGACGGCGATCCGCGCTTCGCCAGGGCCCTGGCTGGCCTGCGCATCCCCCTGGTCCTTGCCGACCGGCCACTGGAGGGCGTCCAGGCCGCACACATTCGCGTCGATCACCACCAGGGCGGGCTGCTCGCCACCCGCCATCTGCTGGAACTCGGCCACCGCCGCATCGCCTGCATTGGCGGTCCTGGCGACTCTCCGGTCGCCAGCGAGCGTATCACCGGCTACCAGCAGGCCCTGGCGGACGCGGGCGTGCCAGCAGGTACCATCCGGCGCTGCCCCTTCACCGCCGCCGCCGGTCATGCCGCGGCGCGCGAGCTGCTGGCCCAGCAAGAGCGTCCGACCGCGATCTTCGCCGGCAACGACACCATCGCCCTGGGCGTGCTGCGCGCCGCCGCCGAACACGGGCTCAGCGTACCCGGCCAACTCTCGGTAGTAGGCTTCGACGACATCGAACTCAGCCGCTATCTCTACCCTGCCCTGACCACCATCGGCCAGTCGATCCGCGACCTCGGCGAGCGCGCGGCCCAGTTGCTGCTGGCGCGCCGCGAGGCGGTCGGCAGCCCTTCCACCCACGACATCGCCGTACCCCGGCTGGTGCTGCGCGAATCCACCGCGGCGCCCCCTGCTCTGGAGACCTCCCATGCACCCTGACGTCATCGTCATCGGCAGCCTCAACATGGATCTGGTGGTGCGCGCCCCGCGCCTGCCCAAGGGCGGCGAGACCCTCGCCGGCCATGACTTCACCACGGCGCCTGGCGGCAAGGGCGCCAACCAGGCGGTCGCGGCCGCGCGCCTGGGGGCCCGGGTCGCCATGATCGGCTGCGTCGGCGCCGATCCCTATGGAGACTTCCTCACCCGCAGCCTGGTCCAGGAAGGCATCGATTGCCGCGGCGTGTCGGTGGCCGCCGAGGTGCCTACAGGCATCGCCTCGATTCTGGTGGACGACCAGGGGCAGAACACCATTGTCATCGTCGCTGGCGGCAACGGCGAGCTGTCCGCCGCGCACCTGGAAGAACAGGCGACGCTGCTCGACCAGGCCAAGCTGGTGATCGCCCAGCTGGAGGTTCCCCTGGCCACCGTAGGCGACGCCCTGGCCCGCGCTCACGCCCTGGGCAAGACGGTGATCCTCAATCCGGCACCTGCCACGGGGCCGCTACCGGCCGACTGGTACGCCCATATCGACTATCTGGTGCCCAACGAAAGCGAGGCCAGCCTGCTCACCGGCCTGCCGGTGGACGATCTGCAGCAGGCGGAAGCGGCTGCACGCCAGCTGGTCGCCGCCGGCGCCCGCCAGGTGCTGCTGACCCTGGGCGGCCAGGGCCTGCTGCAGGTCAGCGCCGACAGCTGCCGTCACCACCCGGCCACTCCGGTCAAGGCGGTGGACACCACCGCCGCCGGCGACACCTTTCTCGGTGGCTTCGCGGCCGGTCTCGCCGAAGGCCTGAGTGTCGATGAGGCCATCGCCCTCGGCCAGCAGGCAGCGGCCATCGCCGTCACCCGTCCTGGTGCCCAGCCCTCCATTCCCACCCGCCAGGAGCTCGCCCGGTGAAAAAGACGCCTTTGCTCAATATCGCCCTGTCCCAGGCCGTCGCCAGTCTCGGTCATGGTGATCTGGTGGTCATCGGTGACGCTGGCATGCCCGTGCCGCCCGGTACGCCGCTGGTGGACCTGGCCGTCACGCCTGGCGTGCCCGACTTCCTCAGCGTCCTGCGCGCCCTGCTCAGCGAGATGCAGGTGGAAAGCCATCTGCTCGCCGAGGAGTCCCTCGTCGCCCAACCGCCCGCGCTGGCTGAACTGGAGCACCTGACCACGGAGGGCGCCCTGGGCACTCGGCGCCTGGTCTCCCATGCGGAGATGAAGACCCTGTGTCGCCAGGCGCGGGTCCAGATCCGCACCGGTGAATGCCAGCCCTATACCAACCTGATCCTGGTCGCCGGCGTGGCCTTCTAGCCTGCCGCGGGCAGCAACAGACGCCGGGTTGCCAGCAGCTCCAGGGGCCGGGCGAAGTGATAGCCCTGGGCATGGCGCGCGCCCATGTCCTTGAGCAATTGCAGCGCCTGGGCGTCCTCGACACCCTCGGCGACCACATCCAGCCCCAGGGACTCGGCCATGCGCACGATGGCGCGCACGATGGCGACACTGCGGTTGCTTTCCGCCAGGCGCAAGACAAAGGACTTGTCGATCTTGAGGCCACGAAAGCGGTATTCGTGGACGTAGCCCAGCGACGAAAAACCTGCGCCGAAATCATCCAACACCACCGAGACGCCCTGGCGGTCGAGGGCCTCCATGGTGGCCTTGGCCCGTTCTGGCTCGGCCACCAGGGCGCCCTCGGTCAACTCCAGGCAGATGCGCGAAGGTGCCACGCCATGCGCCGCCAGGATGCCCAGCACCTCGTCGGCGAACTCCGGCCGCACGATGCTGTAGCTGGAGCAATTGACGTGCACCACCGGCCAGTGGGCCTGGGCGGGCTCGGCCAGGATGGCGGCGATCCGCGTCAGCATGTAGGTATCCAGGCGCCCGATCAGGCGCAGCCCCTCCAGCTCGGTCAGGAAAGCCGCGGGGGCCAGCACGCTGCCGTCAGGCTGACGCCAGCGGATCAAGGCTTCCAGTGCTGCGACCCGTCCGGTCCCCACCTCGACGATGGGCTGGAAGAACGGCTCCAGCTCGTTGCCGTTCTTTAGCGCCTTGCGCAGTGCACCCTCCCGTACCACCTGGTCGGACACCACCTG
This sequence comes from Pseudomonas oryzihabitans, assembly GCF_001518815.1. Lineage (NCBI taxonomy): Bacteria > Pseudomonadati > Pseudomonadota > Gammaproteobacteria > Pseudomonadales > Pseudomonadaceae > Pseudomonas > Pseudomonas oryzihabitans. Next base: position 2,486,305 of record NZ_CP013987.1, read on the forward strand.
GCGCAGTTCCTGGTTGAACACCGCGAAGTTGTCGCGCCCACCCTGCTTCACCCGGTACATGGCCGTGTCGGCATCGCGCAGCAGGTCGTCCGGCTGCCGATGCAGCGCGGGATCGGCAACCACGATGCCGATGCTGCAGGAGGCGAACAGACTGTGGTCGTCGAACACCAAGGGGCGATCGAAGGCCTCGATGATGCGCTGGGCGATGGCCACCGGCGGTTCCAGACCGCCGCCAGGCACCAGAATGGCGAACTCGTCGCCGCCCAGCCGCGCCAGCAGGTCGGTGTCCCTCAGGCAGCTGGACAGGCGCTCGCCGGCTGCGATCAACAGGAGATCGCCAAAGGGGTGGCCGAACTGATCGTTGATCCTCTTGAAGCGATCCAGATCGAGAAACATCACCGCCAGGCCCGTCCCCTCGCGCTCCAGGGCCGACCAGTGCAGGCTCAGGCGCTGCTGGAAGAAGCTGCGATTGGGCAGGCGCGTCAGGGCGTCGTGATTGTTCTCGTACAGCAGCCGGGCGTTGGCCTCGTCCAGCGCCCGGGTCCGTTCCTGCACCCGCACTTCCAGGGCATGGCGGGACTGCTGGATCGCCTCGGCGGCGCTGCGCCGTGACAACGCGGTGTCGATATGGCGCGACACGAACGTCAACAACTCCTGATCGCGTCGGCTGTAGTAGACGTCTTCTCGATAACTCTGTACCGCCAGCACCCCACGAACGTGCTTGCCATCGTAGAGCGGGATGCCCAGCCAGGACCAGGCCTCGAAGGTACCCGGCACCGGGGTGATTTCTCCCTGGGCGACCAGCAGGCGAGCCTTCTGCCGATCGATGAGACAGGGCCGCCGCTGGCGGATGGTGTATTCCGTGTAACCCCGGCTGCCACGCCGGGCGATCGGTGCCGTGGCGCGGCGCTCGTCGGCGAAATAGGGAAAGCTCACCTCACCCGACGCGTCGTCGTAGAGCGCGATGTAGAAGTTGTGGGCATAGAGCAGTTCACCGACCACCTGGTGCAGACCGCCTAGCAACTCGGGCATGTCCGTGCTGGCGCTGGAGAGTTCGGCGATGCGAAACAGGGCGGCCTGCAGTTGCTCGGCGCGCTCGCGTTCGGCGATCTGTTCGCGCAGCCGGGCATTGACCTCGGACAGTTCCTGGGTGCGCTGCCCTACCGTGGCCTCCATATCCTCGCGCCGAAGGATGCGATCCAAGGCCATGGCCACGTCGCGCGCGATCACCTGGAACAGCGCCTGGTCCTCGCTGCCGTAGCGCCGCTCACGGTCATAGACCTGCAGGCTGAGCACGCCGAAGGTGCGATCGGTGCCATCCTTGAGCGGGATGCCCATCCAGAATTCGGGGACCGATCCCTGGCAATAATAGGGACCCTGTACCTGAGCGGCTTCGATGGCCTCCTTGGGCAGCAGCAGGGGCACCCCGTGCATGAGCACATAGGCCGTCAGGGAGGGGCGCGTCCGGTCCATGAGCTCGAAGGAGCCTGGCTCTGGCGGGCTTTCATCGCGCTGGTCGAAATAATAGGGATAGTGGATCTGCTCCGAGTCGACATCCTGTAGCGCCAGGCAGAAGTTCTCGGCGTCGATCAGCGTCACCAGCAATTCATGGGTGCGCCGCATGAACAGCTGACGATCCACCGTCGAACTGGCCAGGTAGGTAATATCATAGAGCACCTGCTGAACGGCCTGGGCGCGCTGCAGTTGTAGCCGTTGCAGGACGAAGCCGAACCTGAGGGCCAGGGCGGCGAAATCGGTATGACCGTCAGGGCGCGCAAGGAGCCAGCCCAGGGGCGTCGGGCCACTTCCCGTCGGATGGCAACTGACCCCTACCTCGGCGCACCGCTGAGTCAGCTCATCGTCATCGAGCAGCGGTGGCCAGTCGCTGGCGCCACTGCCCATGGCCATCCGCGACCAGTTACCCCGCCGCTGATACCAGGCCCAGTCGGCAGCCGCTGCAGCCATGCGCAACTGCGCGATGATCTCCTCTACCTCCAATCCAGGCGCATTCGGATCCGGCCAGTTTCCTTCTGGCGAACGTTGCAGCCCCGGTAAGCGTGCGTCCAGCTGCTGCTTCTCAGGCACCTTCATGCTGACTCCTTCCCTTGCACTCCTCGAATCCTGACACAGAAGCCAGTGGCCTCGGCAAGTTAGAGGTGAACGGTTTACCTGGGGGTGCGAACGGCAAAGATATGACTAAAACCAAAAATACTGCGACAGGACTTGTACAGCAAAAAGCCTCTTGTCCAATAAATCGCCTTGCCAGATACCCCTTTGCCGCTGCGCTTGTAGAACAAACAGTGGCCTACCTTTCCATCGATCCGAAAGACCATCACGCAGCGAATCTATGGCTAGAGAGAAGCCACTAATAAGCAGACAGATCGCAATCTGGCGGGGCGTTCCAGCCCGTTGTCGCCTCTCTTCAAGAGCAGGAGTTTTTCATGACCGCTTCCAAAAAAGACAACCTCATCGACTGGCTGCGCGATGCCCACGCCATGGAAGAACAGGCCGAGAAAATGCTCTCCGCCCAGTCCGCGCGACTGGAGCACTATCCGCAGCTGCGCCAGCGCATCGAGCAGCACATCCAGGAAACCCAGGAACAACGCCAAGTGCTCGAAGGCTGCCTGACCCGCCTCGGCAGCAGCGCCTCCACCCTCAAGGACATGGGCGGCAAGTTGATGGCGCTGGGGCAGGCCATCGGTGGCGCGCCCATGAGCGATGAGGTCATCAAGGGCGCCATCGCCGGCTATATGTTCGAAAACATCGAAATTGCTACCTATACCGTCCTGATTGCAGCGGCTGCCGATGTCGGCGACCGCGAAACGCAGCAGGCCTGCGAACGCATCCTCGAACAAGAGAAGGCCATGGCGGCGTGGTTGCTGGAAGACCTGCCCGTCACCACCCGAGCCTTCCTGGAACGCTCCGCCGACCCCGATTTGACCGCGAAGCGCTGAACCGCCCGTGCTCTACCCGTGACTAGCCCCTGGAGGTTACATGTTCGTCCATAACAAGCGACTGCAATATACCGTGCGCGTGTCGGAGCCCAATCCGGGCCTTGCCAACCTGATGCTGGAACAATTCGGCGGTCCCCAAGGCGAACTCGCCGCCGCCATGCGCTATTTCACCCAGGCGATAGCCGAGCTCGACCCGGGTCGTAAGGACATGCTGTTCGACATCGCCACCGAAGAGCTCAGCCACCTGGAAATCATCGGCTCGATGATCGCCATGCTGAACAAGGGCGCCAAAGGCGACCTGGCCGAGAAAACCCAGGAAGAAGCGGACATGTATCGCTCCCTGACCGGCGCGGGCAACGACTCCCACCTCACCCAGATTCTCTACGGTGGTGGCCCGGCCCTGACCAATTCGGCTGGCGTACCCTGGACCGCGGCCTACATCGACACCATCGGTGAACCGACTATCGATCTAAGGTCCAACATCGCCGCCGAAGCGCGGGCCAAGATCGTCTACGAACGCCTGATCAACGTCACCGACGATGCGGGCATCAAGGACACCCTGAGCTTTCTGATGACGCGCGAGATCGCCCACCAGAAATCCTTCGAGAATGCCCTGCACTCCATCCAGCCCAACTTCCCCCAGGGCAAGATGCCGCCGCGTCCGGAGTTCGCCAGCGTCTACTACAACATGTCGCAAGGCGAAGGCGATCTGCGCGGTCCCTGGAACCAGGGTCAGGATTGGGAATACGTGGAGCAGCCCGGACCTGCCGTGGATGGCGGCGACGGCATGGCCAGCGTCAAGCTGCCGCCCATGCAGGCCAAGGCGGTGGAGCAGCTCGCGACCCGGACCATGTCGGATCCCGAAGCCGCGCCGGTAACCGGTGCTGATCTGGGCGCTGGTCTGGCCAAGCAGCTCGACAAGAACCGCCTGGACGAGTGATGTAGAAGCGGCGACGCCTTTATGGCGTCGCCGCTTTCTCCCCGCGCTGACGACCTTCCGTCGGCCAATTCACCCTACCCCCTCTTTCGCACGAACCTGGCCATTTGCCATCGGTCCTACCGCTCTCATCGTAGTAGGGAACCCCTGATGGAAGATTATCTGTTGGCCTTCGCCATGGTCGCTCTGACCGCCCTGTTCATAGGTCTCACTACCGTCGGTCTGGTGGAATTCACCTGATGGCGTTTTGCCGCTTTTAGCGCTGAACATTTGCCCCGCGGCGCAGTCTGCCGCTGTGCATTGATGCCATCACGTCATCTCGACGTAGCCAGGGACGCCACCATGAAACGCCACGCTTACGCCTTAGCCTTCGTTGCAGCCGTCGTATGCAGTACCCCCGCCTTCGCCATGGACCAGGATGCCCTGCAGTTCGAGCAGGCCAGCATGCTTGCCTTCAAGAGTTGCGCGAACAAGGCAGTCATCGCCGGTACCCGCATCGGCGACACCGCACGTTTCTCCGATACCGACAGCTGTGTCGACCAGGCCCTGTCGCAGGTCGAGCCCGCCTACCAGAAGGCGCTGACCTCCCTGCGAAACAACGGTACCGCACGACGCTGCCTGCAGACCTACTACAGCAATTGGCTGACCCTCATGAAATCCCTGCCGGCGCTGCAGTCCAAGCCGCCGTCCTCGGTACTGCTGACCGCCAACGGTGGCGAGCGGCGGCTCAACCAGTACTGGCAATTCGTGGTCAGCGCACGCTGAACCCAGGCGCGCCAGCCTAGGGGAGCACTGCTCCCCTTTTTCATTTCAGCCAATGGCGACATGGCCCGGTTGCGCTGCGACCCGGCCCAGCCAGGCGCTGATCGCCGGAAAATCGTCCAGCGCAAAGCCGCCCTCCTCGGCCACATGGGTATAGGCATAGAGCGCGATATCGGCGATGGAGTAGCACTCGCCGACCAGGAAAGGCGTTCGCTGCAACTGCTGCTCCATCACTGCCAGCGCCCGGTAACCACGCGTCAGGCACTGTCGATGCTCGGCTCGACGCTCCTCTGGCATTCCCTGGTAGAGCTGGATGAAGCGTGCCACCGCCACATAGGGCTCGTGACTGTACTGTTCGAAGAATTGCCACTGCAGCACCTGGGTCCGTAGCCGCGGCTCGCGGGGCAGAAAGGTCGTGCCTTCGGCCAGGAAATTGAGGATGGCGTTGGACTCCCACAGGCAGGTGCCGTCTTCCAGTTCCAGTACCGGAATCTTGCCGTTGGGATTCTTTGCCAGGAACGCCTCGCGCTGGGTTTCACCGGCGAGGATATCGACCTCGTGCCAGTGATAGTCCAGCCCGAGCAGGTGCAGCATCAGCACCACCTTGTAGCAGTTGCCGGAACGACGATCGCCATAGACCTGATACATCTCACAGCTCCTTGTTGGTAGGGGTGGCGTCCCGAATCACATCGGCCAGGCGCGCCAGGCCGGTATCCAGCCGCGCGGGCAGCACATGACTGAAATTGAGTCGTAGCAGGCCAGGGTGTCGATCCGGATCGGCGAAGAAGGGCTCGCCCGGCATGAAGGCGACATCCTGTGCCAGCGCCCTGTCCAGTAGCGTACGGGTATCCAGTGGCGTTTTCAGTCGCAGCCAGAAAAACAGGCCACCCTGGGGTAGCTCCCAGTCGGCGATATCGCTGAAGTGTCGCGTGAGCGCCGCGGCGAAACCGTCCCGGCGCTCGCGATAGAAACTGTGCAACTCGGCCAGGTGCCGCTCATAACGCTCACTGCCCAGCCACTGCAGCACCTGCCATTGGCTCATGCGGCAGGTATGCAGATCGGCGGCCTGCTTGAGGGCTCTTAGCGGCTGGAGCAGGTCGGGTGAGGCGATCAGATAGCCCACCCGCAAACCAGGCATCAGCGACTTGGACAGACTGCCGGTATGGATCCAGGCGCTGCGCTTGAGCTGAGCGCACAGCGGCCGCGCCGGTGCGCCGTCGTAGCTGAGTTCGCGATAGGGCTCGTCCTCGACCAGGGTCACCGCGAATTCATCCAGCAGCGCCGCCACCGCCGCGCGATTGGCCGTGGAATAACGCACGCCGGAGGGATTCTGGAAGGTCGGGATCAGATAGGCGAACGCTGGCCGCTGCTGCTCCAGGCGTTCACGCAGCTCCTCCAGATCGAGTCCCTCGGAGGTCAGGCTGACACCCAGGCACTCGGCGCCAAAGAACTGGAAGCTCTGCAGGGCCGCCAGGTAGGTAGGCCCTTCCACCAGTACCGGGGTGCCGACGTCGAGGTACAGCTTGGCGATCAGATCCAGCGCCTGCTGTGAGCCCGTGGTCACCAGCACTTGTTCCGCCGTGCAGTCCAGTCCATAGGCACGCGCCTGGGCGGCGATGGCCTCACGTAGCGCCGGTTCACCCTCGCTCATGCCGTACTGCCCAAGCCCGGGTGGCATTCCGCTCCAGTCCACGGTGGGCAGACAACACTCAGCCGGCAGGCCACCGGCGAAGGACATCACCTCCGGCCGCTGTGCCGCCGCCAGGATGTCACGGATCAGGCTGCTCTTGAGTCGGGTCACCCGTTCGGAAAATGCCATCTGCCCTCCTGTGGCCTGCGGCCTGGCAATGAGTCAAACTACTTGACCGACCCTAATCCACCCTTGAAAGACAAGTCAATATGCTTGACCTAAATCAGACCACCCAGCAGCGCCTGGTCATGGAGACCTTTTTCTTCGGTTACCAGGCCTTCACCGCCAAGGCCGACGACATGCTGGCCCGCCGTGGCCTGAGCCGAGTGCACCAGCGCATCCTGTTCTTCATCGCCCGCGAACCTGGGCTGAGCAACAAGGCCCTGCTGGAGGTGCTCAACGTCAGCAAGCAGGCGCTGAACATCCCGCTGCGGCAGTTGCTGGAGATGCAACTCGTGATCATGGAGACGGATACCGCGGACAAGCGTAAACGGCGGCTGTCGCTGACCCGTGGCGGTGCGGCGCTGGAACAGACCCTGAGACGGGAACAGATGCGGCTGGTGCAAGCAGCGCTGGGCGCGGTCGGCCCGGACGCCGCCGCGGGCTGGTTGGCGTTCAATCAGGCCTTGGCCGGCCATCACGATACCGCGGCTGTTAGTCAGGACAGTTGAGCACACCTGATCGATCATGGAGAACTGTATCGGTCGTTCGCGGCCTCGGTGTACGGATACCGCCTGTCGACGCCTGGCTAAGCTGGCGCAAAGCCCAGGAATGTCCTCATGACCGTCGAACTCCTCTCTGCCTTCATGCTCTTCGCCTTTGTCTCCTCCGCCACGCCGGGACCCAACAACATGATGCTGCTGGCCTCAGGGGTCAACTTCGGCTTCCGGCGTACCCTGCCGCACATGTTCGGCATCAGCCTCGGTCATATGCTGCTGGTCATCTGTACCGGCCTGGGCCTGGGTCAGCTGTTCGTGCTCTATCCACCCCTGCAGATCGCCTTGCGGGTGATTGGTGGCGCCTACCTGCTCTATCTGGCCTGGAAACTGGCCACCGCGTCAGCGCCCACACCACGGGAGACAGGCAGCGGCAAGCCCTTCGGCTTCTTTCAGGCCGCGGCCTTCCAGTGGGTGAATCCCAAGGCCTGGGTCATGGCCATCGGCGCCGTCACTGCCTATATCCCGGCCGAGAACTTCACCGCCAACCTGTTGCTGGTCGCCGTGCTCTTCGCCCTGATCAACCTGCCCAGCGTCAGCCTCTGGACGCTGTTCGGCATGGGCTTGCGGCGGCTGCTCAGCAGTCCTGCGCGACTGCGATTGTTCAATTGGAGCATGGCGCTGCTGCTGGTACTGTCCCTCTACCCCATCCTGTTCGGCCATCACTGAGGCTCGCATGCACGCTGCTCCGCAACGGCTGACACCTCTGGCCGATAGCTCTCCCGCCGCCGTGGTCGCCGGTTTCGTCGCCATGCTGGTGGGCTACACCAGCTCCCTGGTGCTGATGTTCCAGGCCGGTCAGAACGCCGGCCTGAGCACCGGACAGATTTCCTCCTGGATCTGGGCGCTATCCATCGGCATGGCCGTGACTACCATCGGCCTCTCGCTGAAGTACCGCACCCCCATCGTCATCGCCTGGTCGACTCCGGGCGCCGCCCTGCTGGTCACCAGCCTGCCGTCGGTGCCCTACAGCGATGCCATCGGCGCCTTTGTGATCTGCGCGGTGCTACTTGCCCTCTGCGGCCTGACCGGTAGCGTCGACCGCCTGCTGCGCCGGGTACCGCCAGCGCTCGCCGCCGCCCTCCTGGCAGGCATCCTGTTTCGCATCGGCATCGAGATCTGCACTGCGGTCCAGCACCAGACCGCGCTGGTACTGGGCATGGCCCTCGCCTATCTGGTGGCCAAGCGGCTGTGGCCGCGCTATTGCGTGCTGGTGGCCCTGATGGTCGGCCTCATGCTGGCCGCCGGGCTGGGCCTGCTGGATTTCCAAGGCTTGCGGCTGGAACTGGCCGTCCCGGTATGGACCGTGCCGACCTTTTCCCTGGCTGCCACCATCGGCATCGCCATCCCGCTGTTCGTGGTGGCCATGGCCTCCCAGAACATGCCCGGTATCGCCGTGCTGCGTACCGATGGCTACGACGTACCGGCTTCGCCGCTGATCGCCACCACAGGGATCGCTTCACTGCTACTGGCCCCCTTCGGCTCTCACGGCATCAACCTGGCGGCTATCAGCGCCGCGATCTGCACCGGCCCTCAGGCCCATGAAGATGCCAGCAAGCGCTACACCGCCGCAGTCTGGTGCGGCCTCTTCTATGGCATGGCCGGTCTGTTCGGTGCCACCCTGGCGGCGCTGTTCGCCTCCCTGCCGGGCGAACTGGTAATCTCGGTGGCCGCTCTGGCCCTGCTAGGTTCCATCATGAACGGCCTGCACGGCGCCCTGGCCGACCCTGGCCAGCGCGAACCGGCGCTGATCACCTTTCTGGTCACTGCCTCGGGGCTGACGCTGGCCGGCATCGGCTCCGCCTTCTGGGGCCTGGTGGCCGGTCTTTTGGCCAGTTTGCTACTCACCGCACGCCGCTAGGAAACCTCAGCCCCTCCTGACCGGTCGGAACTGGATCCTTCACGTCAGGAGAACACCATGTCCCGTACCAATCGCCAGTTCCTGCTCGCCAAGCGCCCGTCCGGAGAACCCACCGCCGACACCTTCGAGCGCGTCGAGCAGCCAGTCGGCGAACCCGGCGCCGGTCAGGTGCTGATCAAGAACCTGTTTCTCTCTCTCGACCCGGCCATGCGTGGCTGGATGAACGAAGGCAAGTCCTATATCAAGCCCATCGGCATCGGCGAGGTCATTCGCGCGCTGGGCGTGGGTGAGGTAGTCGCATCCAACCACCCGGATTTCAAGACCGGCGACACGGTCAACGGCATGCTTGGCATCCAGGACTACTACCTCGGCGACCCCCAGGGCTTCTACAAGGTGGATCCCAGCAAGGCCAGCCTGCCTCAGTATCTCTCGGTGCTCGGCATGACCGGTCTGACCGCCTACTTCGGTCTGCTGGAGGTCGGTGAGCCCAAGGCTGGCCAGACCATCGTGGTCTCCGGCGCTGCCGGTGCGGTGGGCAGCATGGTCGGCCAGATCGGCAAGCTCAAGGCCTGCCACGTAGTGGGCATCGCCGGCGGCGCGGAAAAGTGCCGCTATCTGATCGAGGAACTGGGCTTCGACGCCGCCATCGACTACAAAGCTGAACCGGATCTGGCGGCTGCGCTGCGTCGCGAATGCCCCAACGGTATCGACGTCTATTTCGACAACGTCGGCGGCGAAACCCTGGATGCGGTGCTGACACAGATCAACTTCCGCGCGCGGGTGGTGCTCTGTGGCGCCATCAGCCAGTACAACAGCGACAAGGTCCAGGGCCCGCAGAACTACCTGGCGCTGCTCAGCAACCGGGCACGCATGGAAGGTTTCATCGTGCTGGACCACGCCGCTCGCTACGCCGAAGCCCAACAGCAGCTGGCGATCTGGCTGGCCGATGGTCAGCTCAAATCCCGTGAGCACGTGGTGGAAGGCCTGGACACCTTCCCCGAGACCCTGATGAAGCTGTTCTCTGGCGAGAACTTCGGCAAGCTGGTTCTCAAGGTCTGAACCAGGCGTCGGAAAATCGTCACGAGCGGGCCGCTTGGGCGGTCCGCTTGGGTAAAAGACGTCAACTTACAGACGGCCACTGGCCAGCATATCGCTAAGTAGTTGATTTTATTGATTCTCCTGAGCTGGCACGGTTCTCGCTGTAGCGAGGCCATCGGCCAAGGAGAACAGGCATGGTCCCGCCCTCATCCAACACCATCAATCTCGATCGCGCGCGTCAACAGCGTAACGCCAGTCAGGCTGTCTTCAGCCGCGAAAGCAACCCTGAGGTCCTTGGCACGCTACGCCAACGCCTGACCTCCGTGCTGCAGTCGTCCCTGGATCTCGAACGGGTGCTGCAACTCTTCCAGCAGGAAGTGGGCACCCTGATCGAGCTACCCGGACTCAGCTACCGCCATGCGCGAGAAGACGTGGCCATCCGCCTCGGTCTGGAAGAAGGTCATCAGGTGCATTACCACCTGAGCCAGGGTGACATCCGCCTGGGCGACCTGAGCTTCAGCCGTCACGACCCGTTTCGAGACAACGAACTCTCGGCCCTGGAATACCTGCTCGGCAGCCTGATGTTTCCCCTTCGCAACGCCCTGCTCTATCGCGAGGCCTTGAACAATGCCCTCCGCGATCCTCTGACCGGGGTCGGCAATCGCAGTGCCCTGGATCGTGCCCTGGTACGCGAACTGGAGTTGTCACGGCGTACCCAACAGCCGCTGTCGCTGCTGATGCTGGATCTGGATCACTTCAAGCGCGTCAATGATCGCTTCGGCCACAGCGTGGGTGACGATGTGTTGCGCCAGACCGCCTGCACCCTCGGCAACAGCCTGAGAAGCATGGACATGGTCTTTCGCTTTGGCGGCGAGGAATTCTGCGTTCTGCTTTCGGCCACCGGCCATGAGGCGGCGCAGATCGTGGCCGAACGTCTGAGGGCGGCAGTGGAAACTCAGGGTACGACGGATGGGGCCATTCCACTGCCGGTGACCCTGAGCATCGGCCTGGCGACCTTGAGAGAGGTTGAGTCGCCGCGCTGCCTGGTGCTGCGCGCGGATCGAGCCCTCTACCAAGCCAAAGCCGAGGGCCGCAATCGCCTTTGCAGCCTGGCCTGAAGGTCGCCTGTAGCCAGGCGACCGTTATTGCTTAACGGCGACCGCCCTTGCCAGTACCGCCACCGCTGGGCCCACGACGCGGGGCGATGCCCGGCGAGGTACGGCCCTTGCTGACCGGCTTGCGGCCCATCTCGCTGGGCCGTTCGGCCACGGCAGAGCCTTGGGGCTTGCTGGTTTTGCTGGTCTTGTTGCGCGAACCCCGACCGGCATCGATCGGCCGCGCGGTCTTGCGCTGCTGACGCTCGATCTTTTCCTTGGTCTTGCCCCCCATGGACGGGAGCGCTACCGGTGGCAGGCCGACTTCGCCCGCGAGGATGTCGATCTCCGCCTGGTTCATTTCGCGCCAGCGTCCAACCGGCAGATCGCTGGTCATGAACACCGGACCGAAACGCACGCGCTTCAGACGGCTCACCACCAGACCCTGGGATTCCCACAGCCGGCGTACTTCGCGGTTACGGCCCTCCATCACCACGCAATGGAACCAGTGGTTGAAGCCATCACCCTCAGGTGCCTGCTGGACGTCGGTGAAGCGCGCAGGACCGTCTTCGAGGATCACCCCGTTCTTCAGGCGCAGCAGCATCTCTTCGGTCACCTCGCCACGGACCCGTACCGCGTACTCACGGTCCATCTGGTAGGACGGGTGCATCAGCCGGTTGGCCAGTTCGCCATCGGTGGTGAACAGCAGCAGGCCGGTGGTGTTGATGTCCAGGCGACCAACGTTGATCCAGCGGCCCTGCTTGGGCTTGGGCAGTCGATCGAACACGGTCGGCCGACCTTCGGGGTCGTCACGGGTGCAGATCTCGCCTTCGGGCTTGTTGTAGATCAGCACACGCCGCACAACTTCCTCGGCCTGGTCGCGCTTGAGCAGGCGCCCGTCCACCGCGATGGCGTCCTTGGGCATGACCCTCAGACCCAGGGGGGCGACCACCCCGTTGACCTTGATGCGACCTTCGCCGATCCAGGCTTCAACATCGCGACGCGAGCCAACGCCCAGGCGCGACAGCACCTTCTGCAGCTTTTCGCCGGCTGGCGCAGGTGGGGTTTCGTCGAGGGATTCGTTTTGGAGATTCTTGTCGAGGGTCATCAGGCACCTCCCGGTGTAGTGGACGACAAAGGCACCACGGAACGGGCGCCAGGAAAAAGACAGGGGCGCATGATAGCGCCCCTGCTCGCGCCAGCCTAGCGAGTGTGGTGTCTCAGAAGTTGACTGCACAATCTTGGCGGCGCTTTTTCGACTTTAGCGGCGTTGCCACTCCTCGCCATAGCCTTGCTATGACTCGTCCCGGCGCCTCGCCACATCGGAGCGCCGAACCGCCAAAAAATCACTCGCCAATTCTTGCACGAACTTTAGAGACACCGCACTAGCCCAGTGGGTGACGGATGGCCGCAGGCTCAGTCGAGCGTCGCCAGGGCGTCGCGGCAGAGCTGTTCGACGCGCGTCCAGTCCTTGGCCTTCACCACATCGCCGGGCAGCATCCAGCTACCGCCCACGCACAGCAAGTTCGGCTGCTGGAAGTAGTTCTTTACATTGCCCGGATTGACGCCACCGGTGGGGCAGAACTTGAGCTCGGCGAAGGGACCAGCGAAGGCTTTCAGTGCATCCACACCGCCATAGACGTTGGCGGGGAACAGCTTGAAGCGGCGATAGCCAAGGCGGTACGCCTGCATGATTTCCGACGGCGTGGCGATGCCTGGCAGCAGCGGAATGGGTGCCGAAACCCCAGCCTGGAGGATCTCCTCGGTGGTACCGGGTGTGACGATGAACTGGGCACCGGCCTCGACCGCTGCGTCGAACATCCGCACATCGAGCACCGTGCCGACCCCGACGTCCAGCTCGGGACGTTCCTGACGCAGCAGACGCACCGCATCCAGCCCATGGGCTGATCTCAGGGTGATCTCCAGCGCAGTGAGACCACCCGCGGCCATGGCGTCGGCGAACGGCAATACGTCGGCCGGATCGTTGATCACGATCACCGGCAGGATTCGCGCGCGGGCGCACAGGGCATCTAGGGTCGCGATCTTGTTCTGCATGTCCAAAACTCAACTCCTCGTCAGGGGCACCAATAGACGACCAGGGGTTCGCGCAGGAACGCCTTGATCGGAGTGGCCAGCTCGTCGCCCTCGGCCAGAGCGGTTTCCAGTACCTGTCGCTTGCCCGCGCCTTGGACGGCGAGGATCTGCTGACGGGCGCGGCTCAGATAGGCACGGCTCAGGGTGATCCGGGTCTGGGGCGCGGATGGCGCTACGCCGGGAAAGCTCAAGCGTTCGCTGGTCGGGTCCAGGGCCTCTTCCAGGCCAGGACTGCCCGGGAACAGCGAGGCGGTATGGGCGTCATCGCCCATTCCCAGGACCAAGACATCAGGGGTCGCCAAGGCGTCGCGCAGGCGGGCCTCGGTCAGGGCCATGCCCTCTTCCGTGGTGGCCGCTGGCGTGTAGAGATCGACGAAACCCGCAGCAGCGGCCGGTCCCTGGAAAAGGTGCTTGCGCAACAGGCCGCCATTGCTGTCGGGATGGTCGCCTGGCACCCAACGCTCATCGGCCAGGGTGACCAGCACCTTGGACCAGTCCAGGTCGGCCTGGGCCAGACGCTCCAGGAAAGGCACCGGACTGCGGCCACCGGAAACGATCAGCAGCGCTTCGCCACGGGCAGCCAGGGCTTCGCGCAGCGCCGCGGTGACCGTCTCGGCCAGCGCCGCGGCGTGGGCCTCGCGGTCGGGCCATTCGTGCAGGGTCACACCCTGCCCCAGATCAGATGTCGCCATACCAGGATCTCCCGTCTCGTGCGATCAATGCGATAGAGGTCAGCGGACCCCAGCTGCCGGCGGCATAGGACTTGGGCGAATCGCCCATCTTCGACCAGCCGTCCATCAGCTGATCGCACCATTTCCAGGCCGCTTCGATTTCGTCCTTGCGAACGAACAGCGACTGGTTGCCCTGCATGACTTCCAGCAGTAGCCGCTCATAGGCATCCGGCGTGCGCAGGTGCTTGAAGGTCTCGGAGAAGTTGAGTTGCAGCGGACCACTGCGCAGTTGCATGCCCTTGCGCAGGCCCTGGTCCTTGCTCATCACCTGCAGCGAGATGCCCTCATCCGGCTGGATGCGGATGATCAGGCGGTTGCTGATCAGGCTGCGTTGCTCCGGCGCGAAGATGTAGTGTGGTGGTTCCTTGAAGTGGATGACGATCTGCGACAGCTTCTGCGGCATGCGCTTGCCGGTGCGCAGATAGAAAGGCACACCGGACCAGCGCCAGTTGCGGATATCCGCGCGGATGGCGACAAAGGTCTCGGTGCGGCTTTCGGTATTGGAGTTGGGCTCTTCCAGGTAGCCCGGTACCGGCTTGCCATCGCTGTAGCCCGAGGTGTACTGCCCCAGGACCACGCGGCTGGCCAGCTGATCGGCGGTGATGGGCTCCAGTGCCTTGAGCACCTTGACCTTCTCGTCGCGGATGCTATCGGCCGAAAGATCCGCCGGCGGATCCATGGCGGTCAGGCAGAGCAGCTGCAGCAGGTGGTTCTGCACCATGTCGCGCAACTGACCGGCCTGGTCGAAATAGCCCCAGCGGCCTTCGATACCGACCTTCTCGGCCACGGTGATTTCCACGTGGGAGATGTAGTTCTGGTTCCACTGGGTCTCGAACAGGCTGTTGGCGAAACGCAGGGCGATGAGGTTCTGGACGGTTTCCTTGCCCAGGTAGTGGTCGATGCGATAGACGCGGTCTTCAGGGAAGAAACGTGCCACGGCATCGTTGACCACCTTGGAGGATTCCAGGTCGTAGCCGATGGGCTTTTCCATCACCACCCGGGTACGCTCGCACAGACCAACGGCGGCAAGGTTCTCGCAGATGGCACTGTAGACCAATGCCGGAGTGGCAAAATAGGCGATCAGCGGGGCGGTCTCGCCCACATCCTCGGCCAGTCCCGTATAGTCTTCGCGATTGCGGAAATCGATGGCGCGATAGCCCAGGCGAGCGCGCATCCGGGTCCATACCGCTTCGTCCCAATCGGCTTTGGGCACATAGTGGCGTAGACGCTCCTCGATGTGCTCAAGCTGCTTGACCCCATCGCCCTGGTCACGCGCCAGCGCCATGATGCGGGTATCCTCGTGCAGCAGACCTTCACGATCCAGCTGATACAGGGCAGGGAAAAGTTTGCGTAGGGCCAGATCGCCCAACGCGCCGAAGATTGCCAGGGTACAGGGTAGAACTCGGACGCCAGCCATAAATATTCGTTCTTTTACTTAAAGTTTGAGATATTCCAGCGCCATCATAGGGGAGCCGGGGCGATTCGCGTAGTCTTTATATTAAAAAATACGGCCCAGAGTCAGCCTGGTCCAAACCTTTTATAGCCTTAGGATAGAGGCACAACAACCACTAGGAGTTCTCATGGATCGTGCCAGCACCCTGCTGCAAACCATCCAGACCCGTATCGGCGAACTCAATCGCGCGGAGCGCAAGGTCGCCGAGGTCATCCTGCAGAATCCCCGGCAGGCCACGCGTTACACCATCGCGGCCCTGGCCCAGGCGGCGCAGGTCAGCGAACCCACGGTCAATCGTTTCTGCCGCTCCCTGGGCGTGAGCGGCTATCCCGAAATGAAGATCCAGCTGGCGCAGAGCATCGCCAGTGGTGCGGTCTACGTCAGTCAGGCGGTGGCCGCCAACGACGGTCCCGAGGCCTATGCGGAAAAGATCTTCAGCAGCACCATCGCCTCGCTGGACAGTGCCCGCCAGCGCCTGGACGCCGGGGTAGTGGATCGCGCGGTCGACCTGTTGATCCAGGCTCGGCAGATCCACTTCTTCGGCCTGGGCGCCTCGGCGCCGGTGGCCCTGGATGCCCAGCACAAGTTCTTTCGCTTCAACATGGCGGTCTCGGCGCATTCGGACGTGCTAATGCAACGGATGCTGGCCTCCATCGCCCAGACCGGCGAGCTGTTCGTGATCATTTCCTATACCGGACGCACCCGTGAGCTGGTGGACGTAGCCAAGCTGGCGCGGGATAACGGCGCCTCGGTGCTCGGCCTCACCGCCAGCAATACCCCGCTGGCCAAGGTCTGTACCCTCAGCCTGGACATCCCGCTGCCGGAAGACACCGACATCTACATGCCCATGACCTCGCGGATCATCCAGCTCACCGTGCTAGACATCCTGGCGACCGGGGTGACGCTCAAGCGTGGCGTGGATTTCCAGCCGCACCTGCGCAAGGTCAAGGAAAGCCTGGTCGCGACCCGCTATCCCTCGGAGCCGGACCAGGGCTGAGGGCGCTCCTGCGCTGTGCGCAAAAGCCTGATTACAAGCTCGCAAGCCTGCGTCAAACGACCCCGTGAAAACGCCTGAGGACGCTCGTCTACCTAGGGTGAACGAGCATTCCGACAGGACTGGTCTTCCAGGCCGTTTTCAGCGTGACTGGCCGACGCGCGGCAAACCGTAAGCAGGGTTTCAGATGTCATCGCGGTGGCTGAACAGGTCCCAGGTCGACATGAACAGCGCCGCGATCAGCGGGCCGATGACGAAGCCGTTGAGACCGAACAGCGACATGCCGCCGATGGTGGAGATCAGCACCACGTAGTCGGGCATCTTGGTGTCCTTGCCCACCAGGATAGGGCGCAAGATGTTGTCCACCAGGCCGATCACCACCACCGCGAAGACGATCAGGATCACTCCCTTGAGCACCGAACCGGTCGCCAGGAAGTAGATCGCCACCGGTACCCAGATCAGCGCCGAGCCGACCGCGGGCAACAGCGACAGGAAGGCCATCAGGGTACCCCAGAGCACGGCGCCCTGGACCCCCAGCACACCGAGAATGAAGCCACCCAGAGCGCCCTGCACTGCAGCGACGATGATGTTGCCCTTGACCGTGGCGCGCACCACGGCGGTGAACTTGGCCATCAGGCTGCGCTTGTGCATGTCGCTGAGCGGTATGGCCTTGCGAATCATCGCCACCAGCTGCGAACCGTCGCGCAGCAGGAAGAACAGCAGATAGAGCATCACGCCGAAGCCGATGAGGAACTGGAAGGTGCCCTGGCCAAAGCTGAACGCCTGGGTAGCGACCCATTGACTGCCCTGCATGGCGCCGGTGGACAGCTTCTGGCGGATGCCATCCAGGTCACCAGCGCCAAAGCGCTGCAGGACGCCACGGACCGAGTCCGGTAGCGCACCCCAGACCTGCTGGTAGTACTGGCCGAAATTGAGTTGACCGCTACTGATCTGTTGGTAGAGCAAGGAGCCTTCCTGCACCAGGGAAATGGCGATGAACACCACCGGCAGGATGACGATGAGCAGGATCACGAACAGGGTGCAGAGGGCGCCGAGGTTACGTCTGTTGTTGAAGCGGCTGACGAACCAGCGCTGCAGGGGGGCGAACAGGATGGCGAGGATGGCACCCCAGAACACCGCGCCCAGGAAGGGGGTGAGGATCCAGACGAAGGCCAGCGAGACCACCACCAGCAGGATCAGGAACGTCTTGTTTTCCAGCCGAGCACTTTTCATTGGCGTTTCGCGATTCCAAACAAGGAAGACAGGCCTTGCTTAGAGCCTCGGAAGCCGTGGGGTTCCCATAAGCACCCCCAACTCGGCCTGGAGAGGCGCGCCGGAGCTTCCGGCGCGCCTCCGGATCATACACGGAACTGGCGGACCAACCCGTTCAGGCGTTCGCCCAGGCCGACCATTCCAGCGGTACTCTGGGCCCCCTGCTGAGCACCCTGAGCCATGCTGTCGACGGCATTGGCGATGGTATGGACGCTGCGATTGATCTCCTCGGCCACCGCGGTCTGCTCCTCGGCGGCGCCAGCGATCTGGATGTTCATGGCGTTGATGGTGGCGATCAGCTCGCTGATGGCGGCCAGCGCGGTGCCAGCCTGCTCGGCCTGGGCGGTGGTCGCCTCACCCATGCCACCCGAGCGCTCCATGGCACCTACCGCACGCCCCGTCGCCTGCTGCAGGCGATCGATCATGCCCTGGATCTCCTGGGTGCTCTGCTGGGTGCGACTGGCCAGCGCCCGCACCTCGTCGGCCACGACGGCGAAGCCGCGACCGGCTTCACCGGCCCGGGCTGCCTCGATGGCGGCGTTGAGGGCCAGAAGGTTGGTCTGTTCGGCGATGGCGCGGATCACATCCAGAACGCCAACGATGGCCCCCACATCCTGCTTGAGGCCGTCGAGGGAGACGCTGCTCTGGCGGACCTCTTCGACCAGCTCATGGATGCGCGTCACGCTGGTGGCAACCGTTTCCCGAGCCAGACGCCCCTGCTCCTCGGTCTGCCGGGTCGCCTCCGAGGCCTTCAGCGCGCTACTTGCCACTTCCTGGGCTGCAGCGGACATCTGATTGATGGCGGTGGCCACCTGATCGGTTTCGCTGCGCTGACGCTGCATGTCGCGATCGGTGTGCTGGGCCTGCCGAGCGACATCTCCGAGCAGACCGGTGAATTGCTGGGTGATGTCGACGACCTGGGTGATGGTGCCCTGGATCCGATCGACGAAACGGTTGAAGGAGGCAGCGAGCTCACCGATCTCGTCGCGACCGTTGACGGGCAGCCGACGAGTGAGATCGCCCTCTCCGGCGGCGATGTCGTCGAGATTCTCGCGGATCTGCGCCAGGGGCCTCAGGGTCCGCGCCGCGAAGACGTGCGCCACGATACCGATCACCATCAGCAGCACGCCCGCCACGCCAAGGATCAGCCAGAGCTGGGCACGGGTGCGCTCGGCGACCTGATCGGCTACCGCCGCGACCTCGGCGTCCACACCGTCCAGGTTTACCGCCGACCCTATCACCAGGTCCCACTTGGGCAGGTAATCGGTGTAGGCGAGCTTGGGGACCAGCATGTCCTTGTTGCCCGGCAGCGAGGAGCTGTAGCGGCTGAAGTGAGAGCCGTCCTTGCCGGCACGCACCAACTCCTGGTTGAGGTAGACGCCCGCAGGATCGCGGTTGTCCTTGAAGCTCTTGCCGATGCCGGCCGGGTCATTGCCCTTGAACAGCCGGACGACGTTGGAGTCGTAGCCGAAGATATAGCCGTCCTTGCCATAGCTGATCGACGACAACAGGCGGATGGCCTCCTTGCGCGCCTCGGCATCACCTTCCGCGGCCTTGTCGTACAACGGCTTGACCACGGTCATGGCCGTCTCGACGGTGTTCTGCAACGCACTACGACTCTGGGCCATCAGCCGCTCGCGGGCGTCGGTGACATCCTTGAGTGCCTGCTCATGCAATACCCAGTAGGACAGGCCACCCAGTACAAGGGTAAACAGGCAGACGGGTAGCACGGCCAACAGGGTAACTTTCAGTTTGAGGCTCACGGCATTCTCCTTGGTTGCAAGAGCGTGTGCCGTTATCGGCTACCGCGCAGCAAACTTGACCGCAAAGTCACCTCTAGTACGGGTGTTTCGTGCTCGTCCTTGGGAACGGCAGCCGGATGACCACGGTGAGCCCGCCCAAACTGGAGGGCTCTAGCGTCAGGGCTCCACCACAGCTCTCGACGATATCCCGAGCGATCCCCAGGCCCAGGCCGTGTCCCTCGACACCCTCATCCAGGCGCGTGCCGCGGCTCAGGATGGCCTGACGCTCGTCTTCCGGCACCCCCGGGCCATCGTCCTCGATCAGGATCAGGTATCCCTCTTCCTGCCGAGCGACTTCCAGACGTACCCGCTGCGCGGCCCATTTGCCCGCGTTGTCCAGAAGGTTGCCAAACAACTCCAGCAGATCCTCCCGATCCCAGGGCAGACGCAGCCCCTCCGGCAGCCGGCAGTCGAAGGTCAGGTGCTCGCCATGCACGCGCCTGAGCAACGCACAGAGCTCCTGTAGCTCGGCGACATCCAGGTGCGCCCCGGGCAGGGCCTCGCCGGCGAGCCGGGCACGCCGCAGCTCCCGCTCCAGCCGTTCACGGATGCGTGCCAGCTGCTCGCGCAGCACGCCGCGCTGATCAGGCAGCGCCTGCAGCTCGGGTCGCTCGGCCAGGCTGGTGAGTACCGCCAGGGGCGTCTTGAGCGCATGCCCCAGGTTGCCGATGCCATGGCGCGCGCGCTTGAGGCCCTCATCCGTGTGCCGCAGCAACCCATTCATCTCGGCTACCAGCGGTGCCAGCTCGGCAGGTACCGTGGCGTCCAGTGCCGTGCGCCGCCCCTGATGCAGCTGGGCGATCTGCTCGCGCACCTGGTCCAGCGGTCGCAACGCGCGGCGGACGATGAGCCGCTGCAGGAGCAACACCAGCAGCAGCGTCGCCAGCCCTAACAGGGCACCGAGGCCAAGGATACGGGTCAGGCTCGCCAACAGCGGATTGTAGTCATCGGCGACGGTCACCCTCACGCGCTGGCCATAGCGCTGATAGTCGGCACGATAGGTGAGCAGCTGCTGGCCACTAGGTCCGTCGGCTAGCGACTCGGTCAGGCCTTCGGCGGACGGTGTCTCGAGCTGGGCATCCCAGAGCGAGCGCGAGCGCCAGCGGATATCCAGCGCCGGAATCTCGATGAGGAAATAGCGGCCAGACAGGGGCCGGGTGTACAGACTGCCCAGGCGGCCTTCGTCCAACTGCAGGCCATGAGGGCCGCGCACCAGAGCAGCCAGCAGGTTTTCCGTCTCACCGCGCAACCCGGTTTCCAGATAGCGCCGCAGTGCGTGGTCCACCAGCCAGGCACCGCTCAGCACCAGCAGCAGCCCCGCCACCAGCAGAATGGCAACCAGCCCGATCCTGAGCCGGGCCTGGATGGACCTCAATCCACACCGCCCAGGCGATAGCCCTGACCGCGGCGTGTTTCGATGACGTCTCGCCCCAGCTTGCGCCGCAGATGGTTGACGTGCACCTCGATGACGTTGGAATCACGCTCGCTCTCACCATCGTAAAGATGATCGTTCAGGCGCGTCTTGGACAGGATCTGTCCGGGATGCAGCAGGAAGCAGCGCAGCAGGCGAAACTCCGCGGCGCTCAGGGGGATGGTCTCGCTACCGCGAACCACGCATTGGCGCGCCTCGTCCAGCGCCAGCCCCGCGGCCTGCAGCAACGGCTGATTGGTCACGCCCCGCACCCGCCGCAGCAGCGCGGCGATGCGCAGGCCCAGTTCCTCGGGATGGAAAGGCTTGGTCAGGTAGTCATCGGCACCAGCCTTGAGACCCTCGATACGCTCCGCCCAGCTATCACGGGCGGTCAGGATCAATACCGGGGTTGCCAGGGCGGCGGCGCGCCACTCGCCGAGCACCTCCAGGCCTGGTCGCCCCGGCAGGCCGAGGTCGAGCACGATGAGATCATAGGGCTCCTGGGCGCCCTGCCAGGCCGCGTCCCGACCATCCGCCAGCCAGTCGACGGCATAACCCTGGCGGGCAAGGAATGCGGCGATCTCGTCGGCCAGGGCTACGTCGTCCTCCACCAGCAGCAAGCGCATCTAATCGTCCACCTCGTCTTTCATGATGGCGCCGTCCATCGCGCCGATTTCCAGCTCGCGGACCACATCATCGACGAGAATCTCGATCTCGTAGCGATACTGGCCGTCCTCCTCCTCCAGCTCGGCCTCCAGCAGCCGTGCCTGGGGATAACGAGCATTGACCTGTTGCAACAGGGATTCCAACGGGCGGATCACCCCTTCCTTGCGAAGCCTCAAGGCCTCGTCCTGATCCAGATCGCGAGCCTGGATCAGGGGTGGCAGGCTGCCGAGCAACAGCAGCCCGGCCAGCGCGACACCTAGTCGTCGCGCTGGTCTTTCAGGACTTCGCCGGTGGTGGCGTCGAGTTCCAGATCCCATTTCACACCTTTGGGGTCACGCAGTTCCAATTGGTAGACATAGCGGCCGTATTCTTCTTCCAGCTCGGTTTCGTGGGTCGTCGAACCCGGGTGCTTGGCAATGGCGGCCTGGTTGAGCACCTCGAAGCTCTTGATCTTGCCACTGTCACGCAGCTTGAGGGCTTCGTCGGGGCCGAGGTCGCGGGCCTGGGCTACGCCCACGCCGGCGAGCAGGAAGGCGGCAGCAGCGATGGTGGTCAGCTTTTTCATGGTGATTCCTCTCTGGTTGCAGTTCGATCTGGGTCCAGAGTAGCGATTCGCCATTAATCGAAACTTAAACGGCGCTTAAGCCAAGCTTAATCGGATCGGGCCCTGCCAGGGCACTTCGGCATCCAGGGGTCCGCCCTTCTGCGTCACCCGCAGCCGACCGTCGCGGGCCAGCTCGCGAGCCGCATGGCGCAGCGGCTCCATCAGCGGCCGCCAGTCCGCGGCCAGGTCGCGAGCCACTTCCGAAGGGCAGAAGGTCGTGCCTGGGCGCCGTGCCGCCGCCTTGGCCAGCAAGGCGTCACGCAACTGTGCGTCGGTCGGCTTGAGTGCGGTCATGAGAACCCGGTCCCTTTTCCTGGAGTCCACCGTTTCGACCAGGAAAACGTCGGTGTAGTCATGACCTCTCGCTCGAAAGTAATGCAACGTCTCGCCCAGACCGACCTGCCCGTCCCCGATGACGAGCGTGATGACACCGGTACCGCTCTCTGCACCCCCTTGCCGCCCGACCTCAGCTACGTCGACGACAGTCAGTCGGGCCTGAGTCGGCGCAAGCTGCGCGGCAAATGGGCCTATTTCACCCCGGACGGCGAGCGCATCCGCGACCAGGCCGTGGTCGAGCGCATCAACAAGCTGGCCATTCCACCGGCCTATACCGAGGTATGGATCTGTCCGGATGCCAACGGCCACCTGCAGGCCACCGGTCGCGATGCTCGCGGCCGCAAGCAGTATCGCTATCACCCCCGCTGGCGCGAGATCCGCGATACCGACAAGTACGAGCGGATGCTGGCCTTCGGTCAGGCCCTGCCCAAGCTGCGCCAGCGCGTGGAAGAGGATCTCGCCCGGCGAGGCCTGTGCCGGGAAAAGGTCATGGCTACGGTCATCAGCCTGCTGGATGCCACCCTCATCCGCGTTGGCAATGCCCAGTACGCCAAGAGCAACAAGTCCTACGGCCTTACCACCCTGCGCAACCGGCACGCCGAAGTCCATGGCAACACCATCGCCTTCCACTTCCGTGGCAAGAGCGGCGTGGAGCACAACATCAAGGTCAGCGATCCGCGCCTGGCACGTACCGTGAAGAAATGCCGGGAGTTGCCCGGCCAGCACCTGTTCCAGTACGTGGATGCCGATGGCGAGCGTCACACCGTGACCTCTTCCGACGTCAACGCCTACCTGCACGAGTTGACCGGCGCCGACTTCACAGCCAAGGACTATCGCACCTGGGCCGGCAGCGCCCTGGCGCTAGAAGCCCTGCGTGAACTGCGCTGCGAGACCCAGACCGACGCCAAGAAGGAGCTGGTGGACATGGTCAAAGCGGTGTCCCGCACCCTGGGCAATACCCCAGCGGTGTGCCGCAAGTGCTATATCCATCCGGGTGTGCTGGATGCCTTTCTCGCCGGCGACCTCTGCACCCTGCCCAAACCGCGCAAGCGCAAGGGCCTCAAGGAGGAAGAGGTGCTGCTGCTCAACTTCCTGCAACGCCTGGAACAGCGGATGGCGGAAACCCAGGCCGCCTGATGATCAGGGCGGCTTAGGCCGCCTTCCCTTCCATCTTGACCTATTGGCCGCTCGTAGCGCGCCTTGCCCACTCATGTCGCCTTCACACAGCCGCCAAGCGCCTTGATGACTCACCAAAAACGTTATGTTATAACTTAAAAGACGTTAATCAAGGTTCGATCATGGCACCCCACCACTCTTCCCTCCTGCTGCTCTCCGTCCCTACTCGCCTGCTGCTCACCTGCATTCCACTGGTCGCCCTGTGGCTGGCGGTCTCCTGGGCGGTCGCCTTGCCATGAGCGCCGCCATCGAATTGCAGGACCTGACCCTGGCCTATCAGCGTCACCCAGCCATCCACCACCTCAGTGGCCGTTTTCGGACCGGGAGTCTCACCGCCATCGTCGGCCCTAACGGGGCGGGCAAGTCGACCCTGCTCAAAGCCATCGCCGGCACCTTGCGTCCCGTCAGCGGGCGGGTCAACCGGGCCGTATCCCAAAGACGCCTGGGCTATCTGCCGCAAGCCGCGGAGATCGACCGCAGCTTTCCCCTCAGCGTGCTCGAAACCGTGGTGTTAGGCGCCTGGCGCGGACTGGGCATCTGGCGTGGCGTTACCGCCGCCCACCGGCAGGAGGCGTGCCAGGCACTGCGGGCGGTAGGTCTCGAAGGCCTTGAAGATCGTCTGGTAGGCGCCCTGTCCTCCGGGCAATTCCAGCGGGTGCTGTTCGCCCGCCTGCTGCTGCAGGACGCACCCGTCTTGCTGCTCGACGAGCCCTTCACCGCCATCGATGCCCGAACCACTGCGGATCTGCTGACCATAGTCCGCCGCTGGCATGGTCAGGGCCGCACGGTGATCGCCGTGCTGCACGACCTTGAGCAGGTCCGCCAGCATTTCCCCGAAACCCTGCTGTTGGCCCGGGAAGCCATCGCCTGGGGCAGCACCGAGCAGGTGCTGGTAGCCGACAACCTGGCTCGGGCGCGCAATCTCGCCGAGCGCTGGGACGCCAACGCGGCGGTCTGTGAGCGCGCATGACCCTCTATCAGCTGCTTTTCGAACCCTTCGTCGAGTTCGGCTTTATGCGCCGTGCCCTGGTTGCCTGCCTGGCCCTGGCGCTGGGCGCCGGTCCGGTCGGCGTCCTGCTGATGCTCAGGCGCATGAGCCTGGTGGGCGATGCCATGAGCCATGCCGTGCTACCCGGCGCAGCCCTGGGCTTCATGGTCGCGGGTCTGTCACTACCGGCCATGGGTATCGGCGGCATGCTCGCCGGGCTCCTGGTGGCCGGACTCGCCGGGCTGGTCAGCCGCTTTACCAATCAGCGCGAAGACGCCAGCTTCGCCAGTTTCTACCTGATCTCTCTGGCCGCCGGAGTGCTGATCGTGTCGCTGCATGGTTCCAGTGTGGATCTGCTGCATGTGCTGTTCGGCACCATCCTGGCCATCGACTCCACTGCGCTCTACCTGGTCGCCAGCATCGCCACCCTGTCGCTGTTGGTCCTGGCCGTGATCTATCGACCGCTGGCCCTGGAATGCTTCGATCCGGGCTTTTTGCGCGCCGTTGGCGGTCGTGGCTCCCTCTATCACCTGCTGTTCCTGTTGCTGGTGGTGCTCAACCTGGTGGCCGGCTTTCAGGCCCTGGGCACCCTGATGGCGGTGGGCCTGATGATGCTTCCGGCCACGGCTGCGCGCTTCTGGGCCACCAGCCTGCCCGGCCTGATGGCGGTGGCCAGCCTCATCGCCAGTCTCAGCGGCCTGGTCGGCCTGGTGCTGTCGTACCACCTTGGCTATGCGTCGGGGCCCGCCATCGTGCTTACCGCTGGCGGCTGCTACCTCTTTTCCCTGCTGTTCGGCCGTCTGGGCCTGTACCGGCGGCTACGTCCTCGCCCTCATCTCACCCACTGAAAGGAGTCATCATGAAATCCCTGTTCTCGCTGGGCGCCGCCCTGTTGCTCGCCGTTGCCGGCCAGGCACAGGCCGCGCCGGTCAAGGCCGTCGCCACCTTTACCGTAATCGCCGACGTGGTCAAACAGGTAGGCGGCGACCAGGTGCAGGTCACCTCCCTGGTCGGTCCCAACGGCGATCCTCATGCCTACGAGCCCACTCCGGCCGATGCCCAGGCGCTGAAGCAGGCCGACGTGGTCTTCATGAGCGGCTTGCACCTGGAAGGCTGGATGGATCGGCTGATCAAGGCCTCCGGCCAGGCGCGTCCGCCAGTGGTGCTCAGCCAAGGCGTCAAGACCCGGGAAATGGCAGAAGACGAGGATGATCACGGTCACGACGACCACGGTCATGACCATGGCGGCATCGATCCCCACGTCTGGAACAGCCCGCTCAACGTGATCGTCTACACCCGCAACGTGGTGAAGGCGTTGTCCGAGGTGGATCCGTCCGATGCCGCCCTGTTCAAGGCCAACGGCGATCGCTACATCGCCGAACTGGAGGCCCTGGATCGCTATGCCCGCGAACAGATTGGCCAGGTCCCCAAGGCCCAGCGCAAGGTGCTGACCTCCCATGATGCCTTCGGCTATTTCGCCGATGCCTATGGCGTGACCTTCATTTCTCCCCTGGGGCTGTCGACCGAAGCCGAGGCCTCGGCCCAGGACGTCGCCAAGCTGATCCGCCAGATCAAGCAGGAGCACGTTGCCGCCTACTTCTTCGAGAACTCCAATGATCCACGCCTGGTACAACAGATCGCCAAGGCCAGCGGCGCGCAACCGGGTGGCGAGCTCTATGTGGAGGCCCTGTCACCCGCCGATGGCCCGGCGCCTACCTACGCGGCCATGTTCCGCTACAACGTGGATACCCTGGTCAAGGCGATGAAGGGCGCTCACTAACAGTCGAGTTCTCCTGACAGCGCAAGACGCAGGTCCCGCCGCCTTGGGCTTCGACGGCAGAGCCGTCTCAGCCCAACCTACGTCCGTAGCATCCGTAGGTTAGGCTGAGCGCAGTGAAGCCCAACAGGGCTAGACGACCGGCACCTCTTCGAGATGCCGGTACTCCGCCCCCAAGCGGCGAGCCAGTTCCGCTGCCCGCCCCAGGCGCAGCGGACCCAACTCGATGTCCAGGACCCGAATGGGACAATTCGGGACCGCCAGGCCTTCCAGCTCGCGCAGCCGCCCATCGGTGACCAGCAGCAGCTGGCACTCTTCACCGGGTTGCTGCCGGCGGCGGCGCGCCAGCCAGTCCTCGGCTTCCGCCAGCCCGGCCAATAACGGCGTGCCGCCGCCCGCTTCCAGCTGATCCAACCAGGCCTGCAACACCTGCCCACTACGCTGTCCCTGGAAGGACCACTCGGGTCGCGCGCCCGCCGCTTGCAGCACCGCCACCCGGACCCGCTGTCGATAGGCCTGTTCGAACCAGTCGGCCAGCACCCCCTTGGCCTGGGCCAGGGCGCCATGGCGACGAGTGGACGCAGAGTGATCGAGGATCACCAGCCAGAGTTGGGCTGGCCGTCGACTGCGAGGCTGGCGCACGAGATCGCTCATGCGCTGCGGGCGACCGCGAAGCAATGTGGGCACCCAGGCGACGGCGCCTGCTGCGCCCGGTGACCGTGCGCCCTGACGACCGCCTGACGCCTTGCCCACCCCGACCCGGGCATCGCGATCCTGGGTGTGGGGAGATCGGATGCCTAGGGCTTTTTTAGCCCGCCCAGTCGACGTCTGGGGCCGCCTGCCACAGGCTCTGGCGCCAGGGCACCCCAGGCGTCTCCCTCACCTCCCGCAGGCTCGCCTTCACCCTGTCCCTGTTGGTTACCCATCCCCTGCTCAGGAGTAGCGGAAGGAGGTGACTCATCCTGTAGGGGTGGTATTGTCTGAGCGGAATCCGCCGGCTCTCTGCGCCGATGGCGCAGGGCGAAGTCGGCTACGGCGGTAATGTCCGCGTGTTCTATCGCCGCGGCGCCGCGCCAGGCGGCATGCGCTCGAGCGGCGCGCAGCCAGACCAGGTCGGCGCGCAGGCCATCGACGCCAGCCTGGTGGCAGCCCGAGGTGATGGCCTCAAGGGCCGCATCATCCAGGGGAATGCTGGCCAGGCGCTCACGGGCCTGGGCGCAACGTTCGCGCAACCGCGCCTGATCAGGCTCCCACTGGGCGACGAATGCCGTGGGATCGCTATCGAAGGCCAGTCGCCGACGCAAGATCTCAGCGCGTTCACGTGGCGCCGGCCGGCTGTCCAGTGTCAGGGCGAAACCGAAGCGGTCGAGCAACTGCGGACGCAGCTCGCCCTCCTCTGGATTCATGGTGCCTACCAGCAGGAAGCGGGCAGCATGTTCATGGGAGATGCCGTCGCGCTCTACCCGGTTGAGACCACTGGCGGCTACGTCCAGCAGCAGGTCCACCAGGTGGTCCGGCAGCAGATTGACCTCGTCGACATAGAGCACACCCCCGTCCGCGGCGGCCAGCACCCCGGGCGCGAAGCGCGCCTGCCCCGCGCCGAGGGCGGCGTTCAGATCCAGGGTGCCGACGATGCGCTCTTCACTGGCCCCCAGCGGCAGGGTGACGAAGGGGCCGTCCCCGAGCAGATCTGCCAAACCACGCGCCAGGGTCGACTTGGCCATGCCGCGGGGGCCTTCGATCAGCACCCCGCCAATGCGGGGGTCGATGGCATTCAGGCACAGCGCCAGTTTCAGGTCGTCCGCGCCGACCACGGCGGCCAGGGGGAAGACGGGAACGGTCATTTCAGGCTTCATCCATATCCATCAGTAGCTGTTCGAGGGCTTCACGGTAGTCGCCTGGCTCCTGCCAGAGGCCGCGCTGCTGGGCTTCCAGCAGGCGTTCGGTCATGTCGCGCAGGGCTTCGGGGTTGTGGCGCTCGACGAAGTCGCGGGTATCGGCGTCCAGCAGATAGGCATCGGCCAGTTGCCGATAGTGGTGGTCCTCCACCAGTTCGGTGGTGGCGCCAAAACCGAACAGATAGTCCACGGTGGCAGCCATCTCGAAAGCGCCCTTGTAGCCATGGCGTTTCATGCCGGCGATCCATTTGGGATTGGCCGCTCGCGAACGCACGACCCGGCCCAGTTCTTCCTTGAGAGTGCGGATGCGTGGCAGGTCGGCCTGGGCATGGTCGCCGAAGTAGCTGGCGCGGCGCTGGCCGCTCAGGGTTTCGGCAGCCGCCAGCATGCCACCCTGGAACTGGTAGTAGTCGTTGGAATCGAGCAGGTCGTGCTCGCGATTGTCCTGATTCTGCAGCACCGCCTGCAGGCGGCCCAGACGCCGGGAGAAGTCGTCGCGCGCAGCAGTGCCCTCGTCCTCGGCACCATAGGCATAGCCGCCCCAGTTGAGATAAGCGGTAGCCAGCTCGCTGCGGTCCTGCCATTGGCGCTCCTCGACTGCACCCTGGACACCGGCGCCATAGGCCCCAGGCTGGGCGCCGAAGATGCGCCAGCCCGCCTGACGCCGGGCCTGGTCGGCCTCGATGCCGGCCGCTTCCAGCGCCGCCCGCTCCCGCCGCACCTGGGCAGCCAGGGGATTGAGGTCGTCCGGTTCGTCCAGCGCGGCGACCGCCTGGATCGCGGCATCGAACAACCGTACCAGGCCACCGAAGGCATCGCGGAAGAAGCCGGAGATACGCAGGGTGACATCCACTCGCGGTCGATCCAGCAGTGACAGTGGCAGGATCTCGAAGTCTTCGACCCGGGCGCTGCCGGTCTGCCACACCGGGCGCACGCCGAGCAGCGCCATGGCCTGGGCGATGTCATCGCCGCCGGTTCTCATGGTCGCCGTCCCCCAGACGGAAAGGCCCAGCTGGCGCAGGTGATCGCCCTCCTCCTGTAGATGGCGCTCCAGCAGCAGGTTGCCCGACTGCCAGCCAAGTCGCCAGGCCGTCATGCTTGGCAGGTTGCGCACGTCCACGGAGAAGAAATTGCGCCCGGTGGGCAGCACGTCCAGTCGGCCGCGACTCGGCGCCCCACTGGGCCCGGCCGGGACGAAGCGACCGCCTAGAGCGGCCAGCAGGCCGGCGATTTCCGCAGGGCCACAGCCATCCAGGGCCGGTGCCACCTGGGCGACCAGCTGCTCCAGCACCGGGCGGGTCGCCGGCAGGTCGGCCAATGCCAAGGGCAGTGGTTCGCCATCCACCATCGCGGCGACCAGGGCGAGCGCGAGCACCTCAAGACGCTCGCGGGTGTCGCCCCGGGTGCGCCAGGGTTCCGCGGAAAGCGCGGCAAGGCACGCCGGACGGTCGCCCTGCCAGGGCTCGCCAAGATCGGCGGCCAGAGGATCGAACGCCAGCTGCAGATCCTTGGCCAGGGCGCGCAGCAGGCTGGCGTTGCCGCCCTGGGCGTCGCCGCGAGGAATGCGCAGCAGGGCCACCAGGGTGTCGCGGCGCAGCTGGCCGGTCGGGGATTCGCCGAACACGTGCAGGCCATCGCGGATCTGGGATTCCTTGAGGTCGCAGAGATAGGCATCCAGCTGGGGCAGCCAGCTGTCGGGGTCATCGGTAATGACCAGGCCCAACTCGCGGTCCAGGGCAGTCTCGCGCACCAGCTGCAGGATCTCGGCGCGCAGCTCGGTGGCCCGGCGCAGATCCAGCAGGCTGGCGTCATAGTATTCGTCGGCCAGGCGCTCCAGGTCGCGCAGCGGGCCGTAGCTCTCGGCCCGGGTCAGCGGCGGCATCAGGTGATCGATGATCACCGCCTGGGTACGACGCTTGGCCTGAGCACCCTCGCCCGGATCGTTGACGATGAAGGGATAGACGTTGGGCAGCGGCCCGAGGATGGCGTCCGGCCAACACTCCTGCGACATGCCCACGCCCTTGCCCGGCAGCCACTCCAGGTTGCCGTGCTTGCCCAGGTGGACCACCGCCTGCGCCCCATAGGCCTCGCGCAGCCAGAAGTAGAAGGCCAGGTAGCCGTGGGGCGGGACCAGCGACGGGTCGTGATAGACCGCAGCGGGATCGACGTCATAGCCGCGGGCCGGCTGGATGCCGACGAAGGTCAGGCCGAAGCGCACCCCGGCCACCATCAGCCGGCCACGCCGCTGCATGGGATCGGCCTCGGGCGGCCCCCAGCGCTCGGTCACCGCCTCCTGCAGGCTTGGCGGCAACTGGGCGAACAACGCCTGGTAGTCATCCAGCGCCAGGCTCTGCAAGGCTGGGCGCAGATCGCGTAGGGCACTGTCGTTGGTGACGCCACCGAGCAGGCGCTCGATCAGGGCAGTACCGCTCTCCGGCAGATTGGCCACCGGATAGCCGGCCGCCTGCAAGGCCTCCAGCACCTTGAGGGCAGCCGCCGGGGTATCCAGGCCTACGCCGTTGCCGATACGACCATCGCGGGTCGGATAATTGGCCAGGATCAGGGCGATGCGCTTGTCCGCCGCCGGGCGCCGCGCCAACTCGACCCAGTTGCGCGCCAGGCGGGCAACGAAGGCCATGCGCTCCTCGTCGGCCTGGTAGTTGACCACGTCGCTCTGGCTGCGCTCGCAGCGCCAGGCCAGACCCTTGAAACTGATCGGCCGGGTGATGATGCGCCCATCCAGCTCTGGCAGGGCGATGTGCATGGCCAGGTCGCGGGCGCCCAGGCCCTGGGGATTCTCCAGCCAGCGCTCGCGGTTGTCCTGGGCACAGATGGCCTGGAGCACCGGCACCGGTCGGCGGAAAGGTGCCAGGTTAGGCCGCTCCGGACTGGATTGGGCGAAGCCGGTGGTATTGAGGATCAGCGCGGTACCGGTCTCATCCAGCAGCCGCTCCACTTCCGTCAGGCAAGCGGATTCCTTGAGACTGGCCACGGCGATGGGCAGCGGATTCAGTCCCTGGGCCTGCAGTTGCTGGCAGAAGATATCAACGAAGGCCGTGTTGGCCGACTGCAGATGGGTGCGATAGAACAATAGCGCCGCCGTCGGCCAATCCGGCTGCCAGCGTTGGCGCCAGCCGTCGAGGCCAAGGCCTTCGGGCTGGTACACCGCCACGCGCGGCAATTCTCGTGGCGCCTCGTGGGTGTAGCTGGCACCCAGGCATTCGGCGGCCAGGCAATGGAGAAAATCCCGGGCATTCGTCAGACCGCCCTGGCGCAGATAGCGCCACAGTCGCTCGGCCAGCTCGGGCGCGACCGTACCCAGGGCCATCAGCTCCGGATCAGGGCGATCACAACCCGGTACCGCGATCAGGGTCAGACCCCGTGCGGCCAGCTCGGTGAGGCGTTCCATGCCATAGCGCCAATACCCCTGGCCGCCGTGCAGGGAGATGAACACCACCCGCGCCTGGCTCAGCACCTCCTCGACATAAAGATCCACCGAGGCGTGGTTCTGCAGCTGCATGGGGTTGGCCAGGCGCAGGCTGGGATAGCCGTCATCCAGGGTGCGGGTGGCCTCGGCCAGGAGCGCCAGGTGCGAGTCGCCACTGCAGAGGACAACGATTTCACCCGGCGTCTGCGCCAGGTGGGCAATGCCGTCATCCGGGACAAAACCGCCCGGCTGGGTACGCAGCAGATGCATCTAGGTTCAGGCCACCGCAGCGCGCAGCTGAGCGGTGATCGCCGCCTGGTCCAGCTCCTGGCCGATCAGCACCAGTTGGGTGCGACGGGGTTCCGCCGCCTGCCAGGCACGGTCGAAATGCTTGTCGAAACGGGTGCCGACTCCCTGTACCAGCAGGCGCAGCGGCTTGCCGGCAATGGCGGCGAAGCCCTTCACCCGCAGCACGCCATGGCGCTTGACCACCTCGGTCAGGGCCGCCAGCAGGGTCGCTTCGGCGACTTCGGGCAATTCGACACCAAAGGAGTCGAATTCGTCATGATCATGGTCTTCATGCCCCTCGAGGTCGTGGTGGGTCGGACGGCTGTCGATATGGGCCTCGGACTCGGCCTGCAGCCCCAGCAGCACCGACAACGGCAGCACGCCGCGACTGGCTTCCACCACCTTGACCGCCGGCGGCAATTCCTCGGTCACCTCGGCGCGGACCCGGGCCAGCGCCTCGGCATCCAGGCCGTCGGCCTTGTTGAGGATCACCAGGTCGGCACTGGCCAGCTGGTCTTCGAACAGCTCATGCAGCGGCGACTCGTGGTCCAGGTTGGGATCCTGGCGGCGCTGAACGTCCACCTGCTCGGGGTGGGCGGCGAAGGTGCCGGCAGCCACGGCCGGACTGTCGACCACGGTGATCACCGCGTCCACGGTGCAGGCGTTGCGGATCTCCGGCCACTGGAAGGCCTGCACCAGCGGCTTGGGCAAGGCCAGGCCGCTGGTCTCGATGAGGATGTGGTCGATGTCGCCACGACGCGCCACCAGCTCCTTCATGACCGGGAAGAACTCTTCCTGCACGGTGCAGCAGAGGCAGCCGTTGGCCAGTTCGAAGACCCGACCCTGGGCTTCTTCTTCGGTGCAACCGATGCTGCACTGACGGAGGATCTCCCCGTCGATGCCCAGTTCGCCGAATTCATTGACGATCACCGCGATGCGGCGGCCTTCGGCATGGTCGAGCATGTGGCGCAACAGGGTGGTCTTGCCGGAGCCGAGGAAGCCGGTGACGATGGTGACGGGGGTCTTGGCCAGGGTTTTCATGGGCTGCCCTTAGGTGAAATGCGAGAAAAGGCGGGCAGGCATGCCGGACGCTCGCACGCTGGCGAGGCCCTGGTGGCAGCCCGGATCACCCCGCCCGGTTGCGTATGGAAAACTAGCGAGGCAGGTCTCCTGGCTCACGGCGCCCGACTCCGGCCTTCCCGCGTGAGCAGTGGCCTTAGAGCTTGTTCATGATTTCGCGAGCTAGAGTCGAGCAAGGCGAAGATACTTAAGGAAGCGGATCGGACTCGCGCTCGAGTTTACGAATGGTAAATGAGCATTCCGAAAGCATCTTCAACGCAGTTGACCGACGCGCAGCACATTATGAACAGGCTCTGTGGAGAGGCTGAAGATGCCGCTTACAGTTGCGGGGGCAGCCGCGGTGTCGCACCGCGTTCCCTTTCAAGCTCTTGCGGACAAGAGCACCTCGAAGCCCGACAGGCTACGAGTGCCCCGCCGGGGTGTCAATCGAACAGGCTTGACCGTCGGACGACCCGCGTGGTCTGCTCGACCCTGCTTCAGGTGTCGCGACTCCGCCATGGGTCGCGGTGAAACGGGAAGCCGGTCCAAGTCCGGCACTGCCCCCGCAACGGTAGACGAGCGCAGGATCACGATGCCACCCGGCCGGCAAGCTTGGGGAAGGCGATCCTGGTAGTCGTACGGGAATGCGATCTTGAGCGAGCCCGCGCACGGCAAGACGAAACCTTCGTAGCAAGCGTCATTTACAGGGTGTAGATGAGTCTTGCGGAGAAGGATTCGACAACGCCGGGCCGAGCGCAGCCAGCCCGCCCCCACAAGACCCTCGTGAGTCCGGAGACCGGCCTGTCGCCTTCAAGCAACCCGCGGTGGGCGGTCGTGCTGGACGGCGGCTGCCTACCGGCCCGCTGCCTAGGCGCGTCCCTGCCGCTTCGACTCCGAGGCCTCGTCATGACCGCTGCCCGCTCCACCACCGCCCTGCCCCAGACCAGTACCCGCACCCAACGCCTGACGGCCACCCTGCTCGCCTGCCTGTTTGGCCTGGGCCTGGTGTTCCTGGCCGGCTTTTCCCATGTCGAGGCCCTGCACAACGGCGCCCACGACACCCGCCACAGCGAAGGCTTCCCCTGCCACTAAGAGGAGATCGGCATGTTTCAGCGTATCGCCTTCAGTGCCGGCGTGGCCGGCCTGCTCGCCGCCCTTCTGCTGAGCGTCCTGCAGAGCCTCTGGCTGACCCCGCTCATCCTTCAGGCGGAAACCTATGAGGTACAGGTCGAGGCACCGGTCATGACGGAGCATCATGAGCACGGCGCAGAAGCCTGGTCGCCGGAAGACGGCTGGCCACGCACCCTGGCCACCTTTGGCGGCAACCTGGTGGTGGCTGTGGGCTTCGGCCTGGTCCTGGCGGGCCTGTTCAATCTGCGCACACCGCACCGAACCTACCAGGGCCTGCTGTGGGGACTGGCTGGCTATGCCACCTTCTGCCTCGCGCCCAGCCTCGGCCTGCCACCGGAACTGCCAGGGACCGCCGCAGCCGACCTGACCCTAAGGCAAACCTGGTGGATCGGCACCGCTGGGGCCACCGCGTCCGCCCTCGCCCTGCTGGTCTTCGCCCGCCATCCCGGCTACAAGATCATCGCTCTGGGTCTGCTGGTATTGCCGCATGTGCTAGGTGCGCCCCAGCCCATCGAGCATTCCAGCCTGGCACCGCACGAGCTGCAGCGGCACTTCCAGATCGCCGTGCTGGCGAGCAATCTGCCATTCTGGTTGTTGCTGGGACTGGCCTGCAGTTGGCTGTTTCGCCGTCAGGGCGCGTCACACCCATGAAACGGGTCCTGGGCCTGGGCTGCCGGCGGGGCTGCTCGCTGGACGAACTCGCCGAACTGGCGCAGTCGGTGTTGCAGGAAGCCGAGTGCGAAATCACCGCCCTGACGGCCCTGGCCACGGTGGAAAGTCGACTGGAAGAAGGGGCCTTATGCGCCCTCGCCGAGCGCTGGCACCTGCCACTGCTCGGTTTCACGGCGGCGCAATTGGCTCAGCAGGTCGGCGTCCTTTCACCCAGCGCTGTCGCGCTGGAACACACCGGTAGCTCGAGCATTGCCGAGGCCGCGGCATTGAGGGCGGCTGGCGAAGGTGCCCGATTGCGCGTGAGCAAGCGCAAGAGCGCGGCCGCCACGGCGGCCCTGGCCTATTCCTGAGGCGCCACTTCGGCGTCGGCGCCACTGATCCGGGCGCGGACATGGATGGGGCTGAAGGCTTCGTGCTGGACCAGCTCCACCAGGGATTCCTTGACCAGTTCGAGGATGGCCATGAAGGTCACCACCACACCGAGACGGCCTTCTTCCTGGGTGAACAGGGCGACGAAGGGCACGAAGGCGCCGTCCTTGAGTCGCTCCAGCACCTGGCTCATCCGCTCGCGGGTAGATAGCACCTCACGAGTCACCTGATGGCTCTCGAAGAGATCCGCCCGGCGCAGTACCTCGCCCATGGCCAGCAGCAGCTCGCCCAGTTCGACCTCGGGCAACAGTTTGCGCGCACGCGCCTCGGGCGCCGGCAAAGTGGGTACCACGAAGTTACGCCCCTCGCGCGGCAGGTCGTCGAGATCCTCGGCGGCCTTCTTGAAGCGTTCGTACTCCTGCAGCCGGCGAATCAGTTCGGCGCGCGGATCCTCATCCTCGGCTTCCAGGCCTTCGGCCCGGGGCAACAGCATGCGCGACTTGATCTCCGCCAGCATGGCCGCCATCAGCAGGTACTCGGCGGCCAGTTCCAGCTGCACCGCCTTCATCAACTCGACATAGCTCATGTACTGCCGGGTGATCTCGGCGACGGGGATGTCGAGGATGTCGATGTTCTGCTTGCGGATCAGATAGAGCAGCAGGTCCAGCGGCCCTTCGAAGGCTTCGAGAAAGACCTCCAGCGCATCCGGCGGGATATAGAGGTCCTGGGGCAGCTCGGTGAAGGCCTCGCCATACACCAGCGCCAGGCGTAGCTGCTCGGGTTCGAGCAGCTGGGGATCCAGGGCCTCGCTCATGCTTCGATCATGAAGGGCGTGGGATCACCGGCACCGACACGGATCACCTCGGGCTCGTCGTCGGCCAGGCTGATGACGGTGGACGGCTGCAAGCCACCGGGTCCGCCTTCGATCACCAGGTCGACGAAGTGGTCGAGGCGTTCGCGGATTTCCCAGGCATCGCCGAGGGCGTCCTCATCCCCGGGAAGAATCAGGCTCACGCTCATCAGCGGCTCGCCCAGTGCTTCCAGCAGCGCCAGGGTGATGGGATGCTGGGGCACCCGAACACCAATGGTGCGCCGCTTGGGATGCAGCAGCATCCGCGGCACCTCGCGGGTAGCGTTGAGGATGAAGGTATAGGGCCCGGGCGTATAGGCCTTGAGCAGGCGGAAAGCGCTGGTATCCACCTTGGCATAGATGCCGAGCTCCGAGAGATCGCAACACACCAGGGTGAAGTTGTGCTTGTCGTCGAGCTGGCGGATGCGGCGAATCCGCTCCACGGCGCTCTTCTCGCCGATTCGGCAGCCCAGCGCATAGGACGAATCGGTGGGATAGGCGATGACACCACCGGACTGGATGATTTCCACGGCCTGACGAATCAGCCGCGGCTGGGGATTCTGCGGATGAATCTCGATGAACTGGCTCATTGGGGTTCCCGATTCTGAGGGTACAGCGGTTGACTGAAGCGCGCCCAGAGGGGCGGCAGATCTTCGGGCAACGGACGGTACATGCCCAGGTCCGACCAATCGGCTGGCGCATGGAAATCGCTGCCCGCACTCACCATCAGACCAAATTCCCGCGCCAGAATTGCCAGGGTGCCGACCTGCTCGGCCGGCTGTATGCCGTTGACCACCTCGATGGCATGGCCGCCACCGGTGACGAATTCGCCGATCAGCTTCCGCAGCTTGGTGCGCGTGAAGCCATACGCCAGGGGGTGCGCCAGGCTGATCCAGGCCTTGGCGCCCTTCAGGGTGGCCAGGGTATCGGCCAGGGTCGGCCAGTGCTGCTTGACGTCACCGAGCTTGCCGCCGCCCAGCCACTTGCGAAAGGCATCGCCCCGGTCTTGGACAAGACCGGCCTGTACCAGGTATTCGGCGAAGTGCGGTCGCGCCGGCGCGTTGCGACTATCACCCAGCGCCAACTGCACCGCCCGAGCGCCTTCCAGAGTGCCGGGCATGCCCTTGGCCGCCAGCCGCCGGTCGATTTCCCGGGCACGCTCCCAGCGTCCTTCGTGCAAGGCTTCCAGGGCGGCGTTCAGCGCTGGGGCCTCGGGATCGAAGTTGTAGCCCAGCACATGCAAGGTCGCCCCGCCCCAGGTACAGGACATCTCGATCCCGGAGAGCAGGCGAAGACCCAGGCCATCCGCCGCCTCCAGCGCTTCGGCGTAACCGTCCAGGGTGTCATGATCGGTGATGGCCAGCAGCTGTACCCCGCGCTCATGGGCCCGTCTGACGACCTCGGCGGGCGCGAAGGCGCCGTCCGACGCAGTGGTATGACAGTGCAGGTCGATACGCATGGGCTTTCTCCTTCGGCTTCATCGGGTATTATGCCGCGATGCACTGCTATCGGCTGCGTTAATGAAACAATTCATCGACTTCATTCCCCTCCTGCTGTTCTTCCTGGTCTACAAGCTCGATCCGCGTCCGGTGGAATTCGCCGGGCACGCCTTCACCCTGGGCGGCATCTTCAGTGCCACCGCGGTGTTGATCATTGCCTCTCTGGTGGTCTACGGCGTGATCTACGCGACCCAGCGCCGGCTGGAGAAGAGCCAGTGGCTGACGCTGATCGCCTGCCTGGTATTTGGCGGCATGACCCTGGCGTTCCACAGCGAGACCTTTCTCAAGTGGAAGGCGCCGGTGGTGAACTGGCTGTTCGCCCTGGCCTTCCTCGGCAGTCAGTTCATCGGCGACAAACCGCTGATCCAGCGCATGCTGGGCCACGCGGTGCGCTTGCCCGCGCCGATCTGGACGCGCCTGAACATCGCCTGGATCATCTTTTTCATCGTCTGCGGCTGCGCGAATCTCTATGTGGCCTTCACCTACGAAAGCTTCTGGGTCGACTTCAAGGTCTTCGGCAGCCTGGCGATGACCCTGGTATTCATGCTCGGTCAGGGCCTCTATCTGGCGCGCCATCTGCAACCGATGGATGAACCGCGAGATTGATTCCATGAGTCAGATTCTGCTGATCGACGATGATCAGGAGCTGTGCGAGCTGCTCGGCGCCTGGCTGAAACAGGAAGGCTTCGAGGTCACCGCCTGCCACGCCGGCAGCGACGCGCGCATCCAGTTGCGCGACGCGACGCCGGACGTCGTGGTGCTGGACGTGATGCTGCCCGACGGCAGTGGCCTGGAGCTGCTCAAGCAGCTGCGTAGCGATCATCCGCAACTGCCGGTGCTGATGCTCTCGGGACGGGGCGAGCCGCTGGACCGGATCCTCGGCCTGGAGCTGGGCGCCGACGACTACCTGGCCAAACCCTGCGATCCGCGCGAACTCACCGCGCGCCTGAGGGCCATCCTCAGGCGCAGCCATCCGGCCCAGCCGGCAGCACGCCTGCAACTGGGCGACCTGTCGCTGAGCCTGGCACGGGGCGTGGCCAACATCGGCGAAACCGAGATCACCCTCACCCTCACCGAGAGTCGCATCCTCGAAGCCCTGCTACGCCAGCCCGGAGAACCCCTGGAGAAGCAGGCCCTGGCCCAGGTGGCACTCGGTCGCAAGCTGACACTCTATGATCGCAGCCTGGACATGCACGTCAGCAATCTGCGGCGCAAGCTCGGTAGCCACGCCGATGGCCGTCCACGCATCCTGGCGCTGCGCGGTCGCGGCTACTACTACAGCGTCTAGCACCGCCACGTCGCCTTTACCCCCTCTTTACGCCCGCTGACCGCCACTGACTCCCCCTGCTCCTAGACTGGGCCCATCCGGTATTGCACCGGTCATCCCAAGGAGATTTCCCCGATGCGCAAGCTCATGCCCGCCGTGCTGTTCGCCGCCCTGCTGCCGACCCTGACCCTGGCCGCCACCCAGGACGGCCCTGACATCACCCCGCCGCCCCACGGCAAGCTGATGGATGGCGGCCCCCGTGGCGACGGCCCTCTGCGCGACCTCAAGCTCACCGCCGAGCAACGCGAGCAGGTCGGTAAGCTGATGGGCGAAGAGCGTCAGCAGCAGCGCGAGATCGTCAAAAGCTATCTCGACAAGCTGCCCGAGGATCAGCGCAAGGCCCTGCATGATCAGCTGGATGGCAACCGCGACAAGACTCGTCAGTCCATTCGCGCCCTCCTCAAGCCCGATCAGCAGAAGCGCTTCGACGAAATGGAAAAGAAGCGGGAGGATCGCGCCAAGGAGTGGGCCGAGTTCCAGCAGTGGAAGCAGGACCACAAGTCCTCGTAATTCCCACCCGCTGCGCCGATGGTCCTCGGCGCAGCGCCCAACCAAGAGCCTGCCCCCAATCTCGCGCGTTAGAGTCAGACAAGGCTAGGCGGCCCCGCGAAAACACCTGAAAAAGCGGATCGGACCTGCGCTCACGGTTACCACTGGCAAGTGAGCACTCCGACCGGGCTGACGACCCAGGCCTTTCCGACGCAGTCTGGCCGACCCGCAACAGGATAAAAGCAGGCTTCAAGGCGACCGCATGGTTTTTCGCTCTCTCTTCTGGCGCATCTTCGCCACCTTCTGGCTGGCCATCCTGTCCGCGGTGGGCCTGACCATGCTGCTCGGCCACCTGGCCGATCAGGACTCCTGGATCCTCGCGCAGCATCCCGGCTTGCGCGACCTGCCCGAACAGTGGGTGCAACGCTATGAAAACGAAGGCCCCGCCGCCGCCCAAGGATTGCTCGAACAGCGCAAAGGCCGCTACGGCATCGATGTGCTGGTGCTGGGCGAGAACGGCTCGCCCCTGGTGCGCGGCACCCTGCCACCGCGCATCTTCGACCAGGATCTTGACCAGCCGCAGCGTCAGCAGCGCCCCGGCCCCGGCGCCCGCGATCCAAACCGTCCGTTGCCCTGGCGACGGCTGACCGACGAATACACCAGTTCCAGTGGCCAGAACTACCTGTTCATCTATCACCTGCCCACGCCCGAGCTAGGCGCCTGGCGCCGTCAGAGTCTGTTCTGGCCGGTCGGCATGCTGGCCATCGCCACCGTGGTGTTGACCCTCTTCAGCCTGCTGCTGACCCTGAGCCTGACCCGGCCGCTCAATCACCTGCGGCGCGCGGTGCACGATCTCGGCCAGACCGCCTATCAGCAGGACACCCTGGCGCGTCTTGCGCGCCGCAAGGACGAACTGGGCGTGCTGGCCGGAGACTTCAATCGGATGGGCGCCCACCTGCAGCGCCTGATCGACAGCCAGCGCCAGCTGCTGCGCGATGTGTCCCACGAATTGCGTTCACCCCTGGCACGCCTGCGCATCGCCCTGGCACTGGCCGAACGCTCCGATCCCCACGACCTGGGCAACATGTGGCCGCGCCTCACCCTGGAATGCGATCGCCTGGAAACCCTGATCGGCGAGATTCTCGCCCTCGCCCGCCAGGAAGCGGATCCGGGCCCACCCGAGCAGCTGGAACTGCACCCGCTGCTCGAAGGCCTGGTCGAGGATGCCCAGCTCAGCGCGCCTCAGCAGCGGATCGAACTGGACGTTCCCCTCGCCCTGCGCCTGGACGGTTGGCCCGATGTGCTGGAACGCGCCTTGGACAATCTGCTGCGCAATGCCCTGCGGTTCAATCCGCCAACACGGCCCATCGTCATCTCCGCGGCAGTGGCGGAGGGGGAAGTGCGCATCCAGGTGCGCGACCACGGCCCCGGCGTCAGGGCCGAGGACCTACCGCGCCTGGGCGAGCCCTTCTTTCGCTCGGACCAGCAGCAGGCCACTGGCTACGGCCTGGGCCTGGCCATCGCCCGGCGTGCCGTTGAGCGCCATGGTGGCGAGCTGCACCTGAGCAACCACCCGGACGGCGGCTTTCTCGCTACCGTCACCTTGCCACTCAGGCCGGTCCTGGCCAATGGCTGACCTGGGCGCTCAGATCGCGCGCCGCCGGAACTCGCGGCGCCACCTCCGGCGTGCCCAGGTAGATGTAGCCCACCAACTGCTCGTTATCGGTCAGCCCCAGGCCCTGCAGCACCCAGGCGTCGTAGCTGAATTCACCGGAGCGCCAAACCGCGCCCAGGCCCAGGGCGAAGGCCGCATTGACCAGACCGTGGGCGACGCAGCCAGCGGTGATGATCTGCTCCTGCAGGGGCACCTTGGGGTGCTCCTGGGGCGCGGCGACGACGGCGATCACCAGGGGTGCCCGCAGCGGCATGCGTCGGGCCTTGTCCAGGGCGGCAGCATCCGCCTCGGGCTCGCGGCGACGCAGGGCTTCGGCATAGAGCTCACCGAGGGCGGCTCGATCCTCGCCAGACACCAGAATCAGCCGCCAGGGGCGCAGCAGCTTGTGGTCCGGGGCACGGTCCGCGGCGCGCAGCAGTGTCTCGAGTTGCTCGGGGGTGGGGCCCGGTTCGGTCAGGCGACCGACCGAGGCGCGGTTGCAAAGGGCTGCGAGGGCATCCATAGCGTCTCTCCTGTAAAGATGCCGCAGTGTACCCCAGGGACGACTGGTGATTTTCGATGTCACAGCAGCGGAATTGCTGACATTCTTGGCCGCCACCCAGGCGGTCAGCTAAGATCGCGACAGCTAGAAAACCCGGCCGCTTTCATCGTCGCGAACGGAGTTATCCCGACCTCTCGCCTTTCTCGAAACGGACCCGACAGATGAAGTTTGCGCTCAACCGGTTCCTCGCTGCATCCGGTGACAGCCTGGGCGTCTACTACGCTCGGGTATTCGCCTATCTGATCGCCGCCGCCAGCGTCACCGCGGGTTACTACACCCAAGCCGATGCCGTGGGCCTGTGGCTGATCCCCTATGCCCTGCTCTATCCCCATGTGGCCCAGACCCTGAGCCTGAAGCTCAGGCGCGATCGTGGCGCCCAGACCGATATCCTGCTGGCCGCCATCGATGCCATCCATGTCGGCATGGCCGCGGTGGTGTTGCGCTTCCCGCTGATGCCCACCCTGATGCTGCTGTTCATGCTGGGCTACACCAGCATGTTGCGAGGCGGTCCGCGCCTGCTCGGTCTCTGCCTGCTATTCGC
Source organism: Pseudomonas oryzihabitans (assembly GCF_001518815.1). Classification (NCBI taxonomy): domain Bacteria; kingdom Pseudomonadati; phylum Pseudomonadota; class Gammaproteobacteria; order Pseudomonadales; family Pseudomonadaceae; genus Pseudomonas; species Pseudomonas oryzihabitans. The sequence goes on from NZ_CP013987.1 coordinate 2,528,427, forward strand.
CACCAGTGCCGCGGCGCTGGGCAGTGCCACCTTCTTCCAGGGCGTCGACCTCACCAGTCCGCTACTGGTGGCCGTCACCAGCGTGGTGGGCACCATGCTGCACCTCTGGGGGACCGGTTACTTCCTGCATCGGCAGCGCAAGCGCCTCATACAGATCAACGACGACCTCAAGCGCGAGCAGGAGAAGTCCGCGATCCTCGCGCACAACCTGGCGAAATACCTCTCCCCTCAGGTGTGGGAGTCCATTTTCACCGGCAAGCAGCACATCGCCCTGGGTACCCAGCGCAAGAAAATCACGGTGTTCTTCTCCGACATCAAGGGCTTCACCGAGCTGTCCGAAGAACTCGAGGCCGAAGCCCTCACCGACATGCTCAACAACTACCTCAACGAAATGTCGAAGATCGCCGTGAAATACGGCGGGACCATCGACAAGTTCGTTGGCGACTGCGTCATGGTGTTCTTTGGCGACGCCAACAGCCAGGGCGCCAAGAAGGACGCCGTGGCCGCGGTCTCCATGGCCATCGCCATGCGCAAGCACATGAAGGTGCTGCGCCAGCAGTGGCGCAGCCAGGGCATCAACAAGCCCCTGGAAATCCGCATGGGCCTGAACACCGGTTACTGCACGGTCGGCAACTTCGGCTCCAGCACGCGCATGGACTACACCATCATCGGTCGCGAAGTGAACCTGGCCAGCCGCCTGGAAAACGCTGCGGACGCCGGCGAGATCCTGATCAGCCACGAGACCTACTCGCTGATCAAGGACACCATCATGTGCCGTGACAAGAGCTGGATCACCGTCAAGGGCTTCAGCAAGCCGGTACAGATCTACCAGGTGGTCGACTTCCGGCGCGACCTGGGCGCCTCGCCCAGCTATGTCGAGCACGAGCTGCCGGGCTTCTCCATGTACCTGGATACCAACAACATCCAGAACTACGACAAGGAGCGGGTCATCCAGGCGCTGCAGCTGGCGGCGGAGAAGCTCAAGGACAAGGTGATCTTCTAGCCGACCGCTTTCCTGCAGGCAGAAAAAAGCCCCGGATATCCGGGGCTTTTTCATGTGACCGCGGGGATCAATCCTCGCGATAACGACGCAGGCGCAGGGCCTTGCCCGCCACGCGGGTGTCCTTGAGCTTGGTCAGCAGACGCTCCAGGTTTTCCTCGGGCAGCTCCACCAGGCTGAAGGAGTCACGGATCTGGATGCGGCCGATGGCCTCGCGATCCATGCCGCCTTCGTTGATGATGGCACCCAGCAGGTTCTTGGCAGCAACGCCATCGCGCGCGCCCAGGGCGGTGCGGCAGCGGACGCGGCCTTCCGGCAGGGGCTGCATCGGACGACGCTCACCACGATCGGGACGCTCGCCGCGCTCGCCGCCACGATCAGGGCGTTCGCCACGCTCGCTGCGCTCGCCACGGGGACGCTCGCCACGGCCGGCGCCGGGGGTCAGCGGCTGCTCACGGCGCACCGACTCCAGGTCCAGGGCACGGCCGCTGGTCAGCTTGGCCAGCAGCGCCGCCGCCAGGGTGGAAGGATCACACTGCAGACGCTCGCACAGCTCCTGACGCAGCGCGCCGTGGGTGGCGTCGGCATCGGCCAGCAGCGAACCCACGCCATCGGCCAGACGGGAGATACGAGCTTCCAGCACGGCTTCGGCGTCGGGCAGACGGATCTCGCCAACCCGCTGACCGGTCACGCGCTCGATGACCTGCAGCATGCGACGCTCGCGCGGGGTGACCAGCAGCAGCGCGCGGCCTTCACGCCCGGCACGACCGGTACGGCCGATACGGTGCACGTAGGATTCGGGATCGTAGGGCATGTCCACGTTCAGCACGTGGGTGATGCGCGCCACGTCCAGGCCACGGGCCGCGACGTCGGTGGCGACCACGATGTCCAGCGAACCGTCCTTGAGGGATTCGATGGTCTTCTCGCGCTGGGCCTGGGGCATGTCACCGTTCAGGGCGCTGACGCGATAGCCCTGGCGTTCCAGCAGTTCAGCCAGATCCAGGGTCGCCTGCTTGGTCCGCACGAAGGCGATCAGGGCGTCGAAGTTTTCCACTTCCAGCAGGCGCAGCACCGAGGCCGGCTTCTGGTCGGCATGGACCATCAGGTGCGCCTGCTCGATGCGGGCGACGGTCTGGGTCTTGGCCGCGATGCGGACGTGTTGCGGCTCCTTGAGGTGACGCTCGGCGATGGCACGGATCGACGGCGGCAGGGTCGCCGAGAACAGTACGGTCTGGCGGGTTTCCGGCATGGCCTCGAAGATGAATTCGAGGTCGTCCATGAAGCCCAGCTTGAGCATCTCGTCGGCCTCGTCGAGCACCAGACGCTGAACGGTGGCCAGCAGGTTGTCGTCACGGCGCAGGTGGTCGCACAGGCGGCCGGGGGTAGCGACGAGTACCTGGGCACCCATGCGCAGGGACTTCAACTGCGGCCCCATGGGCGCGCCGCCGTAGAGGGCCACGACCTTCACGCCGGGCATCTCGGTGGAATAGGTTTCGCAGGCGGTAGCGACCTGCAGGGCCAGTTCACGGGTAGGAACCAGCACCAGAATCTGGGGTTCACGACGGGACGGGTCGAGCTGCGAGAGCAGCGGCAGAGCAAAGGCTGCGGTCTTACCCGTACCGGTCTGCGCCTGGCCGATCATGTCGTGGCCGGCGAGGATCACCGGAATGGACTGCGACTGGATGGGCGACGGCTCTTCGTAGCCGACGGCCTTGATGGCGGCGAGGATGGCGGGATTGAGATTGAGCGCAGCGAAATTGCTGATGTCCTGGGTCATTGTCTTGCCTCGTGTGCTTCGCAAAGACCCCAAAGCCAAGAGCTGCGCTTATCCGAATGACCGAAGTCGCCCAGGCAGCCAAGGTGTGAGCTTTTTGCGAAATAGCGGATGAAAGGGGGTGAAGCGTCTAGGATTGTTCGCCGTCGGGCGAACGCACGACCGGCGTGGCCATGGTGGCGGACCGGGAGAATGCAGTTCCTGAACGGAAGGTCAAAAAGACCGGGGCGAATAATACCCGAACCCTGGACATTTCTCCAGAGAACCTTGGTCTATCTTGATGGTCAGGTTGCCGCACGCAAGTTGTCCAGGTAGGACTCCACATCGAAGCCTATCTGCGGGGTCAACTCCCTTGCGCGCCGCCGCGTCTCGGGCTGGTCCAGCTCCTGTTCCAGACTGGCCGGCACCAGCAGGATGACATTGCCTTCCACCACCGGGCACTCCCAGTAATGATGGCGGAACAGCCCGCGCAGCAGCGCGGCGCCCAGGGGCTTGCCGTCGGTGGCGCTCCACTGGTTGATCATCAGCCAGCCGCCGGGATTGAGCTTGGCCTGGCAGTTTTCCAGGAAGCGCCAGGCCAGATGGGCACTGGACGGACCGACATCGGTATAGAGATCGACAAAGATCAGATCGGCAGGCGCCGCGCTGTCGAGCAGGTCCAGGGCATCGCCGATGCGGATGGCCAGGCGCGGGTCCTCGTCGAGGCCCAGATGCTGGCGCGCCAGGCGTGGCACCGCAGGGCGCAGCTCCAGGGCTTCCACCGCCTCCAGGGGCAGCCACTTGAGGCAGGCCTGGGTCAGGGTGCCGGCGCCCAGCCCGAGAAACAGCGCCCGTCGCGGCTGCGGGTGGCAGAGCGCGCCGAGCAGCATGGCGCGGTTGTAGTCGTATTCCAGCCAGGCGGGGTCCGCGGTGAAGACGCAGCTCTGCTCCACCTCCTCGCCGAACTCCAGGAAGCGATAGGGCCCCACCTCCACCACCCGGATCCGGCCATGGTCATCGACGACCTCTTCCAGCAACACTTCCGTCTCGGCCATCACCGCCCTCCTCTATAGGCGCCCATGGTAGCTGCGATGGGCACTGTCTATCGAGCGTTACACCCTTCATCGGTTAGTATGAAAGGCTTCATCGAACCACCGCAGAGAGAGCCATGTCCGCGCCCTGGAGCCCCACCAGCTGGAGAGGCCTGCCCATCCAGCAGCAGCCCGAATACCCCGATCACGCCCGCCTCGCCGACGTCGAGCGCACCCTCGCCGGCTATCCGCCGCTAGTGTTTGCCGGCGAAGCCCGCGAACTACGCCGGCAATTCGCCGAGGTCACCCAGGGCCGGGCCTTCCTGTTGCAGGGTGGTGATTGCGCGGAAAGCTTCTTCGAATTCTCCGCCGGCAAGATTCGCGACACCTTCAAGGTGCTGCTGCAGATGGCCGTGGTCATGACCTTCGCTGCCGGTTGCCCGGTGGTCAAGGTTGGCCGCATGGCCGGGCAGTTCGCCAAGCCGCGTTCTTCGAACGATGAGGTCCAGGATGGCATCTCCCTGCCCGCCTACCGTGGCGATATCGTTAATGGCATCGACTTCACCGAAGGCAGCCGTATCCCGGATCCGCAGCGCCTGATCCAGGCCTACAACCAGTCCACCGCGACCCTCAACCTGTTGCGCGCCTTCGCCCAGGGCGGTTTCGCCGACCTGCACCAGGTGCATCGCTGGAACCTGGACTTCATCGCCAATTCGGCCCTGGCCGACCGCTACCACCAGTTGGCGGATCGCATCGACGAGACCCTCGCGTTCATGCGCGCCTGTGGCCTGGACACCGCGCCCCAGGTCAAAGAAACCAATTTCTTCACTGCCCACGAGGCGCTGCTGCTCAACTACGAGGAAGCCTTCGTCCGCCGCGACAGCCTGACCGGCGACTGGTATGACTGCTCCGCGCACATGCTCTGGATCGGCGACCGCACCCGCCAGCCTGACGGTGCCCACGTCGAATTCCTGCGCGGCGTGAACAACCCCATTGGCGTCAAGGTCGGTCCCTCCACCACCAGCGAAGACCTGATCCGGCTGATCGACACCCTCAACCCCGAGAACGATCCGGGTCGTCTCAACCTGATCGTGCGCATGGGCGTGGGCAAGGTCGGCGATCACCTGCCGCGCCTGATCCAGACCGTGGAGCGCGAGGGCCGCCAGGTGCTGTGGAGTTCCGACCCCATGCACGGCAACACCATCAAGGCGTCCAGCGGTTACAAGACCCGGGATTTCGCCAGCGTGCTGGGCGAGGTCAAGGAATTCTTCGGGTACACAAGGCCGAGGGCACCTATGCCGGCGGCATCCATATCGAGATGACCGGCCAGAACGTCACCGAGTGCATCGGTGGCGCCCGTCCGGTTACCGAGGACGCCCTTTCCGATCGCTATCATACCCACTGCGACCCGCGCCTGAACGCCGACCAGTCCCTGGAACTGGCCTTCATGATCGCCGAGACCCTCAAGGGCATTCGCCGCTGAGTCGAGGTCGGGAGGTCGCCTGCGCGGCGACCTCCTAGTGCCGCGCCAGTGCCTCCTGCAGCAGGCTGGCCGGACCATGCAGCGCTACCTCCGCCAGGCCCAGCCAGTCCGCCAGCGCACGCAACTGTCCTGCCAAGGCATCGCAGCCCTCGTCATCCAGCCCCGCCGGCTCCAGGTGCACGGCATGCACCGCCAGCCGTGAGGCCGCTCGCTCAGCCCGTAGATCCACTCGCGCCGCCAGGCGTTCGTGATAGAGAAAGGGCAACACGTAGTAGCCATAGACCCGCTTGGGCGCAGGTGTATAGATCTCCAGTCGATAGCGGAAACCAAATAACTGCTCGGTACGTTCACGCTCCCAGACCAGGGAGTCGAAGGGCGACAGCAGCGCCGCGGCGCTTACCGGCCGCCCGGGGCTTGGAGTGTTCGCGACATAGGCGAGCTTCGCCCAGCCCTGTACCTGAATAGGCCGCAAGCCGCCCTCCTCCTGCAATTCGGCGATGCCCTGACGGGCCTCGGCCGGACTTAATCGAAAATAGTCACGCAGCTGGACCTCGGTCGCTACGCCCAGGGCTCTGGCGCTGCGCAGCAGCAGTGCCCGGCGCGCCGCCTCCGGTGTCGGCGCAGGCGCGGCAAGGGTCGCCGCCGGCAGGACCCGCTCCGGCAGGTCATAGAGCCGCTCGAAGCCCCGCCGCCCAGCCACCGTGACCTCGCCGGCGGCAAACAGCCACTCCAGCGCCAGCTTGCCCGGGCTCCAATCCCACCAGGGACCGGCCTGATCGACCCGCTTCGCCAGGCTGCCGGCGCCCAGGGCGCCGCGCTGCACCACCGCCTCCAGGGTCTGGGCCACCAGCTGCGGCTGCTCGGCCGCGAAACGCGCCAGCTGCCGATAGATGCCGATGCCCTGACGGGCCAGCTCACGGCGCCAGCGCAATTCGGCCCAGACCTCCGCAGGCACCAGGGAGGCTTCATGGGCCCAGCATTCATAGAGCTGTCGCGCCCTGCCCGAGCCCCAGGCCAGGGCGTCGAAGTCGGCAAGGTCATAGCGTCCCAGGCGACTGAACAGCGGCAGATAGTGCGAGCGGACCAGGGCATTGACCGAGTCGATCTGCAGCACGTTGAGGCGTGCACCCTGGCGGTACAGGGCGGCCAGGCCGGCGCCGCCCTTGGGTTGGCTACCGAAACCCTGGGCACGCAAGGCCAGGCGCCGGGCCTCGCGCAGGGAAAGGCTATCCATCCGAGCTCCTGCTTAAAGAGGTGATCCTCCACCCTAGCAGGATTGGCGGTCGCCCTCCTCTGCAGGCTGCTGCCAGAACGGCTTGTCGGCCTCCTGCCAGGCATCAGCGCGGCTCAGACCCAGGTCGTGCAGTGCGCCTTCATCCAGCCGATAGAGGGCCCGGCGCTGACGGGAGACCTGCACTGCCCGCTGCAGCCAGACCAGGATCCGACGCAAACGAAACCTGACGTCCGGAAACTCACGGACGCGAGTGGACGAATGACTGTGGTGAGCGAGCTGAGCCATGGTGAATCTCCTTTTCCAAGGGTATGGCTCAGGTCTGAAAGCCCGGATAACATCAATCCAACGAATCCTTCTGATGTAACCCATTCATCTGGTTGATGCCATGAATTATCCGAGCATAGAGACCGATCTGCTGCGTACCTTTGTCGCTATTGCCGATCAGGGCGGCTTCACCCGTGCGGCCGAAGTGGTCAACCGTACGCAGTCCGCAGTGAGCATGCAGATGCGCAAGCTGGAAGACGACCTGCTGCAGCGCCGGCTGTTCGAGCGAGATGGGCGCTAGGTACGGCTGACGGCGGAAGGCCAGATTCTGCTGGGCTATGCCCGGCGAATCCTCAAGTTGCACGGCGAAGTCATGACGACCCTGCGTGCGCCGCACATGGTGGGTACGGTGCGCATCGGCACGCCGGACGACTATGTCATGAGGTTCATCCCAGGGATTCTCGCAGGCTTCGCCAAGGCCTACCCGCTGGTGCAGGTGGACGTGCACTGCGAGCCCAGCGCCGGCCTACTGCAGCGCCAGGACCTGGATCTGACCATCGTTACCCGCGAGCCTGGCAACGAGATCGGGCTGCCGCTGCGCCGGGAGCGCTTCATCTGGGCCGAGGCGCCCGGCTTCGATGTCCATCAGCGTGACCCGCTGCCCCTGGCCATGTTCAATACCTCGTGCTTTCTCAGCGAATGGGCCCGGCGTGCGCTGGACACTCGTGAACGCGGCTATCGCCTGGCCTACAGCAGCCCGAGCCTGGCGGCGCTGCTGGGCATCGTCAAGGCGGGCCTGGCGGTCACCGCGCAACTGGAAAGCCTGCTGCCCAATGAGCTGCGGCGGCTGAGCGAAGCCGATGGCATGCCGGACCTGCCCGCCTGCTCCATCGAACTGCTGCGCAATCCCCGCAGCGCCTCGCCGATCATCGACACCCTCGCCGAGCACATCGCCGAAGGCTTTCGGCAATAGTCAGCGCAGCGCCAGCAGCACCGCACACAGCAGCAGGAAACCGCAGAACAGCAGGCGTAGCAGCCGCTCGGGAAGCTGGTGGGCCAGGCGCACGCCCCAGCTCACACTGAGCAGCCCACCCACCGCCAGCGGGATGCCCACGTGCCAATCCACCTCGCCGTGCCAGGCGTAGCTGGCCAGGGTGACACCCGTGGTGGGCAGCGCCATGGCCAGGGACATGCCCTGGGCCGCGACCTGGGTCATGCCCATGACGCCGGCCAGGATCGGGGTGGCGATGACCGCGCCGCCCACGCCGAACAGGCCACCGACCAGACCAGCCACCAACCCCAGCACGCCGAGGCCCAGCCGGCTGGGCGCGGTCAAGGGCGGCTGACCGCGGCGATAGAGCTGCCAGAGGTTGTAGAGGACCAGCAGCAGCAGGAAGCCCACGAAGCCGTGACGCATCGAGCGGGCGTCCAGGGATACCGCCAGCACGGTGCCTACCAGTGCCGAGACCATGCCCGCGCCCGCCAGCAAGGCGGCGCGACGCCAGTCGATACGATTGCGCTGGTTGTACTTGTAGACCGACAGCAGCACGTTGGGCACCACCATCACCAGGGCGGTGCCCTGGGCCAGTTGCTGGTCGAGGCCGAACAGCAGGGCCAGCACCGGAATGGCGATCAACCCACCGCCGATGCCGAACAGGCCACCCACCACGCCCAGCACCGCGCCGAGGACGACATCGATCAAAAGCTCAGGCAGCAATTCCACAGCAGCACTATCCAGGGATGAATGGGTACGGAGAGGTCAGCCGGGCGCTACGACACCGGCGCCCAGACAGCAAAAAGCCCGGCGAGCCGGGCTTTTTATCGAGACGCCTGGTTTAGACCTTGGCGCGCGACTTGTACTCGTTGGTACGGGTGTCGATCTCGATGTGATCACCGATATCGCAGAACTCGGATACCTTCAGCTCGTAGCCGTTGTTCAGGCGAGCGGTCTTCATGACCTTGCCCGAGGTATCGCCGCGAACGGCCGGCTCGGTGTAGGCGATCTGGCGCACGATGGTGGTCGGCAGCTCGATGGAGATGACGCGATCGTTGTAGAACACAGCTTCACAGACGTCGGTCATGCCGTCTTCGATGAAGGCCAGGGCTTCGCCCAGGTCGTCCTTCTCGACTTCGTACTGGTTGTAGTCGGCGTCGACGAAGACGTACAGGGGATCGGCGAAGTAGGAATAGGTCACTTCCTTGCGATCCAGGATGACCGGCTCGAGCTTGTCGTCGGCACGGAAGACGGTCTCGGTCGCGCTGCCGGAGAGCAGGCTCTTCAGCTTCATCTTGACCACTGCAGCGTTACGGCCGGACTTGTTGTAGTCAGCTTTCTGGATGACCCAGGGAGCGTTGTCGATCATGGCCACTTGGCCGGCACGGAACTCTTGTGCGGTTTTCATGCGGTTATCCGTATGGATGGAAGAACGGGATTTCGAGGCGCCATATGATAGCCAATCTGAGTGGAAATGCACCAGGCTGGCAGCAAGATCGCTGTGAGAAGCCATCCGATCGCTCCAATCACGCGCCAGCAGACGCCACGCCGCCCCTTGCGCCTCCAGGGCTGACCAGGCTGCGGCCAGGTCACCGCGGCCGTTCCAGGCCAGCCAGAAGGCGGTGACCGCCGCTGCCAGTTCAGGCGAGGCGGCCTCGGTATAGCGCCCGAGAAAGGCCTCCAGTTTGACGAAGTGCGCGTCCTCCTCCTGCGGATAGATGTGCCAGACGAAGGGGTGCGCGGCCCACTGCGCACGAACGAAGGAGTCCTCACCGCGAATGGCGTTGAAATCGCAACACCAGAGCAGTCGGTCGTAGGCCTGCTGGGAAACGAAGGGCAGTACCTGCACCCGTAACGCGCCCCGGTGATGGCTATCACCGGCCTTGAGCCAGTCGACCCCCAGCCAGGCGGCGACGTTGGCCAGTACCCGGCCCTCGGGCACCAGCAGACAGGTGGGCTGGGTTGCCGCGCTGAGGGCATCGAGCCAGTCGATCAGTGCGGGATTCTCGTAGGCGAACAGCGAGAACAGCCGCTCGCCCGCTTGACGCTGGACGCCCAGGCCGGCGAGATAGGCCGCCGCGGCCGCAGGATCGGCGACGAAGCCGTCGCGCTCGCCGAGCAGTCCGCGCTCACGCAACAGCCCGCCCACCTTGGGAGTGAAGCCGGGAAAGAAGAAATACTTGTTGAGTCCGGTGGGCTGCAGCGAAGGCAAGCCGTGGCAGCCTTCGATCCACTCCTCGGCGCTCAGGTACTCCAGATTGAGCCATAGCGGGCGCTCGTTGCGGCGCGCCATGGCCGTGACGAAACCTTCCGGCAACTGACAGGCGAAGGCTTCCACCACCACGTCACCGGATTCGGCGTCGGCCCAGTCGGGACGCCATAACCGGACTTCCACCCCCCGGTGCCATTGCTGTTCGGCGGCTCTGTCCACGCCGGGCTGGATGCGCGCCAGGGGATAGAGGTCGTCGATCCAGAGGCGGACCTGCTGGTCGTGTTCGGCCACCAACTGATGGGCCAGGCGCCAAGTGATGCCTGCGTCGCCATAGTTGTCCACCACCGTGCAGAAGATGTCCCAGGCTGCCATGCCTTACCTCTAAGTCGTTGATATCGAATCGGGTTCCGCTTCACCAGCGGTGCGATGCGGGACGGCTTCCAGTGAACCCAGTCACATCGCGACCCTGTGCGGGTCGGTAGTATCCGCGCTTTTTCGGACGGATTCTCCATGTCGTTGCGCTCTGCCCTGCTGTTCTGTTTGACCCTGGCGTCCCTGAGCGCCCTGGCGACGCCTCAACCGCCCCGTACCTTCAGCGAAGCCAAGGTGGTCGCAGCCAAGGTCTATGCCAAGCAGGGCGTGGACTTCTACTGCGGTTGCCACTACAGCGGCAAGACCGTGGATCTCAAGAGCTGTGGCTACATCCCGCGCAAGAGCGCCCAGCGCGCCAGCCGCATCGAATGGGAACACATCGTCCCCGCCTGGGTGATTGGCCACCAGCGCCAGTGCTGGCAGAAAGGCGGTCGCAAGAACTGCACGGCCAAGGACCCGGTGTACCAGAAGGCCGAGGCCGACCTCTTCAACCTGGTGCCGGTGGTGGGCGAGGTCAATGGCGACCGCAGCAATTTCGCCTTTGGCTGGCTGCCGCAAAAGGCGACCCAGTACGGCGCCTGCCAGATGGTGGTGGACTTCAAGGCCAAGACCGCCATGCCGCGCCCGGAGATCCGCGGCATGGTCGCCCGTACCTACTTCTACATGAGCGACCGCTACGGCCTGCGCCTGTCCAAGCAGGACCGCCAGCTCTACAGCGCCTGGACCAAGCAGTACCCGCCCGAGGCCTGGGAGCGCCAGCGCAATCAGCGCCTGGCCTGCATCATGGGCCACGGCAATCCCTACGTCGGTCAGACCAAGGCCTGCAAGTAGCGCGACTCAGGCAGCGCTTGGAATACCGCTGTGGAATCTCATCTCGCGGTCGCTGGAGCTGATCAGCTCCACTTCCAGCGCGCGGACCTCGGCGATCTTGGCATCGACGTCGTCCCGCTCGCCATAGAGGTAGGCGAGCTTGAGATAGTCCTGAAAATGCCGCGCCTCGGAGGCCAGCAGGCCGCTGTAGAACTTGCCCAGCTCCTCGTCCAGGTGGGGCGCCACGGCGCCGAAGCGCTCACAGGAGCGACACTCGATGAAGGCCCCGATCACCAGGCTGTCGGTCAGCTTCAGGGGCTCGTGATTGCGACAGAGCTTGCGTAGGGCGCCGGCGTAACGCGCCGAGCTGACATTGCGGTGCTTGATGCCACGGCGCTTCATGATCTGCAGCACCTGCTCGAAGTGGCGCAGCTCCTCGCGGGCGATGCGCGACATCTTCCAGGACAGTTCGGCGCGATTGGAATAGGTGAACAGATAGTGGAAGGCGGCGCCGGCGGCCTTCTTCTCGTTGTTGGCATGGTCCTGCAGCAGCGTCGGCAGATCCTGCAGCGCGGCTTCGACCCAGGCATCCGGCGTACGGCAACCGAGGAATTCGTTCATCTCGGGCAAGGACATCAGCGTAATCCCGTGCAAAAGCCGCGCATTATAGAGAAAGGCGCGCGCCTGGGCAGCGCCGCTCGCCTGCCAGCGCTCAGACGCGACTGTCCACGCCTTCGAGCAGGAAGCGCGGGGCGATGTAACGGTCGTAGTGGGCTTCGGAGAGCAGGAAAAATTCCCGGTCGATGGCGTCACGCAGATCGGCCAGTGGCCGCTCGCGAAATTCCGGCAGCAGGCGCACACCATAGGCATCCAGCTGCTGGATATGCCGCGCACCGCGAGCCAGCAGCTGATAGGCCCAGCAATATTCCGACTGGTCCGGCCGGAAGCGGATGCTGCGCTGCTGCAGCTGCTGACGCAGCAAGGCCGGATCGAAGACATCGACCTTGGCCGACACCACCTGCACCAGCAGCAGTTCGAGACGCGCCCAGACGGCGCGGCGCTCGTCCTCGTTGTAGAGATTCCAGTTCACCACCTCGTGGTGGAATCTCTTGCAACCACGGCAGACGTGGTCGCCGAACATCGTCGAGCACAGGCCGACGCAGGGCGTCTTGATGACAGGAGCGGGCATGGACGGCAAGCCTTGGAGCAAAACGCCTAGTCTAGCCGGAAACGCCGATGACCGGCGCGGGTACCCGTGCCGGTCGTGCAGGATCAGCGGGTCGATCACACTGCCGCCGCGCCCCGGACCGACAGCGGATTGGCGCTGCGCCGACTCAAGGCATAGAAGAACAGCCCGCCGAGGAAGCAGCCGGTAAACCAGGCGAAATTGGCGATCGGCTTGAACCAGGGCACGAAGGTGAAGCACAGCCCGATCAGCGCGGCAGCCACCAGTGCCTGCACTGCGACCCAATTGACGCCACCGCTGTACCAGTAGGCACCCTCGGGGGTGTCGTCGAACAGGGCAGCGACCTCGATCCGTCCTTTGCGCAGCAGGTAGTAGTCCACCAGCAGGATGCCGAACAGCGGGCCGATGCAGGAGGCCAGCACGTCCAGGGTGTAATGGATCACCTCGGGATTGTTGAACAGATTCCAGGGCGTGATGAAGATCGAGGCCACCGCGGCGATCATGCCACCGGCGCGCCAGCTGATCTTGCTGGGCGCCATATTGGCGAAGTCGAAGGCGGGTGAGACGAAGTTGGCGACGATGTTGATGCCGATGGTAGCGGTGATGAAGGTGAAGGCACCCAGCAGCACGGCGGTGGTGTTGTCGATACGGGCCACGGTGGCGATGGGATCGTGGATCATCTCGCCGAACACCGGCAAGGTGCCGGAGACGATCACCACGGTGACCAGCGAAAAGGCCAGGAAGTTGATCGGCAGGCCCCAAAAGTTACCGCGACGCACGTCCTGCATGGAACGGCAATAACGACTGAAGTCCCCGAAGTTGAGGGTGGGACCGGAGAAGTAGGACACCACCAGGGCGATAGCCATGATCACCTGCCAGAACGCGGCCCAGCCGGTGAGTTGCTTTTCCGCCAGGGTGAAGCTGATGTTGCTCCAGCCGGCGCGCCAGACGATCCAGGCGGCGAGCAGGAACATCACCGCATAGACCGCGGGACCGGCCCAGTCGATGAAACGACGGATGGAGTCCATGCCCGCCCAGAAGACGCAGGCCTGCAGCACCCAAAGGGTGAGGAAGCCCATCCAGCCGAGATAGGACAGCCCCAGAAAGCTGGTGTCGCCAAAGGCGGCCAGGGCCGGAAAGAATCTGAGCACCACGATGATCAGCGCGCTGGAGGCGAGATAGGTCTGGATGCCGTACCAGGCCACTGCGATCAGGCCCCGGATCACTGCCGGGATGTTCGCGCCAAAGACGCCGAAGGCCAGGCGGCAGATCACCGGATAGGGTACGGCGGCTTGCTGACTGGGCCGGGCGACGAGATTGGCGATCACCTGAATGATGCAGATGCCCACCAGCAAGGCGATCAACACCTGCCAACTGGCCAGGCCCAAGGCGAACAGGCTGGCGGCGAAGACGTAGCCACCGACGCTGTGTACGTCACTCATCCAGAAGGCGAAGATGTTGTACCAGATCCACTTCTGCTCGACCGGCCCGAGATCTTCGTTATACAGACGTGGGCTATAGCCCGCGGGACGCTGCTGGGTCATGGATCGCCTCCTCCGTGGTGACAGGCACCTGCATACGGGGCCTATCTGATCTTGTATACAATTCGCCAGGCAGAGACCGTGCCAGTTACTTGGGAAAGGCGTTAACTTCCTGGCTCTACAACAGATTTTCTGAATGAAGCGCTTTGCCACGGGTCTTAGAGTGCTACCTGAAACGCACTTCCTTGGGGCGTTTGGTGGCGGCCAGGCGCTACCTTGGCGCACAGGGGTGGTGTTTCTCGCCCATCGTCGCGCGCGGCATTTCTGTATACAATTCATCCAAATCGCCGGAGTTAGCCCATGGGTGCAGCCCCCTCACCACTCGCCGTTGCCGCCTCTCCCCGGGACGAGCGGATCTACCAGGACATTCTCGACGCCATCGTCGAGCATCGACTGACCCCAGGCACTCGGCTGCCGGAAGACACCCTGGCGGAAACCTTCGGCATCAGCCGAACCGGCATTCGCAAGGTGCTGCAGCGGCTGGCCCTGGAGCGGCTGGTGACCTTGCGCGCCAATCGCGGCGCCCAGGTCGCCCAACCCACCGCCAAGGAAGCCCAGGACATCCTGGCTGCGCGCCAACTGATCGAACCCGCCTTGATGCCCCTGGTGGCCGCCCGGATCGACAGCGCCCAACTGGCTCCCTTGCGGCAGCTCTGTAGCGAGGAGCACGAGGCCCAGCATGGCGGGCGCCACAGCCTGGCGATCCAGCTGTCCGCGCGCTTCCACGTCGAACTCGCGGCCCTGGCCGACAATCAGGTACTGACCGAGCAGGTCGCCCAGCTAGCCAGTCGCTCATCGCTGCTGATCGCCATCTATGGTTCGCACCACAGCCTGGGCTGCGATTGCGGCCAGCACGGCGAGCTGCTGGACCTGCTCGCCGAGGGCCAGGGCGCGGCCGCCAGCGACTGGATGGCGCAGCACCTGCGCCTGATCCGTGAATCCCTCAGGATCGACCGGCCCGTGGCCGCCGAGCCTGATTTCCGCAGCATCTTCAAACGCAGTTGAGGCGTCCCATGCAGATTCAGGTCATCAACCCCAATACCAGTGCCGGCATGACCGCCAAGATCGGCCGCGCAGCCCAGGCCATCGCCCGCCCAGGTACCACCATTCTCGCCAGCAATCCCGAGGCCGGCCCGGTCTCCATCGAAAGTCACTATGACGAGGCGGTAGCCGCGGTCGGAGTGATCGAGGAGATGCGCAAGGGCGTCGAAGCCGGCTGCGCCGCCCATGTCATCGCCTGCTTTGGCGATCCAGGCCTGCTCGCGGCACGGGAAATGGCCAAGGGGCCAGTGCTCGGCATCGCCGAGGCTGGCTTCCATCTGGCCAGCCTGCTGGCCACCCGCTTCGCCGTGGTGACCACCCTCACCCGTACGCGCATCATTGCCGAGCATCTGCTGCAGCGATATGGCTTCGCCGAGCTGTGCACCTCGGTGCGCTGCATCGATCTGCCAGTGCTGGCACTGGAGGACGCGGACGACAGCCTGATCGAGCTGATCGCCGCCGAAGGGCGCCGGGCGCGTGACGAGGAAGGTGCCGGCGCCATCGTGCTGGGCTGCGGCGGCATGGCCGATCTGCGCGAAGCCCTGAGCGAGGCCATCGGCGTCCCGGTGATCGAAGGCGTGAGCGCCGCGGTCAAGCTGGCCGAGTCCCTGGTCGACCTGGGCCTGGGGACCAGCAAGCACGGCGACCTGGCCTATCCCATCGCCAAGCCCTTCACCGGGCGCTTCGCGCATCTGGGCCGCTAGACTACGGCCAAGGTCTAACAGCGTGACGCACACGATGCGACAACGCAGCGCTTAACTTCGCCAGAGGCTTGGCGTAGAATTAGGCAGCCTTATAGGCGCAATGTCCGATACGAAGCTGTTTTCAAAGCGTCACGAGCAAAGTTTCCGGCGACCTTCCGGGCAGCGGCGGCCTCATCAACCGCCAACTGCCCGACCTGCCTTGCAGCAGCCGGCGTAAAACTTTGAAAACAGCTTCTAGCGGAGTGCGTCCGGCGTGACGGTGGTCCTGCCCGCAGCCTCCCCCGTCAAACCCTGCCGGATACATTTCGGGGCGCCAGCCCCCGGACGCAATATTGGACCACTGATGAGGGTCAACCCGTGCTTGAAGCCTATCGTAACCACGTAGAAGAGCGTGCCGCCCAGGGCATCGTGCCCCAGCCGCTGAACGCCGAGCAAACGGCCGGTCTGGTCGAACTGCTGAAGAATCCCCCTGCCGGTGAGGAAGCCTTCCTCGTCGACCTCATTACCAACCGCGTCCCGCCGGGCGTCGACGAAGCTGCCTACGTCAAGGCTGGCTTCCTCTCCGCCGTCGCCAAGGGCGAGGCCCAGTCCCCACTGATCTCCAGGCAGCGTGCCACCGAACTGCTGGGCACCATGCAGGGCGGCTACAACATCGCCACCCTGGTCGAGCTGCTGGACGATGCCGAACTGGCCGCCGTGGCCGCCGAACAACTCAAGCACACCCTGCTGATGTTCGACGCCTTCCACGACGTGGCCGAGAAGGCCAAGGCCGGCAACACCCACGCCAAGGCTGTCCTGCAATCCTGGGCCGAAGGCGAGTGGTACAAAAAGCGTCCGGAAATCGCCGAGAAGTACACCCTGACCGTGTTCAAGGTGCCTGGCGAAACCAACACCGACGACCTCTCCCCCGCGCCCGACGCCTGGTCGCGTCCGGACATCCCGCTGCACGCCCTGGCCATGCTGAAGATGGCTCGCGACGGCATCGTGCCCGAGCAGCAAGGCAGCATCGGTCCGCTGAAGCAGATCGAGGAAGTACGTGCCAAGGGCTTCCCGGTCGCCTACGTCGGTGACGTGGTCGGTACCGGCTCTTCCCGCAAGTCCGCCACCAACTCGGTGCTGTGGTTCTTCGGCGACGACATCCCCTACGTGCCCAACAAGCGCGCGGGCGGCTTCTGCTTCGGTTCCAAGATCGCCCCGATCTTCTACAACACCATGGAAGACGCCGGCGCCCTGCCGATCGAGTTCGATGTGTCCGCCCTGGAAATGGGCGACGTCATCGACGTCTATCCCAAGGCTGGCAAGGTCACCCGCCATGGCAGCGATGAAATCGTCGCCACCTTCGAACTCAAGACCCCCGTGCTGCTGGACGAAGTCCGCGCCGGCGGCCGTATCCCGCTGATCGTCGGCCGCGGCCTGACCGAGAAGGCGCGCGCCGAATTGGGCATGGGCCCGTCCGACCTGTTCAACAAGCCGGACCAGCCGGCCGAGAGCACCAAGGGCTACACCCTGGCGCAGAAGATGGTCGGCAAGGCCTGCGGCGTCGAGGGCGTGCGCCCCGGCACCTACTGCGAGCCGAAGATGACCACCGTCGGTTCCCAGGACACCACTGGCCCGATGACCCGTGACGAGCTGAAGGACCTGGCCTGCCTGGGCTTCTCCGCCGACCTGGTGATGCAGTCCTTCTGCCACACCGCGGCCTATCCCAAGCCCATCGACGTCAAGACCCACCACACCCTGCCGGATTTCATCCGTACCCGTGGCGGTGTCTCCCTGCGTCCTGGCGACGGCATCATCCACAGCTGGCTGAACCGCATGCTGCTGCCCGACACCGTCGGCACCGGTGGCGATTCCCACACCCGCTTCCCGATCGGCATCTCCTTCCCGGCCGGTTCGGGCCTGGTGGCCTTCGCCGCTGCCACCGGCGTGATGCCGCTGGACATGCCCGAGTCGGTACTGGTGCGCTTCAAGGGCAAGATGCAGCCCGGGATCACCCTGCGTGACCTGGTGCATGCCATCCCCTACTACGCCATCCAGAAGGGCCTGCTGACCGTCGAGAAGAAGGGCAAGAAGAACATCTTCTCCGGCCGCATCCTCGAGATCGAAGGCCTGGAAGACCTGACCGTGGAGCAGGCGTTCGAGCTGTCCGATGCCTCCGCCGAGCGTTCCGCTGCCGGCTGCACCATCAAGCTGTCGCCCGAGTCCATCACCGAGTACCTGCAGTCCAACATCACCCTGCTGCGCTGGATGATCGAGGAAGGCTACGGTGATCCCCGTACCCTGGAGCGCCGCGCGCGCGCCATGGAAGCCTGGATCGCCAACCCGGAACTGCTGGCTGCCGATGCCGATGCCGAATACAGCGAAGTCATCGAGATCGACCTGGCCGAGGTCAACGAGCCGGTTCTGTGCGCGCCCAACGATCCGGATGACGCCCGCCTGCTGTCCCAGGTGGCCGGCGACAAGATCGACGAGGTGTTCATCGGTTCCTGCATGACCAACATTGGTCACTTCCGCGCTGCCGGCAAGCTGCTGGACAAGGTCAAGGGCTCGATTCCGACCCGCCTGTGGCTGTCGCCGCCGACCAAGATGGACCAGCACCAGCTGACCGAGGAAGGCTACTACGGCATCTACGGCAAGGCTGGCGCGCGCATGGAAATGCCGGGCTGCTCGCTGTGCATGGGCAACCAGGCCCGTGTGGCCGCCAACGCCACCGTGGTCTCCACCTCCACCCGTAACTTCCCCAATCGCCTGGGCGACGGCGCCAACGTCTACCTGGCCTCGGCGGAACTGGCCGCAGTGGCTTCGATCTTGGGCAAGCTGCCTAGCGTTGAGGAGTACATGGAATACGCGAAGAGCATCGACAGCATGGCAGCGGACGTCTACCGCTACCTGAGCTTCGACCAGATCGCCGAATTCCGTGAAAGCGCCGAGAAAGCCCGTATCGCCGCCGTCGAAGTCTGACGCCAGCCTGCGGTACTGAAAAGCCGCCCTTCGGGGCGGTTTTTTTATGCGCCGCGATCCTGGCTCGCCAGGACGGCTCCTTCCCCTGAGCCGGCCTTAAGCGGCGGTTAACTCAGACGCCCTACGCTAAGGCTTTCCTTCTGCCGAGATCACCCCATGAAACGTCTTGTCATCGTGAGCCTATCCACGCTGTTGCTCGGTCTCGGCCAGACGACGATGGCAGCGGGTTGTATCAAGGGCGCCGTGGTTGCCGGCGTGGCGGGACATGTGGCCGGACACCACGCCATCGCCGGC
The DNA here is from genome assembly GCF_001518815.1 of Pseudomonas oryzihabitans. Taxonomy (NCBI): domain Bacteria; kingdom Pseudomonadati; phylum Pseudomonadota; class Gammaproteobacteria; order Pseudomonadales; family Pseudomonadaceae; genus Pseudomonas; species Pseudomonas oryzihabitans. The sequence goes on from NZ_CP013987.1 coordinate 2,547,304, forward strand.
GCAGTCGCCGGCTGTTTCATCGGCCATCACCTGGCGGCGAAGGCGAAGGAAGAACAGCAGCACGGTCATTCCTGAATGCGATAAGGCGCTTTCCAGAACAGGACATGAGTCGCTATCAGCATCACGACTATTCACCGAAGCAGCCATTCGCACAGCGCCTGAGACGGCTTTAACGCAGACTCTTCACGTCATCCCCAAACCCAGTCCGTATCGCGGCCATGGGCCGCTCCTTAGGTTCAGGTATGGCTGTAGAGCGGCCCATGGCCGCGATATCGATAGTACGCCGACGACCCAGGTGATTAATGGCGTCCAAGACGACTTGGTAGCCAAGCTGTAGCGCGGGAGAACTGGCGAGGCTGGTGAAGGTCAATTGTTACAGGACATTACTTCGCACCCACGAGAGGTCGCCACCATGAAACTCCTGCCTACCCTTGCCCTTTCCGCTCTGCTACTCGGCGCTAGCCAAGCCACCTTCGCCGCCGGTTGCGTCAAGGGCGCCGTGGTCGGCGGCGCCGCGGGCCATGTCGCCGGGGGTCACGGCGTTGCCGGTGCCGCCGCAGGCTGCGCCATTGGTCACCACGAGGCCAACAAGAAGGCCAAGGAAGAACAGCAGAACGCACCCAAGCAATAGTCTCCAGGCCCCGCCAGCACTGGCGGGTGGGGCCGATTTAACGCTTTCTTTACGCCCCGCCAACCTTCCCCGCCTCGCTTCTTTACGCCCCTCCTCCTGACAATTTCTCCACGCGGCAGCTGCCGTCTCTGGAGAACTCGTGATGACCCCCTGGAATCTTCTGGCCCTGCTTCTGGCACTGGGTCTGTTCGTCTATCTGCTGGCGGCGCTGTTGCGCGCCGGCCGCTCCTAGGGAGGCGGCATGGACAGCCAAGCCGCGTTCCTGATCCTGGCCTTCCTGGCCCTGACCTTTCTTCCCGCGCCCTTCCTGGGGCGCTACTTCTACCGTGCGCTGGAAGGCGAGCGGACCTGGCTGAGCTTTGTCGGCACGCCCCTGGAGCGCCTGACGCTAAAGGTGGCGGGCACCGACGGCCGTGGTCAGGACTGGCGCACCTATGCCATCGCCCTGGTGCTATTCAACGGGCTGGGAATCGCGCTGCTGTTCGCCATCCTGCTGCTGCAGGGCGGTCTACCACTCAATCCGCAGCAGCTGCCTGGCCTGGAGTGGACGCTTGCGCTGAACACCGCCATCAGTTTCGTGACCAACACCAACTGGCAGGCCTACAGCGGCGAGGCCTCGCTAAGCTACTTCAGCCAGATGGTCGGCCTGGGCGTGCAGAACTTCGTCAGCGCCTCGGTAGGCGTGGCGGTGCTCGCCGCCCTGGCGCGCGGCATCGCCCGGCGTAGCGCCCAGGAGATCGGTAATTTCTGGGTGGACCTGTTCCGGGTGGTCTTCTATGTCCTGCTGCCGTTGTGCCTGCCGTTGGCGCTGCTGCTGATCTGGCAGGGCGTGCCCCAGACCTTCATGCCCTATGTCGACGCCACCACCCTGCAGGGCGCGACTCAGACGCTGCCGCTGGGGCCAGCCGCGAGCCAGATCGCGATCAAGCAGCTGGGCACCAACGGCGGCGGCTTCTTTGGCGTCAACTCGGCGCATCCCTTCGAGAACCCCACCGCACTGAGCGATCTGCTGGAGCTGTCGGCCATCCTCATGATTCCTGCGGCCCTGGTATTCAGCTTCGGTCACTACGTCAAGGATCGGCGGCAAAGCTGGGCGATTTTCGCCGCCATGTTCGGCCTGCTGGCAATCGGCGCCACGGTCGCCATCGCCGCCCAGAGCCAGGCCAACCCGGCCCTGACCAATCTGGCGATCACCCAGGGAGCCTCGATGGAAGGCCTGGAAACGCGCCTGGGCGGGACTGCCTCCGCACTCTGGGCGACGGTGACCACCGCCGCGTCCAACGGCTCGGTGAATGCCATGCACGACAGCCTGGCACCCCTGACCGGCCTGGTCGCACTGTTCAACATGATGCTCGGCGAGGTGATATTCGGCGGCGTCGGGGCCGGTCTCTACGGCATGCTGCTCAACGTGCTGATCGCCGTCTTCATCGCCGGCCTCATGGTCGGCCGCACGCCGGAGTACTTGGGCAAGAAGCTGGAGGCACCCGAGGTGCGGCTGTTGGTGGCGACCCTGCTGGTGATGCCACTGGGCGTGCTGGTGCTGGGCGCCATCGCCGCCAGCGTCCCGGCTGGTGTAGCTGGCATCGCGGCCACGGGCCCCCATGGCTTCAGCCAGCTGCTCTATGCCTATACCTCGGCCACGGCCAACAACGGCTCGGCCTTTGGTGGCTTCGGCGCCAATACGCCCTTCCACAACCTGATGCTGAGCCTGGCCCTGCTGATCGGCCGCTTCGGCTACATCCTGCCGGTCCTGGCCATTGCCGGCAGCCTGGCGGCCAAGCGTGCCGTCCCGCTCGGCCCCAACAGCTTCCCCACCCACGGCCCGCTGTTCGTCACCCTGCTGGTGATCACCCTGCTGCTGGTGGGAGGCCTGACCTTCCTGCCGACGCTCGCCCTGGGGCCGATCGCCGACCATCTGCAACTGTTCGGAGTCCGCTGAAATGGATGCCCAGACCCACACCCTGCCCACGCCCACTCCTGGCAACCTCTGGCGCCAGGCGCTGCGGCAGGCCTTCGTCAAGCTCGACCCACGGCAGCAGATCCGCTCGCCAGTGATGTTCGTGGTGGAGATCACCGCGCTGTTCTCCACCCTGCTGTGCCTGGCGCCGAACAATGGCGTCAGCACCGGGGTGGCGGTGCAGATCACCCTCTGGCTGTGGTTCACCCTGCTGTTCGCCAACTTCGCCGAAGCCCTCGCCGAAGGCCGCGGCAAGGCCCGCGCCGACAGCCTCAAGGGCATTGGCCAGAATCTCGCCGCACGCCTTGAGGAAAACGGCGAGAACCAGATGGTGCCGGCCAGCTCGCTGCGCAAGGGGCAGATCGTGCGGGTGGAAGCCGGCGAGCTGATCCCCGGCGACGGCGAGATCATCGAGGGCGTGGCCGCGGTCAACGAGGCGGCCATCACCGGTGAATCGGCGCCGGTGATCCGTGAATCCGGCGGCGATCGCTCGGCAGTCACCGGCAATACCCGCGTGGTGTCGGACTGGATCCGGGTGCGCATCACCGCCAACCCCGGCGAATCGACCCTGGACCGCATGATCGCCCTGGTGGAAGGCGCCAAGCGCCAGAAGACCCCTAACGAGGTCGCGCTGGACATCCTGCTGATCGGCCTGACGCTGATCTTCCTGCTGGTGGTGGTGACCCTGCAGCCCTTCGCCGCCCTGGCCGGTGGCGAGCTGCCGCTGCTGTTCCTGGTGGCCCTGCTGGTGACGCTGATCCCCACCACCATCGGCGGTTTGCTCTCGGCCATCGGCATCGCCGGCATGGATCGCCTGGTGCGGCTGAACGTGATCGCCACCTCGGGTCGCGCCGTGGAGGCCGCCGGGGACGTCCATACCCTGCTGCTGGACAAGACCGGCACCATTACCTTCGGCAACCGCCGCTGCAGCGCCCTGTACGCCGCCCAGGGCATCACCCCCAAGGCCCTGGCCGAGGGTGCCCTCTATGCATCGCTGGCCGACGAGACCCCGGAAGGCCGCTCGGTAGTTGAGTACCTGCGCAACCTGCACCCGCTGGAAGAGCCGCCACGCGCCCAGGTCGCGCCCATCCCCTTCAGCGCCGAGACGCGCCTGTCGGGCATCGACTGGCAGGGCCGTGAGTACCGCAAGGGGGCAGTGGACGCCGTGCTGATGTTTCTCGGCCAGACCCGCGCCGACCTGCCGGAGGTGCTGGCCCGGGAGATCGAGACCATCGCCAAGAGTGGCGGTACCCCGCTGCTGGTCTGCGGCGAAGGCCGGCTGCTGGGCGCCATCCACCTCAAGGACGTGGTCAAGCCGGGGATTCGCGAGCGCTTCGCCGAGCTGCGGACCCTCGGCATCCGCACCGTGATGGTGACCGGCGACAACCCCCTGACCGCCACCGCCATCGCCGCCGAGGCGGGCGTGGACGATGTCATCGCCGAAGCCACCCCGGAGAAGAAGCTGGAGCGCATCCGCAGCGAACAGGCCGAAGGCAAGCTGGTGGCCATGTGCGGCGACGGCGCCAATGACGCCCCTGCTCTGGCCCAGGCCGATGTCGGCATGGCGATGAACGACGGCACCCAGGCCGCCCGCGAGGCCGCCAACCTGGTGGACCTGGATTCGGACCCTACCAAGCTGCTCGACGTGGTGCAGGTGGGCAAGGAGCTGCTGGTGACCCGCGGCGCCCTGACCACCTTTTCGGTGGCCAATGACGTAGCCAAGTACTTCGCCATCCTGCCGGCGCTGTTCGCCGGCATCTATCCGCAGCTGAACGCGCTCAACGTGATGCACCTGGCCAGTCCGCAGAGCGCCATCCTTTCGGCCATCGTCTTCAACGCCCTGATCATCGTCGCGCTGATTCCCCTGGCATTGCGCGGGGTACGGGTCAAGGCCGCCAGCGCTGCCGCCCTCTTGCGCCGCAACCTGTTGATCTATGGGCTGGGCGGTATCGCCGTGCCCTTCATCGGCATCAAAGCTATCGACCTGGCGCTCGGCGCCCTTGGTCTGGTCTGAGGAGACTGCCATGCTCATGCAATTCCGTTCCGCCGTGCTGATGCTCCTGCTGCTCACGGCCCTCACCGGCGGCGTCTATCCCTTGTTGGTGACGGTGCTCGGCCAGGCGCTGTTCGCCGACCAGGCCGGCGGGAGCCTGATCCGTCGCGACGACGGCAGCGTCATCGGCTCCCGCCTGATCGCCCAGCAATTCACTGGCCCCGAGTGGTTCCAGCCGCGTCCTTCGGCCGGCGACTACGCCACCGTCTCCAGCAGCGCCAGCAACCTGGCGCAGTCGGCGCCAGCGTTGCGCGAGCGGATCGAAAAGGCCATGCCGGACGTGCTGGCGGCCGGCCAAGGACCGGTGCCCCAGGAACTGGTGACCACCTCCGCCAGCGGCCTGGATCCTGACCTCAGCCCGGCCGGCGCCCGCTACCAGATCGCCCGTATCGCCGCCGCGCGCGGCCTCCCACCGGAGCGGCTGGAAGCCCTGGTACGCGAGCAGACACGAACCTCGCGCATCGGACCGGCAACAGTTAATGTCCTGCTTCTCAATCTGGCCCTGGCGGAACTGGCCCCATGACCGACAACACCGGGCGCGCCGAGGCGCTGCTCGCCGAACACCGCGAAGGGCGTGGTCGCCTCAAGGTCTTCCTCGGGGCGGCGCCGGGTGTCGGCAAGACCTACGCCATGCTGCAGGCGGCCCAGACCGCCCTGCGCCAGGGCCGCCGGGTACGGGCCGGCATCGTCGAGACTCATGGGCGCCGGGAGACCGCCGCCCTCCTCGCCGGCCTGCCGCAGCAGCCTCTGCGACGGGTGGAGCACCGTGGCCTCAAGCTCACCGAACTGGATCTGGAAGGCCTGCTGGCCGATCCGCCGGAGCTGGTGCTGGTCGACGAACTGGCCCACAGCAACGCCTCCGGCAGTCGCCATGCCAAGCGTTGGCAGGACGTGGAGGATCTGCTGGCCGCCGGTGTCCACGTCTATACCACCGTCAATGTCCAGCACCTGGAAAGTCTCAACGACGAGGTGCGCGACATCACTGGCGTGCAGGTTCGCGAGACGGTACCGGACCAGGTGCTGCTCGATGCCGATGACCTGGTGCTCATCGACCTGCCACCGCGAGAACTGCTGGAGCGCCTGCGCGAGGGCAAGGTCTATGTACCCGAGCAGGCCCGTGCCGCCATCGACGCCTTCTTCAGCCAGACCAACCTCACCGCCCTCCGTGAACTGGCCATGCGCACGGCTGCGGCCCAGGTGGATTCGGCGCTCGCCCTGAGATACCGCCAGCAGGGCCAGGCCGCGCCGCCGCTGCTGGGCCGGCTGATCGTCGGCGCTGGCACCGCCCCTTCGGCGGAACGCCTGGTGCGCCACGCCAGCCGCCTGGCCGACCAGCGCCACCTGCCCTGGACCCTCGTCCACGTCGACACCGGTCAGCCTTTGGACGATGCCGCCCGCACCAACCTGCAAGCCAGCCAGCGCCTGGCCGAGCGACTCGGCGGCGAGGTGCTGACCCTGCGCGACAGCGATCCCGCCCGGGCGCTGGTCCGTCATGCCCGCGACCAGCGCGCCAGCGTGCTGCTGATCGGCCGCGGCCGCCCGCGCGGCTTCAGCCTGAGGCGTCGCCTGGCCAGCCGCCTGTTGCGCCTGGCACAGGGGCTGGAGATCGCCATTCTCGACCTGGACCGCGACGCTCCACCCACCACGCGCCCCCGGCGAACCCTGAAACCTGGCCCCTATGGCGTTGCCATCCTGGCGACCGGCGTGGCCGCGGCCATCGCCGAAGGCCTTTCCGGGTTGCTGGAGCTACCCAACATCTCGCTGATCTTTCTCGCGGCCGTCCTGCTGGTGGCGGTACGCAGCAGTCGCGGTCCGGCGCTGTTCTGCGCGCTGCTGGGCTTTGTCGCCTATGACGTCCTGTTCATACCTCCTGCCTTCTCGCTGACCATTAATCGCGAGCAGGATGTACTCACCCTGGCCTTTTTCCTGCTGATGGCCCTGCTCACCGGCAACCTGGCCGCACGCCAGCGGCGACAGCTGCAGGCGCTGCGCCTGACCCAACGCGAGACCCTGGCGCTGCTGGATTTCACTCGCCAGCTGAGCGCCGCCAGCGACCGCCAGGCGGTGGTCAGCGTGACATTCAAGCAGCTGGGCACCACCACTCGGCACGTCTGCCTGCTGTTGCCCGAAGACGGCGAACGGCTGGCGACTCAGCCCGCAGATCTGGCCCTGGCCGATAACGAGCGCATTGCCGCCGAGTGGGCCTGGAAGCAGGAAAAGCCAGCCGGTTGCGGTACCGACACCCTGCCGTCCGGTCGCTGGTGGTGGTGGCCGCTGCTGGCCGAGAGCGGCAGCCTCGCCGTCCTGGGCGTGCGCTGCGACGACGCCCAGCCGCTGGATCACGATGAACGTCGTCAGCTGGCCAGCCTGGCGCAGCCGCTGGCCCAGGCCCTGGCCCGGGTTCGTCTCAGCGAAGATCTGGAGGCGGCCCGCCTGCACGGCGAGACCGAACAGCTGCGCAGCGCCCTGCTGGCCTCGGTATCCCACGACCTGCGCACCCCACTGACGGTGATGCGTGGCTCCATCGACGCCCTCGCCACCCTGGGTGAGGCCATTCCCGCCAGCGATCGCCAGGAGCTGCTGGAGGCTACCCGCCAGGAGGCCGAGCGCCTCGACCGCTATATCCAGAATCTGCTGGATATGACCCGCCTAGGCCATGGCAGCCTGCAATTGGCCCGCGACTGGGTCGATCCCGGCGACATTCTCGCCAGCGCCTTGCAGCGTCTTCAGCCGCTGCTAACCGGGCTGCAGGTGGACACCCGGATCGAGCCGGGCTTGCCCCTCCTCTGGGTGCATCCGGCGCTGATCGAACAGGCCCTGGTCAATGTGCTGGAGAACGCCATCCGCTTCTCCGCACCCGGTGGGCGCCTGGAGATCTGCCTGGGTCGCCAGGACGGCGAGTTGCAGATCACCGTGGCCGATGAAGGCCCAGGCATTCCGCCGGAAGACCGCTCGCGAATCTTCGACATGTTCTATACCGCCGCGCGCGGTGATCGGGGCGGCCAGGGCACCGGCCTGGGCCTGGCGATCTGTCAGGGCATGGTGGGCGCGCACGGCGGCCGGGTCAGCGTGGACGAGGGCCTGGGCGGCCGGGGTACGACGATGCGGATGCATCTGCCGCTGCCGGCGGCGCCACCTGCGGAATAAGCCTAAGTATCCCTGCAGCACCAGACGCTATGATGATGCCCTCCTGCCTGGAAAGCCCCAGATGCCTGCTCACGTCCTCGTCATCGACGACGAACCCCAGATCCGCAAGTTCTTGCGCATCAGCCTCGCCGCCCAGGGCTACCAGATCAGTGAAGCGGCCACCGGAACGGATGGCCTCGCCCAGGCGGCCTTGGGCCAGCCGGATCTGGTGATCCTCGACCTGGGACTGCCGGATCGCGATGGCCAGGAGGTACTGGTCGAATTGCGCGAATGGTCCACGGTACCGGTACTGGTGCTGTCGGTACGGGCGGACGAGCGCGAAAAGGTCCGCGCCCTGGATGCCGGCGCCAACGACTATGTCACCAAGCCCTTCGGCATTCAGGAGTTTCTCGCCCGCAGCCGCGCGCTGTTACGCCAAACCCCCGCCACAGCCGCCCACCAGGCCGCAGCGCTGGAAGTAGGCCCGCTTCGGGTGGATTTCGCCTATAGACAGGTAACTCTTGCCGGTATCGAGATCGCCCTGACACGTAAGGAATACGCGGTCCTGGCCGCCCTCGCCCAACATCCCGGGCGTGTAGTGACTCAACGCCAATTGCTGATCGATATCTGGGGGCCGAGCCACGCCCAAGACAGCCATTACCTGCGCATCGTGATCGGTCATCTGCGGCAGAAGTTGGCCGACGATCCGCTAGCGCCACGCTATATCGTGACCGAACCTGGCGTAGGTTATCGCCTGCGCGCCGATAACGGTTGAGCGAATCGGGACAGCATTGGTTTCGCTATAGGCAAAGGCAGCCCGCCATGTGTTTGCCACTAAGACGAACCTTCTCGTTGGCACTGGCCGCCACGGATACGCATCGGAAGCTGATATGGCAGTGGCAGACATCCGCCTCTTTTCAGCGGATAGAAGCCGAAAAACCGCGCGCTAGTCTGGCGACTGCAACTTCAGCTGCTGGTCTCAACCAAGAACTATCAGGGACAGCAGAAAAAGGATGCCGGTCGGTAGCGGAGCCTTGCGCTGTTACCGACCGACGTCCCGGCAGCTACTTACTGCAGCCAGCCTTCGACGGTATCGGCGCCGTGTTCGGCTTTCCAGGCCTTGAGCACCTTGTGGTTGCCACCCTTGGTTTCGATGACTTCGCCAGTCTTGGGGTGCTGATAACGCTTGGTGCTGCGCGGACGACGCTTGCCAGCCGGCTTTTCCGGATGCGGCGTCTGCGCCTTGTGCTTGGGGGCAGCATTAGGATCCAGAATGCCAATGATATCGCCCAGGTTCATCTGGTATTCGTCCATCAACTCCTGCAGCTTGCTTTCGAATTCGATTTCCTTCTGCAGGGAACTGTCCTGCTTCAGATCTTCGAGCAATTGCAGTTGGGCGCGAAGTTGTTCTTCGGCGGCACGGAATTCGGCGAGACGGGACATAGGCACTCCTGATGAAAAGTAACGGCGAGACGTGAGACTTCGCTGACGGGCGAAAGTTGGAGGCGAAGATAAAGGATTAATGCCAGAGTTGCCAGTGACAAATAAAAAGGGACGCGGCAAAGACCCTGTCTTGCAAACGAAAGTTGATTTAATTAAGCAATCCTTAACTAAAGCCAATCCCTTGGCGCCAGTTGTGCCTAATGGAGCGCGCGCCAACATTGGTAGGCGCCAACTGTACCCCCGTAGTTCACGGCAGGATTCATGCTGGAAAAGGAGTAAAACAATCCCGTGAAAGTCACCTGGACACAACTTTTGCATGTCCAGGAAATTCGGCCAGAGGGCTCTGGTAGGCGCGTCAGGCCGATGCTTCCACGTCCGAACGAGCTTCGGGCAATGGTGACCAATTGAAGGTTTCCGCAATTACCCGCCGGTACGCCGTGTCGATGGACACCGGTGTCCGACGGATATAGTCGCGCGCATGAGTCTGACGATCGGGATCGAGTTTGCGCAGGTAGTCGAGCGCCTCTTCCACCGTAGGCATCCGCTGATTGAGCCCTGCGCTACGGGGTGGCAAGGCCGTCCAGACCACCGCTTCCAGCTCCTTCGCACGCGCCCACTCGCCAATACGTTGCTGGAACTCTGATTGCGGGCCGCTCGGCCAGCTGCCGATGCACTCAGGCTGTTCTCGCGGCACGCCCTCGCGCTCGCGCAGGGCGTCGCGGGCTTCTTCCAGGCTATCGACAGCCAGGTAGGCCCAGAACACCTGAACGTCCGCGGCATCCTCACAGAGCACCGTGGCCAGCTCTCCGCTGTCGCCCTCCCGAGCGAACTCGATGGGCAACCGGGGTCCATCGACGAACCAATCCGAGGCCACCGGTAATTCCGCGGCCTTCCAGATCAACGACCCCCAGCCCAGACAGGCGATCTTCATGGCCACTCCCCGCGTATCGACGATGGGCATTGGAGGCCACCGAAGCGTTTGGGTTTCGCACCAGCAAGACGTGGCGACAAAAATTCAGGACGAAAAAAAGCGGCCACGAGGGCCGCTTCTTTCGATACCCGCGAGCCAGAGCTAGTGGGTGGTATGTGGCGCAGCGGACGGGACTCGAACCCGCGACCCCCGGCGTGACAGGCCGGTATTCTAACCGACTGAACTACCGCTGCGCATGGAAGCCTTGCGGCATCCTGCTGGCCTTTGCCGAGAACCTGTTCAGCGGGGTTCTCTGCACCAGCGGCAGCTAAGATACTGATTTATCAGGAAAGAAACAACAGGCACAGGAAAATATTTCTGATCGCGCCGCGAAGCCAGCCAGAAGCCCCGTTCTGTTCAAGCTTCGCCACCGCTCGCCTGGCGCCTGAGCAGGGTGAGAAACCCCTCCAGCGCCGCGCTGGGCACCTGTCCCGCGCGCAGCAGAATGCCGAAGGGTGTCAGGGGTTCGGTGATCTCCAGATCGAGGGACACCATCAGCCCGGTGCGCAGATGATCCCGTACCACCGCCTCGGTCAGCACCAGGATGGCGTCGGTGATCTGTACCAGCTGCAACATGGCGAACACCGAGCCGCATTCGATGACGTCCGCGGGTGGCGGCAGCTGCCGTCGGGCGAAGGCCGCCTCCAGGGCCACCCGTGCCGGGCTGGCTTCCGGCTGCAGGATCCAGGGCCACTCCGCCACCAGCTCCGCCAGATCGGGCGCGGCGCGACCGGTCAGCGGATGCCCGGTGCGCACCACCACCGCGAGGTGCTCGTTGCCCAGCGGCTCGAAGACGAAGCGTCCCAGGTCCGCCTGCTGGGTGAAGCGGGCGATGGCCACGTCGATCCGCTCCTGTTCGAGCAGCTCGGTGAGCTGGTCGCTGGTATCGCCAAGGATGCGCAGCTGCAGGCCGGGTTGGCGCGCCTTGCTTGCGGCGATGGCCCTGACCACCAGATCGGGCAAGGCGCCCATGATGGCGCCGATCGCCAGATGCCCATAGCCGCCGGAGCGCCGGGCGTCGAGATCCTCGGCGCAGCGATCCAGGCCATTCAAGGCGCGCCGCGCGAATTCCACGATCTCCATTCCCAGCGCCGTGACCTTCAAGCCCCGCGCCTGGCGCTCGAACAGCACGCAGCCAAAGGCCTCCTCGACCTCCTGCAACATGCGGGTGGTGGCGGGCTGGGACATGTGCAGGGCTTCCGCGGCGCGGTGCAGGTTGAGGGTCCCGGCCAGGGTCGCCAGCATCAGCAGATGCTTGTAGCGCAATCGATTGAACAGCGCGCGGGCATGAGGGGAGGCGTTCATCTGCAGCATCCTTGTGGAGAGATCAGTGATGCGTCCTGAGCGAGTCGGCGGGTCTGGCCAAGGCCACGTCGCCTGCCGATACCTTAAGGGTATCGATACTTAACCAAAAGCGATTATCCAGGCATTGCAACTGCGACTACCTTGGGCCGTGGCCGAATCACAACAACAAGAGAGATCGCCATGCACACCTCCCTGTCACCGGGGCTGGTCGCCAAGGTCACCCGGCGCCTGCTGCCCTTCCTGCTGCTGATGTACGTCATGGCCTTTCTCGACCGGGCCAACGTAGGTTTCGCCAAGGTCGCCTTCCAGGCCGATACCGGCATCTCCGACGCGGCCTTCGCCCTTGGCGCCGGGATCTTCTTCGTCGGCTACGCCTTTCTCGAGATTCCCAGCAACCTGATCATGCACCGCGTCGGCGCCCGCCTGTGGATGTGCCGCATCATGGTGACCTGGGGGTTGATCTCCGCCGCCATGATGTTCGCCCATACGGCGACGGCCTTCTATGTGCTGCGCTTCCTGCTCGGGGTAGCCGAAGCCGGCTTCTTTCCCGGGGTCATCCTCTACCTCACCTACTGGTTTCCCTCGCGCTACCGCGCCAGGGCGCTGGGTTTCTTCTATTTCGGCGCGCCCCTGGCCTTCATCTTCGGCAGCCCGCTGTCGGGGCTGCTGCTGGAATTCGACGGCTTCGGCGGCCTGCACGGCTGGCAATGGATGTTCCTGGTGGAAGGGGCGCTGGCCAGCCTGGTGGGGGTCTGGGCCTGGTTCTACCTGGACAACCGGCCGCGCGATGCGCGTTGGCTGAGCGATGCGGAAAAGCAGGCGCTGCAACAGGCGCTGGATGCCGAGGACGCCGCCAAGCCCCATCACGGTGGGCTGCTGCGTCTGCTCGGTCAGCCGCGCATCCTCCTGCTGTGCAGTATCTACCTGCTTATCCAGGCCAGCGTCTATGGCGTGGTCTTCTACCTGCCGACCCAGGTGGCCGGCCTGCTGGGGCAGAAGGTCGGTTTGCTGGTCGGCCTGGTCTCGGCGATTCCCTGGGTCTGCGCCCTGCTCGCCGCCTGGCTGATCCCCAGTTGGTCGGATCGTACCGGCGAACGCCGCCGCACCGCGGCCGCCACCCTGGCCATTTCCGGGCTGGGCATCGCCGCCTCGGTGACCTTCTCGCCGCTCTATGCGCTGATCGCCCTGTGCTTCGCCGCCGCCGGCTTCATCGCCGTGCAGCCGCTGTTCTGGACCTTTCCTTCCGACCAGTTGCGCGGCAGCGCCGCGGCCGGCGGCATCGCCCTGATCAACACCTGCGGCGCCATCGGCGGCTTCATCGCGCCCCTGGCCAAGCGCTGGGCCGAGGTGACCTTCGCCCACCCCGGCGCCGGCCTCTATCTGCTCGCCGGGACCACCCTGGTGGCGGCCGCCCTGATTCTCGGCCTGCGCCAGCGTCGCCAGGCCGATCCCCAAGCCCAGCTCACGCCCAGTCACTAAGGGAGCCCTTTCCATGACCCTACCCACCATCAAGCAGGTTCGTGCCTACACCCTTCGTGGCGGCGGCGCCGATTATCACGACCAGGGCGACGGCCACTGGATCGACGACCACATCGCCACGCCCATGGCCAAGTACCCGGAATACCGCCAGAGCCGCCGCAGCTTCGGCATCAACGTGCTGGGCACCCTGGTGGTGGAAGTCGAGGCCAGTGACGGTACCGTGGGCTTCGCCGTCACCACCGGCGGCGAGCTGGGCGCCTTCATCGTCGAGCGACACCTGGCGCGCTTCCTGGAGGGCGCCAAGGTCACCGACCTGGAAAAGATCTGGGACCAGATGTACCTCTCGACTCTCTACTACGGCCGCAAGGGCATAGTGCTCAACACCATCTCCGGAGTGGATCTTGCGCTCTGGGACCTGCTCGGCAAGCTGCGCCAGGAACCGGTACACCAGCTGCTCGGCGGCGCCGTCCGTGACGAATTGCAGTTCTATGCCACCGGCGCCCGGCCGGACCTGGCCAAGGAGATGGGTTTCATCGGTGGCAAGCTGCCGCTGCAGCACGGCCCGGCCGAGGGCGAGGAAGGCCTGCGCAAGAATCTCGAGGCCCTGGCGACCATGCGCGAACGGGTCGGCGACGACTTTTGGTTGATGCTCGACTGCTGGATGAGCCTGGACCTGAACTACGCCACCCGCCTGGCCCAGGGCGCCCATGAATTCGGCCTCAAGTGGATCGAGGAGGCATTGCCGCCGGACGACTACTGGGGCTATGCCGAACTCAGGCGCAACGTGCCGCGCGGGATGCTGGTCACCACCGGGGAGCACGAGGCCACCCGCTGGGGCTTCCGGCTACTGCTGGAGATGGGCTGCTGCGACATCCTCCAGCCCGACGTCGGCTGGTGCGGTGGCCTCACCGAGCTGATCCGCATCTCGGCGCTGGCCGATGCCCACAACGCCCTGGTGGTGCCCCACGGCTCCTCGGTCTACAGCTACCACTTCGTCATTACCCGCACCAACAGCCCCTTCGCCGAGTTCCTGATGATGGCGCCCAAGGCCGACGAGGTGGTGCCCATGTTCCATCCGCAACTGCTCGACGAACCCGTACCGGTGCGGGGCCGCATGCGCGCCTCGGCGCTGGATCGGCCTGGCTTCGGCGTGCGCCTCAATCCGGAGTGCGCCCTGGAACGACCCTATAGCCACTGAGGCGTTGCCCGGGAGGGCTGGATGAAAGCGACCCAAGATACCCTGGTGACACCGGTACCGAATGCGCGCCCCGCCGCGACGCCATTACCCCCCAAGAGCGCCCGCCTCAAGCGGGTGCAGGTAGTCGCGCTGGCGCTGCTGGTGCTGGCCGGCTTCGTCAACTACCTCGACCGCAGCACCCTGGCCATCGCCAACCAGACCATCAGCGGCGAGCTGGGCTTCACGCCGACCGAGATGGGCCTGCTGCTGTCGGCCTTCGCCTGGGCCTATGCCTTTGCCCAGTTGCCCATCGGCGGCGTGCTGGACCGCTTCGGCGCGCGCCTGACCCTGGGCCTGGGCATCTGCCTCTGGTCAATCGCCCAAGGCGTGCTGGGGCTGCTCAGCAGCCTGCACCTGATGATCCTCGCCCGCATCGGCCTGGGTATCGGCGAGGCGCCGCAATTCCCGGCCGGTGCCAAGGTGGTCAGCGAGTGGTTCAACGTCCGCGAACGCGGCCTGCCCTCCGGCATCTTCAACCTGTCGTCGTCCCTGGGGCCGGCGATCTCCCAGCCGATCCTCACCGCCCTGCTGCTCTGGCTCGGCTGGCGGCAGATGTTCATCGCCATGGGCGTGCTCGGTGTCCTGGTAGCGGCGCTCTGGTACCTGAGCTATCGCGACCGGGTGCAGGTGGCGCTGGACGCCGCCGAGCGGGCGCACCTGGACGCCGGCCTGCCGCCTCAGGACGCCGGTATGCGGCTGACCTTCGCCGACTGGCTGGGGCTGTTCCGCCGCCGCCTGACCTGGGGCGTGGTGATTGGCTATGTGGGCATCATCTACATGCTGTCGCTGTTCCTGACCTGGCTGCCGGCCTACCTGGAACGGGTCCATCACCTGTCCCTGTCCCAGGCCGGCTGGGTCGCCAGCCTGCCGTTCCTGGCCGGGGCCTGTGGCGTCATCAGCGGCGGCCTGCTGGTGGATCGCCTGACCCGCAGCGGTCGCAGCCTGGCCTTCAGCCGCAAGCTGCCGATCTGTGGCGGTCTTGCTGCGGCCGGGCTGTTCGCCCTGTGCAGCGCCGGGGTAACCGGCATCGGCAGCGTCATCCTCTGCTTCAGCCTGGCGTTGTTCAGCCTCAACGTGGCGGTAGCCGGCACCTGGTCGCTGGTCAGCGTCGCCGTGCCTTCGCACCAGGTGGCGTCCCTGGCCAGCATCCAGAATTTTGGCGGCTACTTCGGCGGCGCCTTCGCCCCGGTCATCACCGGCATGATCGTCCAGCAGACCGGCTCCTTTGGTCTCGCGCTGGGCATCGCCGCCGCCGTCGCGGTGGCCGGCGCCCTGAGCTATGGGCTGCTGGTGCGCCTCCCCGATACCCCTTCCTGAATCCTCCTGGAGACCGTCATGGATCTACCCCGCAACCCCTTCAAGGCCCGCCTGGCGGGCAGCGACACCCTCTACGGCCTTTGGGCCGGCTTCGCCACCGGCTACGCCGCCGAGATCGCCGCCAGTACCGGCTACGACTGGCTGCTGATCGACGGCGAGCACGCCCCCAACACGGTGCCGAGCATCCTCGCGCAATTGCAGGCGGTGGCGCCCTATTCCACGGCACCGGTGGTGCGCTGCGTAACCGGCGATGCGGTGCTGATCAAGCAGTTGCTGGACATCGGCGTGCAGACGCTGATGGTGCCCATGGTGGAGACCGCCGAGCAGGCCCGCGCCCTGGTACGAGCCATGCGCTATCCGCCCCACGGCATCCGTGGCGTCGGCGGCGGCCTGGCCCGCGCCACCCGGTGGGACGCAGTGCCCGACTACCTGCACACCGCCCATCGCGAGCTGTGCCTGATCGTCCAGGTGGAATCGCGCCTGGGCAGCGACAATGTCGCCGAGATCGCTGCGGTGGAGGGGGTGGACGCCGTCTTCGTCGGTCCGGCGGACCTCTCCAGTGGCCTGGGGCATGCCGGTAATCCGGGCCATCCGGAGGTCCAGGCGCGCATCCGCGCGGCCATCGAGGCGACCCGCGCTGCCGGCAAGGTGGCCGGGATCCTGGCGCCCCAGGAAGACGATGCCCGGCGCTATCGCGACTGGGGGTGCCAGTTCGTTGCCGTCGGCATCGACATCAGCCTGTTCCGCCAGGCGGCGCTGGCCAACCTGGCCCGCTATCGCCCCCTCGAAGCGCCCCAGGCGCCCTCTCGCACCTACTGACCCGGAGTTCGCCATGGCCGATCTGCCCCTCTACCAGAACTACATCGATGGCCGTTTCCTGCCGGCCGCCGAGGACTTTCTCGTCCATAACCCGGCCACCGGCGAGGCCCTGGCCTGGGTGCCGGCGTCCAGTCGCGAAGACGTCGATCAGGCGATCGCCGCCGCCCGCCGTGCCCAGAAGGCCTGGGCGCGCAAGCCAGCCATCGAGCGCGCCGGCTATCTACGGCGCATCGCGGCAAAGCTGCGCGAGCACGCACCGCGGCTGGCCCGGACCATTGTCGCCGAACAGGGCAAGGTCCATGACCTGGCCGAGGTGGAGGTCAATTTCACCGCCGACTATCTCGACTACATGGCCGAGTGGGCGCGGCGCATCGAAGGCGAAATCATCACCAGCGACCGACCCGACGAGCAGATCTTTCTACTGCGCAAGCCGCTGGGCGTGGTGGCCGGCATCCTGCCCTGGAACTTCCCCTTCTTCCTGATCGCCCGCAAGCTTGCGCCGGCGCTGATCACCGGCAACACCATCGTCATCAAGCCCAGCGAAGAAACCCCGATCAATGCCCATGAATTCGCCCGCCTGGTGGCCGAGACCGACCTGCCGCCCGGGGTCTTCAACCTGGTCAGCGGTGCCGGCGCCGTGGGGGGCCAGCTCAGTGCCCATGCCGGCATCGACATGGTCAGCTTTACCGGCAGCGTCGGCACCGGCTCGCGGATCATGGCCGCTGCCTCGCCGAATCTGACCAAGCTCAACCTGGAGCTGGGCGGCAAGGCGCCGGCCATTGTCCTGGCCGATGCCGACCTGGACCTGGCGGTCCGGGCGATCCGTGACTCGCGCATCATCAACACCGGCCAGGTGTGCAATTGCGCCGAGCGGGTCTATGTGGAACGCGCGGTGGCCGAGGACTTCATCGAGCGCATCGGCCGCGCCATGGCCGCCACCCGCTATGGCGACCCCCAGGCTGATGCTGGCGTGGAGATGGGGCCGTTGATCAACGCCGCCGGCCTGGACAAGGTGGCGGCCAAGGTCGATGTCGCCCTCGGCCAGGGCGCTCGCCTGGTCACCGGCGGCAGCCGCGCCGACCTGGGTCGCGGCTTTCACTTCCAGCCCACGGTACTGGCGGACTGTCGCGCCGAGATGCCGATCATGCGCGAGGAGATCTTTGGCCCGGTGCTGCCGATCCAGGTGGTGGACGATCTCGACGAGGCCATCGCTCTGGCCAACGACTGCGAATACGGCCTGACCTCCTCCGTCTATACGCGCAGCCTGAGCAAGGCCATGCACGCCATGCGCGAGATCGACTTCGGCGAGACCTACATCAACCGGGAAAACTTCGAGGCCATGCAGGGCTTTCACGCCGGGGTGCGCAAGTCCGGCATCGGTGGCGCGGACGGCAAGCACGGGCTCTATGAGTACACCCACACCCAGGTGGTCTATCTGCAGGGCTAGGGGTCGAGGCTGGTGGCTACCCGCTTCGCTCGAATGTTCTTGGGCGAACGCGGGTCGAAACAGGCGCAATCCAAGATCAGGCACGGGCCAGCGGCCCCAGGGAGACCAGATGCAGAACTACCACATCGTACCTACCGACACCGGCTGGGAATTCAAAGAGGAACATGGCGATCGTGCCCTGCTCAAGGCGTCGACCAAGGACGCCATCGTCCACCAGGCGGCGCAATACCTGGATGGCAAGACCGGCAGCGTCAAGATCCACACCAGCGACGGTCGTATCGAGGAAGAGCGTACCTATCCACGCAGTGCGGATCCGGCCCAGTCCAAGGGCTGACGCGTCAGGACCTTGCTGCTGAGCACGGCAGGGTCCTGCTTTGACCGCATCCCCCTCGCCTACCATTCGTAGTGGTGGTATACCGTAAGACCATAACAATCAGAATGGCGGTCAGCGAGGTCAGCATGAATTCATCTCCGCGTTTCTGCTGCCAGTGCGGCAGTGCCGAACTCCTTCGTAGGCGGCCAGCAGGAGATAGCCACGAGCGGCTGCTGTGCGGCGCCTGCGGTCATGTGCTCTACGACAATCCGCGAGTGATCGCAGGCTGCCTGGTGGAGCACGAGGGACGCTACCTGCTCTGCCGCCGGGCCATCGAGCCACGCCGGGGCTACTGGACACTACCAGCAGGCTTCATGGAGAACGACGAGAGCGCCGAGCAGGCCGCGCTGCGGGAGACCTGGGAGGAAAGCGGGGTCAGGGCCCGGATCCTCGCGCCCTACTCCATCTTCAATGCGGCGGGCGTCAATCAGGTCTACCTGATCTTCCGCGCCGAATTGGTCGAAATCGACGCCGAGGCTGGCATTGAAACCCTGGAGCGCCGCTTTTTCGCACCGGACGAGTTGCCCTGGGCCGACCTGGCCTATCCCTCGATTCGCCAGATCCTCGAACGCCGGCTTCAAGAACAGGTACAGGGCCATCATGGTCTCTATTTCGGTACCGCCGAAGCCGGACAGTTGCATACCCTTGGCTGACTTGAGCGGGCCCCGTTGGGCTTCGACGATGGAGCCGTTTCAGCCCAACCTACGGTAAAGGTAGGTTGGGCTGAGCATAGCGAAGCCCAACACATCCAGACTCGGTGCCTCCCGTTGGCCTTCGACGATGGAGCCGTTTCAGCCCAACCTACGTATCTAGCGTAGGTTGGGCTGAGCGTAGCGAAGCCCAACGAACGGGATCAGACGCCCAGGCAGAGGTACTTGATCTCGAGGTATTCCTCGATGCCGTACTTGGAGCCCTCGCGGCCCAGGCCCGAAGCCTTGACGCCACCAAAGGGCGCGACTTCGTTGGAGATCAGGCCGGTGTTGATGCCGACCATGCCGTACTCCAGCGCCTCGGCCACACGGAATACGCGGGACAGGTCGCGGGCATAGAAGTAGGAGGCCAGACCAAATTCGGTGTCGTTGGCCAGCTCGATGACCTCGGCCTCGTCCTTGAAGCGGAACAGCGGCGCCAGCGGGCCGAAGGTCTCTTCCTTGGACACCTTGGCGCTCTTGGGCACGTCGGCGAGGATGGTCGGCTCGAAATAGCTGCCCCCGTTGGCGTGGGCCTTGCCACCGGCGATGACCTTGGCGCCTTGGCTCACGGCGTCGTCGATGTGCTCCTTGACCTTGGCCGCGGCCTTGGCGTCGATCAGCGGGCCGATGGTGACGCCCTCCTCCAGGCCGTTGCCGACCTTGAGCTTGGCCACCGCGGCCTTGAATTTCTCGGCGAAGGCGTCGTACACGCCGTCCTGGATATAGAGGCGGTTGACGCAGACACAGGTCTGGCCGGCGTTGCGGTACTTGGAGGCGATGGCGCCTTCCACGGCCTTGTCCAGATCGGCGTCGTCGAAGACGATGAAGGGCGCATTGCCGCCCAGCTCCAGCGACAGCTTCTTGATGGTGGGGGCGCTCTGCTCCATCAGCTTGGCACCGATCTCGGTGGAGCCGGTAAAGGAAATCTTGCGCACGATGGGACTTTCGGTCAGCTCGGCGCCGATCTCGGCGGCGGAGCCGGTGACCACGCTCAGCACACCCTTGGGAATGCCGGCGCGCTCGGCCAGCTCGACCAGGGCCAGGGCCGAGTACGGGGTCTGGCTGGCGGGCTTGATGACCATGGTGCAGCCCGCGGCCAGGGCCGGGCCGGCCTTGCGGGTGATCATCGCGGTGGGGAAATTCCACGGCGTGATGGCGGCGGTGACGCCGATGGGCTGCTTGATCACCAGGATGCGCTTGTCGGCCTGGTGGCCGGGAATGGTGTCGCCATAGATGCGCTTGGCTTCTTCGGCGAACCACTCGATGAAGGAGGCGGCGTAGACGATCTCGCCCTTGGCCTCGGCCAGTGGCTTGCCCTGCTCCAGGGTCATCAGCCGGCCCAGGTCATCCTGGTTCTCGATCATCAGCTCGTACCAGCGCCGCAGCTTGGCCGAACGCTCCTTGGCGGTCAGCGCACGCCAGGCCGGCAGGGCGCGGTTGGCGGCGTCGATGGCACGTTTGGTCTCGGCGCGGCCGAGCTTGGGAATGGTGCCCAAGGTCTCGCCGGTGGCCGGGTTGTCCACGGTGACGGTGGCACCGCTGTCGGCGTCGATCCAGGCGCCGTCGACATAGGCTTGCTGGCGAAACAGGGAAGCGTCTTGCAACATGGTCTGGATTCCTAGCTAGAGAGTTGAAGGCGATTACGAAGGGCTGCTGCGGTCATTGCGGGGAAGCCGCCTGCAGACGCGCTACCTGGGCCGGTGAGCCCTGATAGGCCAGCCAGAAATACAGCGGGCAGGTCACCAGCAGACCGAACAGCCAGGAGAGGTCGGCGCCTGCCACCAGGTCGGCATAGGGCCCCTTGAACAGCGCCGTGTTGGCGAACGGCAGCTGCACCAGGATGCCGACCGCGTAGGCGGCGATGGCATGGCCGTTGAAGCGACCGTAGCGGCCACCGTCGGCGGCGAACAATGAAGGGATGTGGTAGTCGCCGCGCTTGATCAGATAGAAGTCGATGAGATTGATGGAAGCCCAGGGCACCAGGATCATGGTCATGGCCAGTACCAGGCCGATGAATCTTTCGATGAAATCGGCCGAGGCCATGAGCGCCACGCTGCAGCAGCCCACCAGCACCAGGCTGGACAGCACCACCTTGACCTTGACGCCCGGTGTCCAGCTGGCGGCGAAGGTCTGCACGCAGGTGATGATGGCAAGTACCGCGCCATAGAGGTTGAGGGCGTTGTGGCTGATGATGTTGAGCAGGAACAGCACCATCAGCACCGGGCCCAGCCAGCCGGTGGCCTGGGCCACGGCGGCCATGGCGTCGTTACCGGCCGGCACCGCCAGCACCGCCACCACACCAAAGGAAAAGGCCAGGATGGTGCCCAGGGTGGCGCCCAGGTAGGTCGCCCAGAAGGGTCGTGCGATCCCCACCGCTTCCGGGAGATAGCGCGAATAGTCGCTGGTGTAGGGCGAGAAACTCAGTTGCCAGATCACCCCCAGCGACAGCGTAGCGACGAAACCGCTGGCATTGAGACCGCCCCGGGTCAGGAAGTCCGCGGGCAGCGGCTGGCTCAGCATCATGGCGAAACCCGCCAGCAACCCCGCGCCCATGACCCAGGTACCCCAGCGATTGAGGGTATGGATGCAGCGATAACCGATCACCCCGATGGCCGTGGCGCTCAGGGCGCCGACCACGATGGCCAGCGGCATGGGTACGGCCGGCACCAAGCCTTGGATCGACTTGCCGGCCAGCACCACGTTGGAGGTGAAAAAGCCCACGTAGATCAGCGCGGTGACGCAGACGATCAGCAGGGCGCCATAGCGGCCGAACTGGCCACGACTTTGCACCATCTGCGGAATGCCCAGCCGCGGGCCCTGGGCCGAGGCCAGGGCCAGCACCACCCCGCCGAGCAGATGCCCGAACACGATGGCCACCAGGCCCCAGGCCAGATTCAGGTGGAAGGTCTGGACCACCATGGCGCCGGTGACGATGGGCAACGGCGCGATATTGGTGCTGAACCAGAGGGTGAAGAGATCGCGGCTATGGCCGTGGCGTTCGGCCGAGGCGACGTGATCCACGGTATGGGTTTCGATGGCGACGGCGGAGCGAGGGGCTGCGGACATCCAGGAATTCCATTGTTGTAGTTGTGGAAGACGCCTGCTGGACAGGTCGTCCTGGTAAGCGGAAAGTATTACGGTATACCAGATTACACAACCGCCTTTTACCGGGTGGGTTTGCCATCTGAGCACCGTCGCCAGATCTCGTTACATCTCCGCTTGCCAGCTAACGTATTATGGTATACCAATAAAAACATCGACTGGCTGAGCCGTCGCGTACCGCCAACAAGAGACACCCGAGCCCCGCGCCGAGGTGGAAGACAAGAGGTAGGCTTCTATGAAATTTTCCCTGTTCGTGCACATGGAACGCTGGGACGAAAGCGTCAGCCATCGGCAGCTGTTCGAAGAGCTGACCGAGCTGACCCTGATGGCCGAAGCCGGTGGGTTCTGCACCGTCTGGGTCGGTGAGCATCATGCGATGGAATACACCATTTCCCCCAGCCCCATGCCGATCCTGGCCAACCTCGCAGCTCGCACCTCGACCATCCGCCTGGGCGCCGGCACCTTGATCGCGCCTTTCTGGCATCCCCTGCGTGCAGCCGGTGAATGCGCCCTGCTGGACGTGATCAGCGAAGGCCGCATGGAAGTGGGCCTGGCCCGCGGCGCCTACCAGGTGGAGTTCGATCGCATGGCCGGCGGCCTGCCCGCGACGGCCGGCGGCAAGCACCTGCGCGAACTGGTACCGGCGCTGCGCAAGCTGTGGGAGGGCGACTATGCCCACGACGGCGAAGTCTGGCAGTTCCCCACCTCCACCAGCGTGCCCAAGCCGGTCGGCACCCCGCCGATCTGGATCGCCGCGCGGGATCCGGATTCGCACAATTTCGCCGTGGCCAATGGCTGCAACGTCATGGTCACGCCGCTGATGAAGGGCGATGAGGAAGTGGTCGACCTCAAGCACAAATTCGACAACGCCCTGGCCAACAATCCCGGCGTCGCCCGGCCCAAGCTGATGGTGCTGCGCCACACCCATGTGCACGCCGCCGAGGAGCCCGAAGGCTGGAAGATCGGCGCCCAGGCCATCGGCCGCTTCTACCGCACCTTCGATGCCTGGTTCGGCAACAAGGAAACCCCGGTCAACGGCTTCCTCGCCCCGAGTCCGGAAGAGAAGTTCGCCGGCCGCCCGGAATTCGAGCTGGAGAATATCCGCAAGAACACCATGATCGGCACGCCGGAAGAGGTGATCGCCCGCCTGCGCCACTACGAGGAACTGGGCGTCGACGAGTTCAGCTTCTGGTGCGACAACAGCCTGCCTTTCGCCGAGAAGAAGAAGTCGCTGCAACTGTTCATCGACAAGGTGGCGCCCGCCTTCGCCTGATCCCCGGGTTGCGTAGTGACGCAGCCCTCAACACGCTCAAGTGCGTGGCATACCATCATCCAACAGACATCCCAGGAGTCAGCATGAGTTTTGAAATCCGCAAGGTCGTCACCTATCTCGAAGAAACCCATATCGAAGGGGGCAAGGCCACCGACAAGCCGGTGACCATGGCCGGCGTCGCCGTGGTGATCCGCAACCCCTGGGCCGGCCAGGGCTTCGTCGAAGACCTCAAGCCCGAGATCAAGGCCCACTGCTCCGACCTGGGCGCCTTCATCGTCGAGCGCCTGACCCGCGCCATCGGCGGCGCCGAACGCATCGAGGCCTATGGCAAGGCGGCCGTGGTCGGCGCCGACGGCGAGATCGAACACGCCTCGGCGGTGATCCATACCCTGCGATTCGGTAACCACTACCGCGAGGCGGTCCAGGCCAAGAGCTACCTGAGCTTCACCAACAAGCGCGGCGCACCGGGTACTTCCATCCAGATCCCCATGATGCACAAGGATGACGAGGGCCTGAGATCCCACTACATCACCCTGGAAATGCGCATCGAGGATGCCCCGCGGGCCGACGAGATCGTGGTGGTGCTGGGCGCTGCCGATGGTGGCCGCCTGCATCCGCGCATCGGCAACCGCTACATCGACCTCGAGGAACTCGCGGCTGAAAAGGCGCGCTGAGGAGAACCCGCGAATGATCCGGTCTACAGACGCCAAGACCCCCGCCGGCACCGCCTACCGCATCGCCGGCGATGGCAGCCCCCTCGTCCTGATCCACGGGGTGGGGCTCAGCAAGGACATGTGGGGCGGTCAACTCGCGGGGCTCGCACCACGCTACCAGGTGATCGCCTATGACATGCTCGGCCATGGCGAGAGCCAGCGCCCGGCGGCGCAGGCGACGCTCGACGACTATGCCGCGCAGCTCACCGAACTGCTCGATCACCTGGCGCTGGAAACGGCCGTGGTGGTCGGCTTCTCCATGGGCGGCCTGATCGCCCGGGCCTTCGCCCTGAGCTATCCGCAGCGGCTGGACGCGCTGGTGATCCTCAACAGCGTGTTCAATCGCTCGGTGGAGCAACGCAGCGGAGTTCTGGAGCGGAGCCGCCAGGCCGAACTCGAAGGCCCCGACGCCAATCTCGATAGCGCCCTGGCCCGCTGGTTCAGCCGCGAGTATCAAGGCGCCAACCCGGCGCAGATCCAGGCGCTGCGTCAAGCCTTCGCCAACAACGACCCCCAGGGCTATCTGACCACCTACACCCTGTTCGCCACCCAGGACCGCTACGGTGCCGAGCGGCTGGACAGCCTCCAGGTACCCACCCTGGTGGCTACTGGCGAGCTGGACAGCGGCTCGACCCCGGAGATGGCGCGCCAGCTGGCCGCACGGATTCCGCGCGCGCGCACTGCCGTGCTGGCCGACCAGCGCCATATGATGCCGGTCGAGTCACCCAAGCTGGTCAACGCCCTGCTGCTGGACTTCCTCGACGACGTCCTGGCCAAGGCCCCTTCCACTTCCATCAAGGGATACGTGGCATGACCCTGCAACGTTTTCAGATGTGCATCGACGGCGAATGGACCGCAGCCCAGTCCGGCCGTACCTTCGCCAGTCTCGATCCGGCCACTGCGACCGCCTGGGCGGAATTGCCCGACGCCGATGCCGACGACGTCGACCGCGCCGTCCAGGCCGCCCAGCGAGCCTTCGAGGCGCCGGCCTGGCGTGGCCTGACCGCCAGCGCCCGCGGCAAGCTCTTGCGCCGGCTGGGCGATCTCATCGCCGCCAATAAGGAGGCCCTGGCCCAGCTGGAAAGCCGCGACAACGGCAAGCTGATCCGCGAGACCCGCGGCCAGGTCGGCTACCTGCCGGAATTCTTCCACTACACGGCGGGCCTCGCCGACAAGATCGAAGGCGGCACCCTGCCCCTCGACAAGACCGACCTCTTCGCCTACACGGTGCATGAACCCCTGGGCGTGATCGCCGGCATCGTGCCCTGGAACAGCCCGCTGTACCTGACCGCCATCAAGGTCGCCCCGGCCCTGGCTGCTGGCAACACCGTGGTGATCAAGCCGTCCGAGCACGCCTCGGCCACCATCCTGGAGCTGGCGCGACTGGCCCTCGAAGCCGGCATTCCTCCCGGCGTGTTCAACGTGGTGACCGGCTATGGTCCGGGCGCCGGCGCGGCCCTCACCCGCCATCCGCTGGTGCGCAAGATCGCCTTTACCGGTGGCGCCGCCACGGCCCGCCACGTGGTCCGCGCCAGTGCCGAGAACTTCGCCAAGCTGAGCCTGGAGCTGGGCGGCAAGTCGCCCAACATCATCTTCGCCGACGCCGACCTCGATAGCGCGATCAACGGCGCGGTGGCCGGTATCTATGCCGCCTCCGGGCAGAGTTGCGTGGCCGGCTCGCGGCTGCTGGTGCAGGACGAGATCTACGACGAATTCGTGACCCGGCTGGTGGAGCGCGCCCAGCGCATCCGCATCGGCAATCCCCAGGACGATGCCAGCGAGATGGGCCCGATGGCCACCGAGCAGCAGCTCGCCATCGTCGAGCAGCTGGTAGAAGCGGCCCTGGCCGAAGGCGCGACTCTACGCCTGGGCGGCAAGCGACCCGACACCGGCAGCGCCGGCTGGTACTACGAACCCACCCTGCTGGAATGCGACCGCCACTCGCTGCGCATCATGCAGGAGGAAGTCTTCGGCCCGGTGGCCGCGGTGATCCGCTTCAAGGACGAGGCCGAGGCCCTGCGCCTGGCCAACGACAGCGAGCTGGGCCTCGCCGCGGGCATCTGGACCCGCGACCTGGGCCGTGCCCATCGCCTGGCGCGGGACATCCGCTCCGGCATCATCTGGGTCAACACCTATCGCGCGGTCTCGGCCATGGCGCCGATCGGCGGTTTCAAGAACAGCGGCTACGGCCGCGAGAGTGGCATCGACTCGGTTCTGGCCTATACCGAAACCAAAACGGTATGGATCAATCTGTCCCAGGCGCCGATGCCCGATCCCTTTGTAATGCGTTAAACGAGGTTGGCAGTCATGATCGATCCCGCAATCTACAAGCAAGTGATGGGCGCCTTTCCGTCCGGCGTCACCGTGGTCACCACCCTGGATGCCGAAGGCAACCTCGCCGGCCTGACCGCCAGTGCCTTCAGCGCCCTGTCGCTGGATCCGGCGCTGGTGCTCTTCTGTCCCAACTACAGCTCCGACACCTACCCCCTGCTGCGTGACGGCAAGGGTTTCGCCATCCACCTGCTGAGCGCCGAACAGCAGCGTATCGCCTATGCCTTCGCCAGCAAGGGCAAGGACAAGACCCAGGGCATCGAATGGACGCGCAGCGCCCTGGGCAATCCGCTGCTGGCCGATGCCACGGCGGTGATCGAGTGCGAGCTGTGGCGCGAGTACGACGGGGGCGACCACGCCATCATCGTCGGGGCGGTGAAGAATCTGATCGTGCCGGACCAGGAGGTGATCCCGATGCTCTATCACCGGGGCCGCATGGGCGCCGCACCGATCTATGCCTGAGCGGACGGGCCCATGAACGCCTGCAGGGGGCATGCTAGACTTGCTCTCTTCCGCCCTGGCGAGCACGCAGGCCCCACGTAGTCGCGTGCCTCGTCGTCGCCTGTAGAACCGGTCCGCCAGAGAGCCCCATGAGACGCGCGCAACTAGACGACAGCTTCAAGATCACCCGCAGCCCGGTCACCCTGCGTGAAATGGTGTGCAATCGCCTGCGCCAGGCGATCCTGAACTTCCAGTTGCTGCCGGGCGACCGCCTGGTGGAGCGCGATCTCTGCGACCGCCTGGGTGTGAGCCGCACCTCGGTGCGCGAAGCCCTGCGTCATCTCGAATCCGAAGGCCTGGTGGAATTCGCCGATGCCCGTGGGCCGCGCGTCGCCATCATCACCCTGGAGGATGCCTGCGACCTCTATGAGCTGCGCTGCGTGCTGGAAGGCCTGATCGTGCAACTCTTCACCTTGCGCGCCGGCCCCCGTGAAATCGAGGCGCTGGAACAGGCCCTCGAGGAGAACCGCAAGGCCCTGGAGGGCGCCGAACTGCCAGAGGTCATCGAGACCGTGCAGAATTTCTATAACGTGCTCATGGAGGGCTGCGGCAATCGCGTCGCCGCCACCCAGCTGCGCCAGCTGCAGGCGCGGGTGAGCTACCTGAGGGCCACCTCGGTGTCCCAGGCCAATCGCCGTCAGGCGAGCAACGCGGAGATGGAGCGCATGGTCGCCGCCATCCGCAGTGGCGATGCCCTGGCCGCCCACCAGGCGTCGGTCGATCACGTCCGTGCCGCCGCCCAGGTCGCCCTCGACTACCTGCAGCGGCAACAGGAGCACCAGGGCGAACAGGCCCGTGAGCTGTTCATTCCCCGCGTCCAGGACGAGCCGCGCATCGAGCGCTAGCCGTCTTCGGCCAGACGCGGCAGTGCCGTGCCTGGCCGCCTGTCTCATAGTCCTTCGACGATGAAGATCTCGGCCCGCGCCGCCGTCTGCCGGTGCCCGCAGGCGTCCTGATACTCCGCCGAGCGATAGCAGGCCAGGGCCTGTTCGTAGGAATCGAACTCGATCACGACCCGGCGCGTCGCCCAGCCCTCTCCCTCCAGCTGCTCAGCGCGTCCGCCCCGCGCGAGGAAGCGTCCGCCATAGCGGGCGAAGGCCGCAGGGGCGCGCTCCGTATAGCCGCGATAAGCCTCGGGATCGGTCACATCGACCTCTGCAATCCAATAACCTTTCATGGCGCTTTGCCTCTTTCGCTACGTTTTGTCTCATGGTATACCAGATTACAGAACAATCCAGAACCCTGAGAGGTAGCCGTGGCCATCCATCCCATCGAAGCGATCATCGAGGATTTCCGTGCCGGCAAGATGGTCATCCTGGTCGATGACGAAGACCGCGAGAACGAAGGTGACATCCTGCTCGCCGCCGATGCCTGCACCCCTGCCGCGATCAGCTTCATGGCCCGCGAAGCCCGCGGCCTGATCTGCCTGACGCTGACCGAGGAACGCTGCCGCCAGCTCAACCTGATGCAGATGGTCAGTGACAACGGCACCGTCCACGGCACCGCCTTCACCGTGTCCATCGAAGCCGCTACCGGCGTCACTACCGGCATCTCGGCCGCCGACCGGGCGCGCACCATCGAAGCCGCGGTGGCACCGGATGCCACCGCGCGGGACCTGGTCCAGCCCGGCCACATCTTTCCGCTACGTGCCCGCGACGGCGGCGTGCTGACCCGTGCCGGCCATACCGAGGCCGGTTGCGACCTGGCGCGCCTGGCCGGTCGCAACCCTTCCGCCGTCATCGTCGAGGTGATGAACGACGACGGCAGCATGGCCCGGCGTCCGGATCTGGAGCGTTTCGGCGAACGCCACGGCATCAAGCTGGGCACCATCGCCGACCTCATCCACTACCGACTGCGCCACGAACACACCGTCATTCGCATCGGCGAGAGCGAATTGCCCACCGTGCACGGCACCTTCCGCCTGCTGACCTACGAGGACCGCATCGAAGGCGGTGTACACCTGGCCATGGTGATGGGCGACATCGACCGCGAGACGCCTACCCTGGTTCGCGTCCATGCCCTGGATCCCCTGCGCGACCTGGTCGGTGCCGAATACAGCGGGCCGCCGAGCTGGACCCTGTGGGCTGCCCTGGAACGCGTCGCCCGGGAAGGCCACGGCATCGTGGTGGTGCTGGCCAACCACGAATCTTCCCAGGCGCTGCTGGCCCGGGTGCCCTCGCTGACCCAGCCCAAGCGGCTGTTCGAACGCTCCCAGTCGCGCATCTATGCCGAGGTAGGCACCGGTGCGCAGATCCTGCAGGACCTGGGCGTCGGGCGCATCCGTCACCTGGGTCTGCCCCTGCGCTACGCCGGCCTGACCGGGTACGAACTGGAGATCGTCGAAACCCTGCCTTTTCCTGGCTGAAGCCCTTTCCAGAGGCCTCTGGAAGGCTTGCAAAAAGTTTGGAATACCATAATATCGAATGACAAAACGGCCCATTCGACAGGGTCGACAGCTCTACTTCGAGGTGCCGCTATCCGCCTCGAATCGCACGACTCCTACAAGGCCGCGACACCTCTGCCGCGCCGATCCAATAACAAAAGAGGGCGTCACGATGTTGCTGAAGCTTAAAGTCGTCTCTGTGGTCGCTGCCGGCCTGTTGACTACGCTGGCCCTTCCGGCCCAGGCGGAAAGTCTCAACTTCACCAGCTGGGGCGGTACCACCCAGGACGCCCAGAAGCAGGCCTGGGCCGAACCCTTCACCCAGCAGACCGGCATCCAGGTAGTGCAGGACGGCCCCACCGACTACGGCAAGCTCCAGGCCATGGTGCAGAGCGGCAACGTCCAGTGGGACGTGGTCGACGTGGAAGCCGATTTCGCCCTGCGCGCCGCCCAGCAGGGCCTGCTCGAACCCCTGGATTTCAAGACCATCGATCGCAACAAGATCGACCCGCGCTTCGTCAATGACCATGCGGTGGGCTCCTTCTTCTTCTCCTTCGTGCTCGGCTACAACCAGGGCAAGCTCGGCAGCAAGCAGCCGCAGGACTGGTCGGCGCTGTTCGATACCACCACCTACCCCGGCAAGCGCGCGCTCTACAAATGGCCGAGCCCCGGCGTTTTGGAGCTGGCCCTGCTGGCCGACGGCGTGCCCAAGGACAAGCTCTATCCCCTGGATCTGGATCGGGCCTTCAAGAAGCTCGACACCATCAAGAAGAACATCGTCTGGTGGGGCGGCGGTGCCCAGTCCCAGCAGTTGCTCGCCTCCGGCGAAGCGACCCTGGGACAATTCTGGAACGGTCGCGTCCATGCCCTGCAGCAGGACGGCGCGCCAGTAGGCGTGAGCTGGAAGCAGAACCTGGTCATGGCCGACATGCTAGTGGTGCCCAAGGGCGCCAAGAACAAGGACGCCGCGATGAAATTCCTCGCCGAGGCCAGCAGCCCTCGCGGCCAGGCGGATTTTGCCAATCTCACCGCCTATGCGCCGGTCAACGTCGACAGCATCGCCAAGCTGACCCCGGACCTGGCCAAGAATCTGCCCACCGCCTATGGCAGTGAGCAGGTCACCCTGGACTTCGCCTACTGGGCCCAGCACGGTGGCGAGATCGCCAGCCGCTGGAACGAATGGCTGGTGAAATGACATGTCTGCCTCCAGCTCCAGCCGGGCGGTGCTCGGCACTGCCAAGGACCGCCGTGCGCTGAACGATCCGGCGCGGACCCGGGGTGAACGCGCCGTCCGCTGGAAGGGCGCGAGTCACCTCGTCCCTGCCCTGCTGTTCCTCGGCCTGTTCTTCCTGGTCCCGTTGATCGGCCTGCTGCTGCGCGGCGTCCTCGAACCCACGCCGGGCCTGGGCAACTACCAGACCCTGTTCGCCAATGGGGCCTATGCCCAGGTGCTGCTCAACACCTTTGGCGTCGCTGCCCTGGTGACCCTGTTCAGCGTGCTGATCGGCTTTCCGCTGGCCTGGACCATCACCCTGATGCCCCGCGGCTGGGGCCGGGTGCTGTTCAACATCGTGCTGCTGTCGATGTGGACCAGCCTGCTGGCCCGTACCTACGCCTGGCTGGTGCTCTTGCAGGGCTCGGGGGTGATCAACAAGTTGCTCATGGCGATGGGTCTGATCGACGAACCCCTGGCGCTGGTCAATAACCTCACCGGGGTGGTGATCGGCATGACCTACATCATGATTCCCTTCATCGTGCTGCCGCTGCAGGCGACGCTACAGGCCATGGACCCCATGGTGCTGCAGGCCGGCGCCATCTGCGGCGCCAGCCCCTGGACCAATTTCCGCAAGGTGTTCCTGCCCATGTGCCGCTCGGGCCTGGGCTCTGGCGCGCTTATGGTATTCGTCATGTCGCTCGGCTACTACGTTACCCCGGCGCTGCTGGGCGGAGCGCAGAACATGATGCTGCCGGAGTTCATCATCCAGCAGGTGCAGTCCTTCCTCAACTGGGGCCTGGCCAGCGCCGCCGCGGCCTTGCTGATCGTCATCGCCCTGGTGCTGTTCGCCCTCTATCTCAGGTTGCAACCGGAATCCCCGGTCGACCCCCAGAACGCGAGGTAACCCCATGCTGCTGACTCCCAGTGCCCTCGGCTGGCGGCTGCGCGGTGGCCTGCTGCTGATCACCGGCGCCATCGCCGCGGTGCTCCTGCTGCCCATCGTCTTCATCGTGCTGCTGTCGTTCGGCTCGTCCCAATGGCTGGTCTTTCCGCCGCCCGGCTGGACGCTCAAGTGGTACCAGCAATTCTTCGCCAACCCGGAGTGGATGCAGGCGGCCCTGGCGAGCCTCAAGGTGGCGCTGCTGACCACCCTGGTTTCGGTAGCCCTGGCGGTGCCTTGCGCCTTCGCCCTGGTGCGCGGCAAGTTTCCCGGGCGCAAGACGCTCTATGCGGTCTTCACCCTGCCGATGATCGTGCCACTGGTGGTGATCGCCGTGGCCATCTATGCCCTGTTCCTGCGCCTGGGCTACACCGGCACCCTACTGGCCTTCGTGGTCAGCCACGTGATCGTCGCCCTGCCCTTCGCCCTGATCGCTGTCATCAACTCGCTCAAGCTGTTCGATCAGTCCATCGAGGATGCCGCGGTGATCTGCGGCGCCTCGCGCCTGCAGGCCATCTACCGGGTGACCCTGCCGGGGATCTGGCCGGGGGTGTTCGCCGGCGCCCTGTTCGCCTTCCTGGTGTCTTGGGACGAGGTGGTGCTGAGCGTGATGATGGCCAGCCCCAACCTGCAGACCCTGCCGGTGAAGATGTGGGCGACGCTGCGCCAGGACCTGACACCGGTGATCGCCGTGGCCTCCACGGTGCTGATCGGCCTTTCCCTGCTGGTGATGCTCGCGGCTGCCCTGCTGCGCCGCCGCCAACCCCTTTCCCGCTGAGCTCCCGGAGCCTGCCATGAGCGCCGTACTCCAGAACAACGCCCCCGCGGCCCCGCTGGTCCGCCTGCAGAACCTGAACAAGCACTACGGCGATTTCACCGCCGTGGATGATCTCTCGCTGGACATCCAGGAGGGCGAGTTCCTCACCTTCCTCGGCTCCAGCGGCTCCGGCAAGTCCACCACCCTGTCGATGCTGGCGGGCTTCGAGACGCCCAGTTCCGGCGCCATCAGCGTGGCTGGCCGCTCGCTGCTGAGGGTCCCACCGCACCAGCGCGACATCGGCATGGTGTTCCAGCGCTATTCGCTGTTTCCGCACCTGTCGGTGCGCGACAACATCGGCTTCCCCCTGGATATCCGCAAGATCGGCGCCGCCGAGCGCAACCAGAAGGTCGACGCCATGCTGCGCCTGGTGCAGCTCGAAGCCTTCGCCCATCGGCGTCCCGCGCAACTCTCCGGCGGCCAGCAGCAGCGAGTGGCCATCGCCCGGGCGCTGGTCTACGAACCACGCATCCTGCTGATGGACGAACCCCTGGGCGCGCTGGACAAGAAGCTGCGTGAAGACCTGCAGGACGAGCTGCGCCAGCTGCACCGTCGCCTCGGCATCACCATCGTCTACGTGACCCATGACCAGGAGGAGGCGCTGCGGCTATCCCAGCGCATCGCCATCTTCAGCCACGGGCGCATCGTCGGCCTGGGCAGTGGCTACGACCTCTACCAGAATCCGCCGAACGCCTTCGTCGCCGCCTTTCTCGGCAACTCCAATTTCCTGCGCGTGACCGCGCGGGCCCAGGCGCACTGCGCGTTCGAGGGCCAGGAACTGGCGATGCGGCCCACCGCCAGCGTCAGACCGAACCAGGAACTGCTCCTGATGCTGCGCCCGGAAAAGCTACAGCTGCTGACCACCGAGCAGGCGGCGACCCTGCCCATGCCGGCGGGCTGGAACGAGATCCCGGCCCAGGTGGGCGAGGCCCTCTTCCTCGGGGAAAGCCAGAGCTGCGTACTGCAGACCGCGGGCGGCGCCCAGCTGATGGTCAAG
Source organism: Pseudomonas oryzihabitans (assembly GCF_001518815.1). Classification (NCBI taxonomy): domain Bacteria; kingdom Pseudomonadati; phylum Pseudomonadota; class Gammaproteobacteria; order Pseudomonadales; family Pseudomonadaceae; genus Pseudomonas; species Pseudomonas oryzihabitans. Next base: position 2,580,426 of record NZ_CP013987.1, read on the forward strand.
TCTCTGGCCCACACCCAGGGCCTGCAACCTGGCCAGGTGGTGCGCCTGCGCTGGGCCGCCAGCGACGCTTGCGTCTACACCGAGTGGAACGACGCCGACCTGACCAAAGCCGCCGCCCACTGAGGCCGGAGAGCGGGCCTCCCGCGTCCGCCTCAGCCCGCCGCCGATACCAGAAACTGCCGAAACGCCTGGGCGCCGGGTCCCAGGCGCTCCTCGGGGCTCCAGATCAACCCCAGCTCCATGGGCGGGATGGCATCGGCCACCGGGCGCGCTTCCAGCTTGCGGCCTTCCAGGGACCAGCCGCGATACAGCATGTCGGACAGGATGGTCACGCCAAAGCCGTGGGCGACCAGGCCGCGCAGGGATTCCATGGACGAGGTCTTGAACACCACGTTGGGTTCCAGGCCGGCCGCGCGCCAGTAGCGCAGGGTGGAGGTTTCCCCTTCGTCCACCGTGGCGAGGATATAGGGATAGGGCGCGATGTCGGCCAGGCTGACCTGCTCCGGAGCGAGCAAGGGATGGGCGCTGGGCAACCAGAGCTGGCGCGGCGAACGCATCAGCAGATGGCGCTCGAAGGGCTGGGCGGCGTCGACGTTGGAGATGACCGTGAGGCCGAGCTCCAGGGTGCCATCGTTGATGCCCGTCTCGATGCTGGGTCTGTCCATGTCGCGCAGGTCGATGTCGATCTGCGGATAGCTGCGCTTGAAGCGCGCCAGCAGGGTCGGCAGGTAGTAGCCGAGCACCGCATAGGAAGCCCCGACCCGGGCCTGGCCGGTCAGGGCATGACTCTGGAACAGCGGCTGACTCACGGCGTCCTGCAGGGTATCGAGGATGTGCCGGGCATGGTGGTAGAACTGGTGCCCCTCGGCGGTCAGCTTGACTCCATGGGGTAGTCGCTCGAACAACCGCACCGCAAGCATCGTCTCCAACTGGCTGACCGCCGTGGTTACGGCCGACTGGCTGACGTTGACCGCGCTGGCGGCCAGGGAAAACTGGCTGTTCTCGGCGGCGGCGACGAAATAGCGCAGTTGCCGCATCGAGATGTCCTTGTGCAGTGCCATCTGATTTTCCAATACCTGGATTCTATTTTTATCGTTTCACGATAGCGCATTTCTCCTCCTAGACTCAGAGGCACAGGCGCGCCGCCTTCCTCTCGCGGTCGCCACGACAAGAATAATGAACAGGAGGACGGACCATGTGCGCCCTGGCGCCATCGCTCCGCATGCGCGTCTCCCCCGCGCCCATAGCGTGCCGTCGGCAGCCACGTCCGACGCCTTTCCTGCCCGTGCTCCCGGGCCGCGCAGGATCCTGCTTGCTCGGTCATCTTCCGGTATTCCCTCCTGGCCCTGGTACGCCCGGCGCTGCCCCGCTGCGCCCGTACGGCCTCCTGTGCCCTCTCCTCACCCGCCAATCCCAACAACAGGTGACCCCATGAGCTATCCAAGTCTCAACTTCGCCCTGGGCGAGACCCTCGATCTGCTGCGCGATCAGGTGCGCACCCTGGTCACACGCGAGGTGGCACCGCGCGCGGGCGAGATCGATGCCAGCAACAGTTTCCCCATGGACCTCTGGCGCACCTTTGGCGACCTCGGGCTGCTTGGCATCACCGTGGGGGAAGAATACGGCGGCTCGGGACTTGGCTACCTGGCGCATGCGGTGGCCATGGAGGAGATCAGCCGCGGCTCGGCTTCGGTGGCCCTCTCCTATGGCGCCCACTCCAATCTCTGCGTCAACCAGATCCATCGCAACGGCACCGCCGCGCAGAAGGCGCGCTACCTGCCCAGGCTGGTCAGCGGCGAGCACATCGGCGCCCTGGCCATGAGCGAGCCCAATGCCGGCTCGGACGTGGTCTCCATGAAGCTGCGCGCCGAGCGGCGTGGCGATCGCTTCGTGCTCAATGGCAGCAAGACCTGGATCACCAACGGCCCCGATGCCCATACCTATGTCATCTATGCCAAGACCGAACCGGAACAAGGCGCCCATGGCATCACCGCCTTTATCGTCGAGCGTGACTGGACCGGTTTCAGCCGCGGCAGCAAGTTCGACAAGCTGGGCATGCGCGGCTCCAACACCTGCGAGCTGTTCTTCGACGACGTCGAGGTGCCGGAGGACAACGTGCTGGGACAGGTGAACGGGGGCGTGAAGGTACTGATGAGCGGCCTTGACTATGAGCGGGTGGTCCTCGCCGGTGGTCCGGTGGGCATCATGCAGGCCTGCCTGGACGTGGTCCTGCCCTATATCCACGACCGGCGGCAGTTCGGCCAGAGCATCGGCGAATTCCAGCTGATCCAGGGCAAGGTGGCCGACCTCTACACCGGCCTCAATGCCAGCCGCGCCTATCTCTATGCCGTGGCCCAGGCTTGCGACCGTGGCGAGACCACCCGCAAGGACGCTGCCGGGGTGATTCTCTACACCGCCGAGAAGGCCACCCAGATGGCCCTGGAAGCCATCCAGATCCTCGGAGGCAACGGCTATATCAACGAGTACCCCACCGGCCGCCTGCTGCGCGACGCCAAGCTCTACGAGATCGGCGCCGGCACCAGCGAGATCCGCCGCATGCTGATCGGGCGCGAGCTGTTCAACGAAACCCGGTGAGGAGCCCTCCATGACCGTGCTGACCTCCACCCTGAACCGCCGCACCCCGGACTACCAGCGCAATGCCGCCGCCATGGCCGAGCAACTGGCCCGGCTCGACCAGCTCCTGGCACGCATCCGTGAAGGCGGCGGCGCCAAGGCCCAGGCGCGCCATACCGCCCGCGGCAAGCTGCTGCCCCGCGAGCGCATCGACCAACTGCTGGACCCCGGCTCGTCCTTTCTGGAAATCGGCGCCCTGGCGGCCCTCGACGTCTATGAGGAAGAGGTACCGGCGGCCGGGGTGGTGGCCGGTATCGGCCGCATCGAGGGCGTCGAGTGCATGATCATAGCCAACGACGCCACCGTGAAAGGCGGCTCCTATTATCCGCTGACGGTGAAGAAGCACCTGCGCGCCCAGGCCATCGCCCTGCAGAATCGCCTGCCCTGCCTCTATCTGGTGGATTCCGGTGGCGCCAACCTGCCGCGCCAGGAGGACGTCTTCCCCGACCGCGAGCACTTCGGGCGGATCTTCTTCAACCAGGCGACCATGAGCGCCCAGGGCATCCCCCAGATCGCCGTGGTGATGGGCTCCTGCACGGCCGGCGGGGCCTATGTGCCAGCGATGAGCGACGAGACCATCATGGTCCGCCAGCAGGCCACCATCTTTCTCGCTGGCCCGCCGCTGGTGAAGGCCGCCACTGGCGAGGTGGTCACCGCCGAGGAACTGGGCGGCGCTGATGTCCATTGCCGCATTTCCGGCGTGGCCGACCACTATGCCGAGAACGACACCCATGCCCTGGCCCTGGCGCGGCGCTGCATCGCCAACCTCAACTGGCGCAAGCTGGGTGACCTGCAGCTCAAGGCGCCAGTCGCCCCGCTGTATCCGGCCGAGGACCTTTACGGCCTGGTCCCGGCCGATCCCAAGCAGCCGCTGGAGGTACGCGAGGTGATCGCCCGCCTGGTGGACGGCAGCGTCTTCGACGAATTCAAGGCGCAGTTCGGCACCACGCTGGTCTGTGGCTTCGCCCATTTGCAGGGTCATCCGGTAGCCATCCTCGGCAACAACGGCATCCTCTTCGCCGAATCGGCGCAGAAAGGCGCGCACTTCATCGAACTTGCCTGCCAGAGACGCATCCCTCTGCTCTTCCTGCAGAACATCACCGGCTTCATGGTCGGCAAGAAATACGAGGAAGGCGGCATCGCCAAGCACGGCGCCAAGCTGGTCACCGCGGTGGCCTGCGCCCGGGTGCCCAAGTTCACCGTGATCATCGGCGGCAGCTTTGGCGCCGGCAACTACGGCATGTGCGGTCGCGCCTACGATCCTCGCTTCCTGTGGATGTGGCCCAACGCACGCATCGGCGTGATGGGTGCCGAACAGGCGGCCGGGGTGCTGGTGCAGGTCAAGCGCGAGCAGGCCGAACGTGCCGGCGAGCCCTTCGACGATGACGAAATCACGCGCATCAAGGCGCCCATCGTCGAGCAGTACGAGCGCCAGGCCCATGCCCACTATTCCAGCGCGCGGCTGTGGGACGACGGGGTGATCGACCCGGCCCAGACCCGCGAGGTCCTCGCCCTGGCCCTGTCGGCCAGCCTCAACGCCCCTCTCGAGCCGACGACCTTCGGCGTCTTCCGGATGTAGGCCATGACTGACTTCCAAACCCTGGATCTGACCCGCGACCCGCGCGGCTTCGCCACCCTCTGGCTCGACCGTCCGGACCGCCACAACGCCCTGGATGCACGGATGATCGCGGAGTTGGGCACAGCGCTCACCGAGATCGCCGCCGATGCCGAGCTGCGCTTTCTGCTCGTACGTGGGCGCGGCCGGCACTTCTGCGCGGGTGCCGACCTGGCTTGGATGCAGGCGTCCGCCACCCTGGACGCGGCCGCCAACCAGGCCGACACCGAGCGCCTGGCCGAGGTGATGTATCGCCTGCAGGCCTTGTCGATGCCCACCCTCGCCGTGGTGCAGGGCGCAGCCTTTGGCGGCGCCGTGGGTCTGGTCAGTTGCTGCGACCTCGCCGTGGCTGCCAGTGACGCCACCTTCTGCCTGTCGGAGGTGCGCATCGGCCTGGTGCCCGCCGTCATCGGCCCCTTCGTCATCCGCGCCCTGGGCGAACGGGTGGCACGGCGCTACATGCTGGGTGCCGAACGCTTCTCCGGTGCGCGCGCCGCCGAGCTGGGCCTGGTCGCCGAGACCGCGCCCGCCGCCGACCTGGAGCCCCTCGTGGAAGCCTGGATCGCCCGCCTGCTGGACAACGGTCCTCAGGCCTTGCGGGCCTGCAAACGGCTCCTGGACGGCGTCGGCGATGGTGTGCCGAGCCCCACGGTGCGCCAGTTCACCGAGGGCCTGATCGCCGCGGTCCGCGTCACCCCTGAAGCCCAGGAAGGCCTAGCCGCTTTCCTGGAAAAGCGCCGCCCCGCCTGGCAGGAGACCACGCCATGACCTTCGACCGTCTGCTCGTCGCCAACCGAGGCGAGATCGCCTGCCGGGTGATGCGCACCGCCAAGGCCCTGGGCCTGGGCACCGTCGCCGTGCACAGCGCCATCGACGCCAGGGCACGCCATGTGCGCCAGGCCGACCTGGCGGTAGACCTCGGGGGCGCCAAGCCGGCCGACAGTTACCTGGCCGGCGAGCGGATCATCGCCGCTGCCCTCGCCACCGGCGCCCAGGCCATCCACCCTGGTTATGGCTTTCTGTCCGAGAACGCCGCCTTCGCCGAAGCGGTGGCCGCGGCGGGACTGGTCTTCGTCGGGCCGCCCGCCGCGGCGATTCGCGCCATGGGCAGCAAGTCCGCGGCCAAGGCGCTGATGACCGACGCCGGGGTGCCCCTGGTGCCGGGCTATCACGGCGAGGACCAGTCCCTGGCCACCTTTCGCGACGCCGCGGCGCGCATCGGCTATCCGGTCCTGCTCAAGGCCACCGCCGGCGGTGGCGGCAAGGGCATGAAGATCATCGAGCGCGAAGCCGACCTGGCCGAAGGTCTCGCCTCCGCCCAGCGCGAAGCGCTCTCGGCCTTTGGCGATGCGCGGATGCTGGTGGAGAAGTACGTGCTGCAACCGCGCCACGTGGAGATCCAGGTCTTCGCCGACGGGCAAGGCCATTGCCTCTATCTCAACGAACGCGACTGTTCCATCCAGCGCCGCCACCAGAAGGTGATCGAGGAAGCTCCCGCGCCCGGTCTTACCCCCGAATTACGCCGGGCCATGGGCGAAGCCGCGGTACAGGCGGCCCAGGCCATCGGCTATGTGGGCGCCGGCACCGTGGAATTCCTGCTCGACGCCCGCCGCGACTTCTTCTTCATGGAAATGAATACCCGGCTGCAGGTCGAGCACCCGGTTACCGAGGCCATCACCGGCCTGGATCTGGTGGCCTGGCAGTTGCGCGTCGCCGCCGGTGAGGCGCTGCCCCTCACCCAGGCCCAGGTGCCCCTGCACGGCCATGCCATCGAGGTGCGCCTCTATGCTGAGGACACCGACCAGGGCTTCCTGCCGGCCTCGGGCACCCTGCAGCTCTACCGCGAGCCCACGGCGGGTCCGGGTAGGCGCGTGGACAGCGGCGTGGAGGAAGGCGACGAGGTATCGCCCTTCTATGATCCCATGCTGGCCAAGCTCATCGGCTGGGGCGACAGCCGCGAACAGGCGCGCCAGCGACTGCTGGCCATGCTTGATGAAACCGCGGTAGGCGGCTTCGCCACCAACCTCGCCTTCTTGCAGCGCCTGCTTGCCCATCCGGCCTTTGCCGCGGCCGAACTGGATACCGGCTTTATCGAGCGTCACCGGGATGCCTTGCTGCCCGTACCCTGTGAGCTACCGGAGGCCTTCTGGACCCTGGCGGCCCAGGCCTGGCTGGCGACGCTGCCGGCCGCTGCCGATCCGACGTCGCCCTGGGCTTCCCGCCAGGGCTGGCGCCTGGGTGGACCGCCACAGATATCGCTGCGCCTGGCCTGTCGCGGCGAGGTACGCACCGTCGCCCTTCCCGGTTCGTCGGCGGTGGAGCTGAGCGGTGATCGCCTCCATTGGCATGCAGACGACATCCGCCAGAGCGCCCGCTTCTATCGCCGTGGCCAGACACTGTTCCTCGAATGGGAGAATCGTTTCGAAGCCGTTACCTGGGCCGATCCCCTCGCCGAGGTCGCGCGCCAGGCCGATGCCGGTGGGCTCACGGCGCCGATGAACGCCAGTGTGGTAGCCGTCTCGGTGGCGGTGGGCGACACCGTGGACGCCGGTACGCCGCTGGTGGTGCTGGAGGCGATGAAGATGGAACACAGCATCCGCGCGCCCCGCGCCGGCGTCGTGACCGCGCTGTTCTGCAGCCCTGGCGAACTGGTGGCCGAGGGCACAGCCCTGGTGGAACTGGAGGAGTCGGCACCATGAGCGATGCCCTGCCGTCCCGGGTGCGGGTGGTCGAGGTCGGGCCACGCGATGGCCTGCAGAACGAACCCCAGGCGCTTGGCATTGCCGAGCGCATCCAGCTGTGCGAGGCCTTGGTCGCCAGCGGTGTGCAACATCTGGAAGTGGGCAGCTTCGTTTCGCCCAAGTGGGTGCCGCAGATGGCCGGGACCGCCGAGGTGCTGGCGGGACTGGGCTGCCCGGCGGGCGTGGTCCGTTCGGTGCTGGTGCCCAATATGAAAGGCTTCGAGGCTGCCCTGGCGGCGGGGGTAGATGAAATCGCCGTCTTCGCCGCCGCCTCGGAGGGCTTCTCCCAGCGCAACATCAACTGCTCCATCGCCGAGAGCCTGGCGCGCTTCGTGCCAGTGGTCGAGGGCGCGCGGGCGGCGGGGATCCGGGTGCGAGGCTATGTATCCTGCGTGCTGGGCTGCCCCTACGACGGCGAGATCGCACCTGATCAGGTGGCGAGCGTGACGCGCGAGCTGCTGGAGCTGGGCTGCGCCGAAGTCTCCCTGGGGGACACCATCGGCGTCGGTACCCCCGGCCGAACCCGGGCGCTCTGGCAGCGGCTGGGTCGGGAGGTGCCGCTCACCCGGCTGGCCGGGCATTTCCACGATACCTATGGCCAGGCCCTGGCCAATGTCTATGCCAGTCTGCTCGAAGGTATCGCGGTGTTCGACAGCTCCGTTGCCGGGCTCGGCGGCTGCCCCTATGCAAGCGGCGCCAGCGGCAATGTCGCCAGCGAGGACTTGGTCTATCTGCTCGACGGCCTGGGCATCGCCAGCGGTCTCGACCTGCCCCAGCTCATCGAGGCGGGCCACCAGGTGTCCGCCCAGCTGGGGCGGCGCAACGAGTCCCGGGTCGGTCGCGCCCGGGCAGCGCGAGCGGTCGACTAGCAAAGGCTCTGGCGGGCGCCCATGGCAACCGCCGGGGCTTGCTCTCATAATGGCGACTTCTCTTCTCCAAGGACCCGTTTTGGCCAGGAAGTCTCGACGCGAACTCGCCCAGCTCGATGGCACCGCGCTGCCTCTCACCGTGCGCGAGGTCGCCCTCGCCGCCGGGGTGTCGCCCATTACCGTATCCCGGGCGCTGCACCGCCCGACCCTGGTGAGCGCTGCCACCCGCGAGCATGTCCTGGCCGTGGTCAAGGAGCTGGGCTACGTGCCCAATCTGCTGGCGGGCAGCCTCGCCTCCAGCAAGAGCCGGCTGGTGGCCATCCTGTTGCCCACCATCGCCAACTCCATCTATGCCACGGTGGTGCAGGCGATCATGGAACGCCTCACCGAGGCCGGCTATCAGGCGCTGATCGGGCCCACCGGCTATTCCCCGGAAAAGGAAGAGGAATTGCTCGAAGCCATCCTCGGCCGTCGGCCCGATGGCATCGTGCTCACCGGCACCCTGCACACCCCGGCGAGTCGCGAGCGCCTGGCGGCGCTGAACATCCCCGTGGTGGAAGCCTGGGATCTGAGCGAAGAAGCCCTGGACATGCAGGTGGGCTTCTCCCATGAGCAGGTCGGTGTCGCCCTGGCCGACCACTTCGTCGCCCGCGGTTATCGCCGCTTCGGGGTGATCTCGGTGGACGATCCCCGTGCCATGCGCCGCAACCTGGCACTGCAGGCGCGGCTTGCCGCCCTGGGCGTCACCGAGGTACCCATGGAAGTCCTGCCCCTGCCGGCCACCTGGGAGGTCGGTCGCATCGGCCTCGCGCGGTTGCTGGCAAGGCCCGAGCCCGCGGAACTGGTGCTGTGCAGCTCAGACACCCTGGCGCTGGGCGTGGTCGCTGAGGCTACCAGCCGCGGCTTGAGCATTCCCGAGCAGCTGGCCGTGATCGGCTTCGGCGACACCACCAATGGTCGTTTCGCCAATCCGGCGCTGTCCACGGTCAGCGTCAACGCCGACGCCATGGGTCACCGCGTGGCTCAATCACTGCTCGATCGGCTGGCCGGCGATCAGCGGACCGTCCGCCTGGATACCGGCTTCGTGCTGATCGAACGCCAGAGCTCCTAGTGCGGTAGTCCAGGCGTCACCCACACCATTTTGACGGCACTTTTTTGACCTGGCAGGCGTCGCCCTTCTTGCAATAGCGCTGCCATGACTCGTCATGGCGTCTGGCACAAATCGCCAACCGCTCAACCGTGCCTGTACGATTTTTCGAAGCACCACGCTGACCAGTTTTTTGCGCCTTGCCACAGATTTACCGGTTGAATGATAGCGTTATCTGTTTAATGATACCGCTATCGTTGTCAGACGACTTACAACCTAAGACCGCTGCTCGATCTCCGCCCGCACACAAAAACAACCAGTGGGAGCTATCCATGCAAGACACCAAGCAGACGCGCGTCCGCTATCTGATCCTGTTCATGTTGTTCGTGGTGACCACGATCAACTATGCGGACCGCGCCACCATCGCCATCGCCGGCTCCAGCCTGCAGAAAGACCTTGGCATCAGTGCCGTCTCCCTCGGCTACGTCTTCTCCGCCTTCGGTTGGGCCTATGTGCTCGGCCAGATCCCGGGCGGCTGGCTGCTCGACCGCTTCGGTTCGAAGAAGGTCTATGCCGCAAGCATCTTCACCTGGTCGGTGTTCACCCTGCTGCAGGGCTACATCGGTGAATTCGGCATCGGCACCGCGGTATTCCTGCTGTTCGCCCTGAGATTCATGGTCGGCCTGGCCGAAGCCCCCTCCTTCCCCGGTAACGCCCGCATCGTCGCCGCCTGGTTCCCCACCAAGGAGCGCGGTACCGCCTCGGCCATCTTCAACTCCGCGCAATACTTCGCCACAGTGCTGTTCGCGCCGCTGATGGGCTGGATCGTCTACACCTTCGGCTGGCAGCACGTCTTCGTGGTGATGGGCGTACTGGGCATCGCCTTCTCGGCGGTCTGGATGGCGGTGATCTACAGCCCGCGCGAACATCCCCGCGCCAATGCCGCCGAGGTCGAGTACATCGCCAGCAACGGCGGCCTGGTCGACCTGGACACCCCCGGCAAGAAGAGCGAGGGTCCGAAGTGGAGCTACATTGGCCAGCTGCTGACCAACCGCATGATGGCCGGTATCTACCTGGGCCAGTTCTGTATCAACGCCCTCACCTACTTCTTCCTCACCTGGTTCCCCGTGTACCTGGTGCAGGAACGCGGCATGACCATTCTCAAGGCTGGCATCATCGCCTCCCTCCCGGCGATCTGCGGCTTCATCGGTGGCGTGCTGGGCGGGGTGATCTCCGACTACCTGCTGCGTCGTGGCAACAGCCTGAGTGTGGCGCGCAAGACCCCCATCGTCGCCGGCATGCTGCTGTCGATGAGCATGATCCTGTGCAACTACGTCGACGCCGACTGGATGGTAGTGGGCTTCATGGCCATGGCCTTCTTCGGCAAGGGCATCGGCGCCCTGGGCTGGGCGGTGGTCTCCGACACCACGCCCAAGCAGATCGCCGGTCTTTCGGGTGGCCTGTTCAACACCATCGGCAACCTGTCCTCCATCAGTACTCCGATCATCATCGGCTACATCATCGCCGCCACCGGCTCCTTCAAGATGGCCCTGGTGTTCGTCGGTGCCAACGCCCTGGTGGCCGCCATCAGTTACCTGTTCGTCGTGGGCGAGATCAAACGCGTCGAGTTGCGCGGCGTCACCACGCCGCCTGCCGAAGCCCCGCTCGCCGCTGAAACCTCTCGCTGATCGACAAGGAGCCCGACCATGACTCAATTCAATGCCTCCCCAGCCCTGCACACCGGCACACCCGTGGTCACCTCGCTGGAAGTCGTCCCCGTTGCCGGCCAGGACAGCATGCTGCTCAACCTCAGCGGCGCCCACGGTCCCTATTTCACCCGCAACGTGCTGATCCTCAAGGACAACGCCGGTCGCACCGGTGTCGGTGAGGTACCCGGCGGCGAGACCATCCGCCAGACGCTGGAAGACGCCCGCCAATTCCTCATCGGCCAGCCGCTGGGCCAGTACCAGCGCATCCTCGGCCAGGTCCGCCAGGCCTTTGCTGGCCGCGATGCCAGCGGCCGCGGCCTGCAGACCTTCGACCTGCGCGTCACCATCCATGCGGTGACCGCCATCGAAGCCGCCCTGCTCGACCTGCTCGGTCAGCACCTGGAGGTACCGGTGGCCGCCCTGCTTGGCGAAGGTCAGCAGCGCGATGCCGTGGAGATGCTCGGTTACCTGTTCTATGTCGGCGACCGCAACAAGACCACCCTGGACTATCGCAGCGAAGCCGAGAGCGACGACGCCTGGTTCCGCGTGCGCAACGAAGAGGCCCTGACCCCCGAGACGGTGGTGCGCCTGGCCGAGGCTGCCTATGACCGCTACGGCTTCAAGGACTTCAAGCTCAAGGGCGGGGTGCTCAGCGGCGACGCCGAGATCGAGGCGGTCACCGCCCTGGCCGAGCGCTTCCCCGAGGCACGCGTGACCCTGGATCCCAATGGTGCCTGGTCGCTCAAGGAAGCCATCCGCCTGTGCCGCGACCAGCACCACGTGCTGGCCTATGCCGAAGATCCCTGTGGCGCCGAGAACGGCTACTCCGGTCGCGAAGTCATGGCGGAGTTCCGTCGCGCCACCGGCCTGCCCACCGCCACCAACATGATCGCCACCGACTGGCGCCAGATGGGCCATGCCATCCAGCTGCAATCGGTGGACATCCCCCTGGCCGATCCGCACTTCTGGACCATGCAGGGTTCGGTGCGGGTGGCGCAGATGTGCAACGACTGGGGCCTGACCTGGGGTTCGCACTCCAACAACCACTTCGACATCTCCCTGGCCATGTTCACCCATGTCGCCGCCGCGGCGCCGGGCAAGATCACCGCCATCGACACCCACTGGATCTGGCAGGATGGCCAACGCCTCACCCGCCAGCCGCTGGAGATCAAGGGTGGCCTGGTCGAGGTGCCGCAGCAGGGTGGCCTGGGCGTGGAACTGGACCTGGACGCCCTCGCCCGCGCCCACGAGCTGTACAAGACCAAGGGCCTGGGTGCGCGGGACGACGCCATGGCCATGCAATTCCTCTCGCCCAACTGGACCTTCGATAACAAGAAGCCCTGCCTGGTGCGCTGAGCCGCTTCCGCCCGCCAGCAACGACCGCTCCGAGCCTTCGGGGCGGTCGCCTCTTCCGCTACAGCCTCCCGAAATACCTGGTTACAGCTACCGATAGCCTGCTAAGCGTTCGTTAAGCTCACCGGATCGACACTGAACTCACGGTATCTCGCAGCCCCGCCCGATACCTCCGCGGTTCCAGTCACTTTCGTATCCGGGAGAAGCACATGAACCTCAATCGTCGTATCGCCAAGAGCCTCCTCGTCCTGACCATCGCCTCGGTGTTTTCCACCGTCGCCCTGGCCGATACCCGTCCCGACGTTGCCAGCCAGCAGGTCGCCACCCTGCCGGCGATCTCCCAGCAAGGCCAATCGGCCTTCAAGGACGTGATCGCCGCACGCCAGGATCTCTTCGAAGGTCACGTCGATCAGGCCAAACAGCAACTGCGCGCCGCTGAAAGCGCATTGCAAACCGCCCAGACCGACAAGACCGTCTATATGAAGGCCGCCAAGGACCTGCGTGGGCAGACCGGCCAGGCGGTCCCGGTAGCGGAGCAGGACGCCAAGGCCACCGCCTGGCTACCGATCTGGAGCGGCATGACGCTCAGGGACGACTATGTCGCCACCCCCGCCAAGAATCAGGCCGTGGCCCAGGCCAGTGACAAGATCCAGCACGGCGACACCCAGGGCGCCAGCGAGATCCTCAAGGTGGCCGGTGTCGATGTCGACTACTCCACCGCCGTACTGCCCGCCCAGGAGGCCCTGGACCTGGTTCACAGGGCCAATCAGGAACTGGCCCACGAGCAGTTCTGGCAGGCCGGGCTGACACTCAAGCAGGTGCAGAGCAGCCTGAAATACGACAACGCCAACGTCGACGTGACCCCCACCAGCTGGTTCTCCAGGACCACCTCGATCTTCACTCCGGTCGACAAGACCTGAGCAGACCCTCGCCCGCCGGGACCTTGCCTCCCGGCGGATTTCCCCAAGGACTGAACAGCCTGAAAACGTTAACTTCAGCGTAATGGTTTCGCCTCCAGGTTGATTGAATGTCAGGCAGCCGAGGTCTAGGGTAGCTCCACGACAGGTGATTCGTGGAGACCACAATGACAACGACATCCTCCCCACCGGCTCGGATCGCCAGGCGCCGCAGCGACAAGCAGCAGCGCCTGGACCGGGTGGCCGCGCTGGCCGATGGCAAGGTGTTGCCCACCGCCTCCATCGTCGCCGCGCTGGAACAGCTGCTGGCCCCCGGTGATCGGGTGGTGCTGGAAGGCAACAACCAGAAGCAGGCCGACTTCCTCTCCCGCAGCCTGGCCCAGGTCGATCCGGCCAAGCTCCATGACCTGCACATGATCATGCCCAGCGTGGGTCGCGCCGAGCACCTGGACCTGTTCGAGCGCGGCATCGCCCGCAAGCTGGACTTCTCCTTTGCCGGCACCCAGAGCCTGAGGATCAGCCAGCTGCTGGAGGACGGCCTGCTGGAAGTCGGCGCCATCCATACCTACATCGAACTCTATGCCCGGCTGCTGGTGGACCTGATTCCCAAGGTGGTACTCAGCGCCGGCTTCATGGCCGACCGTGCCGGCAACATCTACACCGGCCCCAGCACCGAGGACAGCCCGGCGCTGATCGAGCCGGCGGCCTTCAGCGACGGCATCGTCATCGTCCAGGTCAACCAGCTGGTGGACGATGTCTCCGAGCTGCCACGGGTGGACATCCCGGCGGACTGGGTCGACTTCGTGGTGGTGGCCGACCGGCCTTTCTATATCGAGCCGCTGTTCACCCGCGATCCGCGCCACATCAAGCCGGTGCACGTGTTGATGGCGATGATGGCGATCCGCGGCATCTACGAACGCCACCAGGTGCAGTCACTCAACCATGGCATCGGCTTCAACACCGCCGCCATCGAGCTGATCCTGCCCACCTACGGCGAGCGCCTGGGCCTCAAGGGCAAGATCTGCCGGCACTGGACCCTGAATCCGCATCCCACGCTGATCCCGGCCATCGAGAGTGGCTGGGTGGAAAGCGTGCACTGCTTTGGCACCGAGCTAGGCATGGAGGGCTATATCGCCCAGCGCCCGGACGTCTTCTTCACCGGTCGCGATGGCTCGCTGAGATCCAACCGGCTGCTCTGCCAGCTGGCCGGTCAGTACGCCGTGGACCTCTTCATCGGCGCCACTCTGCAGGTGGATGGCGACGGCCATTCCTCCACCGTCACCCGAGGGCGCCTCGCCGGCTTCGGTGGCGCGCCCAACATGGGCCATGATCCGCACGGTCGCCGCCATCCCACCCCAGCCTGGCTGGACATGCGCCAGCAGACCGGTGACAGCGCGCCCGCCCTGCTGGAACGCGGCAGGAAGCTGGTAGTGCAGATGGTCGAGACCTTCCAGGAAGGCGGCAAACCCACCTTCGTCGACACCCTGGATGCCGTGGAGGTGGCGCGCAAGAGTGGCATGCCCCTGGCGCCCATCATGGTCTATGGCGACGACGTCACCCACCTGCTCACCGAAGAAGGCATCGCCTATCTCTACCGGGCGCGCTCGCTGGAGGAACGCCGGGCGATGATCGCCGCCGTGGCCGGGGTCACCGCCATTGGCCTGCGCAGCGACCCGGCCGAGGCCCGGCGCCTGCGCCAGGAAGGCCTGGTAGCCCTGCCCGAGGACCTCGGCATCCGCCGCACCGACGCCAGCCGCGAGCTGCTCGCGGCGAAGAGCATCGGCGAGCTGGTGGAGTGGTCCGGCGGTCTCTATCAACCTCCGGCCAAGTTCAGGAGCTGGTGATGCGCGCCCTCGCCCGCCTTGCCCCGTCACCCGCCGAGCGCCTGGCCGATTTGGCCGTTTCCGCCCTGGTGGACGAAGCCGAACTCTCGCCCAAGCCGGCCCTAGTGGATCGCCGCGGCCAGGGCGCCCACAGTGACCTCACCCTTGGCCTGATGCTGACCTCGGCCCAGGCATTGCAGCCCTGTTTCCAGGCCATGGCCGAAGCCGCCGAGCGGGGGCTGCCCGCGGCCGAACTGCGCTGCCTGATCGGCCAATTGGGGCGTGACGGCGAAGCCGCCATGCTGCAGGTCACCGGCGGAGTCAACACCCACCGCGGCGCCATCTGGGCGCTGGGGCTGCTGGTGACGGCGGCCGTACATGAGCGTCCGACTTCCGCCCAGGCGCTGTGCCTGGCGGCCGGTCGCCTGGCCAACCTGCCCGATCCGGGAGCGCCCCAGGCCGCGCCCAGCCATGGCCAGCGCGTCGCCCAGCGCTATGGCGTCGGCGGTGCCCGGGCCGAGGCCGCCGCGGGCTTTCCCGCCATCCATCAGCGCGGCCTGCCGCAGCTGCGCGCCAGCCGCCAGGCCAGTGCCGGCGAACAGAACGCTCGCCTGGATGCACTCCTGGCCATCATGACCGCGCTGGACGATACCTGTGTGTTGCACCGCGCGGGCCCCGCGGCCCTCACCAGCATGCAGCAGGGTGCCCGCGCCGTGCTGCAGGCCGGGGGCAGCGCCAGTCTCGCCGGTCGCCGCCAGCTGCTGATACTGGACCGCCAGTTGCTGGCCGCCAATGCCTCCCCCGGCGGCGCCGCCGATCTGCTGGCCGCCACCCTTCTCGTCGATCGCCTGGAGCCCCGGCTCCCTGGAGACCTCTGATGGAACACTTCACTTGCAGCTATCCGGCCAGCCAGCGCCGCCAGGGTCGCGCCCTGGTGGGCTGTGTCGGCTCGGGGGACCTGGAAGTCCTCCTCGAACCCGCCAACGCCGACTTCACCCTCAAGGTGACCACCTCGGTCAACGGCAGCGAGCCTCGCTGGCGTGCCCTCTTCGACCGGCTGTTCGCTACCCGCGAGGATCTGCCGGCCCTGACCCTGGACATCCATGACTTCGGCGCCACCCCTGGCGTGGTGCGCCTGCGCCTGGAGCAGGGCCTGGAAACCCTCGACCTGGAGGAAAGCACCCATGGCTGAAGCCCCTCTTCCCGATGTCCAGGAGCTGCTGCACAGCCGCAGCTTCGTCGAACTCGGCGCCCGCGAGCGGGCCCGTGTGGTGCTCGATGCCGGCAGCTTTCGCGAGCTGGCCGGACCCTTCGACCGGCTGATGTCGCCGTGGCTGCCCAAGCAGGGCATCGTTTGCCAGGCCGATGACGGCGTGGTGGTGGCCAAGGGGCTGATCGACGGCCAGCCCGCGGTGGTCTGCGCCATCGAGGGCGCCTTCCAGGGCGGCAGCATGGGTGAAGTGGGCGGCGCCAAGATCGCCGGTGCCCTGGAGCTGGCGCTGGAAGACAACCTCGCCGGTACCCCGACCCGCGCCGTACTGCTGCTGGAAACCGGCGGCGTGCGCCTGCAGGAAGCCAATCTGGGCCTAGCCGCCATCGCCGAGATCCAGGCGGCCATTGTCGCCCTGCGCAACCATCAGCCAGTGATCGGCGTCATCGCCGGCAGCGTTGGCTGCTTTGGCGGCATGTCCATCGCCGCCGGCCTATGCAGCCAGCTGATCGTCACCCGCGAGGCACGCCTCGGGCTCAATGGCCCCCAGGTGATCGAACAGGAAGCCGGCATCGAGGAATACGATTCCCGCGATCGCCCCTTCATCTGGAGCCTGACCGGCGGCGAACAGCGGGTCGCCACGGGTCTAGCCGACGTCTTCGTCGCCGACGACAGCACCGCCGTGACCGCCGCCATACGCCAGGGCTTCGCGGACGGCGGTGCAGCCCCCCTACGCAGCCAGCAGACCGAACACTACCTGACGCGCCTCGCCGACCTCGACACCCATCCCCAGGCGGACGCCGCAGCGGTTCGCCACCTCTATGCGGGAGACCAGCCATGAGCACCCAGCCTTCGCAACGCGGCCTGACCTGGTTCCAGGCCCTGGCCGGCCAGGGTGAGGCCGTCGCCGGCCTGCCCGCCTCCCTGCGCGTCGCCGACCTCGAACTGGCCGGCCGGCCCGCACGCTGGCTGGCCGTGGTGCCCGATACCGACAATCCCTTCCCCCGCGCCCGGCAGGGCGAGGTCGGCCTGCTGGAAGGTTGGGGCCTGGCCCGGGCGATCCAGCAGGCCGTCACCCAGGATCGCGACGCCTCGGTAAAACGCACGTTGATCGCCCTGGTGGACGTGCCCAGCCAGGCCTATGGCCGGCGCGAAGAAGCCTATGGCATCCATCAGGCCCTGGCCGGAGCCGCGGGTGCCTATGCCGAGGCGCGCCTGGCCGGCCACCCGGTATTGGGCCTGCTGGTGGGCAAGGCCATGTCCGGGGGCTTTCTGGCCCACGGCTACCAGGCCAATCGGCTGCTGGCCCTGCGTGATCCCCAGGTGCAGGTGCACGCCATGGGCAAGGCCTCGGCCGCGCGGGTGACCCTGCGCAGTGTCGAAGACCTGGAGCGCCTGGCCGCCGACATCCCGCCCATGGCCTACGACCTGGACAGCTATGCCTCCCTGGGCCTGCTCTGGCGCCAGCTGGAGGTCGCTCAGCCCGACCAGCCCTCGGCCGCCGATCTGGAGCAGGTACGCCAGGCCCTGGCCGAGGCTCAGGCCGATGTGCTCGCCAGCGGCGCCACCGATCTCAAACTGCGTCTGAACGGCGCCAATCGCGCGGCCTCTCGCGAGGTGCGCGAGCGCCTGCGGGCAGGTTGGAACGCGTGATGAGCGGGCGGAAGAGCCCGTTGGGCTTCGCTGGCGCTCAACCCAACCTACCGGACACCCCCATAGGTTGGGTTGAGCGCAGCGAAGCCCAACACAGGCCCCACGACCTCCTCTGGGGCCTGACCCCGGACGCTTTGCCCGCGCACGCTCCACTCTGGGCCCACCAGATCGCTCAGACTGGGCTGCCCGTGGTGGTGCGCCGAACCGCACCCGAGGCCGGCCGCATCCCGGTCGGCCTGCGTGGTGCCACCCGCGTCGAGCGCTTGGCGGCCTGGCTGGCACCGACCGCCGTAGTGCAACAGCGCGCGCCTGAAAACCTGCGGATCGCGGAGGGCTGTCGCGATCTACCCGTCTTCGACACCCTGGCCCGCGTGCAAACCCTGCTGGATGACCTGGGGCTGCCCTGGGGTCCTACCGGTGCTGCCGGTTACGAACTGGCCTCTGGCTGGCCGGCGCTGCATGCCGGGAGCGATCTGGACCTGCTGGTCCGCTGCGATGTCCCGCTGCCTCGCGATCAGGCACGGGCGCTGCTGGCGTCGCTGCAGGCGCAGGCCCTGTGCCGGCTGGATATCCTCCTGGAAACCCAGCATGGCGGCGTCGCTCTCGCCGATTGGGCTGGACGGACCGCTCGGGTATTGCTCAAGACCGATGCCGGCCCCTGCCTGGTGGACGATCCCTGGCAACGGGAGCGTGCCGCATGAGCACCCTCTTCCAGTTTCCCGGCCAGGGCGCCCAGCGTCCCGGCCTGCTGCATGCCCTGCCCGTGGACCCCGAAGTCCGGCGCACCCTGGAGGAAGCGGCCAAGGTGCTGGAGGCCGACCCCCTGAGCCTGGACACCGCCCACGCCCTGGAACACACCCGCGCCGTCCAGCTGTGCCTGCTGATCGCCGGCGTCGCCACCGCGCGCCTGCTGCTGAATCGCGGACCGGCGCCGCAGCTGGTGGCGGGTCTGTCCATTGGCGCCTATGCCGCGGCGGTGGTGGCCGAGGCCCTGGACTTCGCCGATGCCCTGCGCCTGGTGGCGCGTCGCGGCGAGCTGATGCAGACGGCCTATCCCAAGGGCTACGGCATGCTGGCGATCCTTGGTTTGGACCGTGCCACGGTGGAAGGGCTGGTCGCTGACCACCATCGTCCCGAAGCGCCTATTTATCTCGCCAACGCCAATGCCGAACAGCAATACGTGGTCGCGGGTAACGACGCCGGCCTGGCGGTGCTGTCCGAGGCGGCGCGCACCCAGGGCGCCGCAGCGGCCAAGCGCCTGGCCATGAGCGTGCCCTCTCACTGCCCGCTGCTCGCCGAAGCCGCCCAGACACTCAACCAGGCCTTTGCCGAGGTCGAGCTACGTGCGCCTCGGCTGGCCTATCTGAGTGGGACTTCCGCACGGCGGCTGGTGCGCGCCGAGCAACTGCGTGACGACCTGGCCTTCAACATGGCGCGGCCCATCGAATGGCACGCCACCCTGGAAGCCGCCCGCGAGCGCGGCGTGCGCCTGGCTATCGAACTGGCGCCCGGCAGCGTCCTCAGCCAACTGGCCAGGCGAGTCCTGCCTCCGGCCGGCGTACTGGCCTGGCAGGATACCCACCCCGAGACCCTGGATGCGCTCAGGCGCGAGGAGGCGGCACGACTGGACTGAGCATTCCCCATACGGCTATTGCCCTCACCCCAGCTCTCTCCCCGAGGAGGAGGTAAAAGCGGGAGCAGTGGCCAGGCTTCACCCCACCCCAAGCACAACCGAGGACAACAACAATGATCATCTACGGTGTAGCTCTCCTGGCCGTCTGCATGCTTGCAGGCGTCATCATCGGCGACTTCCTGGGCGTCTTGCTCGGAGTCAAGTCCAATGTCGGCGGGGTGGGCATCGCCATGCTCCTGCTGATCTGCGCCCGACTCTACATGGAGCGGCACGGTGGCATGAGCAAGGAATGCGAATTCGGCGTCGGCTTCTGGGGCGCGCTGTACATCCCGGTGGTGGTGGCCATGGCCGCCCAGCAGAACGTGGTCACCGCCCTGCATGGCGGACCCGTGGCAGTGCTGGCGGCCGTTGGCGCCGTGGGTATCTGCGGGGTGACCATCGCCCTGATCAGCCGCAGCCATCGCGGCGAACCGTTACCCCCGTTGCCGGACGCAGCCGTGGTACCCGCGCCAGCGGTCGCCCATGCCGCGCCGGCCGGAGGTCGCTAGGATGAACGACATCGTCACCAAAGCGCTGCAACACAATGGCCTGGTCGCTGCCTTCGCGCTGATCGGCCTGATCATGTGGATCTCGGTGGTTCTCTCGCGCAGATTGACCTTCGGCCGGGTGCACGGCTCGGCCATCGCCATCGTCATCGGCCTGGTGCTGGCCTGGGTCGGGGGTACCGTCACCGGTGGCCAGAAAGGCCTGGCTGACCTGGCCCTGTTCTCCGGCATCGGCCTGATGGGCGGCGCCATGCTGCGTGACTTCGCCATCGTCGCCACCGCCTTCGAGGTGCAGGCCACCGAGGCACGCAAGGCGGGGATGATCGGCGCCGTGGCCCTGCTACTGGGTACGGTGCTCCCCTTTATCGTCGGCGCCGCCGTGGCCTGGGCCTTCGGCTATCGCGACGCCGTGAGCATGACCACCATCGGCGCCGGTGCGGTGACCTACATCGTCGGCCCGGTGACTGGCGCCGCCCTGGGCGCCAGTTCCGACGTCATGGCGCTGTCCATCGCCACCGGCCTGATCAAGGCCATCATCGTCATGGTGGCGACGCCCGCCTCGGCGCGGCTGCTGGCGCTGGACAATCCGCGCTCGGCAATGGTCTTCGGCGGCCTGGCAGGCACCGTCAGCGGCGTTACCGCCGGCCTCGCCGCCACCGATCGCCGGCTGGTGCCCTATGGTGCCCTCACCGCCACCTTCCACACGGGTCTGGGATGCTTGCTGGGGCCGTCGCTGCTGTTTTTCTGCGTGCGGGCATTGGTCGGTTAATTACGCGCATACATCCGGCATTCAGCGACGAAGGCCAGCAGATTGGGATCGCGCTCGCGGCTGCGCAGGAACACCGCGCCAATGCGCTGCTGCAGACGGTAGCGCGGCGCCAGGGGCAACAGCTTGAGGCGGTTCTGGTAGACCGCCTCGACCCGCCCGGGCAACAGGGCGTAGCCCACCCCGGAGCTGACCATGCTCATCAGCGAGAAGATGTCGTTGACCTGCATGATCACCTCCGGCTCGAAGCCGGCCTGGGCGAACACCTGGCGCCCGTCGCGAAAGGTGGCGAAGCCCTGGGTCAGGGTCACGAAGGGCACGCCGGCGAGGTCGCGCAGGTCGACCTCGGCTTGGTCGGCGAAGGGCGAATCAATGGGCGCGGCGAGAAAGATGTCGTCACTGAACAGCTCCACGCTTTCGCAGTCGGCATCCACCACGGCGTCGTCCAGGGCCACCAGCATGGCGTCCAGCTTGAAGTCGTGCAGTTGCTCGGCGAGATCGGCGTTGGAGCCCAGCACCAGATCGATGTTGAGTTCGCTGCGCCTGAGCTTGAGCCCCATGATCAGCTGGGGCACGGTCTTGACCGTCAGCGAATAGAGCGCCCCCAGACGAAAACGATCAGCCGAGAAGCCCGCCGCCTGGCGCGTGAGCCGTACCGTCTCGGCCAGGTCCTGCATCAACCGTTCGGCACGGGCCTCCAGCACGAAGGCGCCGTCCAGCGGCGTCAGGGTGCGCCCCTCGTGCTTGAACAGCGGGCAGCGCAGGGCGTTTTCCAGCGAGTGGATGGCCCGATGCACGCTGACATGGCTGGTGCCCAGTTCAGCGGCGGCGCGTGCCAGGTTGCGACTGCGCATGAAGGCCAGAAAGATCTCCAGCTTGCGCAGAGTGAGTTCGTCGGTATCGGACATGGCGGCCAGCGGGCGAGAAAGACAGCTGCTCACCTTGCCCGGATGGGCGGGCGGCGTCGAGGCCCGTGGCGGACTGGTCGTGAACGCCTGCACACCGTACCCTGCCCTGGCCTCGAAACAGGTCTGGGATCTATGCAACTGGAATGGCTGGAAGACTTCATCGAACTGGCGCGCACCCGTAGCTTCTCGCGTGCGGCGGAAAACCGCTTCGTGACCCACCCGGCTTTCGGCCGACGTATCCGAGCCCTGGAAGACTGGTGCGGCGCTTCGCTGATCCGTCGTCAGCAGCCCATCAGCCTGACGCCCGAGGGCCTGCTGCTGTTGGAAACGGCGAGCGAGGTGGTCGATCGGCTGAGCGAATGCCGCTCGCTGTTTCAGGGCGCCGCCCTGCAGCGCGAACAGCCGATCCGTATCGCCACGGGCCGTACGCTGGCCAGCGACTTCTTTCCGGAGTGGTACGACAGCCTCAGTGCGCGCTTCGGCGAGTTTCCGGTCTCGCTCATTACCAGCGGAGCGCAGGAAGCCATCAGCCGACTGGCCGCGGGCGATGCCGATCTGATGCTGATCTTCAGCAGTCCGCTGACCGAACGACTACTCGATCCGGCACGCTTCGATACCCTGGTCATCAGCCAGGACGAGCTGCTGCCCGTGAGCGCGCCGGATGCCGACGGGCAACCCCGCCACCGTCTGGACGATGGCGCTCCCGCCGTACCCTGGCTGGCCTTCGCACCGTCGCTGGCCCTGCGTGGCGTCCTGGCGCGGCATCTCGCCCGCCTGCCAAGCAAGCTGGCCATGCGCATGATCTACCAGGCCGACTCCTACCCCGCCATCCACCAGATGGCCCGACGCGGCCACGGCCTGGCCTGGCTGCCCCGCATGGTGGTACGCGAGTCCCTAGCCCAGGGCAGTCTGGTGCTGGCGGGATCGACCGGTCTGGTCGCCACCTTCGACATCTGCCTGCATCGGCTGCGCGGTCGCCACGATGAGCGCCTCGAACGCATCTGGCAGACCCTGGCAGAAAGCGCCCCATAACGGTGCACGGCGAAATAATCGGCTCCAGGCACTCCGCCAGCACGCAGGCTCTTGAGCCCCTGTGCCCACTTGGCCCTCAGTTGTGCCGAAACGGCAATTGAGCCACTGCCCAACCATGACCCAAGGTTGAACCTCACTCGTGAAGGCGCCGCCACCCTCGGCCGCGCTCCGCCAAGGGGAACCAGGCCATGCCGCACTCCATATCGACCCTTGCCAGCGCCGAGGCTGGCGCACCAGCCCGGCGCGGCTCCTGGAAGGAAATCTGCGCGGCCGGCATCGGCAACGCGCTGGAATTCTACGACCTGCTGATCTACGGTTACTTCGCCGTCATCATCAGCCGGCAGTTCTTTCCTGCGGAAAATGAAACCACCTCCCTGCTGCTGAGCGTGGCCACCTTCGCCATCTCCTTCATCATGCGGCCTCTGGGTGCCGTGGTGCTGGGCTCCTATACCGACCGCCGCGGTCGCAAGGCCTCGCTGACGCTGTCCATCGCCCTGATGATGATCGGCACCCTGCTGATGACCTGCGTCCCCACCTACGGCCAGATCGGCCTGCTGGCGCCGCTGATCGTGATTATCGCGCGGATGCTGCAGGGCTTTTCCAGCGGCGGCGAGTTCGGCGCCTGCACCGCCTTCATGGCCGAGAACGCCACCGAGGGTCGGCGCGGCTTCTTCGCCAGCTGGCAGCTGTCCACCCAGGGCCTGGCCACGGTCTTCGCCGCTGGCGTGGCGGCGGTCCTGAGCTATGTGCTCAGCCCCGGGCAGCTGGACGACTGGGGCTGGCGCCTGGCCTTCGGCATCGGCCTGCTGATCGGCCCGATCGGCCTGTATATCCGCCGGCAGATGGATGAAACCCCTGAATTCAAGGCGCTGGCCCGCCGCGAAGGCCCGGAGCCAACCCCGGTGCGGGATCTGCTGAAGGCCGACTGGCGCGTGCTGCTGCTGTGCATCGGCGTGGTGTCCGGCGCCACCGCCTTCAACTACGTGCACAAGCTGTACATGCCCACCTACGCCATGAAGCAACTGCACATCGCCGCCACCTCCTCCTTTCTGGGCGCCTTCATTACTGGCCTTGCCATCATGCTGATGTCCCCGGTATTCGGCATCCTGTCCGATCGCTTCGGCCGCCTGCGGGTGCTGGGCATCGCCATGACCCTGGTCGGCCTGTCGTCCTATCCGCTGTTCCTGCTCCTCAACGCCCTGCCCTCCATCACCACCCTGCTGCTGGTGCAGGCGCTGGTGGGCGTCTTGATCGCCGCATCCCTCGGGCCAATCCCGGCGATGCTGGCCGATGCCTTTCCCACCCGTACCCGCGGCTCGGGCCTGTCGCTGAGCTACAACTTCTCGGTCACGGCCTTTGGCGGCTTCGCCCCGTTGGTGGTGACCTGGATGATCAACAGCAGCGGCGACAACCTGGCCCCCAGCTATTACGTGATGGCCACCGCCGCCCTGAGCCTGGTCTCGATCCTGGCGCTGACCCGCGCCCGGCGCCACGTCCCGTCCTGATCCATCGCCGGGGCCCGGCCCCGGCCTGCCCACCCTAGGAGCCTGCCATGACCACTCTCGCCCAGATCCGTGCCGGTCTGCCCCGCTACCCCATCGAAGTCGCGTTTCCGGACGTCGACCGCTGGAAGACCGGCAACACCGGCATCGACTACGTCCACACCTTCGACAGCGGCGTCGAAGGTCCTCACGTGGCCATCATGGCCCTGACCCACGGTAACGAGGTCAGCGGCGCCATCGCCGTCGACGAATTGCTGAGCCGGGGTATCCGTCCGCGCCGCGGCAAGCTGACCCTGGCCTTTGGCAACGTGGCCGCCTATCACGCCTTCGACCCGGACGACATCGACGCCACCCGCTACCTGGAGGAGGACATGAATCGCGTCTGGCTGCCACAGCGACTCCAGGGTCCGGCCACCACGGCAGATCTGGCGCGTGCCCAGCAACTGCGCCCGCTGATCGACGAGATCGACTGGCTGCTGGATATCCATTCCATGCACGAGCATTCCGCGCCGCTGATGATGACCGGTCCCCTGGAAAAAGGGCTGCGTCTGGCCGCCCAGCTGGGTACGCCGGAGTTTGTCATCGCCGACGCCGGACATCAGAACGGTCGGCGCCTGCGCGACTATGGCGGCTTTGGCGAAGGCGATAGTCCCAAGAACGCCCTGCTGATCGAAACCGGCCAGCACGTGCTGGCCGTGAGCCGTCAGATCGCCCTCGATTGCGTCGCGCGCTTCCTGCTATTGGCCGAGGTGGTGGATGAAGCTGCGGTGGCCGACCTGTTACAGGTGGCCAAGCCGGTGCGCCAGCGCTTCCTGCGGGTGACCGATGCCATCGTCGCGGACACCCTGGACTTTCGCTTCACCCAGGACTTCAAGGGCCTGGAGACCATCGCCGAAGCGGGCACTCTCATCGCCACCGACGGCGAGCGCGAGATCCGTACGCCCTACGCCAACTGTGTGCTGATCCAGCCCTCGATCCGCCACCTGGGTAGCGGTGTCACTGTCGTGCGCCTGGCGCGGGAGCTGGACGAGGACGAAGTGCCGCGCTGAGTCGGGGAGTGAGGCGCTGCAGGTGCCGCTTGTCACACTGTCTTAGCAGGAACGAGGGTGATCCTTCGACCACTAAGGCACCTGCAGCCGCTCCCGGAGCAAGGCAACGAACGCCTGAGCCGCCGGGGTGAGGCTGCGGCCGGCGGGGGTCAGGATGCCCAGCGGGCGGGCCAGGCTTTCGCCGCGCACCGGCAGCGCAACTACCGGCGCCTCGCCGCCCGCCGACTCCGGCAGCAGGGCCACGCCCTGTCCGGCGGCCACCAGGGCCAGCAGGGTGCTCATGTAGTTCGCCTCCAGGGCCGCCACCAGGCGCAGGCCGGCGGCGGCGAAGGCGAAGTCCAGGCACTCGCGCACGCTGCTGTCACGCCCCGTCAGCAGCAAGGGTACAGCGTCGAGTTCGGCCAGGGTGATTTCCGCCCGCTCCGCCCAGGGATGGTCGCGGGGCACGAACAGCTGCAGGTGATCGACGTACAGCGGCTGAAAATCGAGTCCCACGGCGCGCGGGCGGACGCCGATGCCGAGATCGACATGACCTTCGCGCACCAGGGCCTCGACCCGTCCGGCCACCACGTCCTGCACCCGGATTTCGATGGCCGGATGACGCGCCTGAAAGACCCTCAGCAGTTCCGGAAAGGGCCCCATGAAAAACGACGGCAAGGCGGCCAGGGTGACCCGCCCGCGGCGCAGGCCGGCCAGGTCCCGGGCATGGGTCTGGACATCGCCCAGATCCACCAGGACCCGTTCCAGGGGGCCGCGCAGTTCTTCACCCGCGGTGGTCAGCTGGACCCGCCGCGGGGTGCGTTCGAGCAGCTGCACCTCAAGCCAGGCTTCAAGTTGCTGGATCTGCACGGTGAGCGCGGGCGGTGACAGGTGCAACTCCTCCGCCGCGCGGGCGAATGAGCCATGGCGGGCCACGGCGAGAAAGGCCTGCACGTGCTGGAGCAGATTCTTCATTTTGTTTTTCTGAACGCCGCTTCGGAAGATTCCAATTTACAGGACGTCGACCGTCTTCGAATACTGCGAGCACAACAACAAAACCTCCCGTGTGCCCGCTCGCCGCGCCACGGTCCAAGGAGTCCGCCATGCTCGCCCTGCTCGGTGTCGTCACCATTCTTGCGTTGCTCGTCGCGGTCATGAGCAAACGCGTTTCACCCCTGGTCGCCCTCATCGTCATCCCCATCGCCGCCGCCCTGATCGGTGGCTTCGGCCTGGGGACCAGCGCCTTCATCATCGCCGGGATCAAGGGCGTCGCCCCGGTGATCGGCATGTTCGTCTTCGCCATCCTGTTCTTCGGCATCATGACCGACGCCGGGATGCTCGATCCCATCATCGATCGCATCCTGCGCACCGTCGGCACCCGGCCGACGCGCATCGTCTGCGGCAGCGCCCTGCTCGCCCTGCTGGTGCACCTGGACGGCTCCGGCGCGGTGACCTTCCTGGTGACCATCCCCGCCATGCTGCCGCTCTATACCCGCCTGGGCCTGGATCGCCGCATCCTGGCCTGCGTCGCGGCCATGGCCGCCGGGGTCAACTTCCTGCCCTGGACCGGGCCGGTGCTGCGCTCGTCCGCCGCCCTGCACGTGCCGGTGGCCGATCTCTTCCAGCCGCTGATCCCCGTGCAGCTGGTGGGCCTGGCCTTCGTCTTCGCCAGTGCCTGGTGGCTCGGGCGCCGCGAAGAAAAACGCCTGACCCTGGCCGGCCAGGCGCCCTGGCTGGACGCTGGTGGCGCGGGCGCTGCGCCGGAGCGGGTACTCAGCGACGCCGAGCGCGCCCTGCGTCGCCCTGGGCGTTTCTGGATCAACCTGCTGCTGACCCTGGTTGTGATGGGCGTGATGATCGCCGGCTGGGTCGATCCGGTGGTGATGTTCATGCTCGGTACCGTTGCCGCGCTGTGCCTGAACTACCCTTCGGTGGACGCTCAGAAGGCGCGCATCGACGCTCACGCCAAGACCGCCCTGACCATGGCCAGCATCCTCTTCGCCGCCGGCGTCTTCACCGGCATCATGCAGGGCAGCGGCATGCTCAAGGCCATGGCCCAGGTGGCGGTGGCCGGCATCCCGGCCGGGCATGGCCAACTGATCCCGGCGGTGGTGGGCTTCCTGTCCATGCCGCTGAGCCTGCTGTTCGATCCGGATTCCTTCTACTTCGGCGTCATGCCGGTGATCGCCGAGGTCGGCCGCAACCTGGGTGTCGACCCGGTGCAGGTGGCCCAGGCCTCGCTGCTCGGGGTGCACACCACCGGCTTCCCGGTCAGCCCCCTGACCCCGGCGACCTTCCTGCTGGTGGGCCTGTGCAAGCTGGACCTCGCCGATCACCAGCGCTTCACCATCCCCTTTCTGTTCGCGGCCTCGGTCCTGATGACCCTGACCGCCCTGCTCCTGGGAGTCTTCTAGATGACCCGTCTTCTTCGCATCGGCTGCGGCGCCGGCTATTCCGGTGATCGCATCGAGCCCGCCGTGGAGCTGGCCGAGCATGGCCGCCTCGACTACCTGGTGTTCGAATGCCTGGCCGAACGCACCATCGCCCTGGCGCAACAGGCGCGACTGGCCGATCCCGAGGCCGGCTTCGATCCGCTGCTGGAGGCGCGGATGCGCCGCATCCTGCCACTGCTGCGCCAGGCGGATCGTCCGCGCCTGCGGGTGATCACCAACATGGGCGCCGCCAACCCGACCGCCGCGGCGCGCAAGGTCGCCGCCCTGGCCCGGGAGCTGGGCGTCACAGGGCTGAAGATCGCCGCGGTAGCCGGCGACGATGTGCTGGCCCAGCTGCCCGCCGACGCCCTGCTGGACAATGGCCAGACCCTGGCCGAACTCGGCGATCGGGTGATCTCGGCCAACGCCTACCTGGGGGTGGACGGCATCGTCCAGGCCCTGGAAGCGGATGCCGATATCATCGTCACCGGCCGGGTAGCCGATCCCTCGCTGTTTCTCGCCCCCCTGGTGCACGAGTTTGGCTGGGCCGCGGATGACTGGGAGCGCCGCGGACGTGGTACCCTGGTCGGTCACCTGCTGGAATGCGCCGGTCAGGTCACTGGCGGCTACTTCGCCGACCCGGGCTACAAGGACGTCCCGGACCTCGCGCGCCTTGGGTTTCCGCTGGCGGAAGTAGACGCCGATGGCCACGCCACCCTTACCAAGGTGGCCGGTTCCGGCGGCTGCGTGACCCCGGCGACCTGCACCGAGCAGTTGCTTTACGAAGTGCATGATCCAGCCGCCTACCTGACCCCCGACGTAACCGCCGATTTTTCCGGTGTCGCGCTACAGCAAACGGGCCCGGACCGGGTATCCGTGAGCGGCGCTCGTGGCACCGCGCGGCCGGACCAGCTCAAGGTGTCGGTGGGCTATCGCGATGGCTGGCACGGTGAGGGTCAGCTCTCCTACGCGGGTCCCGGCGCCGTCGCCCGCGCCCGACTGGCCGCTGCCGTGGTACGCGAGCGTTTGCAACTCTGCGGCGTACCGGTCGAGGAGCTGCGCTGTGAGCTGATCGGCTGCGACGCTCTCCATGGAGAGACGCTCGCTGCCCGGGCCTCCGGCGAACCCTGGGAGGTACGGCTGCGGGTGGTTGGCCGCTGCGCCACCCGCGCGGCGGCAGTGCAGATCGGCAACGAGGTGGAAACCCTCTATACCAATGGCCCAGCGGGCGGCGGCGGCGCGACCAAGGCGGTGCGCGAGGTCATCGCCGTGGCTTCGCTGCTCTGGCCCCGAACCGCCGTCACCCCCACCCTGGATCTGGAGACGCTGCCATGAAAGTACGCGAGATTGCCCACGTCCGTACCGGCGACAAGGGGGACACCTCGAACATGGCGGTGATCGCCTATCGTCGGGAAGATTTCGACCGCCTGCGCCAGGCCCTTACCGCCGAACGGGTCGCGGCCTGGTTTGCCGACAGTCGCCCGACCGATGCCGCGCCCGTCCGCCGCTACGAGTTGCCGGCCCTGGGCGCGCTGAACTTCGTGCTGCCAGGCGCGTTGCGCGGGGGCGTCACCCGCTCTCTGGCCCTGGACGCCCATGGCAAGGGCCTGGGCGCAGCCCTGCTGGAGCTGGAACTGGACGACTGATCAGCCGCGGCGCGGTACTCAGCCTGGTGCGCCGACCTCGCCGCTGGGCAGCGCTGTCAGCAGCACCGTATCCGCGTCGAGTGGCACCTGGGCACCCTTGCGGCGCAATTCGTTGATGGCGTGGAGCAGGATCAGATTGACCTGTTCGACTTCCCTCATGTCGTCGGCCTTGAGCAGGCGCGATACTCGGGCGTTGTGGTCCGGCTCGATGAGGATGATCAGCAGCCCATCGCTGCGCCGCTCTAGTTGATGGTGGACGGGCGGATCGAGTCTGGCCAAGCGTTCGTGCAACCCGTCCATATACATCCCCCCGAAAAACAACTGCTTCACATTCAGGCTAGCTGCCGCACGGGGGAACGCAAGATGTCTGCGCTGGGCCTTTCTGCTGGAGGGGGATGACACCCGGCAGGAGACCGACGCCTGCCGAAGGACCTCACTTCGTCCTGTCACGAAGCTGCCATCAGCCCCCAGCACGCTGGGGTTCCTGATCGCCCCCTGTGGCCGAGGCCGCCTCATGGATAACCGTCGCACCCCTCACTCGCTCAGTTCGCCCGGTATCACTCGACGTCCCTGCCTAATTACTGCGGCTGAACGCTGCCTGGCGCCGCAGGCACAGACCCAGCGCATCGCCGATGCTACTCGATGCCTGGTCGCACTCGGTCATGAGCGAATCCTGCTGGTTTCAACAGCGGAGCGAGCCATGGCACTGGCGGACGCCGAGTTGCAGGGACACTGCCAGATCATGCTTGCAGCCGGCCTGCCGCTCTTGCCCCGTCTGGAACTCGATGAGGCAGGCGAGCCAGTCTGGCCGGAGCTGACAGCCTTGCTTACAGAGGTCACCCCCACCGCCTTGCTGTGCACTCAGCACGCACTGGTGGCAAGACTCAGAAGCGCCCTGCACCAGCACGCCGGGCTGCTGGGCTCTGTGCTCGTCGTGGGGCCAGGGACCAGCGACCCGCAGGGAGGTACGACCTGGCATTGACCCCGTGGAGACATCTGGAAGCACCAGCCCCAACCAGACGTCTGCCGATTCTTTCCTCGCTCAGAAATTCGAACCCCGGATGCCCTGCCCGGCCTGATCGGGCTGCTGCAGGTTGCCCGAGGTATCGGCCTTGACCGGGTTCCAGTCGATCTCGGCGCGCTGCACCGCATCGGCCGTGAAGCGTTCGTTGAGTTCCGGCGCCAGGCGATGGCCCCAGTAGGCCATCTTCGCCTTGTAACCCACGGTGATTTCCTTTTGTGGTTGCAGCAACGCCTTGACGATGGCCTGGACCGCCTTGTCCGGTGCGTCCTTGGTCGGCAGATCGGGGCGGTGACCGGTATAGGTGGCCGAATGGCCCCAGATCGGGGTATCCAGCGCCCAGGGCAGCACCGTCGACAGCTGGATGTTGGGCTGCCGACCACGCCGCAGTTCCTGCTGGAGCACACGGCCGAGGCTGAGTACCGCGGCCTTGGACGCCGAATAGGAGGCCTGGTAGGCATGGGGGATCTCGCCGTCGACCGACGCCACGTTGACCAGCCGGCCATAACCCTGGCGGCGGAAGCGCTGCATGGCCAGGTGGGTACCGATGACCACGCCTTTGACATTGGTATCCAACAGACGCAGGTGGTCGTCCAGCGGGATTTCTTCGAAGCGACCCACCGCGACGACGCCGGCATTGTTGATCCAGCCGTCGATACGACCGAAGCGCTGCTCGGCCTGCTCGGCCAGGGCATTCATCTGCGCCACGTCGGCGACGTCGGTCGGCACCACCAGGGCCGCGACGCCTAGCGCCTGCACCTCCACCGCCAGGGCTTCGAGTGCTTCGGTCCGCCGTGCGGCCAGCACCAGATTGGCACCACGCTGGGCCAGCGCCAGGGCCACACCGCGACCGACGCCACTGGAAGCGCCGGTGAC
Source organism: Pseudomonas oryzihabitans (assembly GCF_001518815.1). Lineage (NCBI taxonomy): Bacteria > Pseudomonadati > Pseudomonadota > Gammaproteobacteria > Pseudomonadales > Pseudomonadaceae > Pseudomonas > Pseudomonas oryzihabitans. Next base: position 2,611,426 of record NZ_CP013987.1, read on the forward strand.
GACGATGGTCCGGCCGATCAGCTGCTGGCGATCAGGCCGCTCTGAGCGCCGGGACGAGGTGCGGTTCAGCAGGGCCAGGGCGGCAGGCAGGGCAAGTAACAGTGGCAGGGTACGCATCAGGGGTCTTCCTCGGGTCTGTGTCTGAGGTGTGACCCGTAGGCGACCGCGGTAACGTCCCGCTTGGGACGACCGGGGCCTGACGCGACGACGGCAACCGCTTCGCTTGATCGACGAGATGGCCGCGCCAGGGCGGCTGCCATGCTTCACGACCGTTCGGCGGAAGACCTCAGGTTTCTGGCTGGCGATGCGGCATGACGATGCCATGCAGCTTGAGCCGCCGATAGAAGGTGGCCCGGGACATACCCAGCGCTTGGGCAGCAGGAACCGCCTTCCAACGGTGCCGCACCAGCGCGGCGAGGATAAATCGCCGTTCAGGGCTATCGACCTGTGGCTGTGGCTCCGTGGACAGCGGCACGTCTAGCCCCAGGCTGGGCGGCAGGTGATCGAGGGTGATGAGGGCGCCGTCGCAGAGCGCACAGGCGTAACGCAGCACATTGCGCAACTCGCGCACGTTGCCCGGCCAGTCGTGAGCGAGGATGGCCTCTTGCACCTGGGGTGCCATTTCCGGGATGGCATCGCTACCGCGCTCCTCCGCCAACAGGCGCTGCGCCAGGGCCAAACGGTCGGCGCGTTCACGCAGCGGTGGCAGCTGGAAGACGGCGCCGTTTAAGCGATAGAGCAAGTCTTCGCGAAACAGGCCGGCCGCGACCCGTTCGCCGAGATCCCGATGGGTCGCGCAGACCAGACGGACGTCCACCCGCCGTGGCTGGGCGCTGCCCACCGGCAGCACCTCGCCCTCGGCCAGCACGCGCAGCAGGCGAGTCTGCAGGACCAAGGGCATATCGCCAATCTCGTCGAGAAACAGCGTGCCGCCATCAGCCGCTACGATCAGGCCGTCGCGGCCCTGGCGCTGGGCCCCGGTAAAGGCACCGGCCGCGTGGCCGAACAGCTCGCTCTCGATCAGGCTCTCCGGCAGCGCCGCGCAGTTGAGGGCGACGAAGGGCCGTCCTGCGCGGTCACCGCCCTCGTGCAAGGCGCGAGCAAAGACCTCCTTGCCAGTGCCTGTCTCACCCGTGACCAGGATCGGCAGGCCGTGGCGATAGAGGCGCTTGCCAGTCTGCAGTGCCTGGCTGATCCGTGGTTCCTGTTCCGGCTCGGCCTCCACCTGGGCGCGAACCAGGGGAATGACCACGCCCGCACGCTGGCGCGGCGCCCGCACCCGGGCATGGAAGTGCGCTTCGCCCAGGCGCAGCGGTTCGCCATAGTCCTCCTGTAGCCGCGCCGAGGCGTCGCGACCGAACAACTCGTCGAGGCGCTGCGGCAGATAGCCCAGCTGGCCCAGGCAGAGCTGTCGGGCCGGACGATTCAGACCGGTCAGGCGACCGCTGGCATCCCAGGCGAGCAGAAATTCCGGCTGGGTGTCCAGGTAGCTGGCCTGGGCATGGCCGCAGAGTACCCAGTCGCCCCGGGCACTGTGCATGAAGTAGGCATTCTCGATGCGCTGGGCGCTGTCACGGGTGAATTGCTGGATCAGCAACTGGCTGCGGCGATCGTCCGGCGAGCGTGGCGCCGACACGTCCAGCACCCCAAGCAACTCGCCACCCGGGGCGAACACCGGCGCGGCGGTACAGGTCAGGCCGGTGAAGGCCACGCGGAAGTGATCGGCCTTGTGCACCGTTACTGGCGCCCGGTCGGTCAGCACCGCGGCCACGCCGCAGGTGCCCTCCTCCTGCTCGGACCAGCAGGTCCCCAGGTAGAGTCCGGCGCGGCGGCATTCCTCATCGAGCCGATCGCTGACCCGGTAGTCCAGGGTATGGCCCTGGGCGTCGGCCAGCAGCACGCAATAGTCGGCGGCCTCGACCCGCCCATGCAGGGCCGCGAGTTCGCCGTCGGCCACGCGCAGGAAGTCTTCGGCGGCCTGCTGGTGCTGGCGCAATTCATAGCGCGAGAGGATGCGCGGGCCGCGCAGGCTGCCCGGGTCGAGCTGATACTGCTCGAAAGAGCGTCGCCAGGAATCGAGGATGCGCCCGGGCGGACTGGCCGCGCGCAGCGGGGCGCGCAGGGCCTGGTCGATGGCGCGGGCGTGATAGCGGGCCTGGGTAGACAACATGGGCGTCTCTCCCTGAATTCCGGTCATGGCATGGAAGGCCGGTCATTGTTCTGTCCCTCATTTAGCGCTCCCAGGGCGCTGCCTTCAAGTCCGCCGCTCCGTGAGACGAATCGTCTCAGCGTCTCGCTATTCCGCCATCGCCCTGAGACGAGCGGGCTCGTCCAGCCGCTCCCGATCAGACCGCTCCAGGTGCCTGCAGCCCGCGCCAGGCCTGACCCGCAAGGGATCGACGCCAACCTGGCACTGGCCTTGCTCTGGGCTCTGCGACGCTCCCATGACAACGACAAGAGGGCCAGACCCATGAGCGCATCGCGGTATAGCAGAGCGGCTCCCATGACGGGCGACCTGGCACTCCGGAGCCCGCCATGCCCATAACCGTTGGCATCCTGCCCAACCCGGCCTCGGGCCGTGACCTGCGGCGGCTGACCGGTAATGCCGCCCTGACCTCCAGCACCGACAAGGCCGGGGTGGTGATGCGCCTGCTGGCCGCCTTTGGCGCCACCGGTGTGGAGCGGGTGCTGCTGCCGCCGGACATGACCGGCATCGCCGCCGCCGTGCTCAAGGCCAGCAGCAGCCGTCAGGCCCGCGAGCAGCACTGGCCGGAGCTGGTGTTTCTCGATCTGCCGCTCACGCAAACGGTGGATGACACCCGCCGTGCCGCCAGGGCCTTACTGGCCCAGGGCGCCCGGGTGATCGCCGTGCTCGGCGGCGACGGCACCCACAAGGCGGTCGCCGCCGAGGTGGGCGACCTGCCGCTGCTGACCCTCTCCACCGGCACCAACAACGCCTTTCCGGAATTGCGTGAGGCCACCAGCGCGGGACTGGCCGGCGGCCTGGTCGCGGCCGGCCGGGTCGACCCAGCACTGGCGCTGCGGCGCAACAAGCGGCTGCGGGTGGAAGTGCCCGAGCGCGGCATTCGCGACTGGGCGCTGGTGGACGTGGCGGTCTGTCGCCAGACCTATATCGGTGCCCGCGCGGTGACCCAGGTGGAGGATCTCGCGGAGGTCTTCACCACCTTCGCCGAGCCCTGGGCCATTGGCCTGTCGGCCCTCTGCGGCCTCTGGCATCCGGTCGCGCGTAGCGCCTCCCATGGCGGCTGGGTGCGGCTGGAGCCGGAGGCTCCGGCACAACTGACCGTTCCCCTCGCCCCCGGCGTGCTGGCCCAGGCCGGCATCGCCGCCAGTGGCCTGCTTCTGCCCGGCGAACCCCGGGCGCTGTCCCTCGCTACCGGCACCCTGGCGCTGGACGGCGAGCGGGAAATCGAATTCAGCCCCGAGGAGCGTCCGCAGGTGACGCTGGACCTCGACGGCCCCCTGAGCATCGACGTGGAGCGGGTATTGGAATTGGCGGCGCAGCAGCGCCTGCTGGTCCGCCGCCTGCCCGCGTCGGCCCTCGGCAATCCTGGAGAACAATAAGATGAGCGAGAACCCCAGCGTCGAAAATCTGAGCCATGCCTACCGGGTGATGCGCACCATCCGCGCCTTCGAGGAGCGGCTGCACGTGGAATTCGCCACCGGCGAGATTCCCGGCTTCGTCCACCTCTATGCCGGCGAGGAGGCCTCGGCCGCCGGTGTCATGGCCCACCTGGGCCACGAGGACAGCATCGCCTCCACCCACCGCGGCCACGGCCACTGCATCGCCAAGGGCGTGGACGTCTACGGCATGATGGCCGAGATCTACGGCAAGAAAACCGGCGTCTGCCAGGGCAAGGGCGGCTCCATGCACATCGCCGACCTTGAAAAGGGCATGCTCGGCGCCAACGGCATCGTCGGGGCTGGCGCGCCCCTGGCCGCAGGTGCCGCCCTGGCAGCCAAGCTCAAGGGCAGCGACGCGGTGGCCGTGGCCTTCTTCGGCGACGGCGGTTCCAACGAGGGCGCGGTATTCGAGGCCATGAACCTGGCCTCGGTGTGGAACCTGCCGTGCATCTTCGTCGCCGAGAACAATGGCTACGCCGAGGCCACCGCCGCCAACTGGTCGGTGGCCTGCGACCACATCGCCGACCGCGCCGCCGGCTTCGGCATGCCCGGCGTGACGGTGGACGGCTTCGACTTCTTTGCCGTCCATGAGGCCGCCGCGGCTGCCGTGGCCCGTGCCCGGGCCGGCGAAGGCCCCTCGCTGATCGAGGTGAAGTTCACCCGCTACTTCGGCCACTTCGAGGGCGACGCCCAGACCTATCGCGATCCGGACGAGGTCAAGCAGGCCCGGGAGCAGCGCGACTGCCTGATGCAGTTCCGCGAGCGGGTGACGCGCTCTGGCCAGCTCCAGCCCGCCCTGCTCGACAGCATCGACCAGGAGGTGGAACAGCTCATCGAAGACGCCGTGCGCAAGGCCAAGGCCGATCCCAAGCCCGGCCCGGAAGACCTGCTCACCGACGTCTACGTCACCTACGCCTGATCGGAAAACAACAAGGAGCGCCACCATGGCCAGAAAGATCAGCTACCAGCAAGCCATCAACGAAGCCCTGGAACAGGAGATGCGCCGCGATCCCACCGTCTTCCTCATGGGCGAAGACAACGCCGGGGGCGCCGGAGCGCCTGGCGAGCAGGATGCCTGGGGCGGCGTGCTCGGCGTCACCAAGGGCCTCTACCACAAGTTTCCCGGACGGGTGCTGGACACCCCGCTGTCGGAGATCGGCTACGTCGGCGCGGCGGTAGGCGCCGCCGCCCGCGGCACCCGGCCGGTGTGCGAACTGATGTTCGTCGACTTCGCCGGCTGCTGCCTGGACCAGATCCTCAACCAGGCTGCCAAATTTCGCTACATGTTCGGCGGCAAGGCGGTCACCCCGCTGGTCCTGCGCACCATGGTCGGCGCGGGCCTCCGCGCCGCGGCCCAGCATTCGCAGATGCTCACCTCCTGGTGGACCCATATCCCCGGGCTAAAGGTGGTCTGCCCGGCCACCCCCTACGATGCCAAGGGCCTGCTGATCCAGGCCATCCGCGACAACGACCCGGTGATCTTCTGCGAGCACAAGCTGCTCTACGGGATGCAGGGCGAGGTGCCCGAGGAGTCCTACGCCATCCCCTTCGGCGAGGCCAGCTTCCTGCGTGAAGGCGACGACGTCAGCCTCATCACCTATGGCCGCATGGTGCACCTGGCCATGGAGGCCGCTGCCAACCTGGCGCGCCAGGGCGTTTCCTGCGAGGTGCTGGACCTGCGCACCACCAGCCCGCTGGATCGCGACAGCATCCTGGAAAGCGTCGAGAAGACCGGCCGCGCGGTGGTCATCGACGAAGCCAATCCGCGCTGCTCGGTGGCCACCGACATCGCCGCCCTGCTCGCCGAGCAGGCCTTCGACGATCTGCGCGCCCCGGTGCAGCTGGTGACCGCGCCGCACACCCCGGTGCCCTTTTCCGATGCCCTGGAAGACCTCTACATCCCCGACGCGGCCAAGATCGAGCGCGCCGTGCTGAAGATCACCCAAGGGAGGCAGGCCGCATGAGCCAGATCCATACCCTGACCATGCCCAAATGGGGCCTGTCCATGAGCGAAGGCCGGGTCAACGCCTGGCTCAAGGCCGAAGGCGACAGCATCACCAAGGGCGACGAGGTGCTCGACGTCGAGACCGACAAGATCAGCAGCAGCGTCGAGGCGCCCTTCTCCGGCACCCTGCGCCGCTGCCTGGCGCGGGAGGACGAGACCCTGGCGGTAGGCGCCCTGCTGGCCATCGTGGTGGAAGGCGAAGCCAGCGACGCCGAGATCGAGGCGGTGATCGCGCGCTTCCAGGAAGACTTCGTACCCGGTGGCGAAGACGCCGCCGACGCCGGTCCCCAGGCGCAGCGCATCGAGCTCGACGGCCGGCCGCTGCGCTATCTGGAACGCGGCGAAGGCGGCCTGCCGCTGGTGCTGATCCACGGCTTCTCCGGCGATCTGGACAACTGGCTGTTCAACCACCAGGCCCTGGCCGCCGAACGCCGGGTGGTCGCCCTGGACCTGCCGGGCCATGGTCAGTCCGGCAAGGGCCTCGCCACCGGGGACCTTGCCGAGCTAGGCGCTGCGGTGCTGGCTCTGCTCGACCATCTGGACATCCGCCGCGCCGTGCTCGTCGGCCACTCCATGGGCGGCGCCGTCGCCCTGCAGCTGGCGCAGACGGCGCCACAGCGGGTTGCCGGCCTGGTGCTGATCGGCAGCGCCGGGCTGGGCCAGGACATCAATGGCGCCTACCTGGAAGGCTTCGTCGCCGCCACCAGTCGCAACCAGCTCAAGGGACCGGTCAGCCTGCTGTTCAGCGATCCCGGCCTGGTCACCCGACCACTGCTGGAGGACCTGCTCAAGTACAAGCGCCTGGAAGGCGTGGACCAGGCCCTGAATCGACTGGCCGGCACGCTCTTCCCCAATGGCCAGCAGGCCCAGGTGCTGCGCCAGGTACTCGAAGGGGATCTGCCCGCCCTGGTGATCTGGGGCAAGGCCGACGCCATCATTCCGGTCCAGCATGCCCAAGGCCTGCCGGAAACCGTTCAGGTCGAGATCCTGGAGGGCCAGGGCCATATGGTGCAGATGGAGGCCGCGGACCGGGTCAATGCCCTGATCCAGGCCTTCCTGCCCCGCTGCGAACGCTAGAGGAGCCTCATGATGAAAGCAGCCCGTTTCCATGCCGCCCGCGACATCCGGGTGGAAGACGTCCCGGCTCCCGGCGCGCCGGGCCCTACCCAGGTCCTGGTGAAAAACCAGTTCTGCGGGATCTGCGGTACCGATCTGCACGAGTACCTTGGCGGGCCCATTTTCATTCCCACCGCGCCGCACAGCTACACCGGCGGTAAGGTGCCGCAGATCCTTGGCCACGAGTATTCCGGCGTGGTGGAGGCCGTTGGCAGTCAGGTGACGTCGGTGAAACCCGGTGACCGGGTCTCCATCCAGCCCATGGTGTCGCCACGCGACGACTACTACGGCCGCCGCGGCCAGTACCAGCTCAGCGAGCAGCTGGCTATCATTGGCCTGTCCCATCCCTGGGGCGGCATGGCCGAGTACTCCCTGGTGGAGGACTACAACGCCATCCCCATGCCGGACGACCTCAGCACCGAGCATGCGGCGCTGATCGAGCCCACGGCGGTGACCGTCTATGCCACCCACCGGGGCGGCGTGAAGCCCGGCGACAGCGTGCTGGTCGCCGGCGCCGGGCCCATCGGCCAGCTGCAGGTCATGGCCGCCCGCGCGGCCGGGGCTACCCGGATCTTCCTGGTGGACCTCAACGACAACCGCCTGGAGATGGCACACAGCCTGGTGGAGGGGCTCATCACCCTGAATCCCGGTAGCACCGATGTGCTGCGCGAGATCCGCGCCCGGACGGCGGGGGGCGTGGGGGTGGATGTGGCCTTCGAATGCGTGGGTGCCGAGGCGCCGTTGGGCATGTGCCTGGAAGCGGTGCGGCGCCAGGGCGTGGTGGTCCAGGTGGGGATGCAGGGCAAGCCACCGGCGCTGGATGGCTTCACCCTGACCTACAAGGACGTCGACCTGCGCGGCTCCTGGTGCTACTCCACGCTGATGTGGCCCCAGGTGGCAGCCCTGATCGCCAGCGGCCAGCTACCGGCCGAGAAGGTCGTGACCCGCCATATCGCCCTGGACGACGTGGTGGAACAGGGGTTCGAGGCTTTGCTGGACAAGGCCGGCACCCAGCTGAAGATCCTGATCGAGCTCTAGCGCTTACCACGCGGTCGGCGGGGGCCGCCGCGTGGGCTTTTACGCCTTACTGGAAGGTCGTCGCGGCAAAGCTGGGGCGCGCCATGAGCCGCCGATGAAAGGCCACCAGCCGCGTGCGGCCCGACCAGTCGATCTCCGGCAGGCGAAAGCTCAGGTAGTCCAGGCCGACGGCTACGAGGTAATGGCTGAAATCGAGGTCTTCCGCGTTACGCTCCGAATGTTCTTCCAGGCGCGCCAGCAGGCGTTCGATGGCTGCCAGCCGCCGTGCGCCGAGCACGGACCCATCCTGGCCCGCACCGCCATGCTTGCGGGCGATGACGGTGCCGAAGGCCGCGTCGATCAGGCCCTGGCCAAGGCCGGCCAGTTGCAGGCGTTCGGCCGCAAGCGCGGCACCGCCGCCCAGCTGGTGCAAATGGACGCAGATCAGCAGAGTCTCACTGAGGGCGATACCCTCGTCGGTGATCAGCACCGGCACCTTGTTGGCCGGGTTGGCGGCCAACAGCTGCGCGTCTTCGTTCCAGGGGTCGCTCCATACCAGTGCCAGTCGCTCGCCAAAGCCGGCTTCGAGGGCGGTGACGCGCGCGGAGCGGGCATAGGGCGAGGTCTGGTTCAGCAGCAATTGCATGGTCGACTCCTAGACACGAGCGGGCGGTGAAAGGGGCCCGCCCGTATAGCCGCTCCCGTGCGCCTTCAGCGCGGCCGGGTCACGGTCAGGACGACGGCGGCGATGCGATCGGTATGGGCATAGACCCCTGCCTCCAGCTCTTCACCGAAGACATCCGGATCCAGTTCGCGATAGCGCCAGGCCATGTCCTGGCCGTCCAGGCGGGTGCGGACTTCTTCGAGAAAAGGATCTCGACCGTCGACCATGGCGACGCCGGTATAGAGCAGCAAGGTGCCGCCCGGTGCCAGGCGCTGCAGCGCGGTGTCGAGGATGGCCAGGGACAGGCCAGCCCCGAGGGGACCGCCGCCATGGCGATAGGCGCGCTCACCGGGATCGACCAGATAAGGGGGATTGGACAGGATGAAATCGAAGTTGCCCGCCACATCGTTCAGCAGGTTGCTGTAGCACGCGCTGACATTGTCGGCACCGGCCAGCTCGGCGTTGGTCCGGGTCAGCGCCAGGGCGCGCTCGTTGATGTCCACGGCGAGCACCTCGGCATCGGGCCGCGCCAGGGCGACCAGGATGGCACCCGGACCGGCACCGCTGCCGATGTCCACGGCGCGGCGGATGTCAGCGGTGTCGAAGCGCAGCTGGGCTTCGAGGGCATTGGCATAGCGATAGGTGTCGGGGCCGAAGAACACCGCATCGGCGTCCTCGGTGGGATAGGCGGAATGCACGAACAGCTGGTCGCCCAGGCTCGATACCCGCACCCGGCTGCGCCAGCCACCCGGCACCGCGGTCAGCAGCTTGGCCGCCGCCAGGGTGTCGATCAAAGAACCGGGCAGCAGCTCGGGGGAAAACGGCCGGCTCCAGCCGAAGATGCCCTGCAGATCCTGTGCCCAGGCATTACCTGGCCGGGCATTGACCCGCGCATGGGAGGCCGGAGTGGGCGTAATGAAGTGATAGTCCGCTGCTCGGAGTGTCTCGATCAGGAGTTTCAGGACAGCGGCCGCGTCAGGGCTGGTCGCGGTACGTTCGGGATGTTCCATGGCCGTCACGGGCGGTTCCTTCAATGACAGTCGAAATGAAAAAGGACCCGCGAGGGTCCTTGAATAGGGTCAGCCCAACAGGGAGACGAACAGCCGCGTCGCCAGCAGGCCGGCGCGGCTGTGATGGCGTGCCGGTGACAGCTGCTCCACCAGCAGGCCCATGGCGGCCGCGCGGCTGGGCTGGCTGGCCAGACGCTGCTCCAGCGCGACCTCATCGCTATCGAAGTCGCTCGCCTGGGCCTTGCTCGCATTGGCCGCCGTGCTCTGCTCGGCTTCCAGCGCCGGGCACAGGCGCTCCTGCTGACGCTGGCGAGCGCGAAAGCTCACCTCCCGGCGTGGCAGTACCGCCACCCGCTCGGCGGCAGCCTGGTTCCGGGCGCCGCTGTGCACGAAGTCGCCAGCGATCCAGTCGTGGATCAGCTGTTGCTCGTAGGCAGTGAAGACGCCGAACATCTCGGCGCGCTCCCCCTGGATCAGCCGCCAGAAACGACTGTTGGCCGGATCTTCATGACGCTTGATCCAGCCCTGCTCCTGCATGACCTGAAGGAAATCGGGAATCTGCGAGGGATCGGTCAACCAGTCGCTGACACTGCGACCACCGATGCGGCAATAGTCCGAGTGCACATAGCGGCCAACGGTACTCTTTTCCGCCAGCACCTCGATCACCGCCTGCTCCAGATCGAAGCTGCCGATCACCGACGTGGTGCCGGCGCCCAGCTCATTGAGCAAATAGCCCTGCACCACTCGCTGGTAGAAGGCGGTGCGGCCTTCGGCAGGCATGGCATCGTGCACCGCCTGCAGCGCCTTGCGCGCATGACCGGTGCCGGCATTGTCGACGGTAACGTGCAGGGTGAAGTAATAGGGGTCGATACCCAGTTCGTTGAGCTCGTAGGAGGTGATCAGCAGGTGCAAGGGCAGCTGCTCGTAACCCAGATTGAAACCGAGCACCTCGGGCAGGTAGTGATCGGCGTGGTAGGCCAGGGCCAGCTGGATCGCGCCCTGGACATAGTGGTCGTCGCTCAGCTGCGAGAAATCTTCACAGCCGTGGCTGGCCAGCAGCTTGCGATAGAGCACCACATGATTCTTGTCGGGCTGACCGTCACCCAGTTCTTCGAGATAGATCTGGATGGCCGCGCGATAGCGCAGGTCGTCCCAGTGGGCGAGCGTGCCATAGAGCCAGGCGCCATCGACCAGCTTGGTAGGCGCCACGCCACGCAGGAAGTACAGCGCATGGGCCTTGCTGCCAAAATAGCGTCGCGGCGCACCAGCCTTGCGGGCCGCCAGATAGTCCTGGTACTGGGCGCCAACCCGGGCGTTGTTCTCCAGCACCCAGGCTTCCAGCGTGTCGGGATCCGCCGGGAGGTCGGCCTTCATGGCACTTACGGCCTGCAGCTGGTCATCGAGATAGTGCCGCGCCTGCTCCCGCGCAACACCGCTGGGTTTTTCCACCAGCAGCTCGCGATAGAGCGACTTGGCGGGTTCCAGGGCGACGGGAGTCGACCCAGGGCGCTGGCCGGTTACGGCTCTTGTAGTGGTCTGCATAGAGGGCACATCTGGCAGCTGATGAATACCCTATTCGGCCTGCAGGCCCCAGCTTGGTTCCGACCGGCCCGGGCATGCGGGCCGGCCGTCTCGCTTGAAGCCGTCAAACGCCTACGCTTGCCCGGCCTGCCATTCGTCGGCGAACGCCCCAATCGGCTGACCTGCCCTGCTTTCACCCACAACGCGGCGACGGGTGACCGGACGACAGACCTCAGTTCCTGCCGTACCAGGCCGATAGCCTGACAATTCGTACGACCTCCAGGCCCTGCCCATGTCCCCTGCCAATTCCGACGTCGATCTTCGCGCCCTACTCGATTCGATTCAGGAGTTCATCGTCGCCAAGGACGGCCAGGGGCGCTGGCTGTTCGTCAACCGCATCGTGCTCGAAGCCTATGCCATGGTTGGCTTCGACTACGTCGGCGTCACCGACGCCGAGTTGATCGAGCGCTTTCCCGCCTTTGCCGAGGCGTTCGTCTACAACATCCGGACCGATGAACTCGCCTGGCAGAACGCGGCGCCGACATTGGTCGAAAAGTCCTTCATAGGTCCCGATGGACGTATCAATACCTGGGAGGTGGTCAAGACCCCGCACTTCGACACCCAGGGCGAGCGCCGGCTGCTGACCATCGTCAGTCGCAACGTCACCGAGCGCAAACTGGCCGAGACAGCCCTGCAGGAGAGTGAAAGTCGCTACAAGTCCCTGGCCTATCTGGATGCCCTGACCGGGGTGGCCAACCGACGTAGCATTCTCGACCAGATCGCGCGCCATAGAGCCAGTGATGCCAACAGCCCCTGTGCCCTCTTCTACCTGGACCTCGACTGCTTCAAGGCCATCAACGACGAATTCGGCCACGAGTTCGGCGATCTGCTACTGGTGGCCTTCGTCGCCCGGGTGACCGCCTGCCTGCGTCAGGGGGATCTGCTCGGCCGCATCGGCGGTGACGAATTCATCGTCTTCCTGCGCGATACCTCGCCCGCTGCCGCCCTGTCCATGGCCGAGCGCCTGTGCCGCGCCCTGCAGGAGTCCTGGCAACTCCAGGGCGTCACCTTGAGGACCACCTCCTCCATCGGCATCGCCCGCTGCACCGATGGCAGCCTCAGTGTCCATGAGCTGATCCGCCGGGCGGACGCCGCTCTTTACCAGGCCAAGCGAGCTGGGCGCGCGCGGGTCGTGCTGGACGAGGCCTAGAGTCGTTCCGTGGGCTGGGCCCGGATCAGGATCTCGCGCTGCCGGAAGGCCACTTCCAGTTGTCGGCGATAGCCGTCCCACCAGGCCCGATCCAGGGCCTCGGTCATCACTTCGTAGACCAGCAACTCATCGTCCTCGACCTGATCCGCCTCGTCCTGGCACAGACCTTCGACCGGAGCCCGGCTGAAGGCCGTTAGGCCGCCGAAGCGCTCGACCAACACCTGGCGCACCTCCTGAAACAGCGCCCCCGGCAGGCGCTGGCCGTCATTGTCGTTAAGGGGTAGCAGCAACTGGACGAGGTACATGGTCGTCTCTCCTGGGGTATTGGCTGCAGACCCTGGCACACCCCGGATGGGTTCCCGCCCGTTGGTCCTGCGGCCCCTGCCCGCCAGCCGCCCGGAAACGAAAAGGCCCTGCCGAGACGCTCTCGGCAGGGCCTTTCATCACCTTTGCGTCTGGATCAGACCGAGAAGCGGCCAACCAGGCGATTCATGTCCACCGCCAGGCGCGAGACCTCGTGAGCGGCCGCGGCGGTCTGGTGGGCACCGGCCGAGGTCTGGATCGAGAGGTCACGGATGCTGACCAGGTTCTGATCCACTGAGCGGGCGACCTGGGCCTGCTCTTCCGACGCCGTGGCGATGAGGAAGTTGCGCTCGTTGATCTCGGTGATCGAGCGCGCGATCTCTTCCAGGGCGGCGCCTGCTTCATTGGCGATCTTCAGGGTAGCGTTCGCCTCGTCGCGGCTGCGCTGCATGGCCTGGACGGCTCCTTCCGAACCGCTCTGGATACCGCCGATCATCTGCTCGATTTCACGGGTGGATTCCTGAGTCCTATGGGCCAGGGCGCGTACCTCATCGGCGACCACGGCGAAGCCGCGGCCCTGTTCACCCGCCCGGGCGGCCTCGATGGCCGCGTTCAGCGCCAACAGGTTGGTCTGCTCGGCGATCCCGCGGATCACGTCGACCACGGTGGCGATACCCTGGGCCTGCCCGGCCAGCGCGACGATCTGCTCGCTGGTATGGGACACGGTGCCGGTCAGCGAGTGAATGGCGTTGACGGTTTCGGTGACCCGCGCCGCGCCCAGACCGGTAGACCGCTCCGACTGCTGCGCCGAGGTCGAGGCCGAGGCGGCATTGCGGGCCACCTCTTCGACAGCCGCGGTCATCTCGTTGACCGCGGTCGCCGCCTGTTCCACTTCGCTGTTCTGCCGCTGCAGCCCGCGGCTGCCCTCTTCGGTCACCGCGTTCATCTCTTCGGCCGCCGAGGCCAGTTGCGTCGAGGCCTCGCCGATGTGGCTGACGGTATCGCGCAGGGTCTGCTGCATCTGCACCGTAGCCTGCATCAGCTCGGCCATCTCGTCGCGCCCCTTTACCTCGGCAACGACCCGCAGGTCACCCTCGGCGATACGGCGGTTGATCCCGAGTACCTCGCGCAGCGGTTGCAGGATGCTGCGGGTATAGAGCACGGCCAGCACCACGGTCAGGGCCACGGCCACGGCCGAGATCAGGCCCAGCAGCCAGAGGTTGCGGCTGTAGGTATGGGTCGCCAGTGCGCCGGCCTGTTTGGCCCCGCGCTGGTTGAAGTCGCCCAGGGCCACGATCTTGTTTTGCAGGTCGTTGGTCAGCGGGCGAATGTTGGCGTTGATGAAAACGGTGCCTGCGCTGGCGGGTTGGGTACGGGCGATGCTGAGGATCTCATCCAAGCGCGCATCATAGGCCTTGACCCCGGTCGAAACAGCGTCAGCTAGGTGCTGCTCTTCCGGCGAGGCAACCAGCGCCTGATAGTCCGCCACTGCCTGTTGCAGGTCGCCGCGGGATTGGGCGATGGTCGCGGCAGCGGTCTGTTTCATCTGCTGGTCTTCAGAGGCCACCATGCGCAGCGTCTCCAGGCGCAACCGGAGCACCAGGGTGTCCATCTTGCCGGTCTGGGCGATGCTGGCCATCCAGTTGGTTTCAACGTCCTGTTCGGCGTTGTACAGCGAATTCAGGCCCAGGGCCGAGGTGGCAGCAAGCACCAACAGCAACAGGGTGACGGTGGCAAAGCAAACGGCCGAGCGGGCCGACAATTTCAGGGTACGCATGGCGCAACTCCGAGAGGGAAAGGCAGGTTCACCCCTTCTGGTCGGCGGCCCAGGCGCCAGCTGAACCGCCACCCATCGCCGATCAGCGGCATTCACCGTCCCAGCCGCATGCTAGAGCAGGCGCGGGTTCCATGAGGTCGGACAGCTTCCCGACCACTGTGCATTCCTGGCAAATCGCCACCGGTGCTCAGGCTAGAATGACGACTTTCCGCCATTGAAACCGACATGCCACCGCCGATCGCTCGCCCCAAGCGTCTGGTCCCCTTGCGCAACCGCCTGCTGGCGATCGCTCTCGCGGGAATCGTGCCCCTGGCCCTGGTGGCCGGCCTCGGTCTCTGGCTGCTGGTGCAGCACCAGCAACGTGAAACGGAGCAGCGGGCGCTGGAATCCAGTCGCCAGGCGGCGACCACCATCGAAATCGAATTGCGCCGCTCCGTGACCATCCTGCAGGCGCTCGCCGAGTCTCCCCTGCTGAACGAGAACCTCGACGACTTCGCCACCCAGGTCGGACGGGTATTGCCCCTGGTCCCGGGCTGGCGGACGGTATTGCTCGCCGCTCCCGACGGCCAGATCGTGCGGCGGATCTCGGCCCACAATCGGGCACCTGGGGGCCCCCTGGCCGAACCGGACAGCTTTGCCGAGGTGATCGCCCAGCGCCGGCCGGTGATCGGCCATTTGGCCCGCGGACCCGCCGGGCAGTTCGCCTTTCCGATACGGGTACCGGTACTCCGCGACGGGCAGCTCAGCTTCGTGCTGACCGCCGTGATGACGCCTGAGAGCATCAGAGCGGCCCGGATGACCCGCACCCTGCCGAAAGACTGGATCGGTTCGGTGTTCGATCGCCAGGGTCTTCGCATCGCGCGAACGGCCTTGCACGAAGAATCCCTCGGCCAGCGGGCCTTGCCGGGGTTGACAGAGATCCTGGCGCAACCGGGTGACGAAGGGGTCGGCATTTCTCGTACCCGGGAGGGCCATGACGTCTACACGGCCTTCGTACGCCTGCCCGATTCCGGCTGGACCGTGACCACGGCCATCCCGACCGAAGAGGTGTCGGCAGCCGCCATCCGCTCCTTCGCTCTCTATGGCGGCGGGCTGGTGCTGTCGGTGGCCTTCGCCTGGGCGGTGGCCCTGCTACTGTCACGGCGGATCAGCCGCCCGGTGCAGGCACTGCAGAAGGCGGCCGAGGCCCTGGGTCAACGCCTGCCACCGGTACTGCCCGACAGCGATGTCCTGGAGGTCCAGCTGGCAGGCGAGGCGCTGCTGGCCGCCGCCGAAGCGCGCCGGCTGATCGAAGAGGAGCGCGACGACTACCTGCGTGGTCTGCAACTGAGTCAGGGGGAGCTGCAGCTGCAGGTCGCCGATCTGGAGATCCTTCAGCGGCTGAACCATCGCCTGCTGCAACTCCCTTCGCTGCCGCAGCAGTTGCAGGAGATCCTGGATATCCTGTGCCGCTTTCATCAGACGCCCTTCGGCTGTGTGTCGCTGGTCGAGGACGGCAGGCCGCCGCAACTGTATTTCACCGCAGGCTTCGCGGCCGAGGACCACGCGCAGTTGGCCGCCCTGCCGCCCGAGGCCAGCGCCTGTGGCGCTGCCATTCGCAGCGGTGACCGAGTAGTGGCCGAACTCGCGGCCGCGACCGAATTCGCCGCCCTGGCGACCGTCGGCCGCCGCCTGGGCTTCGCCGCCGTGCATGCCGTGCCCCTGCGCAGCACCCTGCATGGCACCCTTGGAGCCATCACCGTACACCTGCCGGCGGCCCGGGCACCCACGCCACGCGAGCAGCGTCTCGCCGATCTCTGTGCCTCCAAGGCGGTGCTGGTGATCGACCGTGCGCGCAGCCAGGAAACCGCGCAGCGATCCCAACGACGCCTGCGGGTGGCCCTGGAGAGTTCGCAGGTCTGCTTTGGCATCGCCGTGCCCACGGCGGGGGCTACCCTGGCCTGGGACTACCTTAATCCCATCGGCGCAGCGACCCTGGGTCTCGCTCAGCCGGAGGCCCACGGCAGCCTGACATGGGCCAGCGCCAGCATCCTGCAGCTCTGTCAGGAACGACTGGGCAGCGACACGACCTGGTCCACCGAGGTGCAGGGCCCTGACGTCGCGGGTACCAGCAGCTGGCTACAGGTCAGCGCGACGCCGTTCGATGGCAACGTGGCCGTCTGGTTCCTCGACATCAGTACGCGCAAGCAGCAGGAACAGGCGCTGAGGGACATCGATCGGCAAAAGGACGAATTCCTCGCCATCCTCGCCCACGAGCTGCGCAACCCGCTGGCGCCGATTCGCCATGCGGCGGCGCTGATCGCGTCCCCGGCCGCCTCGCCGGAACAACAGCGTCGCAGCTGTCAGACCATCGATCGGCAGGTGGAGCGCATGGGCGCCCTGCTCAACGACCTGCTGGACATCTCCCGCCTCACCTTTGGCCGGATCACCTTGCACCAGGAGTTCATCACCCTCCAATCGGTTCTCGACGCGAGCGCGGATGCGGCGCTGCCCCTGTTTCAGGAGCGGGGGCAGGCCTTCGACCTGCAACTGCCCGAGGCGCCCATCTGGCTCTATGCCGATCCACTGCGCCTGGAGCAAATCTTCCTGAACCTGCTGGGCAATGCGGCTCGCTATACGCCGGTGGCTGGGCAGATCAGCCTGGCCGTCTTGGAGCGCGCCGACGGGGTCCGGGTGGAGATCGCCGACAACGGCATCGGCATAGCGCCTGAGCGCCTGGACGCCCTGTTCCAGATGTTCGGCCAGGTCGATCCGCGCCTGACGGAGCGCTCGCCGGGGCTGGGCATCGGCCTGGCGCTTTCCCGGGAACTGGCGCGGCTACAGGGGGGCGACATCACCGCCGACAGCGCCGGACTCGGCCAAGGCAGCCGCTTCACCGTGACCCTGCCGGTCACGGTCGCGCCGCCGTCCGCCCTGCCGGCAGCGCCCGAGTTGGAGCCCGCGGCCCCAGTCGTTCGCCGGATTCTGGTCGCGGACGACAACCCCGACATCGCCAATACCATCGCCGAACTGCTGGAGCTGGACGGTCATCAGGTGCGAATCGCCTACGACGGTCAGCAGGCCCTGGACAGCTTCCAGAGTTACAACCCCGACATCGTCATCTCCGACATCGGTATGCCGGGCCTGACCGGTCATCAACTGGCCCGGGCGATCCGCGAGACCGCCGCGGGGCAGGCGGTCAAGCTGATCGCCATGACCGGCTGGGGCCAGGCGCAGGACAAGGCCGATGCCCTGGCCGCGGGCTTCGATCATCATCTGACCAAGCCCGCCGACATGCAGACGCTCTATGAGCTGGTTGCCTCCTGATCGCCTGAAAGTCCGCGGACCTCAGGCCGCGACCCGACGCGTTCCGGCCAGCCGGGTCAGGCCATAGAGCACGCCGCCGACCAGCAGCAGGACGCCGGCACGCAGCCAGGTCGCCGCGCCCTGCTGGGCGATCAGTAGCACACAAGAAGCCAGGGCCAGCACCGGAAAGACCCAGTGCACCCGGAAATGCGGATGCTCGACGCGATCGCGCTTGAGCACCAGTACCGCCAGGTTGGTGCTGATGAATACCACCAGAAGCAGCAGCACCACGGTTTCGGCCAGCACGTCCAGGGTGCTGGTGTAGGTCAGGGCGATGGCCACCGCCGTCGTGGCGAGGATGGCCACGCCAGGCGTCTGCCGGCGCGGCAGCACCTGCCCGAGTACCCCGGGCAGCAGCCCCTGGCGAGCCATGCCATAGGCCAGGCGGCTGGCCATGATCATGGTCAGCAGGGCGCCGTTGGCCACCGCGATCAAGGCGATGACCGCGAACAGCCGGGTCGGCACGCCTAGGCCCGAGGCACCGAGCACGTCCATCAGCGGCGCGCCCGACGCCTTGAGCTGGTCAACCGGCAGCACCAGGGCGGCGCCTGCCCCTACCAGCAGGTAGACGATGCCGGCGATGATCAGGGCGCCGAACAGGGCACGCGGATAGACGCGACTCACGTCCCGCACCTCTTCAGCCAGGTTGGCCGAGGTCTCGAAACCGACGAAGGAATAAAAGGCCAACAGCGACGCACTGAGAATGGCCACGGTGGCGGAAGGCGCATCCACTTCCAGCAGGCGCGCAGGCTCGGCCTGCCCCTGGGCGACGAACCAGGCCGCCGCCGCGACGACGATCACCAGGCCTGACAGCTCGATCAGGGTCATCACCAGGTTGACCGACAGCGACTCCTTGATGCCGCGGGCATTGAGCAGGCCTATCAGCAGCAGGAAGCCCAGGCAGACCCAGCTGGCGGGCCAGGGCACCAGTGCCTGCAGATAGCCACCGGCAAAGGCCACCGCTAACCCCGCGGCGCTGGTGACCCCGGCGGCCAGCATCGAGAAACCCACCAGGAAGGATAGCCACGGCCGCCCGAAGGCTCGTTCAGCGAACACCGCGGCCCCACCCGCCTTGGGATACTTGGTGACCAGTTCGGCATAGGAGGCGGCGGTGAGCAGCGCGAACAGCAGGGCGATCAACAGCGGCGCCCAGATGGCCCCGCCAACCCGTCCGGCGATGGTGCCGGCCAGGGCGTAGACGCCCGCCCCCAGCACATCGCCGAGGATGAAGAACAGCAGCATCGGCAGGGTGATGGCGCGGCGCAGCGCCGCCGGTGCGGAAGAGGATTCGGTGGCCATGCGGGTGGTGCTCCTGAGTAAGGGGGCTGCGGGGTCCTTGACGGTCGTGACGACTGCCCCGTGCCTTCGTAGAGAGCCGGGGTGGCGACCGGGTTCCAGGCCAGGCACCGTACGTCTGGTCGCCACGGCGCAGAGGGACGCCACGCGGCTCCTTTCGGCCAGGTCGGCGCAACCAGACGGTTTCCGCCACTCGCACGGCTCTAGCGCTGATATTTAAGCCAGTTAGCCGCTTCGCTGCCCTGCCCCCTTCGACCAGGTCCTCCAGGGAGATCGGTACCCCAGCAAACCGCCGATCAGCGGCAAGGGCTTTTCCGCTCCGCGCCGTGCGGCCACACTGCGCCGTTTGTATGGTCGAACGCCCCGTCAATGAATTCCGAGAGGTCCCCAGCGCGATGAATGAGGTACCCCTGGCCACGCTGACCCGCGAAAAGCTGGAAGCTGAAGTGCTCCGCCTACGCGAGGCGCTGCAGGCCAATTCCACACCTGCCTCGCCAAGGGACGAGCGCGGCCGCCTCAGCAAGGCCCGCAGCCGGGCGGTGTTGGAGAGCACGACTCAGTTCGCCATCGTGGTCAGCGATCGCGACGGCCGCATCACCGACTGGAATCCGGGTGCCGAACAGGTCATGGGCTGGACCGCCGAAGAAATGATCGGCCAGGACGCCTCGCGCTTCTTCACGCCCGAAGACTGCGCCAACCATCGTGCCGAGTACGAGATGGCCAAGGCCCTGCGTGACGGCAGTGCCTTGGACGAACGCTGGCACCTGCGCAAGGACGGCCAGCGCTTCTGGGCCTCCGGCGAGATGATGGCCCTCACCGATGACGACGGTGAGCCACTCGGCTTCGTCAAGATCCTGCGCGACCGCACCGTCGAACACCTGGCGGGCCAGGCGCTCAAGGAAACCCAGGAGCGCTACCGGCTGGTCGCCGAAGCGACCAACGACGCCATCTGGGACTGGGACTTCAGCTCGGGCCAGATTCGTTGGAACGAAGCCCTGACCGCCGCCTATGGCCATCTACCGGAGCACCTAGCATCCACTGGGACCTGGTGGCTCGAGCAGATCCATCCGGATGATCGCGCGCGGATCGATGCGTCCATCCATGGCGTGATCGACGGCGATGGCGTGGTGTGGACCGACGAGTATCGCTTCCTGCGGGCCGATGGCTCCTATGCCCTGGTGTTCGACCGCGGCCGGGTGATCCGCGATACCTACGGGCGCCCCACGCGCATGATCGGCGCCATGCTGGACATGAGTCAGCTGCAATCGGCGCAGACCGCGCTGCGCAAGAGCGAGGAACGCTTTCGCGCCATCATCGAGACCATCGGCTCGGCCTTCGCCATCATCCAGGTCAAGTTCGATGCCGACGACAAGCCCATCGACTACCGTTTCCTCGAAGCCAACCCGGCATTCGAACTCCAGGCCGGCGTCAACCTGCGGGGCAAATGGGTCACTGAATTCGCGCCCAACCTGGAGCGATTCTGGTTCGATACCTATGGCCACGTGGCCAAGACTGGCGAGCCGGCGACCTTCGAGAACTATGCCAACACCTTCGAGCGCTGGTTCGACGTGCGCGCCGTGCGGGTGGGCGACCCGGACGAGCGCCAGATCGCCATCCTGTTCAGTGACGTCACCGAGCGGCGCAATGCCCAGGAGCGCCTGCGCATCAGCGAGGCCCTGGCCCGCCAGAACATCGAGCGGGTGCAACTGGCGCTCTCCGCTGGCGCCATCATCGGCACCTGGCACTGGGACCTGCCCAGCGACAGCTTCACGGTGGACGAAGCCTTCGCCACGGTGTTCGGGCTCGATCCGCAGCTAGGTCTGGACGGCCTGAATCTCACCCAGGTGGTGACCAACGTCCACCCGGACGACAAGGAGGGCCTCGCCCGTGCCATCGGGGTGGTCGTCGCCCAGGGCGGCCCCTTTGCCCATCAATACCGCGTGCGCCGGGCTGACGGCCACTATTACTGGATCGAGGCCAACGGCCGGGTCGACCATGATGCCGACGGGACGCCGCTGCGCTTTCCCGGGGTGCTCATCGACGTGGAGGAACGCCGGGCCATCGAGGCAGAGCGCGACAAGGCCCTGGCGGCCCTGCGCGCCCTCAACGATACCCTGGAGATCCGCGTGGCCGAGCGCTCCGCCGAGCTGATGCAGGCCGAGGAAAAGCTGCGCCAGTCGCAGAAGATGGAAGCCGTCGGCCAACTGACGGGGGGCCTGGCTCACGACTTCAACAACCTGCTGGCCGGCATCTCCGGCGCCCTGGAGTTGATGGAAACGCGCATCGCCCAGGGCCGGCTGCGCGACCTGGATCGCTATCTGGTCGCCGCCCAGGGTGCCGCCAAACGCGCCGCCGCCCTCACCCACCGCCTGCTGGCCTTTTCCCGCCGGCAGACCCTGGCGCCGCGTCCGGTCGACGTCAATCAGCTGATCAATGGCCTCACCGAGCTCATCCAGCGCACCGTGGGCCCGGGCATCCAGGTCGAAACCGTCGGCGCCGCCGCCCTGTGGCCGGCACTGGTGGACCCGAGCCAGCTGGAGAATTCGCTGCTCAACCTCTGTATCAACGCCCGCGACGCCATGCCCGAGGGTGGCCGCATCACCATCGAGACCGCCAACCGCTGGATGGATCGGGAGGCGGCCCGCGCCCAGGACCTGCCGGAGGGTCAGTACCTGTCGCTGTCCGTGACGGATACCGGGGTAGGCATCCCGCCCGAGGTCGCCGCCCGGGTGTTCGAGCCCTTCTTCACCACCAAGCCCATCGGCCAGGGCACCGGCCTGGGCCTGTCGATGATCTATGGCTTCGCTCGCCAGTCGGGCGGCCAGGTGCGGCTCTACTCCGAGGTCGGCCAGGGCACCACCCTGTGCATCTACCTGCCGCGCTACTTCGGCGAGATGCCGGCCGACGAGGGCCTGGCGGCGCGCCTGGACGTAGCCGGCGCCGCCCAGGGTGAAACGGTGCTCATCGTCGACGACGAGCCGACGGTGCGGATGCTGGTCATGGATATCCTCGAAGACCTCGGCTATGCCGTCATCGAGGCGGGTGACAGCCTGACCGGCTTGAAGATCCTGCAGTCGGACGTCCACCTCGACCTGCTGATCACCGACGTCGGCCTGCCCGGCGGCATGAACGGTCGGCAGATGGCTGAAGCGGGACGCCAGTCGCGCCCCGGTCTCAAGACCCTGTTCATCACCGGCTACGCGGAGAACGCCGCCATCGGCAACGGGCATCTGGATCCCGGCATGGAGCTCCTCACCAAGCCCTTCGCCGTCGACCACCTGATCAGCCGCGTCCGCGACATGCTCGGCTAGAAGCTGGCGCCGATGCGCAGCGCCACGGTATAGCCCTCCGCCCGGTTGCGCGCCTCGAATTCCTTGTAGGCGTGCAGCCAGATGGCCGGCAACCCCGAGGTGGGCTGGAAGAAGCTTACCGCCGGGCCCAGCGCCAGCACCCGTGCGCGATTGCCGCGGGTCAGGCCCGGGGCGTCGTCGTCACTGAGCTGGCGGTAATAGTAGCCACCCAGGCCCAGGGTCCAGTCGCCGACATGCTGGCCCACGGCGAACTCGTGGCGATACTCCACCCCGCTGCGGTAGTCGGTGGCCGCGTTGCGCGCATTGATGTCGAGCTGGAAGCTGGACGACAGCTCCAGGCCGCTCGGGCTGATGTAGCTGGCGTTGAGGATCGGCGAAACCGTCCAGTGGTTGGTGCCGGGGCTGACCAGGCGGTCCTTGTCGTAGTCGCCGGTGGGCGCCTGGATGAACAGCTGGGTATTGATCCCCACCCCTGGCGCCGGCCGCCAGTCGAGGATCAAGGGGATCAGTTGCACGTCCGCCGGGCGGAACAGCTCGGCGCTGTCGCTGAATACCCGCTGCCCGCCCGCGTCGATGCCGAGGTCGGCGTCCATGCGAAAGAACACCGAGACCGCGCCAAAGCCGTAGCGCGCGCCGAGCAGCTGCTGGTCGGTCATGCGCAGATAGGCCAGGCCGATGGCCAGGACGTTGATGTTGAAGTCATTGCCATTGTCCTTGCCGTGGCTGTCCCTGATCACCCGCGCCTGGTAGTCGCTGATGCGCATGCCGACCGTGCCGAAGGGCGTCGTCGGCGGCATGAAGCCGGCCCCGAAGTCCTGCACCCCGGCCGCCGTGGTCGGCATGCCCTTCTCGGTGGCATGGGTGATGGGGGCGGCCAGCGCGGCGAGGGACAGGACGGCGGCGCGAGTCAGAGCTCCGGGCGAAGGCATGGCAAAGGTTCCTCAAGACGTTCGAGCGGGCGAGCGAGGCCTCACCAGGCGCGCGGGGCGCCCGGTCTTGGCGAAAGGGTCAGAACGGGGGTGGGATCAGTCCGGCGCGGCAGCGACCTGCTGGGCGATCTGCGCCTTGCGATTGACGCCGAGCTTTTCGTAGATCCGCCTCAGGTGATGACGCACCGTGGCCGGTGCCATACCCAGGGTGCGGGCGACTTCCTTGTAGGTCTGGCCCAGGGCGAAACACTGGGCCACTTCCAGTTCGCGGGCGCTGAGCCGCTCCGCCGAACTGCGCCGGCGCGCCTTGAGCAGCAAAAGGTCGCCCAGCGGCTGGGCGTCCAGCTGCAGGGTCCGGCCCTGGTAGCTGTGCTGGGGTGCACAGGCGGGTGGCAGCCGGTTGCCCTGCCAGCCCTCCCATTCCGCTGCCAGCAAGGCGGCGAAACCCGGCTCCATGGACAGCAGCACGCCGTAGCGATCGCACACCGCCAGGGCCAGTTCGTCGAAGCTGCCGCCGCTGTCCCTCAGGGTCGCCAGGGTGCGCAGGCAACTCTCGCGCTCGGCGTGCAGCAGGTGCGGCATCAGCCATTCCACCAGTTGGCATTCCAGGGCGGTGAAGGGGGTAGCGCGGAACAAGGTCAGGTGCACACCCAGGCGGGTCTGGTCGTCGGTCAGCACGATGCGCAGGCCCTGGGCCAGACCATGACGTTGCCCCAGGGCAGCCAGCGCCGGCGAGGCCGTTGCGTCATGGCAGTCGAACACCTGGCAGCGCCCCTGCTCCTGGTGCAGCTCGCCGAGGTCGTGATCGTCGGCCTTGAGGGCGTCCCATTCCCGGGTATAGGCGCTGGGCAGCCCCAGCAGGAAGGCGCTGTGCGCCACCGGCACCCCGTCACGCCAGGTGGAGTTGCCCCACCAGGCCTTGTCGAAGGCGACCAGGCGCCGCAGTTGCTCCAGGGCCTGGGCATGGAACTCGGTGATGGCCCCGCCGCGCAGACGGGACTGCAGGGCCAGGACGACCTCGCTGAAGCGGGCGACCACCTCGGCGGGCACACTGCAGGAAACGGCGGCTGACTGAGCCATGCTACCCCCATTGTTGTGATTGTCTTGGGTAGAACGCCGGCCCCAGGAGGGCTCGGCTTGGGGTCCGAGTTTACCGTAGCGGGGCGGCGCGCCTATCGTTCAGATGCAGGATAGGGAGCCCTCTGCTACCCGCATGCCAGCGCAACGGCCGCGTGATAGCGGAGGTCCCTGACGGGCGACCATCGTTCATCTGATCGATAGACCGGTCCGCGCCTGCCGGCGAGGCTGGCAGCGACTCGGCGTCCACCCTGGCGCCCCGACATTCAGGAGAAGCCCCATGCCAGACGCCTTCGCGCGCCTCACCCCGGAAGTTGCCCAGCTGCTGGCGCAGTTGGCGGCCCAGCCGCAGCCGCCAATGGACAGCCTCACGCCGCAGGACGCGCGCGCCGCCTATGTGCAGATGAGTCGCGCACTTGGTCTGCCGCCGGCCCCGGTGGCGCGGGTCGAGGCGCTGAGCGCACCCGGTCCCCTGGGGCCCATCCCGCTGCGCCTCTATCGACCCTATGCGGAAGACGACCGGCTGCGCCCGCTGGTGGTCTATTTGCATGGGGGCGGCTGGGTGATCGGCGACCTGGACAGCCATGATTCGCTCTGCCGACAGATTGCCCTGGGCACCGACTGCGCGGTGCTGGCGGTGCACTATGCCCTCGCCCCGGAACATCCGGCGCCGGCCAGTCCCGATGATGTCCTGGCCGTCCTGCACTGGCTGGCCGACGCCGGCAGCGCCTTCCACCTCGATCTCGACCGCGTCGCCGTAGCCGGCGACAGCGCCGGCGGTGGCCTGGCCGCCATGGCCGCCCTGCACCTGCGCGAAGGCCCCCTCACGCTCAGGGCCCAGGTGCTGATCTATCCCGGGGTCGACAACACCCCCGAGGCCTGGAATCACCCCTCACGGATCGAGAATGCCCAGGTCCCGCCGCTGACCCGGCCGATGATGGACTACTTCTCCGGCATGTACCTGCAGGACGTGGATACCCGCGATCCGCGGGTGTCACCGCTCTATGCCTCCTCCCACACCAATCTGCCGCCAGCACTGATCTTTGCTGCCGAATGCGATGCCCTGCGCGACGACGCCCGCCTCTATGCCCAGGCGCTGATCGGAACCGGTAACGCCGTGGAGTACCACGAACTGCCGGGCATGATCCATGGCTTCATCGAGATGCTCGGCGTGCTGCCAGGGGTGCGCTGGACCCTGGCGCGGACCAATGCCTTCCTGCGCGAGCACCTGCAGCACCAGGCCTGAGTCCGCCCCCGAGTGTCAGACCCGGCCGAACCAGTGCAGCACCAGACGATAGAGGTGCTGGGGCCAGCGTGACCACCAGCCGCCCTGCTCCACCGCCTCCAGGGCTACCAGCGGGCGGGTCTGCAGGACTCGCTCGCCATCCAGCAGCTCCAGTTGCCCCACCACCGCGCCCTGGGCGATGGGTGCCACCAGCGGCTCGTTCAGCACCAGGCGGTGCTGTGGGGGCTGCTGGCCCTTGGGATGGGTAAGGACCACGTCCTGAGTCACGCCCACCGGCACGCTGGAACGATCCCCCTCCCAGACCGCCGGGGTACCCAGGGTCGCGCCGGCCTTGTCGACGGTCAGGTTGTCGAAGAAGCGAAAACCATAGGTCAGCAGCTTCTGGGTATCGGCGGCACGATTGTTGATCGAATTGGAACCGAACACCGCGGTGATCAGCCGGCGCCCGTCGCGCAGTGCCGAGGTCACCATGCAATAGCCAGCGGCCTCGGTGTGGCCGGTCTTGAGGCCGTCCACGCTGTGATCGCGCCAGAGCAGCAGATTGCGATTGGGCTGGCGGATGCCGTTCCAGGTGAAGTACTTCTTGGCGTAGAGCTCATAGTAGGCCGACTCGTCCTGGATGATGGCGCGGGCCAGCAGCGCCATGTCGTAGGGCGAGGAAAAGTGCTCGGGATTGGGCAGCCCGGTGGGATTCATGAAATGGCTGTCGTGCAGGCCGAGGCGCTGGGCAGTGGCGTTCATCAGGCTGGCGAAGCTGTCGTTGCTGCCGGCGATATGTTCGGCCAGCGCCACGCTGGCGTCGTTACCCGAATCGATGACGATGCCCTGCAGGAGATCGTGCACCGACACCGGGGTGCGCGGATCGAGAAACATCCGCGAGCCCTCGGTCCGCCAGGCGTGCTCGCTGACGGTGACCTTGTCGTCGGCCTTGAGCTGGCCGGCCTGGATATCGCGGGTCGCCACATAGACGGTCATCAGCTTGGTCAGGCTGGCGGGTGGCAGGTGCTCATGGGCGTCCTCCTCGGCGATCACCTGGCCGGTGGTGGCATCCATCAGCACCCAGGCCTTGGCCGAGAGCTGGGGTGGCGAGGGAATCAGGACGGAGGCGGTAGGCGCAGCCTCGACCTGGCCGAGCCAGGTGAGACCCAGGGCGGCGAGGCCGAGAAAGAGCAAGGGGCGTTTCACGAGCGGCAAATCCGGATCGGCAGGAGGGGTCGCCACCCTAGGCAAGCCCTGCCTCGGTCTCAAATGAAGGAAAGTGAAGAAAAATTTAGGAAGGCCCCACCGCCGACGTTCAGTCGGCGGTGGCGATGACCACCCTAGCGCCCACCGGCTCAGCCGCCGCGATGCTCAGGTGGAACCCGTGCAGCCGGACGATGGCCGCCACCAGCGACAGGCCTAGACCGTAGCCTGGCTGCTGGCGACTGGCATCGCCGCGATAGAGCCGGCGCAGCACGCTCTCCCGCTCGGCTTCGGGAATGCCGGGGCCGTCGTCGATCACCTCGATGCGCACCGCGGTGCCGACCCCGCGTGCTACCAGGCGCACCTGGCCACCCTCGGGGGCGAACTTGAGGGCGTTGTCCAGCAGATTGACCAGCGCCTCGAACAGCAACTCGGCGTCGCCCTGCACCTCCGGCAACGCCTCGCCCAGTTCCAGACTCAAGGTCTGGGCCTTTTCCTGAGCCAGGGGCTCGTAGAAGTCGTGGGCCTGGCGCAGCAGCGCGGCCAGGTCCAGAGGGGCGAAGGCCATGCGGCGGCGGGTGTCCTCCAGTTCGGAGATGCGCAGCAGGCCCTGGAAGCGCGACATGATGGCCTCGGTCTCGGCCAGTGCCTCGCCCAGGCTGTCGGCCTGAGGCGCCGCCAACGGCAGCTGCTGCAATTGGTGCAGTCGCGCCCGCAATCGCGTCAGTGGGGTGCGCAGGTCATGGGCGATGCCGTCGCAGACCCCTTTCACCTCGTGCATCGAACGCTCCAGCTGGGCCAGGGTGGTGTTGACCGCATCGGCCAGCATGTCCAGCTCGTCATGCCGAGACGACAGCGGCAGGCGCTCCTCCAGATGACCGGCGACGATCCGTTCCAGGCTGCGCTGCAGCCGTTCCACCCGTCGTAGCGGGCGCCGCCGCAATAGGTGCCAGCCCACCAGGCCGGGTATCAGGGTCAGCGACAGCCCCCAGAACAGCGCCTGGCCGATGATGCCGCCTACCGCCGAGATCGAGCCGCCATCGCGCGCCAGCACCAGGATGCGGCCGTCCGCGCGGCGCTGCAGGAAGGCGTGGCTGCTACGCGTTTCGTCCAGGGCATCGGTGGTCCTGAGGCCGCGCTGCAGATAGTGCACCTGGCCGTCGTCCGGCAGGTTGCGCAGGAGCTTCACCAGGTTGCCGGCGATATAGCGACCATCGGCCTCGAACAGGCCGTAGGCGTCGATGCCGGGCATGGAAAAGACCTCACTGGCCTGCAGCTCACCCAGCAGGTCACGGTCGGCGACCTTGCGGTAGTAGTGCGCCCGTTGCAGCAGGGTGCGTTCCGCCACGGCGCCGAGGTAGTTGGAGATCTGCCAGTAGAGCACCCCGGTGAAGACCGCCCCCCAGGCGGCAAAGAACAGCGCATAGAGGGCCAGCAGGCGACTGCTGCCCGAGCGCCATCGTCTAGTCCTGGGCGACGAGGACATAGCCGGCCCCGCGTACCGTGTGCACCAGTGGCCGCCCTGCCCCCTCGATCTTGCGTCGCAGGCGGCCCATGTGCACATCGATGATGTTGGTGCCCGGATCGAAGTGATAGCCCCAGACCTGCTCGAAGAGCATGGTGCGGGTGACCAGCTGGCCCGCGTTGCGCATCAGGTAGGTGAGGATCTTGAATTCGGTGGGCAACAGGGCGATGGCCTCTCCGGCGCGGGTCAGGGTGTTCTCGATCAAATCCAGGGTCAGCTCGCCGACCCGCAGCTGGTGACTGGCGGATGACACGGCCGGCCGCCGCAACAGCGCCTCCAGCCGGGCCATCATTTCCACCAGGGAAAACGGCTTGGTCAGGTAGTCGTCACCGCCGCATCTCAGGCCGCGGACGCGTTCGTCGACATCGGACAGGGCGCTGAGCATGAGCACGGGGGTAGCGATGCCAAGACCCCGCAGGGTGCTGACGATGGTCAGGCCATCGAAGTCCGGTAGCATGCGGTCGAGGGTGATGATGTCGTGGCCGCCGGCAATGGCCGCGGCGAGACCGTCGCGGCCGGTGCTTTCCCAGCGTACCTGGTAGTGCTGGGCCTGCAATTCGCTGGCGATGGCGTGGGCGGTCACCTCGTCGTCTTCGATGACCAAAGCCTGGGTCATGATGGCCTCTGGATCTGGCGCCCGGTCTGGCGGACCGCACAGCCTAGGGAAAACCTCCAGGGTAATAAATTAAATTTTTCTTCATCCGGACTAACGCGCTCCGCGCACGCCCGCGGTCTATCGTCCGTTCTTTCCTATCGGAGTCATCCTCATGTTTCCACGTTTGCCCACCCTTGCCCTCGGCGCCCTGCTGCTGGCTTCCACCCCGCTGCTGGCCGCGCAACCCGTCACCACCCTCACGGTGCTGAGCTCGGGCGGCATCATGGGCACCATCCGCGAGGTCGCCCCGGCCTATGAAAAGGCCACTGGGGTCAAGCTGGACATCGCCGCCGCGCCATCCATGGGTGATACGCCCCAGGCCATTCCCAATCGCCTGGCACGCAATGAGCCGGCCGACGTGGTGCTGATGGTGGGTTCGGCGCTGGACAAGCTGGTCGCCAGTGGCCAGGTGGCCAAGGACAGCCGCGTCGACCTGGGCCAGTCCTTTATCGCCATGGCAGTGCGCCAGGGCGCACCCAAGCCGGACATCTCGAACATGGACGCCTTCAAGCAGACCCTGGAGAAGGCCCAGTCGGTGGCCTATTCCGACAGCGCCAGCGGCGTCTACCTGTCGCGCATCCTCTTCCCGCGCATGCAGCTGGACAAGAGCTTCATGGCCAAGGCACGCATGATTCCCGCCGAACCCGTGGGCGCCGTGGTAGCCCGTGGCGAAGCGCAGCTGGGCTTCCAGCAGTTGAGCGAGCTGAAGGCGGTGTCAGGCATCGACATCGTCGGCCTGATCCCCGACCAGGCGCAGAAGATGACCCTCTACTCCGGCGCCATGGTCAGCAAGAGTCAGCACCCCGAGGCCGCTCGCGCCCTGCTCCAGTACCTGGCCTCGAAAGACGCCGCCAAGGCCATCGAGGACAGCGGCCTCAAGCCGGTTCCCGCCCAGCCGTAATCGCCAGGCCGCCGGCGTCAGACGAAGAACGAAATGGCGCCTGTGAGCAGCGCGAGGGCGGTGATGACCAGGGAGGTCAGCACCGCCCATTTGACAGTGGCCTTCTGGAAGTCACCGATGTCGCGGTCGACCATGCCCACCAGCAACAGGGTGGAGGCCACCAGCGGACTCATCAGGTGCACCGGCTGGCCCAGCACCGAGGCGCGGGCGATCTCCACCGGGTCGATGCCGTAGGCCGCGGCGGCATTGGCCAGGATGGGCACCACCCCGA
Source organism: Pseudomonas oryzihabitans (assembly GCF_001518815.1). Classification (NCBI taxonomy): domain Bacteria; kingdom Pseudomonadati; phylum Pseudomonadota; class Gammaproteobacteria; order Pseudomonadales; family Pseudomonadaceae; genus Pseudomonas; species Pseudomonas oryzihabitans. The sequence goes on from NZ_CP013987.1 coordinate 2,641,432, forward strand.
AGTAGTAGGCATCGTTGGACAGCACGAAGGTCAGCGGCATGCTGGTGATGGCCACCACCAGCGGGAACCAGTGGCCCCAGGCCGGCGGGATCCAGTCGACCAAGGTCTGGGCCAGGGCGTCGACCATCTTGGTGCCGGAAAAGATGCCGGCGAAGATGCCTGCGGCGAACACCAGCAGCACCACGGTCATGGCATTGCCGGAGTGCGCCAGGATGCGCTCCTTCTGCAGCTCCAGCTGCGGGTAGTTGATCATCAGCGCCAGCACGAAGCCGATCATGAAGAGAATGGCGGCATGCATCACGCCCATGACCAGGGCGGTCATCACCAGGATCACCAGCACCAGGTTGACGTAGGCCAGGCGGGGGCGCTTGTTCGGCGAGTCGCCGAGGATCTCCTCGATATAGCACCTGCCACCGGCCGCCCCACCACTTTCCAGGCTGACGTTGCCGATGCGGGCGCGCTCGCGGCGACCGAGCAGGAAGGCGGTGAACACCACCCAGGCCGCCCCGCCAATCACCGTGGGCAACAGGGGGATGAAGTAGGCGGTGGCGTCCAGGCCCAGCGCGGCGATGGCGCGGGTGGCAGGGCCACCCCAGGGACTCATGCCGCTCATGATGCTCAGGGAGAGCATGGACACCGTCGCCAGCACCATGGGATTCATGCCGATCCGCTTGTACAGCGGCAACATGGCGGCGCAGGTGATCATGTAGGTGGTGGTACCGTCGCCGTCCAAAGCGACCAGCAGCGAGAGCAGCGCGGTGCCGATGGCGATCTTCACCGGATCACCGTTGACGCGCTTGAGGATCTTGCGGATCAGGGGATCGAACAGGCCGGCATCGATCATCAGGCCGAAGAAGAGGATGGCGAACAGCAGCAGCGCCGCCGAGGGCGCCACCATCTTGAGGCCGTCGAGCATCATCTTGCCGGTGGTGGGGGCGAAGCCACCGATGAGGGCGAAAACGATGGGCACCACGGTGAGCGCCACGATGGGCGACAAACGTTTGCTCATGATCAGGTAGGTGAAGGTCACCACCATGATCAGACCGAGAAGCGCGAGCATAGGCATATCCCTTGTTCTTGTTGTGTGCCTGGCCAAACGCAGGCCAGCCGATCCCCTCCTCCGGCCAGCTGACGACGCGGAGGTGGGGCTACAGCAGGAGAGGCGTTGGCGCGATCAGGCGTGGGGACGGACGTCCGGTACGGTCCACTCGACGGCGTCGGGCATTGCCTGGGGTTCGGCCTTGCCGCTGGCCAGGGCGCGTAACAGCCGCTCCCGATCGCAGGCACCTTCGGACAGCGAGATCACCACGGTGGCCACGGCGTTACTCGCCAGGCTGGTCAGCGCGCGGGCTTCGGACATGAATCTGTCGATCCCGATGAGCAGCGCGAGTCCCGCCAGGGGGATGTCATGGATCACGGTGAGGGTCGAGGCCAGGGCGACGAAGCCGCTGCCGGTCACGCCGGCTGCGCCCTTGGAGGACAGCAGCATGATCGCCAGCATGGTCAGGGTCTGGCCGATGGTCAGGTCGATGTTGCAGGCCTGGGCGATGAAGACGGCGGCCAGCGACAGGTAGATGGCGGTGCCGTCCAGGTTGAAGGAATAGCCAGTGGGCAGCACCAGACCGACCACGCCCTTCTTGCAGCCCAGACCTTCGAGCTTCTGCAGCATGCGCGGCAGCACCGGCTCAGTGGACGAGGTGCCCAGCACCACCAGGAATTCCTCCCGGAAGTAACGCAGGAGTTTCCACAGGCTGAAGCCCCGCGAGCGGCACAGGGCGCCCAGCACCACGAAGACGAAGAAGGCGCAGGCGATATAGAGGGTGGCGATCAACTTGGCCAGGGAGCCCAGCGAGGTGATGCCGTACTGGCCGACGGTAAAGGCCAGGGCGCCGAAGGCGCCGATCGGGGCGAAGCGCATCAGGTAGCCGAAGATCCTGAAGACCATCTGGGAGGCCGACTCCAGCACGTTCAGCACCGGCCGGCCGCGGTCCCCCATGGAGGACAGGGCGAAACCGCAGAGCACGGCGATGAACAGCACCGGCAGTACCTCACCCTTGTTGAACGCCCCCATGAAGGTGTCCGGGATGATGTGCATGAAGAAGTCCACCACGCTGAGCTTGGCCGCCGACGCCGTGTACTGGGCGATGCTGGCGGTGCTCAGGGTCGCGGGATCGATGTTCATGCCCACACCGGGCTGGAACAGATAGACCGCGCCGAGGCCGATGAACAGGCTGATGACGGTGAGCACCAGGAACAGCAGGAGCGTCTTGCCCATCAGCCGACCCAGGCTGCTCTTGTCGGTCATGCCGGCGATGCCGGTGACGATGGTGCAGAACACCACCGGGGCGATCATCATCTTGATCAGCTTGATGAAGGCGTCACCCAGAGGCTTGAGCGCAACGGCCTGTTGCGCCCAGAAGTGACCGACCAGCACCCCGAGGACCACGGCGCAGAGGATCTGGAAGTACAGCGATTTGGCAAGTTTCATGGGGCATCACCGTTTATTGAAGTTGTGCGGATGCGCTGGTGGTTGGGGGATATCGCGTTAGCCGGCGAGCCTCCGCGCGACGGGCGCGTAGACATGGCCGGCGAACAGGCGGCGCGCGGTCCGGACGACCGAGGCCTGGATGGTAGTGCCGTCAGCGCCGCCGCGCGACAGCACCACGTCGATACCGCCGCTGGGATGCTCCAGGCGAACGTCGGTGAGGGTTTCGGCGCCGGCTCCGAGCAGCGCCATCACCACCGTTTCCGGGGTGACGCAGGCGGTGGCCAGGCCGATGGAGCCGGTGATGGCCAGCGCCCGGTGGCAGCTGTGCGGCATGAAGTAGCGGACCTGCAGGGTGCCGCTGTGCTGAGGCAGGGAAATCAGCACCGGCTTGGGGATCACCTTGCCGCTGACATCGCCCAGGCCCATGGCCCGGCCGGCCTGCAGCCGCAGGGCTTCCAGCCGCGCCAGCAGCCCGGTGTCGGCGTCCAGCTCGGCCGGGCGCTCGCTGCCGGTCACACCCAGGTGGCGGGCGTCGACGATCATCATCGGCATGGCCATATCGATGCAGGTCACCGGCACCCCGTCGAAGACATCGGTGGCCTGGCCCGTGGGAAACAGCTTGCCGGTCTTGCTGCCCACGGCGTCGAGAAAGGTCAGTTGGACCGGTGCCGCGGTGCCGGGCACGCCGTCGATGGCGGTATCGCCTTCGTAGCGCACCACGCCGCCGGGCGTGTGCACCAGGGCGTCGACGAAGCTGTCGGTGTTGAGGTTGCGGATACGCACCAGGGTCTTGCCGTCTCTGGCGGCGACCAGGCCCTGCTCCACGGCGAAAGGACCCACGGCGCAGAGCATGTTGCCGCAGTTAGGCGCGGTATCGACACGGCGGTCGGCGACCATCACCTGAACGAAGAGGTAATCCACGTCGGCATCGGCATGGCTGGACGGGCTGATGATGGCGACCTTGCTGGTCTGGGGACTGCCACCCCCGATGCCGTCGATTTCCAGCTCGTGGCCGGCGCCCATGAGGTCGATCAGCATCTCGTCGCGTAGCGCGGGATCGCTGGGCAGGTCGCTGGCGTGGAAGAAGGGCCCCTTGGAGGTGCCACCGCGCATGAGAACGCAGGGAATACGTTGCATGACTGCTGTCTCTTGTTGATCAATAGCGTTTATTGATGTTCTAGGGGCAAGATTGGCAGCCGCAGATAAATCTATCCAATGCAAATATCGTCGCTATTATTCCACTTGGATAATCAATAAAGCCGGATTCGAGAGACAGGTAATTCATGGACTACGAGCTGCAAGACATTCGATCTTTCGTGAAGATCGCCGAACTGGGCAGCTTCCATGAAGCGGCCGATGCCCTGCACCTGTCGCAGCCAGCCCTGAGTCGGCGCATCAAGAAGCTGGAAGACGGTCTGGGCACGCCCCTGCTCGAACGCACCACTCGTCGCGTCGGCCTCACCAGTGTCGGACGGGATTTCCTGCCCAAGGCGCGCCGGCTGCTGGATGATTTCGAAGATTCCATCCTCAGCATCCGCGAACTGGCCGAACGCCAGACCGGCCAGGTCACCCTGGCCTGCATCCCCACCGCGGCCTTCTACTTCCTGCCCTCGGTGATCCGCCAATACAACGCGCAATACCCCAAGATCCGCATCCGCCTACTGGACCTCAGTGCCAACGATGGTCTGGAAGCCGTGCTGCGTGGCGAGGCGGACTTCGGCATCAACATGCTCAGCGGCCAGCACCCGGACATCGAGTTCGTGCCTCTGGTGCAGGAGCAGTTCGTGCTGGCCTGCCGGCGCGACCACGAACTGGCCGGGCGCCCGTCGATCAGCTGGGGCGAACTGGTCGAGCACCGGCTGATCGGCGTAGGTCGCCTGAGCGGCAACCGGGTGCTACTCGACCATGCCCTCTCCGCCCGTGGCATCCGTCCCAAGTGGTTCTATGAGGTACAGCACCTGTCCACCTCCCTGGGCATGGTGGAAGCCGGGCTGGGCGTCTCGGCCATGCCCAGCCTGGCCATGCCAGCCGCCGACCACCCGACGCTGGTCAGCGTGCCCCTTACCGATCCGGAGGTAACCCGGACCCTGGGCCTGGTGTCCCGGCGCGGCGCCTCCCTGTCCCCCGCCGCGGAAAAATTCGTCGCCATCCTGCTTGGCCAGTGGAAGACCGAACAGCCCTAGCGCGGGTCCTGTATGCCATCGCGTCCCGAGCCGAGGCGGCCAAGCGCCAGTATCCAGTGAACGCCGCCCCTGATCGGATGGTCTGTTGGCTGCAATAACTGGTTACGGTCGAGTCCGCTCATGTCCCTCGCGCGATTACCGCGTCCCGCTCTGCGCCTGCCGACCCTCAAGGGTGGGCAGCCCCTGCCATTCCGGTTGGCTGCCACTCTGGTCGTGGCCACCCTGCTGGCCGGCTGCTCGCCCCTCCAGCATGGTTTCCTCGTGCCCGCAGGGCTCGCCGCCAGTGGCGAGCGGGACCTGCTGCAGTGGATCGTCGGCCTGGCGCTGGTGGTAGTGCTGCCGGTGATCCTGCTGACCCCGCTCATCGTCTGGCGCTATCGCCACGGCAACGATCGCGCTGCCTACCGGCCGCGCTGGGAGTTCTCCTGGCTGCTGGACATCTTCGCCTGGGGCGTGCCGGCGCTGATCGTGGTAGCCCTGGCCTTCCTGGTCTGGACCCGGACCCATAGCCTGGACCCCTATCGCTCGCCAACGCCCAGCGTGGCGCCGCTGGAGGTCCAGGTGATCGGCCTGGACTGGAAGTGGCTGTTCCTCTACCCCGAGCAGGGCATCGCCAGTGTCAACGAACTGGTCCTGCCGGCGGGCCGTCCGGTACAGCTCAAGCTCACCAGCGATACGGTGATGCAGTCGCTGCTGTTGCCGCGCCTGGGCGGCCAGATCTATGCCATGGCCGGCATGCAGACGCAGCGCTATCTGCAGATTCCCGCGCCCGGCCAGTTCGAGGGACGCAATGCTCAGTACAGCGGTAAGGGCTTCCAGGACCAGCACTTCCCGATCCGGGTGTTGGGCGAGGCCGACTTTCAAGCCTGGATCCAAAGGGTGGGTCAGGCTCGCGAGGCGCTGGACTGCGCTCATTACCAGGTGCTGGCCCGCCCCGGCACCCTGGAGCAGGCCGCCGAGCTGCGCCTGACCCAACCCGCTCTCTTCGCCTGGGTGCTGGCGCGCTATCGCCAGGATCCGGTACCCGCCTGCGACACCTTCACCGGAGCCGCCCATGACTGACTCCTCGGCCCTCTGGCACCTGCTGTTCGGCCGCCTGGGCTACGACGCCCTGCCCTTCTACAGCTTGGTCGCCACCTGCGGCGCCAGCGTGGTGATCCTCGGCGCCCTCGCCACGGCCGGGGTGATCACCTGGCTCGGCAAATGGCGCTATCTCTGGCAGGAGTGGTTCACCAGCCTGGACCACAAGCGCATCGGCATCATGTATGTGGTGCTGGCCCTGGCGATGTTCAGCCGTGGCGTGGTGGAAGGGGTGATGATGCGCACCCAGCAGGCCCTGGCCATCGACGCGCCGGGCTATCTGCCGCCGGAACACTTCGGGCAGCTGTTCAGCACCCATGGCACCATCATGGTGTTCTTCGTCGCCATGCCCTTCCTGACGGGGCTGATCAACTTCGTCATGCCGCTGCAGATCGGCGCCCGCGACGTGCGCTTTCCGCTGCTCAATGCCATCAGCCTCTGGCTGACGGTAGCCGGCGCGGCGCTGGTGATGGTCTCACTGGTGCTGGGGCGCTTCTCCACTGGCGGCTGGAGCGGCTACCCGCCCTATACCGGCATCGAATACCAGCCCGGCGTCGGCCCGGACTACTGGATCTGGGCGCTGACCCTTAGCTCCCTGGGCAGCACCCTCACCGGCCTCAACTTCGCGGTGACTCTCTACAAGGAGCGGGCGCCGGGCATGCGCCTGTTCCACATGTCGCTGTTCAGCTGGACGGCGCTGTGCACCAGCATCCTGATGATCTTCGCCATGCCGCCGCTGACCGTGGCCACCCTGCTGCTGGCCCTGGACCGCTACCTGGACTTCCACTTCTTCACCAATACCCAGGGCGGCAACCTGATGAATTACATCAACCTGTTCTGGCTGTTCGGCCACCCGGAGGTGTACATCCTCATCCTGCCGGCCTTCGGGGTGTTTTCCGAGGTCTTCGCCACCTTTTCCACCAAGCGTCTCTATGGCTATCACTCGCTGGTCTGGGCCACCCTGGTGATCGCCGTGTTGTCCTTTACCGTCTGGCTGCACCACTTCTTCACCATGGGCCAGAGCCCCAGGATCAACGCCGCCTTCGGCATCGCCACCATGCTCATCGGCATTCCCACCGGGGTGAAGATCTACGACTGGATGGCAACCATGTTCCGCGGTCGCATCCGCCTGACCACGCCGCTGATCTACGCGGTGATGTTCATCATGCTGTTCGTGATCGGCGGCCTCACCGGCATCACCCTGGCCACACCGCCGGTGGACTACCAGGTGCACAACACCGTCTACCTGGTCGCCCACTTCCACAACATGCTGATCCCGGGAATGCTGTTCGGCATGCTGGCCGGCTACCACTTCTGGTTTCCCAAGGCCTTCGGCTTCCGCCTCGACGAACGCTGGGGCCGCATCGCCGCGCTGAATTTCGGCCTGGGCTTCATCCTCGCCTTCATGCCCCTGTATGTGCTGGGCGTCTCCGGTCTGCCGCGGCGCAGCCAAGCCATCCACAACCCCGATTTCGCCCCGCTGCTGTGGGTCGCCGAACTCGGCGCGGTGGTGCTGCTGGCCGCCCTGGGCAGCCTGGTGATTCAGCTGGTGGTGAGCATTCGTCGCCGCGACAGTGCGCGGGTGCCGGCGGGTGATCCCTGGAACGGCCGCACCCTGGAATGGGCGGTCGCCGCGCCGCCGCCGGAGTACAACTTCGCCGTGCCGCTGCCGATCAACGACCGGGATCCCTTCACCTGGCTCAAGGAACAAGGCCTGGCCTACGACCGGCCGCGGACCTATGCCGATCTGGTGCTTCCCAAGAACAGTGCCGTCCCGGCCATCGTCGGCGCGGCGGGCTTCGCCTGTGCCTTCGGCCTGGTGTGGCACATCGGCTGGATGGCCGTACTGGGGCTGCTGGTGGCCTGGGGGGCGGTCATCGCCCGCAGCTTCCAGCGCGATACCGAGCGACTGATCTCGGCGGCGGACGTTCGGCGCGAACATGAAGCCTGGCTGGATGAGGTCGCCGCGACCCGCCCGGTCACGCGCGACGAGGAAACCAGCCCGGGCAATCGTGGCCTGGCGGAGATGGGGCCATGAGTTCGCGTGACATGAACCACGCTGGTCTCAACGTCGGCGCCACCGATCACGCGACCCACGCCGAGGCTGAGTACTCGCTGTTCGGTTTCTGGATTTTCCTGATGAGCGACGCCCTGGTGTTCGCGCTGCTGTTCGCCATCTATGCGACGCTGCAGCACGCCACCGCCGGGGGGCCAGTCGCTCGCGACGTCTTCGAACTGGGCAGCGTGACCCTGCAGACCCTGGTGCTGCTGGCCAGCAGCTTCACCTATGGCCTCGCCTCGCTGGCGATGAAATACCACGAGGGCCGCCTGCGTCCCCTGGTGACCTGGCTGCTGGTGACCCTGGCGCTGGGCCTGGTCTTTCTCGGCCTGGAGCTGCACGACTTCCTGGGTATGGCGGACAAAGGTGCCCTGCCCCAGCGCAGTGCCTTCCTGTCGGCGTTCTTCGCCCTGGTGGGCATGCACGGGGTGCACGTCGCCTGTGGCTGCCTGTGGCTGGTGGTGATGCTGGTGCAACTGAGGGTGTTCGGCCTGGATACGTCCGTGAAGACCCGGCTGATGCGCCTGGGGCTGTTCTGGCACTTTCTCGATATCGTCTGGGTCGCCATCCTGTCGGTGGTCTACCTGCAGGGGCTGTTGCCATGAAGCGTGACGACTATCGCCGCGAATTGGCGAGCTATGTGACTGGCCTGACGCTGGCCGTGCTGTTGAGCCTGATACCCATCGCCCTCATCCAGTTTCCCAGCCTGCCGCGCGGAACCACCCTTGGCGTCATCTTTGGCCTGGGCTTGCTGCAGATCCTGGTGCACCTGCGTTGCTTCCTGCATATCAGCCTGGGTCGTTCGCACCGCCACGACCTCTATCTGCTGCTGTTCACCAGCCTGATCCTGGTGCTGATGGTGGTGGGCAGCCTGGTGGTGCTGGGGGATCTGCATCACCGCATGGGTTGAGCGCAGTTGCCGCCCCTCCAGGGGCGGCAACGCGATCGTCTCTCGGCAGGGCCTTACTGGGTGCGAGTCACGCGCCAGATGGTGTTGGCCAGGTCGTCGGCGATGATGACGCCACCCCGCTGATCCACCGCCACCCCGACCGGTCGGCCACGGGTCTTGCCGTCTTCGCCATAGAAGCCGGTGGCGAAATCGACAGGCTCGCCGGCGGGACGGCCATCCTTGAAGGGCACGAACACCACCCGGTAACCCACCGGCTTGTCGCGGTTCCAGCTGCCGTGTTCGCCAACGAAGACACCGTCGGTGAACTGCCCGCCCACCGCCGCGGTGGAAAAGCTCAGGCCCAGGGCGGCAACGTGAGAGCCCAGGCTGTAATCGGGCTTGATGGCCGCCGCCACCTTGGCTGGATCCTGCGGCTTGACCCGCGGATCGGCGTTCTGGCCCCAGTAGCTGTAAGGCCAGCCATAGAAGCCGCCCTCACGAATCGAGGTCAGGTAGTCGGGCACCAGGTCCGGGCCGAGTTCGTCACGCTCGTTGGCCACTGCCCAGAGCTGGCCGTTGCCGGGCTGCATGGCCAGCGCCGTGGGATTGCGCACCCCGGTGGCATAGGCCTTGTGGGCGCCACTCTCGGCATCGATCTGCCAGATCTCCGCGCGATTCACCTCGACGTCCAGGCCACGTTCGCCGACGTTGCTGTTGGAGCCGATGCCGACATAGAGGTAGCGGCCATCAGGACTCGCGGCGAGCGACTTGGTCCAGTGGTGATTGATCGCCGCCGGCAGGTCCACCACCTTGGTCGGCGCGGCACCGGCCTGGGTCTGGCCGTCCTGGTAGGGAAAGCTCACCAGGGCATCCTGGTTGGCCACATAGATGCGGCCATTCGCGAAGGCCAGGCCGTAGGGGGCGTTGAGATTCTCCGCGAATACCGTCTTGAGTTCGTAGGTGCCGTCGCCGTCGGCGTCGCGCAGCAGGGTCAGGCGATTGCCACCCTTCACCTGGGTGTTGCCCTTGGCCTTGATGTAGCCGGCGATGACGTCCTTGGGCTTGAGCTTGGGCGCATTGCCGCCCCGGCCTTCGGCTACCAGGATGTCGCCGTTGGGCAGCACCAGCATCTGCCGGGGAATGCGCAGGTCGGTGGCGATGGCGGTGATCTTGTAGCCTTGGGGAACGGCAGGCGTGCGGTCGCCCCAGGCCGCCGGCTCGGCGATCTTCATGCTCGGCAGGAGGCCGCGCTGGGGTTCAGGCAGCTTGGGATCGGGACCTCGGGCCTGGGTATCGGCGCCACCCTCGCCACCGCACGCGGCGAGCAACATGGCCAGACTGAGGGCGCTCAGGGCTCTTGGCGTGCTCATCGGGTCACCTCCGAACGCAGATTGGACAGGCCGATCCAGGCAGCCGCCAGGCTCAGCACCGTGACGACCACCGAGAGGATCAGCCCGTTAGGCATCACCGCCCAGGCATCCTTGGCGTGTTCGAAGGCATTGACCAGCCCGAGCACCCAGGCCAGCAACAGCAGGAGGAAGTAGATCGCCGGCCGGCCACCCTTGCGTTCGGCGCGGATCAGATTGACCAGCGCGAACAGCAGCGCCAGCCCCGACAGCAGCAGGGCGCCAGCGATCAGCCAGGCCGCGAAGTTGGCCCACTGGATGTGATAGGTCTGGTAATAGGCGATATCGCTGAGCAGACCGCCGATAAACAGCGGCACAGAGCCGCCCAACAGCAGCGCATGCAGCGGGCCGGGCCGGACGGGATGGTAATGATGGGCAGCTACGGTCACTGACGACTCCTTTTCATGACGGGACGCCGTGGGCCGAATGGCCACCACGACGGGAAGGACGCACTGAAAAGGATTGCTGGCGCGCGAGGTTAGTTCAGCCGTATCGCTTGGCGGACACCTCTTGAAAAAGAAGAGATAATGACAGGCTCGTTGCAGCCGCAGCGTCTACCAGGCGCCTGCGCGGACGGGCCGTCCCTGCAATCCGCTGTCCAGCCGCCGACCATCGGGCTGGATGTCACCTCGTCTACAGGAATTCCTCGCGCATGACCTCTTCCCGGTCCGTCGACCAGGCCTCCCGGCGCGCGGCCATCGCCCTCGCCTTCTGCCTGCCCAGCGACGTGCTGCTCTACCTCGTCCTGCCCATGTACGCCTCGGTCTTCGGCATCACCCTGATCGAAGCCGGCATCCTGCTGGCCGCCAACCGGGTGATCCGCATCGTCGGCTATCGCTACGTGGTGCAGCTCTATGCCCGTTTCGGCGATCGGCGCAGCCTGGTGGTGGCCGCCGCGGTGGCCGCGCTCTGCGCCCTGGGCAATGCCAACCTCTCGGGCTTCTGGGCGTTGCTGGGACTCCGCCTGGCCTGGGGCCTGAGTTTCGCCACCTTCAACCTGTCTACCCAGGTGCTGGCCACCGCCGATCCGGCCGGTGCTGCCCGGCGCACCGGTACGTCCCGGTCGCTGATCGCCATCGGTCCCATGCTCGCCCTATCCGCGGGTGCCTGGCTCACCCTGCAATACGGGCCGCGCGCGGTGCTGCTGCTCTGCAGCGGCCTCTGCCTGATCGGCCTGCTGCTGGCGCTGGGGCTGCCCAGCGCCGGGCACCAGTTACCGGCACCCGGGCGCCGCCTGCGCTGGCCGGATCGCATCGTCACCTGGTCCTTCATCGAAGGAGTGACCCTGGACGGTCTGTTCATCTTTGGCCTGTCGGCCTTTTCCCAGGCGGTGCTGGGCGGCGACGCGGTGCTGGTGGCCGGGCTGCTGATGGCGCTGCGTTATGTGTCCGACATGCTGCTCAGCCCGCTCGGCGGCCGGGCGGCGGATCGCTATGGCGCAGCGCCCATGCTGGTGGCCTGCTCGACGTTGACGGCGCTATCGCTGACCGCCTTCGGCTTCCATTGGCTGATCCTCGGCGCCGGCGGGGTGCTCATCCTGCGCGCCCTGCAGATCCCCCTGGTGGTGACCCTGGTCGCCACCCGCCATCCGGGTCAGGCACGGCTACCGGCGCTAGCGTCCAACGCCATGTGGCGCGACGTGGGTGCCAGCGTGGGGCCGCTGCTGGCGGGCGTGCTCATCCCGCTGGTGCCTTCGACCCTGCTGTACCCGCTGTCCGGCCTGGCCATCCTGGTCAGCTCCCTGGCGTGCCTGAAATTGAAACCGGCTTCCGAGTAGCTATCCCCACCCTGGCGTCTATTGCGGACGCCAGGGTCTGCCTGCCGCTACTTGCCGTGGGCCTGCAGCACCGGCTCGCTGACGCCCTTGACGCCCACCAGGGTCAGGCTGGTCAGCAGCACGTTCTGCGGGCCCTGGTAGGCGTCCACCGGCTTGTACCACTCCGCCAGCGAGTGGGCACTGCCGCCCTCCCCGCCGCCGCTGATGGTCATGGCCGGCACACCCAGGGACATGGCGGTGTTGGAGTCGGTGCTGCCACCGCTCAAGGTGACCTTGGCGCCATTGGTTACCGCCGCGATGGAGCGCTGCGCCGTCTGTACCATGGGCGAATCCTCCGCCGTGCCACCGGCTGGACGATCACCGATCAGCTTGATGTCGACCGAGATCTGATCGGTGTCCCAGCGCTTGTTCTCCTCCTTCACCGCGTCCTGCACCAGGGCCAGGATCTCCTTCTCTTCGGCCAGCAGCGCGGCCTCCTCGTTGGATCTCATGTCCAGGGTCAGGCGCGCTTCGCCGGCGATGGCGTTGACCGAGGTGCCGCCCTGCACCGTGCCCACGGTAAAGGTGGTCTTGGGCTCCTTGGGCGGACGCACCTCGGCGATCTTGGCAATGGCGCGACCCATGGCGTGGATGGCGCTGGGTCGACCGAATTCGGCGAAGCTGTGGCCACCCGGGCCCTTGAAGGTCATCTCGTAGCGGTGGCTGCCGGTGCCGCGATTGACGATCCGCCGCACGTCGATGCCGTCCACCGAGATGAAGCCATCAATGCCCTGGCGATCCTTGAACAGGGCCTTCACCCCGCGCAGGTTGCCCAGCTCCTCCTCGCCCACGGTGCCGACGAACACCAGATCACCCACCGTCTCGATGCCGCTCTTGTTCAGGGCGTCGATCACCGACAGCAGCGCCGCCAGGCCCCGGGCGTCATCGCCGATACCGGGGCCGTAGGTCTTGCCGTCCTTTTCCTTGAGGGTCAGGTCGGTGCCCTCGGGGAACACCGTATCCAGGTGCGCCGAGACCACCAGCTGCGGACCCTGGCCGCTGCCCTTGCGGGTGGCGATCACATAGCCTTCCGGGGCGATGCTGGCGTCCTTCAGGCCCAGCTCCTGGAAACGCTTGAGGTAATACTCGGCGCGCACCTTTTCCTTGAACGGCGGCGAGGGAATCTGGGCGATGTGCTTCTGTTCCGTGAAGGTGCGACCATCATCGGCGCGCAGCGCGTCCAGCGCCTTGGTGACCCGGGCATCGCCCTGCACCGAGGACAGGGCGCCCTCGACGGTGGGTGCCGCAGCCAGGGGTAGCGACAGGGTGGCGGTCGCCGCCGTAATAATCATTGCGGAAAAGCGATTGGCCAAAGCCGAACGAGCAAAAGACATCTGACACTCCCATTGCCTGAATTGGTATTCCGATCGGGCGAAATCGTCTGACGAATACACCCTTGCCTGACCCTAGGGGTGCGCGAACGAAAGGTCAAAGAACGGGGCGCTATCGGATATGTAGCGTCGCTCAGGGTGCTGCTTTCGACTCATAGGTCCAGAAATGTCCGGCCTTCGGCCGCCAGCTGCCTGAGCCGCGGCGAGATTCGCGTCCCGCGCTCGGCCAGGGCGGCGGACCAGCCTTCCAGGGTGGTGACGATCCGCTCCAGCCCACACTCGTCGGCGTGGTACAGCAGCCCGCCGCGATAGCGCGGAAAGCCGTAGCCGTGCAGCCAGACCAGATCGATGTCCACTGCTTGCTCGACGATGCCCTCCTCCAGCAGCCAGGCCGCCTCGTTGATCATCACGAACAGGCAGCGTTCGAGGATCTCCGTATCACTGTAGCTGCGTGGGGTGACGCCCCGGCGCTCACGGTGGGCGGCGAGCAGCTCTGCGACCAGGGGATCCGCCTGGCCCCGGCGCTGACCCGGTTCATAGCGGTAGTAGCCGGCGCCGGACTTCTGGCCAAGACGACCGAGGGCGTGCAGCTGCTCGATCAGGTCGCAGGCCCGCTCGGCAGGGCTGAGGGATTCACCCCGCCCCTGGCGATTGCGCCAGGCGATGTCGATCCCGGCCAGGTCACGCAGCTCGAAGGGACCCATGGGAAAGCCGAATTCACGCAGCACCTGGTCGACCTGTTCGGGGGCGGCGCCCTCTTCCACCAGCAGGGTCGCCTCGCGCTCACGCACCGCGAGCAGGCGATTGCCGACGAAGCCATGGCAGTTGCCCACCGCCACCGTGGTCTTGCCCAGACGCTCGCCCAGTTGCAGGGTACTGGCCAGGACGGCGGGCGCGACCGCGCGGGTCCGAACCACCTCCAGGAGCGTCATCACCTGGGCCGGGCTGAAGAAGTGCATGCCGATCACCGCCTCCGGTCGGCCGGTCACTCCGGCGATGGCATCGATGTCGAGATAGGAGGTGTTGGTGGCCAGGATGGCGCCGGGCTTGGCCAAGCGATCGAGCTGGCGAAAGACCTCCTGCTTGACCGCCAGATCCTCGAACACCGCCTCGATGATCAGATCGGCGTCGGCTACCGCGTCCAGGGTCGCTTCACAGCGGATCAGGGCGGCGCGCGCGTTGGCCTGATCGGCCGTCAGGCGGCCCTTGGCCAGGGCCCCGGAGAAATAGCTGTCGATAGTGGCGCGGCCTCGCTCCAAGGCCTGGGGCTGGGTATCGATCAGGACGGTGGCCAAGCCGGCGTTGGCCAGGCAAAGGGCGATACCGCTGCCCATCAGCCCCGCGCCGATCACCGCCACCTGCCGCAACGCTACGGGAGGCGCCGCCTTGGCCAGGGCGCGGTTACGACCCGCCAGGGCGCGCTCGGCGAAGAACACATGGCGCAGGGCTCGGGCCTGGGCGGACTCGCGCCGGGCAACGAACAGCTCACGCTCGCGCTGCAGGGCGGCGGACAGCGGCAGCTGCCAGGCACCGCACAAGGCATCCAGCGCCAGCACGGGTGCCTCCTGGCCCGGCAGCTTGCGCAGCAAGGTATGCGCCTGGACCTCGAAGGCGTCGGGGTCGAACGGAGATACCGTCTGCGCCGCCGTCGGCCGTGGCGACAAGGGGGGATGTTCACGCAGAAAGCCCTGGGCCAGGGCCAGCGGCGCACCCTCGCCCAGACCATCGATCAGCCCCGCGCCAAGCGCCGCGCTGGCATCCAGGCGCGTGCCGCCCACGATCATGTCCAGCGCCAGGGGTGCGCCAACCAGGCGCGGCAGGCGCTGGGTGCCGCCCGCGCCCGGGATCAAGCCCAGGCTGACTTCCGGCAAGGCGAAGGTGGTGCCGGTCGCCGCGACCCGGTAATGACAGGCCAATGCCAGTTCCAGCCCACCGCCCAATACCGTGCCATGCAGCGCGGCGAGCACCGGCTTGGGCGAGGCTTCGAGGGCCGCCAGCACCTCCGGCAGATGGGGCTCCTGCAGCGGCAGGTCGAATTCGCGGATGTCGGCGCCGGCGACGAAGGTCCGTCCGGCGCAGGTGATCACCAGGGTCTGGATCCCGTCATCGGCCAAGCCCTCCTGCAGCCGTGCCAGGAGCCCCGCACGCACCTCGCGGGACAGGGCATTGACCGGTGGATGGTCCAGGGTGATGACGCCCAGGGCGTCGATCCGTTGCAGGGTTACGGTGGTCATATGAGGTCTCCCGAAGGGTCAGAGCAGCGACAGCGGATAGCTGGCGATGACGCGGACGTCATTGGCGTCCCGCGAGAAATCGGAACGGTAGGTGGCGCTGCGCAGGCGCAGGTTCAGGCCCTTGAGCGAGCCGCCCTGCAGCACGTATTGCAGCTCCACATCCAGTTCTCGCTCGCCGCCGGACGCGCCTCCGCGCAGTTCGGCCTGGCTGCCGCGTACGAAGCGCGTCATGAAGTTCAGGCCAGGAATACCCAGTCGACCCAGGTCGTAGTCGTAGCGTGCCTGCCAGGAACGCTCATTGGTCTCGGCGAAGTCGCCCACCTGGACGAAGTTGACCAGATAGGGATCGGTGCCATTGACGTAGGGAAAGGCCGTTGAGCCCGACATCTTCTGATAGCCCAGGCCCAGGGAGTGGCCGGCGCGCTTGTAGGTACCCAGGGCGCTGAAGGCGCGGTTGTCGATCCGCCCGCCGCGGGCGCTGCCCTCGTCGTCGCTGTCGAACAGCCGCACCTCGGTGAGGAAGGCGCCCCAGTCGCCCTTGCGGCGGTCGGTCAGGCCGAGAAAGCGCTGGCGATAGACATCCTCCAGTACGGCGTACTGGGCGCTTACATCGGTGGTGGTGCCGAAGCGATAGAGGGCGCCGACGACATTGAAATCTCCCCCTTCCAGGGAACCGCTGAAACGGCGATTCTTGTTGTTCAGCGAAAGGCCGTCGGCCCCGGAGCTGTCGCGATAAACCGTGCGCTGGATGTTGGCGCCGGTCAGGGTCAGACCCTTGATCTCCTTGAATTCGAACTGGCTGCCCTCGAAGGTCTGGGGCAGCAGGCGGCCATTGTTGGTGACCAGGGTCGGCCAGCGCGGTAGCAGGGTGCCGATCCGCAACTCACTCTTGGAGAGGCGCGCCTTGAAGGTCGCCCCGGCCTTGGCGTACTCGCCGGGTGCGCGGCCCTCGTCGTCTACCGGCAGCAGACCGGTGCCGGTGCGGCCACGGCCTGAATCGAGCTTCAACCCCACCAGGCCCAGGGCGTCCAGGCCGAAGCCAAGGGCGCCCTGGGTAAAGCCGGATTCGTACTTGAGGATGAACCCCTGGCCCCACTCCTCGCGCTTGGACTGGCCGCCGCCGTCGCGAAAGTCGCGATTCATATAGAAGTTGCGCAGCTCCAGGGTGGCCTTGCTGTCTTCGAGGAAACCCTCGGCATAGGTGAGGGGCGACAGCAGGGCAATACCCAGCCCTGCCGCCAGGATCGGCTTGTCATGATGCCTGTGCATAGGAGGTCTCTACCGAACCCTGGCCACCCACGGCGCGCCAGGGGGATGGAAGGAAGCGCGCGGGTCAGCGCACCTGCGTCAGGTAATCGCCGGCGGTACCGGGGATTTGGGTGTTCTGGATCTGACCCAGGAAAGTGATGGCGCGCTGGACGTCTTCATCGGTGAGATAGGGCGTCGCGGGGAAGGACTTGCGGTTGTTCTTCCAGGCGGCGGCATAGACCTCGTCGTTGACACCCTCGAAGCGGGTGCGCACGGCCTTGGCGGCCTCGTCCGGATGCTGGCTGATCAGCTGGGTGGCATCACTGAGCGCGGCGAGAAAGGCCTTGACCGTGTCCGGGTGCTCTTGCGACCACTCGCGGCGAGCGCTCAGGGCGATGGAAGGATAGCCGTCCAGGGCCTTCACCTGGCCCTCGGACATGTCCAGCAGGGTGAAGCCCTTCTGCTCGATCACCGCGCTGTCCGACGCCGGCGACGACAGCGCGAAGCCGTCGATGCGGCCCTGGGCGAAGGCGGCCAGCATGGCGCCGCCGTTGTTCAGGTACAGCAGGGTGAAGTCCTTCTCCGACTGCAGCTTGGCTTCCTGGCCGAGGAAGCGCACCAGGAAGTCGGCGCTGCCGCCAGTACCGCTGACCGCCAGGCGCAGCCCCTTGAAGGCGGCCAGGCGCTGCTCGACGGTGGAGTTGGCGTTCAGCCCCAGGCGGTCGGCCACCTCCTGGCGGATCACCACGTTGCTCGCATACTGGCCGACCATGCGCCCCAGCAGGGTCACGTCGGCGCCCTTCACCTTGGCGTTGATGGCGTTCTGGATGGCGCAGGAACAGAACTCCACCGAGCGGCTGACCAGCCCGGAGGCGGCGGCGCCGCCACCCTTGAACTTGACCAGGCTGACGTCCAGCCCGTGCTTCTTGAACAGCCCGGCATCCAGCGCCACGAACAGCGGCATGTGCACGAAACCTTCGGTACCTATGGCCACCTTGACCGCTTCATCGGCCTGCACGGCGGGGGTAGCGGTGAGCAGCGCGGCACTCAGGCCGAGGGCGGAAAACAGACGCTTGAACGACATGGCAAAGACCTCTCTTCTTCTTGTAATGGGTAGTAGGGGCGATCAGATCGAGAGTTCGCGGGCGTCCTGTTCCTTCTTCCAGGGCATCAGCGCGGTTTCCAGCTTGCGCACCGCCGCCTGCAGCAGCAGCGCCAGGAAGATGATCGCCAGCAGCGCGGCGAAGACCCCGGCGGTGTCCAGCTGGCCGGCGGCGTCCTGCAGCAGGTAGCCCAGGCCCCGGTTGGCCGCCATGATCTCGCCGACGATGGCACCGATCAGCGCATAGGGCACCGACAGCTTGAGCCCGGTGAACACCCACTGGATGGCCGAGGGCAGCACCACCTTGCCGATCAGGTGATGTTCCTTGGCGCCCATCAGCCGCAGGATCTCCAACTGCTCGCGCTCCACGGCGCGCACGCCGCTGTAGGTGTTGAGGAACACCAGGAAGAACACGATGGTGGCGGTCAGGATGATCTTCATCTCGATGCCGATGCCGAACCACATGATGAACAGCGGCGCCAGGGCCACCTTGGGCAGGCTGTAGATGGAGATCAGGATGGGGTCGAGCAGCTTGGCCAGGGTCTCGTTGCGGCCCAGCAGCAGGCCGACACTGATCCCGGCGCAGGCGCCGCAGAAGAAGCCGGCCAGGGTCTCGACGACGGTGATCCAGCCATGGGCGAACAGCCGGCCGCTGGAGACCAGCTCGACGAAGCGGCCGCCGATCTCGCTGGGCGAGCTGACGAAGAAGGGATCCACCAGCGGTCCCGAGGCGAACTGCCAGGACAGCAGGATGACGGCAAAGATGGCGACGCGGCCGAGAAAGATGTTCATAGCAGGATTCTCCAGGGGTGGGCCGCTCAGGCGTCTTGGCTCGGGGTGATGAATTCCCAGAGATCACCGCAGAGCTGGTGATACCGCGGGTCCTTGCGCAGCTGCAGGATGTTGCGTTCGTCGCCCAGGGGGATGGGCACGTCGCGGACGATGGTGCCGGGGCGACCGGAGAAGATCAGGCAGCGATCGCCCAGGGCCACCGCCTCGTCCAGGTCGTGGGTAACGAACAGCACGGTCTTCTTCAGCTGGCGACTGAGCTTGAATAACTCGGTCTGCATGCGCATGCGCAGCTGGGCATCGAGCGCCGCGAAGGGCTCGTCCATCAGCAGGGTCTCGGGATCGTAGGCCAGCAGCCGGGCCAGGGCGGCACGCTTGCGCATGCCCCCGGATAGCTGGCTGGGATAGGCCTTCTCGTGCCCTTCCAGGCCGACCAGGGCCAGCAGGTCGCGGATGCGTGCCTGGCGTTCGGCCTTGCCTACGCCACGGATCTCCAGGGGCACGGCGATGTTGCCGGCCACGTCGCGCCAGGGCAGCAGGTGATCGCTCTGGGTCATGTAGCCGGTGCGGCCGTTGATGCCCTTCACCGGCTGGCCACCGTAGAGCACCTGGCCTTCAGTGGGGGCGAACAGGCCGGCCACCATGTTGAGCAGGGTCGACTTGCCGCAGCCGGAAGGACCGACGATGGTCACCACCTGGCCTTGCTGGATGTCGACAGTAATGCTGTGCGAAGCCTGTTTCGCCACGCCCTTGACGGTAAAGGCCTTGGCGACGTTGCGAAAGGAAATCACGGTGGGCGCCGGGGCGATGCCACCGATCGGCTCGCGAGGGCTGGCGTTCTTCAGTACGGCGGACATGGCATTACTCCCGGTTCGAGGACGTGGCGTCGGGTTCAGGACTCATGAACGACGCGACGGCGCCTGACGGTAGGAATGCACACCATGGGAAGTTGATCTGGAAGCTGTTCATAGTGACCTACTTATTGTTATGAGTCAGAAATGAAGCGTTCTTGGATTATGCAAGGGTGAACCTGAGCGGCAATGGCGCTGTTCTACCCTGTGGAACAGTGACGCTTCAGCTCAGCACCGTCAGACCGTCGAGGGCGACCACGCCCTGCCCTTGCGGCCTGACCAGCAGCGGATTGATTTCGGCTTCCTGCAGGCGCTCGCCCAGACGCAGGGCCATGTCGGAGAACGCCACGATGCAATGCGCCGCCGCATCGACGTCGGCCTTGGGTCGGCCGCGATAGCCGTCCAGCAAGGGGTAGGTACGCAATTCGGCGAGCATTTCCCGGGCATCCTCCAGGGTCACCGGCAGCAGGCGCAGCGTGGTGTCCTGGAACAGTTCGGCCGTCACCCCGCCCATGCCGAGCAGCAGCGCCGGGCCCAGTTGCGGATCACGGGTGAAACCGAGGATCAGCTCCTCGCCGCCGCTGACCATTTCCTGCACCAGGAAGGCCTCGGGTTCGAAGCCGACCTGGGTGGTCACCTCGTCGCGCATGCGCTCCAGACGCGCACCGATCCCGTCGGGTCGCTGGCGCAGGGCCACGCCGCCCACCTCGCTCTTGTGCGGGATGCGCGCCGAGAGCACCTTGAGTACCACCTCGCCACCCAGTTCGCGAGCCGCCGCTTCGGCCTGACGCGCGTCACCCACTACCCGCTCGCGGGTGACCGGAATGCCAAAGGTCTCGTAGAGCTGCTTGCTGCGCGCCTCGTCCAGTGGACCCGGTTGCAGACCGGGCAAGGTGACCCCTGCCGTATCCGCGACGGTACCGACCTGGGTCTGCCGCTGGCGAGCGAAGCTGCCCTGCAGGGCCAGGGCCTTGAGGGCACCGGCACAGCTTTCAGGGGCACTGAAGGCTACGCCGCCCGAGCCGTTGATACGCTGCGCCGCTGCCGGCGCATGGGGACTGATATAGGCCAGGACCGGCTTGGTCGAATGGGCCAGGCTGTCACGGATGGCATCGGCCATCAGGTGCGGCTGGGCCACGCCGGAAGAGCCCACCACGCTGATCACCGCGTCGTAGTCGGGGCTGTCCAGCAGGATGCTGATGGCGCCGCGCATCACCTCGGGTTGCAGGCCCGCCAGGGTCAGGTCGATGGGGTTGCGGTCGAGCACCGCCTGGTCGCCGACGTCCAGGGCCCGCAGCCGCGCCGCCGTCTCCGCGCCGGGCGGCGGGGTCTGGTAGCCGTTGACGCCCAGATTGTCGGCGATCAGGGTGCCGGCGCCACCGGTGGAGGTGAGGATGGCCACCCGGGTGCCCTGCATCACCCGGCCACTGGCCAGGGCGAAGGGAATGTCCAGCAGGTCGGCGAAGGTCTCCGCGCGGATCACCCCAAGCTGACGGAAATAAGCCGAATAGAGATCGTCCGAGCCGGCCAGGGCGCCAGTATGGGAGGCCGCGGCGCTGGCGCCGGCTTCCGAACGGCCGACCTTGAACACCACCACCGGCTTGCCGGCGGCGCGGGCCCGGCCCACGGCGCGGGTGAACCTGGCGGTGTCGCGCAGCCCTTCGAGGTAGAGGGCGATCACCGCGGTCGCCGGATCGTCAGCCAGGTGGTCGACGAAGTCGGCGACATCCAGATCCACCTCGTTGCTGGTGGAGATCAGCTTGGAAAAGCCGATGCCGGCCGCCACGCCGCGAGAGAGCAAGGCGCCAAGGATGCCGCCGCTCTGGGAGACCAGGGCCACCTTGCCCGGCAGCAGGGCGTCCATGTCCAGGGCGCCACTGGCGGACAGGGTGATGCGCTCGCTGACGTTGACCAGGCCGATGGTATTGGGGCCGAGGATACGCATGCCGCCGCGCGCGGCCTGGAGTTCCGCCTGGCGGCGGATGCCGCTCTCCCCCGTTTCGCCATAGCCGCCGGCCAGCACGATGGCCGCCGCACAGCCCAGCGCCGCCAGTTCGGCCACCGCCTGATTGGCGCGTTCGGCACCCAGCAGGATGACGGCCACGTCCGGCACCTCGGGCAACTCGGCGATGGAGGGATAGCAACGCAGGCCGTCGATCTCCTCGTAGCGCGGATTGACCGGGTAGAGGCGTCCTTGGAAACCATGCTTGCGCAGGAAGGCGATGGGTCGGCCGGAGGTCTTGCGGGCGTCGCCCGAGGCGCCGATAACGGCGACGCTGGCCGGGCTGAGCAGACGGTCGAGGGCGCTCATCGCTGGCCACCCGTGCTCTTGCGCGCCAGGAAGGCGGCGACCGACTCCTGATGCTCGCTGGAGGTGTAGCAGATACCCTGGGCCTGGCTGCCCATGGCCGAGATCTGGCCCTGGGTCAGCTCGAAGGTATTGTTGAGGATCGACTTGCTCAGGCCCAGTGCCGTGGCGGAACCGGCGGACAGTTGCAGCGCCCAGTCCTGGGCCGCTGGCAGCAAGGCGTCGTGGGGCACCACCCGGTCGATCATGTTGATGCGCTCGGCTTCGCCCGGCGCGACGGTACGACCGGTGAAGATCAATTCCTTGGCCCGGCTCAGGCCGACCCGCCGTGGCAGGAAATAAAGGCCACCGCCGTCAGGGATGAGGCCTCGGGCGATGTAGCTCATAGCGAAGGACGCCTGCTCGGACGCGATGATGAAGTCGCAGCTCAATGCCATGTCGCAGCCCAGCCCGGTGGCGGCGCCGTTGACCGCGGCGATGGTCGGCTTGGGCAGGTTGTGCAGCAGCGAAACGGCGTGGTGAACCCGTTGCTGGCGCTTCCAGCCGTTGAAGGCCACCGAACCGGCCGGCGCACTCATGCGCGCCTGCATGCCCTTGATGTCGCCACCGGCGCAGAAGCCCTTGCCGGTACCGGTCAGGATCAGCGCCTTGATCTCGCTGTCGGCGGCGATACGCTCCAGGTGCTCGATCAGCAGCGTTCGCATGTCGTCACTGATGGCGTTGCGCGCTTCAGGACGGTTGAGCGTCAGGGTGGCGATGCCCTGGGTCACCGTCAGCTCGATGGGGGTCGACGATTCGGGAGCTGTCGTCATGGGAGGCCTCTCTCTTATTCTTGGGTTGATTGGCTGCCCGGATCTGCGCCAGGCTTGAAATCAATCTGCGCGAGGAGACCTGTCATGACAACGCAGCCATTCCACCAGGTGGAACACGCCATCGCCGAGCCGAACGCCGCCGACATGCCTGGCCAGGGCAAGGCGCCGGCCAACCGCTCGCTGGAGCGTGGCCTGGATGTCCTGCGGGCCTTTCGTCCGGGCACCGAATACCTCACCAATGGTGACCTCAGCGACCTCCTCGGCCTGGCCAAGTCCACCGTCAGCCGCCTGACCCAGACCCTGGTGCGCACCGGCTTTCTGGACTACGACGGCGGCCGCAGCGCCTATCGCCTGGCGCCGACCTTTCTCGGCCTGGCCCATGCCATGCACCAGGGCAGCAGCCTCTTGCAGGCCGCCTCGCCGCTGATGATCAAGGTGGCGCGGGAACACCAGGTCAACGTAAGCCTGGCGGCGGCGGACCGCGACGAGATGATCTACCTGGAGTCGATTCGCCTGAGTCAACGCAAGACCCCGCGCAACGTCCTGGTCGGCCAGCGCCTACCGATGGACATCACCTCCCTGGGTCGCGCCTGCCTCGCCGGCCTGGGCGAAGCCCAGCGCGAGACGCTGATCGCCACCTTCTGCGCCCGCCGCTGCGAGGCACGCCGGGCGCCGCTGGAACAGGAGATCCGCGCCGCCATCGCCAGCGTCCGCAGCAAGGGCTACTGCCTGGCTGCCTGGCAACCCGAAGTGGTCGCCATCGCCACCCCCCTCGGCCTCCCCGGCTACCGCACCCATGCCCTCAACATCAGCCTGGCCACCCCGCTGTCGGAAGCGGAGATCGAGGAACGCTATGCCGGGGTGCTGCTGGAATTGGCCAGGGAGATCAGGGCGGCCTGTGGGGTGGTGGCTGGATGACGGCCATTTCCTTGAAGAACTATGATGGCCGGCATAGCCAGCCATCTATTAAAGCCAGTTACTAGGGTATAAAACTTGGGCCATTTGAAAACTACAATTTTAGCTCTGCTTTGTTCTACACCCTTCTTAATCCATGCTACTGAACAGTCACCTGACATAAGAGACAGCGTCGAGGCTCGGCTCCTCGACTGTATCAAATCAAATTTTTCCAAAAGCTGCTGGCTGCAAACCTTCCAGGGAAAGATAGTTCCATGGTTAAAAGAAAAAGAAAAGCCAGTATTGATCGAAGGAGAGAAACATTGGCAAAACTGGCTTGACGGAAGGAAAGTCTTTGGTGTGTATAAAGTCGAAGCCGTAGAAAAAGCACAAATATTTGACTCGAGATCCTATATTGTAGAAAGGGATGATGGAGAAGTAGCCGGCCTAATTGTTGGCTTCAGAAGAGCCACTGGCAACTGGTACGTAAGTGATCTCAAAAGCGATAACACAAAGGCGTTCCTCGATAAGATAATATCTACCCCCTGATTCAGCAACATGATTGGCTCCGCTACACCAGTCATGTCTTACTGACGAACACCCATTTGCGTTATGCAAAACTAAAAAATTATTGCACTGCTGTTTCAAACCACTGATCTTGCAATGCCACGACCTCTCTACCAACTCAGGCAGCAGTGCAAAATGGTCCTCTACGCCTTCAACAGAAGGCTCACCGCTACATCTATTAAAAGGCGAGTTAAAGGAAGGTGATGTTGCGATAGCCATGGGCGATCCCGAGGGCGTATGAAGTGGCAGGTTAAGCCATCCCAACCTTTGTGCGTTGAAGTTCTTAGCAGACTACGAGCGCTACACTTAATACCCGACATCGAATCTTTCCATATGAGGAGTCGCGCTTATGAGAGCTTCCAGCCTGGATCATCTGGTCGTCGTGGCCCCGACGCTTGCCGCAGGCGCGCTGTACGTCGAAGAACGACTCGGGGTAGCGATGCAGCCAGGCGGCAAGCATCCGCGCATGGGTACCCATAACCTCTTGCTGCGCCTGGGCGACTGCTATCTGGAGGTCATCGCCCCGGACCCCGACGCTCCGGCGCCGACCAGACCCCGATGGTTTGGCCTGGATGATCTGGAGCCTCGGACTGCCCCCTGCCTGGCGCACTGGGTCGCGCGGACCCAGCGGCTGGATCGCACGGACGCTAGCCTCACGCAGACCTTCGGCACCATCGAATCGATGAGCAGAGGCACGCTATCCTGGCAGATATCGATCCACGCCGATGGGCACTTGCCGCTGGGAGGGATGCTACCCAGCCTGATCGACTGGGGCGACGCCCAGCCTCCCGCCCTGCACCTGATCGACAGGGGCTGTCGGTTACAGCGGCTGGAGATCGCCCATCCCGATCCCGCTTCGATAAGGCAGCAGCTGGACGCCATCGGATTCTCCGGTCCGATAGCGTGTATGGCCGCTGCGCACCCTGGCTTGCTGGCTTGTATCGAGACGCCCAACGGACTCAAGACCCTTTGATGTGCGGCCAGCCTTTAGTCATGGCGAGCAAGGCACCTTGGCCACCCAGCCTGCTCAATGGCCAAGCCAGTGGGCCGCTTCTTTCCAGGGCCCCACGGTGACCAGCTCCTCCAGGGTTTCCAGCACGATCTTTTCCCAGCTCAGGGCCAGGCGGCTGCTGCGGCGTTCCTTGAGCCGCGCCAGGGCCACCGTCGAGCGGATGCCTGGTCGCTCGATCTCGTGGCCGACCAGTTCGCCGCGGTCGATGTCCTGCTGCACGGCGGCGTGGGCGAGGATCGAATAGCCCTGCCCTGCGGCGACCAGCTTCTTGGTCAGGCCGACACTGTCCACCTCCAGGATCACGTTCAGGCGCACCGTGTTCTGCGCTGCCACCTGCTCCACCAGGCGTCTGTTGCTGTGCGGCAGCCCGGGCAGGATCAGCGGCACCTCGCCCAGCGCCGACAGCCGCTGCGAGCGACTGGCTTCGCCCGGCGGCCCTACCAGCACCATCCGCTCGCTGAACAGCGGCCGCACCTCGAAGGCTTCCAGCAACGGCTGGTTGTAGACCACGGCCACCTCGATGCGCCCCTGCAGCAGCCACTCCTGCAGCGAGGTGCTCAAGCCCTCCAGGGCATGCAGTGAGGCCTTGGGCCAACGCTGACGAAACTTCTGGATCAACTGGGGACCGACCAGCGAACCGATCGCCGGTGGCAGGCCTACCGCCAGGTGGCCCCGCTCCTCCTCGGCACTGCTGCGCACATGGTCGGCGGTTTCCTCCAGATACCGCAGCATCACCTCGGCACGCTCTACCAGCCGTGCTCCCGCGGCGGTCAGTTCCACCCCCTTGCCGTGGCGGGTGAAAAGCTCGACCCCCAGTTGCTCTTCGAGCTTGGCGATCTGCCGGCTGAGCGCGGGTTGAGCGACATAGAGTTCTCGCGCAGCGCGGCTGAAGCCGCCGCACTGAGCGACTTTGACGAAGGAGCGAAGCTCGCGAATATCCATGGCAACCCCATGCTTTCAAAGCATAGCTTTTGATGAAAATAAGGTTTTTGTCCACCTAAAGCGACTTATCTATGCTCGCATCAAATAGCTCGTAGGGGGAATTGGCTATCCCTACAGGCCAATCACAAGAACAACGACGCCCGCAGGGCGAGGACACGCCATGACTCTGTTGAAGAAACTGCACGTGCAGGTGCTGATCGCTCTGGTCGCCGCCATCATCGTCGGCTTCGCCGCCCCGGGTTGGGCGGTCGCGATGAAGCCGCTGGGCCAGGCATTCATTGCCCTCCTGAAGATGATGCTCGCCCCCATCGTCTTCGTGACCCTGGTCCACGGCCTCACCCATGTCCAGGACATGCGCAAGCTGGGTCGCCTGGGGATGAAGTCCCTGGCGTACTTCGAGGTGGTCAGCACCGTCGCCATGCTGGTCGGCTTCGTCCTGGTCAATCTCGTGCAGCCCGGCAACGGCCTGCACGCCACCAACCTCGCCGAATCCACCGCTGCCATCAAGGCGACGTCGAGCGCGGGCGAGATCTCGGTAACCGGCTATCTGCTCAGCCTCATCCCGCACACCCTGGTCGATGCCTTCGCCAAGGGCGACATCATCCAGGTGCTGCTCATCTCGCTGCTGGCGGGCATCGCCATCAACCGCACCTGTGGCCCCGAATCCATCGCGGTACGCGCCCTCGACGAAGCCCAGACCATCCTGTTCAAGATGCTCGGCTTCATCATGAAGCTCGCGCCGCTGGGCGCCTTCGGAGCCATGGCCGCCGCCATCGGCAGTTACGGCGGCGCCACCCTGCTCTATCTGCTCAAGCTGATCGCGGTCTACTACGCCGCCTCGCTGTTCTTCGTCTTCGGCGTGCTGGGCAGCATCAGCTGGTCGATCGGCCTGCCGTTCATGGCGGTGTTGCGCCTGATCCGCGACGAGATCCTGCTGGTGTTCGGCACCGCCTCCGGCGAGGTGGCCTTCCCGCGCCTGATCGAGAAACTCAAGCGCAGCGGCTGTGACGAGGTGGTGGTGGGCTTCGTGCTGCCGGCCGGTTACAGCTTCAACCTGGATGGCACCGCCATCTACATGGCCATCGCCGTTGGCTTCATCGCCCAGGCCACCGACACCCCCTTCTCGCTCTGGCAGCAACTGGGTTTGCTCGCGGTCCTGAGCATCACCTCCAAGGGCGGCACCACGGTGGCTGGCGGCGCCTTCATCAAGCTGGCGGCCACCCTGCAGTCGGTGCACGTCCTGCCACTGAGCGGTCTGGGCCTGCTGTTCGGCATCGATCGCATCATGGCCACCGCCACGGCCTTGACCAACATCGTCGGCAACACCGTCGCGGTGTTCGCCATCGCCCGCTGGGAGGGCAGCTTCGACCGTGACGCCTTCACCCGCGCCACGGGCAAAACGCCCGGCCGCAGCCTGCTGCGCCCCTCCGCCGCGGCTATCCGAGAAGCCCAGGCAGAAGCTCAGGCCGAAGCCGTCGCTACCTCCTCCTCTTCCACCCTGCGCTCCTGACAGGACACCACCATGCATCGTCTCGCCCCCGTCGACCCGCAGCACCTCAACGCCGCGCAACAGGAGATCTACGACCGCATCGCCAGCGGTCCCCGTAAAGGCGTCCGCGGCCCCCTGGCCATCTGGCTGCACCGCCCGGAACTGGCGGCCTGCGCCCAGGCCCTGGGCCGCTACTGCCGCTACGACAGCTGCCTGGAACCGCGTCTGTCCGAGCTGGCCATCCTGCTGCTCGGCCGCCACTGGCTCGCCGAATACGAATGGGCCGCGCACAAACCCTTCGCCCTGGAGGCCGGGCTGGATCCAGACGTCATCGAGGCAATCCGCCTTGGCGAGGAGCCCGCATTCCAGCGTCGCGATGAGCATCTCGTTTACCGCTTCGTTCGCGAGCTGCACGAGCAGCGCCAGGTGGGCGATGACCTCTACCAGGCCTTCGTCGCCGAGCTGGGCAACGACGCGGCGGTCGACTTGGTCGGCATCGCCGGCTACTACACGCTGATTTCCATGACCATCAAGGTGTTCGAGGTTCCGCCACCCGTCGGCGTCGCCCCCGAATTGCCCGCCACCCTTGCCTGAGGAACCTTTTATGACCGACCAACTTCCCCGCAGTGACCGCCTCCAGGGCAAGGTCGCCATCGTCACCGGTGCCGGTTGCGTCGCCGCCGGCTGGGGCAACGGCCGAGCGGTGGCCACCCTCTTCGCCCTGGCCGGCGCCAAGGTGTTTGCCGTGGACCGCGACCTCGGCGCGCTCGAAGAAACCCTGGCGCGCATTCGCGAAGCCGGTGGCGAGGTGACCCCTCATGCCTGCGACGTCACCGACAGCGACGCGGTGGCGGCCATGGTAGAGGCCTGTCAGGCCACCTATGGCCAGGTCGACATCCTGGTCAACAACGTCGGCGGTTCGGCCGCCGGCGGTGCCGTCGCCCTGGCCGAGGAGCGCTTCGATGCCCAGATCGCCCTTAATCTCAAGAGCGTCTACCTGACCTGCAAGCACGTCCTGCCACTGATGGAAGCCCAGGGCAGCGGCGCCATCGTCAACACCGCTTCCACCTCGGGCATTCGCTGGACCGGCTCGGCCCAGGTGGCCTATGCCGCCAGCAAGGCCGGCGTGATTCAGCTTTCACGGGTGACGGCGGTGGAATACGCGCCCAAGGGCATCCGGGTGAACACCGTGGTGCCCGGCCAGTTGCACACGCCTATGGTCGAAGCGCGCCTGGCCGGCCAGCGTACCGGCGGCGACGTCAGCAAGCTGCTCGATACGCGCCTGGCGCGCATCCCCCTGGGCTTCATGGGTGATGGCCGCGATACCGCTTTCGCCGCGCTGTACCTGGCCAGCGACGAGGCGCGCTTCGTCACCGGGACCGAGATCGTGGTCGACGGCGGCATGACCGCGCGCTGCGACTAGTTCGCCCAGGGCGGCGCCGGCCGCCCGGTTCTTTCTTTTCCAACCCTGGAGCGCCCGATGGCCGATGCCCACGTTCCCCCTACGCGCCGCCGCTTTCTGAAGCAGGCAACCCTTGCCGCTGCCGCCCTGGGGCTGGGCGCCGCCCCCCTCGTCCAGACCCATGGAGCCACCATGAACGCTTCCCCTGCCCTGACCGGCCTCTGGGATTGTCACACCCATATCTATGGCCCCTGGGCACGCTTTCCCTTGCCGGCCAACGCCGCCTACACCCCGGCGCCGGCGCCCTTCAGCGAACTGCTGGCCCTGCATCGCCGCCTGGGCATCAGCCACGGCGTACTGGTCCAGGCCGCACCCTATGGCACCGATCACAGCGCCATCCTGGCCGCCATCGCGGAAAGCGACGGCCACTACCGCGGCGTCGGCCTGATCGACCAGGACACCAGCGACGCCCAGCTGCAGGCACTGCACGACGGCGGTCTACGCGGTATCCGCTTCAATCTGATGGGGCACCTGCCGGGCGCCCGCGACCCCCAGCAGCTACGCCGGCTCGCCGAGCGCGTTGCCCCACTGGGCTGGCACGTGCTCATCCATGGCGAACTGCCCACCCTGCTGCCGTTCCTGGAACAGTGGCGCACCCTGCAGGTGCCGCTGGTGATCGACCACATGGCCCGCCCCGACCTCACCCAGCCGCTGGACGAGGCAGGCTTTGCCGCGCTGCGCAAGGAACTGCGGCGTCCGGATCGCTGGATCAAGCTGTCCGGTATCGACCGGGCCATGCAGGGTCAGCCCGGCCCCTGGCCCCAGGCCCTGGATCGCGTGCGGCAACTCCTCGAATGCGCGCCGGAGCGTGCCCTCTGGGGCAGCGACTGGCCGCACCCGAACATCAAGGGTCCGGTTCCCGACGATGGCCAGCTGCTGGACTTCGTGCTGCAGGTCTGCGACAGCCGGGCGCTGCAACAGGCCGTGCTGATCGACAACCCGCGTCGGCTATACGCCTAGCCCACCTGCTTCCCCGAGGAGAGCCCATGGACGCCATCGAATGGCAACCGAGTCGCCGGGTACCCGACCCGGCAGTACGCGAACTGGATTCGCGCTTCGCCCAGTACCGTCTGGCCCATGCCAAGGTAGAGCGCCTGGCAACGGGCATGCGCTGGGCCGAAGGTCCGGTCTGGTTCGGCGATGGCCGTTACCTGCTGTTCACCGACCTGCCCAACGACCGCATCCTTAGGTGGGACGAAGCCACCGAAACCCTCGGCGTCTTCCGCCAGCCCGCTCACCAGGCCAACGGCCTGACCCGTGATCGCCAGGGCCGACTGCTGGCCTGCGAGCACGGCGGGCGCCGCATCACCCGCACCGAGTACGACGGCAGCCTGACGGTGCTGGCCGACCAATTTGCCGGTAAGCCCCTGAACTCGCCCAACGACATCGTGGTGAAGGGCGACGACAGCATCTGGTTCACCGATCCGCCCTTCGGCCTGGTCAGCGACTACATGGGGCGCCAGGGCACGGCGGAGTTACCCGGCAATTTGTATCGCCTGGATCCGGACGGCCAGCTGCACTGTGTCGCCGAAGACCTCGAAGGCCCCAATGGCCTGGCCTTCTCGCCGGATGAACGCACCCTCTATCTGGTCGAATCTCGCGCACGCCCGCGCCGGATCGTGGCCTATGACGTCGATGACCAGAACCATCTGACCGGTCGACGCGAACTCATCGATGCCGGCAGTGGGCTACCCGACGGCCTACGTGTGGACGTGGACGGCAATCTCTGGTGTGGCTGGGGCGCTGCCGAGCCAGGACTGGATGGTGTCCGTGTCTTCGCTCCGGACGGCACCGCCATCGGCCACATCGACCTGCCTGAACGCTGCGCCAACCTCTGCTTTGGCGGCCCACGGCGCAATCGCCTGCTGATGGCCTCCACCACCTCGCTCTACGCGCTGTTCGTCAATACCCGCGGCCTGTAGCGGCCGCACCTGCCTGGAAGCCACCATGAAAAAAACAAGATCCGCTTCGCTCCTCGTGACCACCGGCCTGGCCGGTCTGGTGAGCCTCGCCCCGACCGTCGACGCCGCTGAACTGAAGATCATCGCCAGCGGCGCGCTCAAGGGCGCCATGGCGCAGTTGCAGCCAGCTTATGAGAAGGCCACTGGCAACACCCTGACCATCGCCTGGGGCCCCTCGATGGGCACTTCACCGGAATCCATTCCTGAACGCATCAAGCACAGGGAACCCATGGACCTGGCCATCATGGCCGACGAGACCCTTGCCCTGCTCGGCCCCACGGGCGTCTTCGACATGGCGAGTCGCCGCGAAATCGCCGAATCCCGTATTGGCGTAGGGGTGCCCAAGGGCCGCGCTCACCCTGATGTGAGCACGGTGGCGGCCTTGCGTACGGCGCTCTTGCAGGCGCCCCGGATCGCCTACTCCCAGGGGGCCAGCGGCGTCTTCGTGCGAAACGAGCTGTTCCAGCGCCTGGGCATCAGCGAGCAGGTCAAGGGCAAGACGCTCGAGATTCAGGGCAAGGAGCTGGTGGGTACCGCCCTCGCCCGGGGCGATGCCGACATCGGCATGCAGCAGGTCAGCGAGCTCAAGGTGACTCCTGGCGTCGACTATCTCGGCCCGCTGCCGGAAGAGGTGCAAAAGGTCAGCCGCTTCTGCGCTGCGATAGCGAGTAACACTCCTCACACTCAGGTCGCCAGCGAATTCGTGGCCTTCCTGGGCAGTCCCGCTGCCCGTCATCTGCTGGTCGAAAGCGGCCTCGAACCCATCGCTGGAGCTCACCCATGAATATCCCTGCTTCCCTGCTGTTGGCCGGCTCCCTGACATTGGCCAGTGCCCTGGCCTACGCGGTACCGGTATCGCCACCTCTGACCCAGACGCTGGTAAAGCACGATAACGTTCAGATCGAGGTCAATGCCCAAGGTAAAGGTCCCGTGATCGTGATGCTGCCCTCTCTCGGCCGCTCGGGGCGCGACTACGATCAGGTGGCCGCCTACCTGGTCGAGCAGGGTTTCCGCATCGTACGGCCCGAGCCCCGGGGCATAGGCCGTAGCCGGGGCCCCATGGACAGTCTTTCGGTTCACGACTTCGCCCACGATGTCGCCGCCGTGGTTGAGCACGAACACCAAGGTCCAGTGGTGGTGGTCGGCCATGCCTGGGGCAACTTCCCGGCGCGGCAGCTCGCGGTGGATCGTCCGGACCTGGTTCGCGGCGTGGTCCTGGCCGCCGCCTCGGCCGGCAAGGTGCCACCCGGTTCGACCGAAAAGCCGATCAACGCCGAGATGCGCCAGGCCATCGACGGCGCCGGGGACCCGTCGCTGTCCGAAGCACAGCGCCTGGTCTATCTGCGCAAGGCCTTCTTCGCCCCGGGCAACGATCCGCGCCTCTGGCTGAATGGCTGGCATGAAGCCACCCACGAAGCCGAATCCCATGCGCGCAACACCACTCCCGTGGACGACTATTTCGCCGCTGGCAAGGCGCCCATCCTCGACCTCCAGGGTGAGGCCGATGCGGTGGCGCCCCGTCGCTTCTCGGGTGTGCTCAAGAGCATGCTGGGTGATCGAGTACAGGTGGAAGTGCTGAAGAACGCCGGCCACGCCATGGCCCCGGAACAGCCTAAGGCCATGGCTGACGCCATCGGTGCCTTTGCCCGCACCTGCTACGAGCAGCCTCCACACAGTTGACGTGCAGTGGCGCATAGGGCTGGCTGTCGGTTTGCGAAATAGATGCGACCCCTGGCCAACGAGTCTGCAATAGGGAGCTCCAGATCTTCAAAATAGCTGCGACTGCTGGTAGCAATCAATGCGACGGCCCAAGGACTTGCTTGTAATAGCTACGGCTGTCGGTGGATTCTTGCTTGAAGAATCCACCGATGGCCTTTTATGCAGTAGGAAAGGCTTAAGGTCTGCTCTCGACCCAAAGCTGCCGTTGGCGTAGGGCAGCTAGCGTCCACGTCCGGACGGCTGATGAGGCCTGTACCCAATGCCCCCACCGACTTGAATAATCGGCGACAAGGTAGGGATTCCAAATTCCTACAATCACCTGGACGCCCTGCATCTATCGTACTGGTAGAACCATGCCCCAAATATTAAGTTGCCTACCATCGGTCAGCGGCGCGGCGACAAGCTCCGATGCAGCGTTAACCGGTTCGTGTGAACCTTCGCTGATTCGTAGAGCTCAAGGGTATCCAATATAGGAGATCGTACGCGTGCACGTGATTAGGCAGCGACGAGCCGCCGGCTGAGGGACTGCGCGATAGCCTTCACTGATGAACCGATTGATCAGACAGGCATCGTTTTTTTGGACGCTCCGAGTAGATCCAGATCGGCTTTACTATGAGCCAACTATAGCTACGCAGCTCAATAGTTATTGATATTTCCCCTCTACTGTATATGCCGGAAATCGCCTAGGCAACGACATCCTACCCGAGTAGAAAGCACAAGCTCAGGCCCAAATGGCATAAATTAGCAACAGCAGTTTTATTGCCTTCTAAATCCTGACAGAACGCGGCACAAAGCTATAGCGAAGCGTTGCGCGATCTCAGCGAACGGTAGCTGAGATCGCGCAACCAGCGTTAGAAATTTAATAATTTTCAAATTCGATAGTGTTCGAGATTGCGAAAAACGTATTGCCTAACGATATCCAAATAGACTGACTGTGATTGTCAACGTTCGTTAACTTCGCAAAATCGGTTAGCGATCTCAGCACCTCCGTTGCTTATCGCAATACTAGCAATCTCACATTGCCATCTTATAAGGCTATTGACTTTCAGGAGCGCTAAGCTATGGTTGCTACGCGGACCTTTCAGAGTGAAGCCCGCGAATTAATGGATAAACGCGAGGTGTAAACATGAAACTAACCATGATATGCGAAGGCTTGGCGGCAAATCCACCACGTGTAACAGCTATAGATGTAGCAAACTTTAGTCAAATATTGAATGCAGCTGGCCCTAACACCCAAATCACTCTTTCAAACGCTCAAGGCGGCCTATTGCAGAATTAGCGCCAGTCATTCAGTCCGCTGGCAGCAGAAACCTTAGTCTTCAAATAGACGGATTGAGAGCCTCGGAAAGTCAAGCCGTACAAATAATCAATTCCTCCGTCGGCCCTAACACCTCAGTCGACATCTCTTCCATCAACAGCTTTACTCAGCAGAGCATATTAAATGTGGTCAGTGCGGCTGCAGGTAAGAAAGTTTCAGTAAAGGCCAATTGTGCTACTGCATCTGAAGCCCAGGCTGTATTTATCGCAAACGCTATAAAGGACACACCTATTGGACTAGGCTTTCTCGCTTTAAACGCTCTTCCAAGCCAAAGTATCCCCGCCGTTTTTGATGCGGTAGGATCCAAGGAGATATCCGCAGAACTCAATGCACTTACCAGCACTATCGATCAGGCAAAGAATGTAATTAATAATGCAACCCCTGCCACAAAACTTTCCTTAGTAAATGCCGAAGCTTGGGGCTACGCTGGGATTGCGCAAATCGTCCAAGCGGTAGGGGCTAGAGAATTTATTATCAGCATAAATGCTGAAAGCATGACGATAAACGATCTGAATAACTTAATACAAATAACTAACCCCAATACATCTCTAAGCCTTAGCATGGCCCATGCGATTGCTGTCGGAAACATTTCTAATCTTATAAATTTATCTGCAGGCAAGAAGCTTTCTTTTAGCATGAGCGGCCAAACATCTACTCAAGATCAACTCAGGGCTGCGGTCACCAATGCTAACGGAAGCACCTCGACCTCAATAGATACTGCGCACGCAGTTATGTTAAATGTAATGCTTGATTTAATTTCCACATCAAATAACAAGGAGCTTGCACTTACCTACAACGGATCACAATTGGTAGTCACGCCTACGGATGGAAATTACGTGGTCCGAGCTCTACAAGTTGCAAAACCAACAACCTCAATTACCGTAAACTCTATCGGTGTGACGAATTTCAGCTTGCAGCATACACTGGAAATAGTTCGAGCCGCGGGATAGTAGATTGTGCGCCTCTGAAGATCGTTGAAAATTTTCAGAGGCGCTTTATTCTTCCATTTTTCAACACTAAGGATTTTGCGGGTAAACGTCGTCATTATCACCTGAGCCCGTTGGACGATATGTTACGATATTAGCAACATTATCGCCAGAAAATCTAATTTGAGATACGCTTCCATTCCTAGGCCCATAATAGAATAGTACGACTACAGCGCTTCTAAACCTTGGATTATTCGATGAGTTATTTCCTACCATAACTTTTCTTTTAAAATCTGGCGAGCCGCACTTTTCTACTACCTCTGACAACGTATCTCCAACAGAGACTAAACCTGTCGAACACCGCATGCTTGCATTACTGCTGAGCGAGATCGAGATAAGTAATACACCAAATAGCCACAAAAAACTGCTCATTACTCTCATAAGTCCTC
Organism: Pseudomonas oryzihabitans; assembly: GCF_001518815.1. NCBI lineage: Bacteria > Pseudomonadati > Pseudomonadota > Gammaproteobacteria > Pseudomonadales > Pseudomonadaceae > Pseudomonas > Pseudomonas oryzihabitans. The sequence goes on from NZ_CP013987.1 coordinate 2,676,767, forward strand.
CGGCAGATACTCTGAAGTCGCTTAGTCTCCAGTGTAGTAGCTTTATAGCTTTTGTCATACATGGTTCGTGTTAGGCAATGATGAGAGATTCCCGACCTATGGTCCCATTAGGAGTTTGGGATGGCTGTTTATCCTGTGCACTACTCGATGCCGAAAGGCGTGTATCCAGAAGTGGCGCCTACCAGAAATTTCAACCGCCGGGCGGCTTATCGTTTCCTCGAGACCGCGCGTCGAGGAATGGCAGTGGCGAAACGTTGGCTGCGTTTACCCTGGTACCTATAGGTCAGTCACTGGCACGTCCATCGCCTGATCTCTCTTGACACGAAGAAAAGGACTTTGAACATGGCCAGCAGTACCGAGCCAGATGACGCGCCGGAATGGCTCGTGCAGAAGTCACGCAGGGCGCGGCTGATCGCCTTTGCCGTATGCCTTGCGATCGGAAGCCTGGCGACACTCGCCGTCATCGAACTCGCCGGCCGGGCAATGCCCGGACCCATGGCCTCCCTGAATGCCGAAGGCCCTGCTCGTCGCCTCGACGCTCCCCATCCCTCTGACGTGAAGCGTGTCGATACCGCCCGCGGAACGGTACGCCGCGCTGTGCCTTCCGCGACGGAAATACTGCCGGCGATCGAGGCCAATTCACCTCAGAACATCCATCAGCCGGCAACGCCCGCCAGCAAGCAAACGGTGTTCACGGACCAGAACTGGACGCCGCGCGGCGCTGCTAACGTGGTGCGCTTCAGCGAAGCACCCCGCGGCCAGGCGCTCGAACCGGCGCCACCTCAGCCAACGAAGGTAACAGTGGTATCCGAGACGCCAAGTATGAAGGATCGGGCCTGCTGGCCAAACACGGCCGGGAGTCTGGAGCGCCGCAACTGCCGGTCCGCAGTTGGCCGATTGCAACCCGTCGCCACTGGCTGCTATCGGCCAAAAGCGGTCACCGAGTATTTGCAAAAGGTGGGTGATTCACCTGGTAGTTGAGAACCGCTCTAGTAGGCTGCTCAGCCAGGCTGGCCGGGAGGCATTCTGTTCTTTAGTGCCGAAGAAGGCATCCAGAATGTAGCGGTTCTGTTCCAAGCCAGCGATGGAGGCATTGGAGCGCTGCGACGTACCGGTTACCTGATCCAGCGTGATACCCGCAGCCGCGCCTTTATCCGTTACTGTCCAGACGCCGTTAACGTTGGTGATATCCGGTTCGAATGGCTTAAGCTTCACGCTTTCCGAGGCGGTCAGCACGATGTTGTCTTTGATGCTTGCAACTGGCGTGTAGCTGGCAAAGCGGCTGTCGAGCGAGGATTGTGAGCTACCTTCGTTGGAAAACTTCGTCACCATCTGTTCGAGGAAACCGAGGTCGCTTGTGTTGGTCAAAGCGCCGTAACCCGGATCAAGAATATGGCTCAGGAAACCTTGGTCGATGCGGGTGCTGCTGATCGCTGAGCCGTTCAGAATGCGAGCTGCAGTCGCGCTGTCCTGCTCATTGAAGTTTACTGCCAGTTGGCGCCCCTGCACGTCGTAGTTGGTGCCGTTGTTGAAATTCGAACTCAGTCGGCCGCTGTCGTGCTGGCGATATTCGCCGAGCTCTCCGGCAAGTTGATCAACATGCCTCAGATCGGCCCCTTGTGCTTGGGCATAAGCATACATATCTGCGGCGAGCGCACGATCCTCACGGGTGAGGAACTCATAGGCACTGCGGCTAATGTTACTGGTGCTCATGCCCTGGGCACCGTTGGCCACTGTTGGTTCTTTTCCACCAAATAAGCGTGAGACCATAAGGTCGTAACCTGCGCTGCTATTAGTTTTGGTGACTGATAACGCCGGGGTAGTTGCACTGGCGGCTTGCACGGCGGATGTCGCTTGCTGGGCGGCAGATGACGTTGCGCGATCCGCTTCCTTGCGAGTCTCTGGGCCTGCAAAGACCATTTTCTCAATCAGGCTAGTGACGCTACTGCCCTTGCCCTCGGCTATGTGCATCGTGTCGTCAGAGTCGAGGTCGATTTTCTCCTGTAGGTCAGCAGCGTAATCCTCGGGATATTGCGACTTCTCGATGGCTGGCAGGCTCTCGTAGTGATCGAGCACTGCGCTGAAAAAGTTGGTCAGCTTGCCGGAGCGGTTGTATTCATCCATAGCCTGGACAACTACTTTTTGCCTCCAAGCCGATTCTTGATCAAAAGCTTCCACGTAGGCGGCACGGCGCTCATTGACAGTGAAGGTGTCGCGCTCGTCATAGGTAATCAGAGCAAGCTGATCTCGAGACATACCCTTGAAAGGATTGCTTCCAGAACCGTTGACGAAACTGGTGGCCTGCTTGGCTCGCGCCTGTAGCTCTGGGTCGTCGGTGTCAGGAACCTCGGCATCGTGTTTCGCCTCATTCAAGTGATAACTATCACCGGTGATCCTGTCGAGCAGCGCGGTTGCTTTCTGGCCCAACGCCTTGTGTTCAAGGTTCGAGTCGCGTGATCCAGCTCGCGTAGCCGCTTCGCTCAGTTGACGGGCCAGGTTCGAGACAATGCTGGCATTGCCGCCGGCGCTGCTCATGGGGAGGGCACCGGCCTTGTCGTTAGCAGGGACGCTCTGGGCCTGTTTAGCTGCACTGGTGCTGCTAGCATGACTGCTGCTAGACAGGGATGTGTAGGTGTTGATGCCAACCATGGCGTTTGCTCCCCTGGGGATTTCGCTGAGACGTGTTTATCCAACTAGATCGACTGTTACCCTGAATCGCCCCTAGTTTCGTGGATGCTCTTAAGCCCTAAGAGTAGTCTATGCAGGTCACTGCGAAAGGCGGCCAGGCATAGGTTGAGGCTGTCTGCTAGTGCGTAATAATTCAGAGCAGTTCGTGACAGGTAGCTTTTGGCCGCTAGCTGCCCTACGCCAAAGGCAGCTATGGGTCGGTAGCGGTCGCTTTTCGACGTCCTCTTCTGGCCGATTGCTGTCATTGCTATTTCCGGTTTTGGTATTTCCCGAATGTCGCAACAATTTCGGGAACCGACACTGGCTGCAGCCTTATCCGCCCGCTCAACTATCGCCAATTTCCTTTCTTCCGACGTGGCAGGGGCTTTCCTGCCACGTCGCTCAGCTTTGGCTTAAAGCCCATACACCCGCTTGGCAAAACCGGCGATGGCGGACGCCATCGCCTTGGGCTGCTCAGGCGCCATGGCATGGCCCGCATTGGCAATGACCTGGTGTTCGACCCGCGCCCCGAGCATGCCTTTGAGGATATTCGGGATGACCACGGCGTCATGCTCACCTTGCAAGTCGAGGATGGGCACCTGGCTTCCGGCGGACCAGTAGCTGTCCACCGGCGTATGGTCGCGGGCATAGCCCTCGGCGTCATGGGTCTGCCCATACCAGCCGGTCAGCCAGGGCCGCGGATCGTTGCCTGGCGCGAAGAACGCCTGCTTGAGATAGGTCAGCCGCTGCGCCTCCGGAAGTGCATAGTTGCCGGAGCCATTGATCGCCTCTTTGAGCCGGCCATAGGGCTTTTCCTTGGAATCCGGCGGCAGCTTGCCAATCGAGGCGGCGGCCAGGACGATGCCCTTGACCAGATCCGGGCGATCCACCGCCAGTACCCGCGCGGGTTGGCTGCCCCAGGCGTGACCCACCACCACCGCCGGGCCGCTTTTCACCTCGTCGAGCACCTGGGCCACGTCGGCGGCGAAGTCGTGGAGCGTCAGCTCGGCCATGGGCGCCTTGCTGCCATTGACGCCCCGCGGCTCAGGGCGCAGGACCCGATAGCCATCGGCGGCAAGTTGTGCGGCGACCTCGTCGTAATCATGGGCACCCCGGCCAAGGGACGGCAGGATGACGATGACCTTGCCCTCACCCTGATCGAGGACCTGGATGCTGATATCGCCCTTCACGCTCTGAAAGCTTCGTACGGGGTCCGCCGCAAGGGCCGCCAGGCTGAGCGTCAGGGCGCCGAGCGTGAGGCAGCCGGTGGTGAAACGCTGTTTGATCATTGCATCTGTTCCTTGTTGTTTTCGGATGTCACGCAGCAGGCGTGATCCCCGAACGTGATGCAAAGCCTCACGCGGAACAAATGCTTTATCCGGATGGATTCCCATAGTGTTCCGGCATGGACAGGCACATGCCGAAACGCTATGAGGAGCCATGTCGAAAAGGTTTTGGCGGGCAAACGAAGGGCCGCCCTAAGCTGGCGCGACCCCTACAAGAACAAGGTCCGCCCTATGCCAACTCCATCCGTGCACGAGGCGCCAGGCCTCGATCCGGTCGTGCAGCGAGCCTGCCGCAAGGCCGCCTTGCGCCTGGTGCCGCTGCTGGCCCTCGCCTACTTCTTCAACTACCTCGACCGCACCAATGTCGGCTTCGCCTCCCTGACCATGAACGACGATCTGGGGCTCACCGCCGCCCAGTTCGGCTTTGCCGCCGGGATCTTCTACCTTGGCTATTGCCTGTTCGAGGTGCCCAGCAACCTGGCGCTCTATCGCTTCGGCGCCCGGCGCTGGTTGGCGCGGATCATGATCACCTGGGGGCTGTGCGCGGCGGCCACGGCCCTTGCCCAGGGTCCGACGAGCTATGCGGTGATTCGCCTCCTGGCCGGCATCGCCGAGGCAGGCTTCTTTCCCGGCGTGATCTTCTTTCTGTCGCTATGGTTTCCGGTGCAGTACCGCACCCGGGTGATGGCCTGGTTTCTCTTCGCCATCCCGCTGTCCTCGGTGCTGGGCGGCCCCCTGTCCGCCGCCATGCTCCAGCTGGACGGCCTCTGGGGCTACGCCGGCTGGCAATGGCTGCTGGTGCTGCAAGGGCTGCCGGCCTGCTTCCTGGGCGTGCTCTGCCTGAAGATGCTGGCCGATCAGCCCGCCCAGGCTGCCTGGCTCAGTGCGGAAGAACGCCAGGCCCTGCAAGGCGCGCTGGACGCCGAACAGGCCAGCAAGGGCACCCACAGCTTTCGGCAGTCGCTCAAGGACGGCCGCGTCTGGCTGCTGGCGGCCATCCTCTTCAGCTACATCATCGGCATCCTGGGCATCGGCGTCTGGCTGCCGCAGATCCTCAAGAGCCATCACCTCACCACCCTGCAGATCGGCTGGATCTCCGCGGTGCCCTACATCATCGCCAGCGGTGCCATGCTGATCTGGGCGCGGATCCTGGCCGGCAAGCGGCGCTACATCCTGCACCTTGCCCTCACCTGCGGCACGGGCGCGGCGGGCTTTCTGTTTTCGGTGGTGTTCAACGAACTGCTACCGGCCCTGATCGGACTCACCGTCGCGCTGATCGGCCTGTGCTCGGTGCGCACCTGCTTCTACAGCATTCCAGCGACCTTTCTCAGCAGACAGGCCGCGGCGGGCGGCATCGCCTTCATCAACGCCACCGGCAGCCTGGGTGGCCTGGTCGGTCCCTACGCCGTGGGTTGGCTCAAGGATGCGACCGGCTCCTTCACCGCCGGCCTGCTGGGCATGGGCTGCATGCTGTGCCTGGCCACGGCGCTGACCGGCGTGCTGGGTCTGGTAGCGCGTCGCGACCGGATCAGAAGCACGGCCATCGATTCCGCCCCTGCGCCCACCGCCGCGTGAGGAAAGCCGGATGGCGCTGAACCTGGCCCCGGCCCAGAGCCCGAAGAGCGCGACTCCTGCGCGCTCGTTGCCCACTCAGGCCGGCACCACCAGGCCCTTGTCCCGGTAGCTGTCGATGTCGATCCCGTAGGCACCCGAGGGCTTTACCGAGCGGACAATGATCAGACGATCAGCGGCATCCAGCGGATTGCGCGCCAGATCGAGCACCTGTTCCGGCCGTGGCTGCTTGTCGGCGTCAAGGACGAGCAGGACCCGCGGCTTGAGTTTGCTGCCGGCTTCGAAGCCGATGATGATCCCGACCTCCCCGGTGCTCAGTTCGACGATTTCGCCGGGTGGGTAGACGCCAATCAACTGGATGAAGGCGAGGACGACCGTTTCGTCGAATTGCGTGCCCTTGGCTTCGAAGAGAATACGCAGGGCTTCCAGGCTCGACCGCCCTTCGCTGTAGGCCCTGTCACTGGTGATGGCATCGTAGGCATCCACCACGGCGATGATCTTGGCCTTGAAGGGGATGCGCTGCGCCGGCAGCTTTCGGGGATAGCCCAAGCCATCCATGCGCTCGTGGTGGGTATAGGCGACATCGACGGCCGCGGGCGGCACCTCGCGGTTGGCCATCAGCAGCTGCCAGCCGTAGGTGGTATGGGCTTGCATGATGAGGAATTCCTCATCGGTCAAGCGACCCGGCTTGTTGAGGATCTCGTCGGGAACCTTGATCTTGCCAACGTCGTGCAGTATGCCGCACATGCCGAGCTCTTCGAGCTCCAGCGGCAACATGCCCAGTTCCTTGCCCAGGGCGATGGCATAGAGGGCTACGCGCAGGCAATGCTCCGCCGTGTATTCGTCACGGTGCTTGATGCGCGCCAACCAGAGGCTGGCTGCCGGGTGCTTGAGGACACTCTCGACGCACTCGCCGATCGCCTGGCGCACTTCGCCGACATCGAGCTCCTTGCCGAACCTGACGGCATCCAGCATACGCCTCGACACCGCCTGGGCTTCGCGCCACATGGGCTCGGCGACATTGACCGCCTCCCGATAGTCGATGGCATAGGTCTTCGCCTGGGCACCTGCCGCCTGGGCGGTCGAGAGCGGGGTCAGCGACCTGTTCTGACGCCGGTCCACCCAGACGAACTCGCAGGTTTCCTGCAGGGTGCGGATGTCCTGCACGCTCTGGATGGGAAATCCCTGGAACAGAAAGGGCGTGCCTTCCCATGGGCGATCCAGTTCGCAGACGTACATGCCCAGTTGCAGCTGGGTGACAGGTACTCTGATGCTGTATTGGGGCAGCGCCATGGTTTCTCTACGAGAGCGTCGGGTGCGGATCAATAGGTATTACAATAACCATTGATACCAAAAAGCCATCATCTATGGAAGTGAGCGGACGGCTTGAGCCGATGAGCCGGCAGAAATGAGTCGCCAGAGGCATATCATCGGATAGCCGCAGGCCAGGATGACGCACTGCTACCCAGGGTGGAGCCGGCATCTCTCACCTCCGATACCCACCGTGATGCCCGGGCCAGCCGCTTCATGGCCTACCTCCTCGCGGAACAGCAGCCCGCTTCAGGCAGTACGGCCACTCGCGCCAGACCAGGGATGCCCTCTCACGCGGTCAGGCGCGCAGCCCAGCTGCGCGCCCGTCCGCACTCATGCCAACTTGAAACGACGCACCAGGGTCTGCAGCTCCCCGGCCAGTTCGGACAGTTGCTCGCTGGCGCCCACCGTTTCGCGGTTGCCGTCGCTGGTCTGCACCGACAGGTCGCGGATGCTGATGAGGTTGCGGTCGACCTCGCGGGAGACGTGGGCCTGCTCTTCGGAGGCGGTGGCGATCTGCAGGTTGCGCTCGTCGATCAGGCGCACGGCCTGGAGGATGTCGTTCAGCGCCCGGCCGGCTTCCTGGGCCACCTCGTAGGTGGCCTGGGCCTGGTTGGTGCTGAGCTGCATGGAGTCCACGGCTTCCGCGGAGCCCTTCTGGATCGCCTGGATCATCTGCTCGATCTCGCGGGTCGACGTCTGGGTACGGTGCGCCAGAGCGCGGACCTCATCGGCGACGACGGCGAAGCCACGGCCCTGCTCGCCGGCCCGCGCCGCCTCGATGGCCGCGTTGAGCGCCAGCAGGTTGGTCTGCTCGGCGATGGAGCCGATCACGCTCAGCACCTGGCTGATGTCCTGTGCTTGCCCGGCCAGGCCTTCGACCTGCACCGACGTCGACTGCACCTGCTGGGTGAGGCGCTGCATGGCGTCGAGCGCCTGGCCGACCTTGGCATTGCCGTTTTCCGCGGCCGCACTGGAATCCCGCGCGGCCTGGGAGGTGGAGGAGGCATTGCGCGCCACCTCTTCGACCGCAGCGCTCATCTCGGTGACCGCGGTGGCGGCCTGGTCGATCTCGGCGTTCTGGCTGGACAGCGCACGGCTGGCCTGGTCGGTGACCGCGTTCATGGTGCGGGCGGTTTCGCTCAAGCGCCCGGAGGATCGGGAGATGCCGTGCAGGGTGTCCTTGAGGTTGTCCTGCATCTGCGCCAGGGCGCGCATGAGGCCAGCAGCCTCGTCCGCACCGCTTGGATCGATCTTGCCGGTGAGCTCGCCCTTGGCGATGGCGTTGGCCACGGCCAGGGAATCCCCGATGGGTTGGGCCAGGCTGCGGGTCAGGCGCCAGGCCAGCAGCAGGGTCACCACGACCGCCAGCAGCATGATGCCGACGGTGATGCGCACACTGTGCTCATAGATGCCCAACGCGGCCTGGCTGGCCTGGCGGGCGCCTTCGCTGTTGAATTCGCGCAGTGCGGTCAGTCGTTCCTGATAGCCCTCCGCGCGCAGGCGCTGGTCACCGTTGGCCAGCTTGAGCGCCTCGTTGCGGTCGGTACCGACCAAGGCGACGACGTGTTCCAGCCCTTCCAGATAGGCCTTCATCTGCAGGGCTGCCTGCTCGAAGTTGGTCCGCTCTTCAGGGGTCGAAACCAGGTGCTCCCGGTAGTAGGCCGTGCGGGCGTTCATCACGTCGCGATTCATCTGGATCTGCCGGGTCGCGATGGCCATGGCCGCGCTGTCTTCGCTGGCCAGCAGGCGGATGCTTTCCAGGCGGGTATGCAGCAGCGCGATCTGGATGTCGTCGGTGGTCTGGACGCTCGCGAGCCATTCGGCCTCCATCGCCTGTTCGGTCGCCCGCAAGGCATTGAGCTGGAACAGGGCGAACACCCCGAGCAGCATCACGAACAGGGTGACCGCACCAAAGCAGAGGGCGGCGCGGGGGGCAATGCGTAGCGAGCGAAGGTTCAAGACGGGCTCCTTGAGATCAGCGAAAGGCGATCCTCTAACGCCCTAAGATCGACTGACTATTTCCTTTCTTTAGCGCGATTTTTATTTATGCGCTGATTAAATCTGACTATCTGACTGACTATTCTGGTCGTGGCTTGATCCTGACCGAAACAAGGCGTCTGGTCCCTGCACACCGTTCTTGTTCGCGGCATCGAAACTTCATCTTCCTGTCATCGAAACGACATTCGTAGCCCTCACTGTCTGCCCTCGATGAGATCGATCTCAAACGAGGCAGGCATGACCGATCTGAAACAGGTAGCGCAGCAGGCAGGCGTCTCCCGGGCCACCGCGGCGCGGGCCTTCGCCACGCCCGAACAGGTGCGCGAGAGCACCCGGCAGCGTGTGCTGGATGCTGCGCGTAGCCTCAACTTCCGGCCCAACCTGCTGGGTCGCCAGCTGCGCCAGCAGAGCACCCGGCTGATCGGCGTGGTGGTACCCAGCCTGCTCAACCCGGTGTTCGCCGAGCAGCTGCAGGCCATGGAGCGCACCGCCCGTAGCCAGGGCTACTCCCTGGTGATCGCCACCACCGATTACCAGCCCGAGCGCGAGGCGGCGGTGGTGGAAGAACTCTTGCGCCAGCGTGTCGCCGGCCTGGTGCTGACGGTGGCCGATGCCGACCGCAGCCAGGTGCTGGCCGAGCTGAGCCGGGAGCAGACGCCCTTCATCCTCGCCTACCACGAGCCCCAGCGCCCCTATGCAGCGGTGGCGGTGGACAACTGCCAGGGCATGGCCATGGCCACCGAGCACCTGCTCGCCCTGGGTCACCAACGGATCGCCCTGGTCTCGGGGCCGGCCCAGCAATCGGATCGCAGCGAGCGGCGCTTCACCGGCTATTGCCAGGCGATGGACGCCGCCGCCCTGCCCCTGCTGCCGCGCCTGGAGCTGGCCAGCCATACCGACGCCGACTGGGCGGAGCTGGCCCCACTGCTGGAGCGCCATGCGCCGACCGCCCTGCTCTGCACCAACGACCTGCTGGCCATCAGCGTCATCGCCGAGCTGCAGCGGCATGGGCTATCCGTCCCCAACGACCTCTCGGTGGTGGGCTTCGATGGCATCGCCATGGGCGCCCGCCTGGAACCCAGCCTGTGCAGTGTCATGCAGCCGCTGCAGAGCCTGGGCGCCGTGCTCGTCACCGAATTGCTGGCGCTGATCGCCGGCAGTGCCACCCACCAGCAGTGCCTGCCCTGCCTCGTCCGTCCCGGCACCAGTGCCGGTCCTTTGAAGGAGCCTTGCCGATGAAATCCCGATTCCCCTTGCGTCGTCTCCTGGCCGGTGTGGCCCTGGCTTGCGGTCTGGCCAGCGCCCAGGCCGCCGAAACCGCCATCTGCTACAACTGCCCGCTGGAATGGGCCGACTGGGGCGCCCAGCTCAAGGCCATCGCCGCCGATACCGGCATCCAGGTGCCCCAGGACAACAAGAATTCCGGCCAGTCCCTGGCTCAGCTGGTGGCCGAACGCGAAGCCCCGGTGGCCGACGTCGTCTACTACGGGGTGACCTTTGGCATCCAGGCCGACAAGGCCGGGGTGCTGGAGCCCTATCGGCCCAAGCATTGGGACCAGGTCCCTGCTGGCCTCAAGGATCCCAAGGGCCAGTGGACCGCCATTCACTCCGGCACCCTCGGTTTCATGGTCAATACCCAGGCCCTGGGCGGCAAGCCGGTACCCCAGCGCTGGAGCGATCTGCTCAAGCCCGAGTACCGCGGCCTGGTCGGCTACCTGGATCCCTCCAGCGCCTTCGTCGGCTACGTCACCGCCGTGGCGGTGAACCAGGCCCTGGGCGGCACGCTCGACGACTTCGGCCCGGCGCTGGGCTTCTTCAAGAAGCTGGCGGCCAACGATCCCATCGTGCCCAAGCAGACCGCCTATGCGCGCCTGCTGTCCGGTGAGATCCCGATCCTGGTGGACTACGACTTCAACGCCTATCGCGCCCGCTACAAGGACAACGCCCCGGTGGCCTTCGTCATTCCCCAGGAAGGCAGCCTGACCGTGCCCTACACCATGAGCCTGGTGAAGGGCGCGCCGCACCGCGGCAATGGCGAGAAGGTGCTGGACTACGTGCTGTCGGACAAGGGCCAGGCGCTCTGGGCCCAGGCCTATCTGCGCCCGGTGCGGGACGTGCCGCTGCCGGACGAGGTCAAGGCGCGCTTCCTGCCCGCTGCCGACTATGCCCGCGCCGGCACCGTGGACTATGGCCACATGGCAGCGGTCCAGGAAGCCTTCGCCAAGCGCTACCAGGCCGAGGTGCGTTGAGATGCAGGGCCTCGCCATCTCCCTCGGGTGCCCTCGGGCGCCGCGTCGGCTACCCTGGCCGGCACTCGTCGCCCTGGCACCGGCGAGCGCCTTCCTGCTGGCGTTCTGGCTGTTGCCGCTGGCGCAGCTGCTGGTGCTCGGCGCCCGCCCGGACGCCGCGGGCAGCTCCGGCTACTGGCAGGTGCTGACCAGCGCCGGCTATCTATCCGGGCTCGCCCAGACGGTGGCCCTGGCCGCCGTCACCACCCTGGCTACCCTGGTGGTGGCCGGCATCACCGGCTGCTTCCTGGCGCGCCATGCCTTCGTCGGGCGCAGCCTGCTGGTGGCGCTGCTGACCTTTCCGCTGGCCTTTCCCGGCGTGGTGGTGGGCTTTTTGATCATCCTGCTGGGCGGCCGCCAGGGTCTGTTCGCCGGCCTTGGGCGCAGCCTGTTCGATGAACCCTGGGTGTTCGCCTATTCGCTGTTCGGGCTCTTTCTGGGCTATCTCTATTTTTCCATCCCGCGGGTGATCCTCACGGTGATGGCAGCCTGCGAAACCCTCGACACCAGTCTGGAAGAAGCGGCCCGCTCCCTGGGCGCCGGGCTCTTTGCCGTGGTGCGCGATGTGCTGATCCCCGGTCTGACCCCAGCCCTGCTGTCCAGCGGCGCGCTCTGCTTCGCCACCGCCATGGGCGCCTTCGGCACGGCCTTCACCCTCGGCACACGGCTCTCTGTGACGCCCATCGCCATCTACGACACCTTCACCAACTTCGCCAACTTCGGCGTGGCGGCAGCGCTCTCGGTGGTGCTCGGCCTCGTCACCTGGCTGGTCCTGCTGCTGGCTCGGCGCCTCGGCGGCACCCAGGGAGACTTGCGATGAATCGTCCCCTGCGTTTCTGGCTGCAACTGCTGTTCACCCTGCTGGTGGCCGCCTTCCTATTGGTGCCCGTGCTGCTCTCGGTGCTGGCCGGCCTTACCCGCAACTACTTCCAGGGCCTCGCCAGCGGCCTGACCCTCGACTGGGTGATCCAGGTCTGGCAGGCCTATGCCCCCACCGTCTGGCTGTCGCTGCAACTGGCGCTGGGCACGGCGGCCCTCGCGGTCATGCTCGGTGTCCCCGCGGCCTATGCCCTGGTACGGATGGACAACCGCTTCGCCCGCGCCTTCGAGGAATTGCTGGTGCTGCCGGTGGCCATGCCCGGCTTCGCCTCGGCCCTGGCGCTGCTGCTGACCTACGGGCACCTTGGCGGCTTTCGCCGCAGCCCGGTGATCATCCTGGTCGGCCACCTGCTGTTCACCCTGCCCTTCCTGATCCGCCCGGTGATGGCGGTGCTCAGGCGCAGCCAATTGCCGCAGCTGGAAGAAGCCGCGGCCAGCCTGGGCGCCGGTCCCTGGCGGCGCTTCTTCGGCGTGGTGGTGCCCAATGCCCGCGCCGGCATCCTCGCCGGCAGCCTCATGGTGATCACCCTCTCGCTGGGCGAATTCAACCTCACCTGGATGCTGCACACGCCCCTGACCAAGACCCTGCCGGTGGGCCTGGCCGACAGCTACGCCTCGGCGCGGCTGGAGGTGGGCTCCGCCTACACCCTGATCTTCCTCTTGCTGATCGTGCCGCTGCTGGTCGCCCTCCAGGCCCTCAGCGCCCGCCTCTCCCGTGGAGCCCTGCGATGACCCAAGGTACCGCCGTTCGCCTGCGCCACTGCGCCAAGACCTTTGCCGGAGGCCGCCAGGTGCTGCAGCCCCTGGACCTCGACATCCACCCGGGCGAGACCCTGGTGTTCCTTGGCCCGTCCGGCTGCGGCAAGACCACCACCCTGCGCCTGATCGCCGGCCTGGAGCAGCCCGATGCCGGCGGCCAGGTGCTGTTCGACGACCGTGACGTCACCGCCCTGCCCATCGAGCGCCGCGACGTCGGCATGGTGTTCCAGAACTACGCCCTGTTCCCCAACCTGGACGTGGCCGGCAACATCGCCTACGGCCTGAAGATCCGTGGCCTGACGCGCGCCGAGCGCGATGCCCGGGTCGCCGAATTGCTGGCCATGATGCAGCTGGAGGCCCTGGCCGACCGGCGCATCCAGCAGCTGTCCGGTGGCCAGCGCCAGCGCGTGGCCCTGGCCCGCGCACTGGCGCCACGGCCGCGGGTGCTCCTGTTCGACGAACCCCTGGCAGCCCTGGACGCCCAGTTGCGCGAGCAGCTGCGGGCCGACATCGGCGCCCTGTTGCGCGAGCTGGGTACCACGGCGGTCTATGTCACCCACGACCAGCAGGAGGCCCTGGCGCTGGGCGACCGCATCGTGGTGATGGGCGACGGGCGCATCGCCCAGATCGGCACGCCGGCGCAGATCTACCAGCGCCCGGCCAGTCGCTTCGTGGCCGGTTTCGTCGGCCAGCTCAATCGCTTCGAGGTGCGCAGCCAGACGGGCAACGAGGTGGCCGTCGCGGGCGGTCGCCTGCCCTGGACCGGTTCGGCCAGCACCCTGTTCTGCCGCCCGGAACACCTGGAGCCCAGCACAACGCCTGCGCACCTCGTCGGCATCCTGGTCGGTCAGTTCTTCCAGGGCGCCCATTCGCGGCTGCTGGTGGAAGTGGGCACCGGCCAGCCGCTGCTGGTCGACACCGCCCAGAACGTGCAGGCCCAGCCGGGCGACCTGCTGCACCTGAACGTGCACCCCGACGCCCTCTTCACCCTGGCGTCCTGATCGGAGAATCTCATGCACGAACCCTTCCTCCTGGCCCAGCTCAGCGACCTGCACATCAAGGCCGGCGGTCGGCTGTCCTACGGCGTGGTCGATACCCTCGGCGCGCTGCGCATCGCGGTGAGCCACCTCAACGCCCTGCAGCCGCGCCCGGATGCCCTGGTCATCACCGGCGACCTGGTGGACTTCGGCACCCCCGAGGAATACGCCACCCTGCGTGAAGTGCTGACCGAACTGGTCATGCCCTTCTTCGTCATCCCCGGCAACCACGACGACCGCGCCGCCCTGCGCGCCGCCTTCGCCGACCACCGTTATCTACCGACCCAGGGCACCTTGGACTGGCAGCAGGACTGCGGCCCGCTGCGGCTGATCGGCCTGGATACCCATATTCCCGGAGAGCACGGCGGTCGTCTCGATGCGTCTCAGCTGGCCTGGCTCGACGACCAGCTCAGCCAGGCGCCCGCGCAGCCGACCCTGGTGCTCCTGCATCACCCGCCCTTCCCGGTCGGCATCGGTCATATGGATCGCATCGGCCTGGACGGCGGCGCCGAGCTGGAAGCCGTCATCCGCCGTCATCCCCAGGTGGAGCGGCTGCTTTGCGGGCATCTGCACCGGCTGATCCAGCGCCGCTTCGGCGGCACCCTGGCCTGCGTCTGTCCCGGCGTGTCGCACCAGGTCGAGCTGGACCTGCGCGAGGCGGCGCCGTCGCGCTTCCGCCTGGAGCCGCCAGGGCTGCTGCTGCATCGCTGGGCGGACGAGGCCCTGGTGACCCACCATCTGCCGCTGGGCAACTACCCGGGGCCCTACCCCTTCTTCGCCGCCGATGGCCAGTTGCTGGACTGACGCCAGCGGCCGCCCCGTTTCGGGTCCTCGGGTAGCAAAGGGCCCCAGCGGCGACCCAGAGCGGTGCAAAAGGTAACGGCGGCCACCAGGCGCTCAGGCTCCCAACCCAGCACTGGCGCACCTTGCCCTCCCTGGCATGGCCCTTGCTCTGGCAGATTGGATACAAAAATCCAGGAAGCCAGCCATGCCGCTCTCCGCCCTGTCCCGCTCCGCCGCCCTGAGCGCCGAAGAAGAGGCCTATCGCCACCTGCTGCAGGCCATCTGCGCCGGGCGCTATCGCAACGGCGAGCGGCTGATCGCCGAGGACATTGCCACCACCCTGGGCATGAGTCGCATGCCGGTGCGCAGCGCCTTCCAGCGCCTGGCCGCCGAGGGCCTGGTGATCCTCCGGCCGCACCGCGGCGCGGTGGTCAGCGGGCTGGACCTGGACGACATGCGCGAGGTGTTCGAGATGCGTGGCGCCTTGGAAGGGCTGGCGATCCGCCTGGCCACGCCCCATGTCGGGCCGCGCGAGATGACCCGCCTGGAACGCCTACTGGAAGACCTGGACGACGAGCAGGAACCCGGCGCCTGGGTCGCCCAGCACCGCGCCTTCCACGAATACCTGTGCAGCCTGGCCGGCCGCCCGCGGCTGCTGCGCCAGATCAACGGCCTCTACGCCCTGATCGAGCCGCACATGCAGCTCTGGCTGCACGCCGACCGCCCCCAGTCGGCGCGTGACGAACACGCGCCCATCCTTGCCGCCCTGCGCGCCGGAGACGCCGTCGAGGCCGAACGGGTACTGCGCGAGCACATCGAGGGCACGGTGCCCGACCTGCTGACCTTTATCGAACGATCGGGCGACCAGACCCGACCTGAGCCCCCGCGTTGAGCCATCCGCCCAGCCAACCCTCGTCCTTCCGGAGAAGACCATGACCCGCCACCGGCTTTCCTGCAGTCTGCTCGCCCTGACCCTCGTCGCCGGCTTCACCCAGGCCGCACCCCAGATCCCCGACCGCCTGGCCAAGGCGTCCAAGATCACCTATTGCGGCGCCCTCGATACCCCGCCGATCGGCTTCTTCGACGAAGCCCAGAAGCCCAAGGGCCTGACCGTCGACCTTGGTGCCGAGATCGCCAAGCGCCTTGGCGACAAGAAGGTCGATTGGCGCGTGGTGCCCTTCTCGGGGCTGATCCCGGCGCTGCTCGCCGGTCAGTGCGATGTGCTCATCGACCAGCTGTTCGACAAGCCCGAGCGCCGCCAGGTGATCGACATCGTCAACTACATGTATTCCAGCCAGGCAGTGGTGGTGCCCAGCGGCAACAAGGCCGGCATCCACACCCTGGACGACCTCGCCGGCAAGAAGGTGGCGGTGCTCAATGGCTCCACCATCCGCACCCTGCTCGACGCCCACAACGAAGAGCTGAAGAAGGCCGGCAAGGCGCCCATGAAGCTGGTGGCCTACAACAGTGACACCGACGCCTTCCAGGCCCTGCGCCTGGGCCAGACCGACGCCTACGGCACCACCGTGGAAACCGCCGCCTACTACCAGGGCGTGGCGCCCGGCCAGTTCGAGACCGGCGTGCCGGCCTTTGCCCGCATCCTCACCGGCGTCGGCGTGCGCAAGGACGACAGCCAGCTCAGCGCGGCCCTCACCCAGATTCTCGCCGACATGAGGGCCGACGGCAGCTACGCCTCGCTCATGGCGAAGTGGCACCTGGAAGGCGACAAGCTCGATTAAAGGATGGCCATGATGAACTTCAGCTGGGATGTGTTCTGGCAGTACCTGTTGCACCCGAGCGACGTCTACCTCTACGGCCTCTGGCTGACCTGCGTCATCGCCATCGGCGCCATGCTGCTGGGCTGCGCGCTCGGCCTGCTGGCGGCGCTGGCACGGCTGTCGCGCTACCGGGCGCTGCAATACCCGGTGCGCGGCTATGTGTGGCTGATGCGCGGCACGCCACTCCTGGTGCAGATCGTCTTCCTCTACACGGCCCTGGCTGCCGGCGGCATCTTTCGCTTCGAGGACCTGGACCTGGGTTTTCTGGTGATCCCGGGCAACATCCAGGCCGCCATCATCGCCCTGGGTCTCAACGAAGGCGCCTACATGGCCGAGATCATCCGCGCCGGCATCGGCGCGGTGGATCGCGGCCAGTACGAGGCGGCCCGCTCCCTGGGCATGACGCCGGCCAAGCTGATGCGCCGCATCGTGCTGCCCCAGGCGCTGCGGGTGATCATTCCGCCGCTCGGCAACGAGTTCAACGTGATGCTCAAGAACACCACCCTGGTCAGCGTCATCGGGGTGCAGGAGCTGCTGCTCAGCACCCAGATGATCACCTCGGCGACCTTCCGCGTCTTCGAGCTGTACCTGGTGGTCGCCATCTACTTCCTGGTCCTCACGACCCTGTGGGGGCTCTTCCAGTCCTGGCTGGAGCGGCGCTTCGGCAAGGCCGACGGTCAACGACCCACCGCCACCGGCCGGCTGTTCAGCCTGCAGGGCTTCAAGCTACGGGGACGCTAGCCATGACGACCACGCAAGACGTTGTGATCCAGGCACTGGAGGTACACAAGGCCTTCGGCGAGCTGGACATCCTCAAGGGCGTGACCCTGGAGGTGCGCCGTGGCGAGGTGGTGGTGCTGATCGGCGCCTCCGGCTCGGGCAAGACCACCTTCATCCGCTGCCTCAATCAGCTGGAAGAGATCCAGGGCGGCACCATCCGCGTCAACGGCGAGCTGATGGGCTTTCGCGAACGTCCCGACGGCCGTCGGGTGCGGGATTCGGAGCGCAACATCGCCCGCCGCCGCCGCGACATCGGCATGGTGTTCCAGAGGTTCAACCTCTTCCCGCACATGACGGTGCTGGAAAACATCATCGAGGCGCCCATCCAGGTGCTGAGCGTGGCGCGGGCTGCCGCCGTGGAGCAGGCGCGCGCCCTGCTCGCCCGGGTGCGCCTATCCGACAAGGCCGATCACTATCCGGCGCAACTCTCCGGCGGCCAGCAGCAGCGTGTCGCCATCGCCCGCGCCCTGGCGATGAAACCCCAGGCCATGCTGTTCGACGAACCCACCAGCGCCCTCGACCCTGAAACCGTTGGCGAGGTGCTGCAGGTGATGAAGGAGCTGGCCGAAGACGGCATGACCATGGTGGTAGTGACCCACGAGATGGGTTTCGCCCGCGAGGTGGCCGACCGCGTGGTGGTGTTGCACCAGGGCGAGCTGATCGAAGAAGGCCCGCCGGCCCAGGTGTTCGGCAATCCCACCCATCCACGCACCCGCGAATTCCTCAGCCGCGTGCTCTAGACCGGAGACCTTCATGACTGTTCGTCCCCTGCTGGCCGCCCTCGCCCTCTGCCTGACGCCCCTGGCTCAGGCCGCCGAGTCCGAGGTGCGCTTCTACAACTGGTCGGACTACATAGGTCCGGACACCCTCAAGCAGTTCACCGAGGCCAGCGGCGTCCAGGTGCGCTACGACGTCTTCGACACCAACGAGATGCTCGAAGCCAAGCTGCTGTCCGGCCACTCCGGCTATGACCTGGTGGTGCCGTCCAACCAGTTCCTCACCAAGCAGATCAAGGCGGGCGCCTACCAGCCGCTGGATCGCAGCCGGCTGCCTAACTGGCAGCATCTGGATACACGGCTCATGCAGCGCCTGGAGGCGGCCGATCCCGGCAATCGCTACGCCGTGCCCTACCTCTGGGGCACCGTAGGCATTGGCTACAACGCCGCCAAGGTCCGCGCCGCCCTGGGCGATGGCGCCCCAGTGGATTCCTGGGACCTGCTGTTCAAGCCGGAGAACCTGGCCAAACTCAAGGGCTGCGGCGTGGCCCTGCTCGATGCGCCGCAAAAGGTCTTCGCCCAGACCCTGCACTACCTGGGCCTGGACCCCAACAGCCAGAACCCCGAGGACTACCGCAAGGCCTCCGCGCTGCTGCAGCAGCTCAAGCCGTCGGTGACCTATTTCAGCTCCAGCAAGTACATCACCGACCTGGCCAACGGCGACGTCTGCATGGCCATGGGCTATTCGGGCGACGTCATGCAGGCCCAGAGCCGCGCCAGGGAAGCCGGCAAGACCAGCGACGTGCGCTACGTGATCCCCAAGGAAGGTGCCAATCTCTGGTTCGACATGCTCGCCATCCCTAAGGACGCCAAGAATCCTAAGGGCGCCCTGGCACTGATCGACTACCTGCTGCGCCCCGAGGTGATCGCCCCGGTCAGCGACTATGTCGGCTATGCCAATCCCAACCGCGACGCCACCGCCCTGCTCGATGCCAAGGTGCGCGACAACCCGGGCATCTACCCGAGCGAGGCCATCGCCGAGCGCCTCTACGTCTCCGCCGACCTGCCGCCGCAGATCCAGCGGCTGATGACCCGCGAGTGGACCCGCATCAAGACCGGACAATGACCTCGAAGAGCCTGCCATGCTGAATTTCTCTGCCCACGACTACCCCTACGCCTCGCAACGCCAGAGCGTCTTCGCGCGCAATGGCATGGTCGCCACCTCCCAGCCGCTGGCCGCCGAAGCCGGCATCACCATGCTGCGCCAGGGCGGCAACGCCATCGACGCGGCCATCGCCACCGCCGCGGCCCTGACCGTGGTGGAACCTACCGGCAACGCCATTGGCGGCGATGCCTTCGCCCTGGTCTGGGTCAAGGACCAGCTGCACGGGCTGGACGCCAGCGGCCATGCCCCGGCCAGCCTCGACATCGCCACGGTCAAGGCCGCCGGCCACGAGCGCATGCCGGTGCACGGCTGGCTGCCGGTCACGGTGCCGGGCTGCCCCGCGGCCTGGGCCGAGCTGTCGCGCCGCTTCGGCAAGCTGCCCTTCGCCACCCTGTTCGAACCCGCCATCGCCCTGGCCCGGGACGGCTTCCCGGTGTCGCCGGTGGTCGCCCACCAGTGGCGTATCGCCCAGGCCGAGTACCAGGCCAGCCGGGACCAGACGCCCGAGCTGGAAGCCTGGTTCGACACCTTCCTCATCGACGGCCAGGCACCGGTCGCCGGCCAGCTGTTTCGCAACCCCGCCCAGGCCCGCACCCTGGAGGAACTGGCACAGACCCGCTGCGAGAGCTTCTACCGGGGCGCCATCGCCAAGCGCCTGGCGGACCATGCCGCGGCCAGCGGCGGCCAGCTGAGCGCAGCGGACCTGGCCGGCTACCAGCCGCGCTGGGTGGAGCCGATCAAGGTCGACTACCGCGGCTACCAGGTGTGGGAGATTCCGCCGAGTGGCCAGGGCCTGATCGCCCTCATGACCCTGAACATCCTCAAGGGTTACGACTTCGACCAGCGCGACAGCCAGCTCACCTGGCATCGTCAGCTGGAGGCCATGAAGAAGGCCTATGCCGACGGCCTGCACTACATCACCGATCCCGAGCACATGAGGGTCGCCGCCAGCGTCTTGCTGGACGAGGCCTACGCCGACCGCCGCCGCGCCGAGATCACCGACCAGGCCCAGCCGCCGCTGCATGGCGATCCCCAGGCCAGCGGCACCGTCTACATCGCCACCGCCGATGGCGAGGGCAACATGGTGTCCTTCATCCAGAGCGCCTACCACGGCTTCGGCTCTGGCGTGGTACTGCCCGACAGCGGCATCGGCCTGCAGAATCGCGGCTCGGAATTCAGCCTGGATACCGGGCACTCCAACGCGCTGGCGCCGGGCAAGCAGACCTTCCACACCATCATCCCCGGCTTCCTGACCAAGGGCGACGTGCCCATCGGTCCCTTTGGCGTCATGGGGGGCTACATGCAGCCCCAGGGGCATGTGCAGATGGTGATGAACCTGGTGGACTTCGGCCTGAATCCCCAGGCGGCGTTGGACGCGCCGCGCTGGCAATGGCTGGGGGACATGAAGGTCGGCATCGAACAGGCCGCTTCGCGGGCCCTGGCCAGCGGCCTGGCGCGGCGCGGTCACCAGATCGAGATCGCCCACGACTCCACCGATTTCGGCCGCGGCCAGATCATCGTCCGCGATCCGGAAACCGGCGTGCTCTGCGGCGGCACCGAGCCGCGCGCGGATTCCCATATCGCGGTCTGCTGACCGCCGGGAAAGCCCCGCCCGGGTCCGGGCGGGCTATCCGTTAGAGCGTAATCCCGGCCGCCCTGGCGCGCGCCGCGTGCAGCTTGCGATAGCTGTCGATCAGCCGCAGGTGCTTGTCGAGGCCTTCCAGCTTGAGGCTGGTGGGCGTCAGGCCATGGAAGCGTACCTCGCCCGAGACCGAGCCCAGGGCGGCGTCCAGGCGCTCGTCGCCGAACATCCGGCGGAAATTGACTTCGAAGTCGGCCAGTTCCAGTTCGTCGTCCAGCTCGACTTCCAGCACCGCATTGAGCGCCTGGTAGAACAGGCCGCGCTCCAGGGTGTTGTCGTTGAACTGCAGGAAGGTCTCCACCTCTTCCTTGGCGTCTTCGAATTGCTGCAGCGCCAGATGGATGAGCAGCTTGAGCTCCAGCACGGTCAGCTGGCCCCAGACGGTGTTCTCGTCGAACTCCACGCCGATCAGGGTGGCGATGCGGGTGTAGTCGTCCACCTGGGTATCGTCCAGGCGTTCGAGCAGGGATTCCAGGGCCGCATCGTCCAGCTGGTGCAGCGTGAGGATGTCTTCGCGCACCGCCAGCGCCTTGTTGGTGTTGTCCCAGATCAGGTCCTCGACCGGATAGATCTCCGAATAGCCCGGCACCAGGATGCGGCAGGCCGGCGCGCCCAGTTCCTCGTACACCGCCATGTAGGCTTCCAGATCCCGTTCGGCGAGGATGCCGAACAAGGTGGCGGCCTCCTGGGCGGTGGAATCTTCGCCCTCGTGGGAGAAATCCCAGTCGACGAAGTCATGGTCGGCCTTGGCGCTGAAGAAGCGCCAGGAGACCAGGCCGCTGGAGTCGATGAAGTGCTCGACGAAATTGTTCGGCTCCATCAGCGCCTGGCTCTCGAAGGTCGGCTGCGGGAGGTCGTTGAGGCCCTCGAAGCTGCGCCCCTGCAGCAGTTCGGTGAGGCTGCGCTCCAGGGCGATCTCCAGGCGTGGATGGGCGCCAAAGGAAGCGAACACCCCGCCGGTGCGCGGATTCATCAGGGTCACGCACATCACCGGGAATTCGCCGCCCAGGGAGGCATCCTTGACCAGCACCGGAAAGCCCTGGACCTCCAGGCCGCGGATGCCCTCGACGATGGCGGGATAGCGCGCCAGCACCGCCTCGGGCACGTCGGGCAACGCGAGTTCGCCTTCGAGGATCTCGCGCTTCACCGCCCGCTCGAAGATCTCCGACAGGCACTGCACCTGGGCTTCGGCCAGGGTGTTGCCCGCGCTCATGCCGTTGCTGAGGTAGAGGTTCTCGATCAGGTTCGAGGGGAAATACACCACCTCGCCATCGGACTGACGTACGAAGGGCAGCGCGCAGATGCCGCGTGCCACATTGCCGGAATTGGTGTCGTGCAGGTGCGAGGCGCGCAGTTCGCCTTCCGGGTCATAGATCTTGCGGCAATGGCGATCGAGGATTTCCCGGGGCAGCGCATCCTTGGGGCCCGGCTGGAACCAGCGCTCGTCGGGGTGGTGGACGAAGGCCGCGTTGCCGATGTCCTCGCCCCAGTACTGGTCGTTGTAGAAGAAATTGCAGTTGAGGCGTTCGATGAATTCGCCCAGCGCCGAGGCCAGGGCCGCTTCCTTGGTCGCGCCCTTGCCGTTGGTGAAGCACAGCGCCGACTGCACATCGCGCAGGTGCAGCGACCAGACGTTGGGCACGATATTGCGCCAGGAAGCGATCTCCACCTTCATGCCCAGATTGGCGAGGATGCCCGAGAGCTTGGCGATGGTCTCTTCCAGCGGCCGGTCCTTGCCGGGAACGTAGGTCTCGCTGCCGGTATCGCTGGGCAACAGCAGGGCCTGGGCATCGGCGTCCAAACTCTCCACCGCCTCGATGATGAAGTCCGGACCGGCCTGCACCGCCTTCTTCACCGTGCAGCGGTCGATGGATCTGAGGATGCCCTGGCGATCCTTGTCGGAGAGATCCGCGGGCAGCTCTACCTGGATCTTGAACGTCTGCTTGTAGCGGTTCTCCGGGTCGACGATGTTGCTCTGCGCCAGGCGGATGTTGTCGGTGGAGATGTCGCGGGTCTGGCAGTAGAGCTTGACGAAATAGGCCGCGCAGAGCGCCGAGGACGCCAGGAAATAGTCGAAGGGCCCCGGGGCCGAGCCGTCACCCTTGTAGCGGATGGGCTGATCGGCGATCACCGAGAAGTCGTCGAACTTGGCCTCGAGCCTCAGGTTGTCGAGAAAATTGACCTTGATTTCCATGCACAGCTTTCCGGTTTGAAGACAGATTGGCGGCCATTATCCGGACAAAGGGGCGCGGGCGATATGCAGGCCGTCGTTCCGTGGACCACGGGGCAGGCGTCGTCAGTCGCTAGTCCAGCAAAAAGGTGCCGTCTGGATACCGTGCGCAGAGGAAGGCGACGAAGGCCTTCACCTTGGGGCTCTGCAGTCGTCGCGAGGTGTGCAGCACCCAGAGTTCGGTCTCACCGGCGAGGGTGCCCCAGCGCCTGAGCGCGCCTTCGTCCAGCTGACGTTGCACCAGCGAAAGCGGTAATAGCGCCGCACCCGCCCCGGCCAGTACCGCCTCGCGGATGGTCAGCAGCGAAGTCAGCTGCAAGACCGGCTGGGGCAGGAAGCGCTCCCCGCCCTCCGTCAGCGTCCAGACCTCGCCCTCGCGCTGGCCGGGCATGACCACCGCAGGCAGACGTGCAGGTTCGGCGCCGGACGCCAGAGGGCCTTCGAGGCCCGGCGCGGCGACCAGCACCCGGCGGTCCCGGGCGAAGCAGCGACCCACCAGGGTGCTGTCGGGCGCGGGGTTGATACGAATGGCCAGGTCGAAGTGTTCCTCCACCAGATCGACCAGGCGATCCTCGGCCACCACTTCGATGAGGATCTCCGGGTACTGCCGCCGGAAATCCGCACTCAGCCGGCCCAGCGCCACCTGGGAGAACAGCAGCGGCGCCGCGATGCGCAGCCGCCCGCGGGGCACAGCCACGCCCTCCTGCACCGCGGCCACCGCCTCCTGAATCTCGCGCAGCGGTCCCAGGGTACGGGCCGCCAATTCAACCCCGGCAGGCGTCAGGACGAGGCTGCGTCCGCCGCGCTCGATCAGGCGTATCCCCAGCGCCTCTTCCAATTCGGCCAGCCGCCGCGACAGGCTGGCCTTAGGTCGGCCACTGGCACGACTGGCCTTGCCAATGCCGCCGTGAGTGGCGATGAGCTGAAAATCGGCCAGCAGGCTGAAGTCCATCAAGCTGTCTCAATAATGGAACGGTATGTCCCTATCCTAGCGGCTATTGGCGAAACATGGGACGACTTAAGGTGGCTCCACCCTCACCCATCTGGAGTTACCGACATGACCATCCTCGTCACTGGCGCCACCGGCCGCGTAGGCCGCCACCTCGTTCACCAACTGGTACAGCGCCAGGCCAAGGTCCGGGTGCTGACACGCAATCCGGTCAACGCCGTTTTCCCCACCGCGGTGGAAGTCATCCGGGGCGACCTGCTGGATCTCGATTCACTGCGCGGCGCCTTCGCTGGCGTTTCCACCCTCTTCCTGCTCAACGCCGTGACCGGCGACGAATTCACCCAGGCGCTCATCACCCTCAACATCGCCCGGGAAAGCGGGGTCGAGCGGATCGTCTATCTCTCGGTCTTTGGCGCTGACAGCGCGGTCAACGTGCCGCACTTCGCCGTGAAGTTCGGCGGCGAGCGGATGCTGGACGCCATGGGTTTCAGTGCCACCGTCCTGCGGCCCACCTACTTCATCGACAACGAGGTCATGATCAAGGACATCATCCTGCAGCATGGGATCTATCCCATGCCCATCGGCAGCAAGGGCGTGGCCATGGTCGACGCCCGGGATATCGCCGAGGTCGCAGCCCTCGAACTCATCCGCCGCGATCAGGCGATCGACAAGCTGCCCAGCGAAACGATCAACCTGGTCGGCCCGGACAGCCTCACCGGCGCAGGCGCCGCGGCGATCTGGAGCGAACTGCTGGGCCGCCCCATCCACTACGCCGGTGACGATCCGCGCGGCTTCGAGCAGAACATGGCGACCTTCATGCCGGCCTGGATGGCCTACGAAATGAGACTCATGGCCGAGCGCTATGTCAGCGACGGCATGCTTCCGCAACCTGGGGACCGTGAGCGGCTGGTGCAAATGCTCGGGCGCCCGCTGCACAGCTATCGCGACTTCGCCCGGTCGCTGATCGACTGACCGTGCGCCACCTCTGAGCCTGGGCCGCCCGACGACCCCGACTTGCCAGCTAGACAATATACATTATATAAAACTGTATATTGTATAAGTCGGGCTTGCTCATGATTACTCCACCTACCAGACCCACCCCAGGCGCGGTCCTCTCCCCCCAGGACATGCAGACCCGCGCCCGGGAGGTGGCTGCCCTGCTCAAGACCCTGGCGCATCCGGTTCGCCTGCTGCTGGCCTGCGCCCTCGCCGAAGGTGAATACGCGGTCGGCGAACTGGAAGCCCGCCTGGACATCCACCAGCCCACCCTCTCCCAACAACTCGGCGTGCTGCGCGAGGCTGGCCTGGTCACCACCCGCCGCGAGGCCAAGCAGATCTTCTACCGGCTCACCGAAGACAAGGCCGCCCAGCTGCTGCAGGCGCTCTACCAGATCTTCTGTCAGCCCGAGAGCCAGACACCATGATCCTCGTCTCCTATATGCCCGCCCTGGGTGGCGGTCTGCTGCTGGGCCTGGCCGCCAGCCTGCTGTTGCTGGTCAATGGGCGGATCGCCGGCATCAGCGGGATCTTCGGCCGGCTGCTCGGCGGACAGCAGGCCGGCACCGGCCTGGTCTTCGTGCTGGGCCTGGTGCTGGGACCGCTGCTGATGAGCGGCCTGCACGCACCTCCCTCCCTGACCGTGGACGCGACCTGGCCGCAACTGCTACTGGCGGGGCTGCTGGTCGGTTTCGGGACGCGGCTGGGTTCAGGCTGCACCTCGGGCCATGGCATCCTCGGCGTGGCCCGCGGTTCGCGCCGCTCGCTGGCCGCCACCGCCGTCTTCCTGGCCTGCGGCCTGGCCACGGCCACCCTGCTGGGACTGCTGCGATGAAATCGTTGCGACTGGTCGTAGCGCTGCTGGCTGGCCTGCTCTTCGGCAGCGGCCTGGCCCTCTCGGGGATGCTTGATCCCGCCCGCGTGCTGGGTTTTCTCGATCTCGCCAGCGGACACTGGGACCCTGGCCTGCTGTTCGTGCTGGGCGGCGCCCTGCTGGTGGCGCTGCCCGCGGTCCAGCTCCAGCGCCGGCTGGCAAGGCCCCTGCTCGACAGCGCCTTTCACCTGCCGCCCACCGTACCTGTCGACCGCCGCCTGCTACTA
This sequence comes from Pseudomonas oryzihabitans, assembly GCF_001518815.1. NCBI lineage: Bacteria > Pseudomonadati > Pseudomonadota > Gammaproteobacteria > Pseudomonadales > Pseudomonadaceae > Pseudomonas > Pseudomonas oryzihabitans. The sequence continues at coordinate 2,702,707 of NZ_CP013987.1, forward strand.
GGCTCCCTGCTCTTTGGCCTTGGCTGGGGGCTGGCCGGGCTATGCCCCGGGCCCGCGCTGGCGGGCCTGGGGTTGGGTATCGCCAAGGTCCAGGGTTTCGTCGTGGCCATGGTCCTGGGGATGGTGCTGCATGACCGCCGCGCTAGTGGGCATTTCCAGGCAAGGCGTAGGCCTTGAGGTAGTCCCCCGCCTTGGTGCCCAGACCACCATGACCACCTGCGGCGATGACCACATACTGGCGGCCATCACGCCCGGTATAGGTCATGGGCGTCGCTTGGCCCCCCGCGGGGAGGCGCGTCTTCCATAGCTCCTGGCCGCTGGCCGCGGAAAAGGCCCGCAGGTAGTTGTCCGCCGTGGCGCCCATGAAGATCAGCCCCGAGCGGGTATTGACCTGGCCGCCGATATTGAACATGCCGGTGAGAAACGGCGGCGCCATGTGCAGGCCCAGAGGACCCATGTCGCGGGTGGTACCTACGTCATGCTGCCAGGCCAGGGTGCGGGATTTCAGGTCCACGGCTGCCAGCTGCCCCCAGGGCGGCGCCTTGCAGGGCGCACCGAGCAGGCCAAGCCAGGGGTCGACCTTGACCACATAGGGCGTGCCGTATTGCGGGTTGATGGCGAACTTCTTCGGCCGCGGCGGTGTGCCCTTGCCGTCCCAGGGCTCCACCAGCCCTTCGCGCTCGGCATCCGCCCGGGCATAGACCTCGGCCTTGAAGGGGATGTAGCTGAGGTTGGCATAGAGGCGCTTGCGCTCCGGGTCGATGGAGGCGCCATGCCAGTCGATCACGCCGTCGAACGCCGGATACACCAGGGTCGTCTTGTCCAGCTCGAAGGGCGTGAAGGCGCCCTTGTAGTTCATCTGGCGGAATTCGATCCGGCACAGCAACTGGTCCAGGGGCGACACGCCCCAGGTGTCGGACTCCTTGATCTCCGGCGGCGCGAAGGTGGGCATGCCCGTCGAATAGGGTTGGGTCGGCGCGACATGTTCCTCCGGCAGCCCGCCCTGGGGGGCCGGCTTTTCCTCGACCTGGGCGATGGGTTCGCCGGTCACCCGATTGAGCATGAAGAGTTCGCCGCGCTTGGTGGTCTGCACCAGCGCGGGGACGCTGTTGCCCTTGCCGTCCGGCAGGTCCACCAGCGATGGCCCTATGGGTACGTCCATGTCCCAGAGGTCATGGTGCAGCGTCTGGAAACTCCAGCGCGGCGCACCCGTGTCCACGTCCAGCGCCACCAGGGAGCTGGAATACTTCTCGTCGAAAGGTCTGCGCTCGGCGCCGTAGTAGTCGGGCACCGCATTGCCGGTGGGCAGGTAGATGATCCCGCGCGCTACATCGGCGGTATAGACGCCCCAGGCGTTGGGCGTGCCCCGGGTGAAGGTCTGGTCTGGCGCCGGGTGGACCACCGGATCGTCCGGATGGCCGATATCCCAGGCCCAGACGATCTCGCCATTGATGGGGTTGAAGGCCCGCACGGCGCCTGATGGCTCGTTGGTCTTCTGGCCGTCATAGATCCAGCCCCCGAGCACCACGCGGTCGTGGATCACCAGGGGTGGCGAGGTCACGAAGTGAAAGCCCTTGGGTACCTCGCCCAGATACTGCCGCAGCGAGACATAACCGCCTTTGCCGAAGTCCTGGCACAGCCCCCCGGTACGGGCATTGAGGGCCATGATGCGGGCATCGCCCACCGACGAGATGATGCGCTCCGGACAGGCCGTCGCCGTTCCTTCGGGGGCCTTGTAGTAGGCCACGCCACGGCAGGCCAGGTAGGCATTGTTCGAGGTATCGGCGCGCGGATCGAAGCGCCAGCGCTGCTCGCCGGTGTCCGGATCGAGGGCGATGACTTCCCGGTGCGGGGTGCAGAAGTAGAGGGTGTCGCCAACCTTGATCGGCGTGGCCTCGAAGTTGAATTCGTAGCCGTGCTTGTTTTCGTCGCCCCTGGGCAGATCGCCCGTGCGGTAGGTCCAGGCTTCCTGCAACTGGCTGACATTGTCAGGCGTGATCTGCGCCAGCGGCGACCAGCGCTCGCCTTCGGCGGTGCGCCCATAGAAATTCCAGTCACCCTCGGCGACACCCGAGGCATTGGTAGTCACCTGGCTACCTGGCGCGACGGCTGCCAGAGGCTGGTCTGGCGGATAGGGATGGGCGAAGAACAGACCGCCGACCAGGGCCGCGGCGGCCAGGGGAACGATCACATAGCCTGCCCCTGAAACCCTGCGGTTGCCATCCAGGCGCCGACGGATGAAGGGCAACAGCAGATAGAGCCCCAGCAGGGTCGGTAGCATGAGTCGGGGTTCGAGCTTCCAGACGTCGGGGCCAACCTCCCAGAACGCCCACAGCACGCTGCCCAACCAGACGAGGCCGTACACCCACAGCGCCAGCCGGCGCCCCTTCATCAGCAAGCCGCCGGTCAGGCAGAGGCCTATGCCGGCAACCAGGTAATAGGCGCTGCCGCCCAACAGCAGCAGCCAGGCCCCGCCAGCGGCCAGCAGTATGCCGAGGAGCAGGATGAGCAAGCCGGATAACCGGGGTTTCGTCAGGAGCCAGGACTTCATGCGTCTTATCCGCCAGATTTGTTGTTCTCCACTGGCAGACTAGGCACGACCGGCTGGTGTTCAAATGTTTTGCAAGAAATTTCAAAGATGGCGAGGGGTGGAACTAGCCTTGCTCTGCCTACCTGCAGGCTCACTCGCCTGAAGATCGCCCGAGCAGGACCGCGGTGGCCCTTCCTCACTACGGGCGGTGCCTGGCCACGACCTGTGCAAAGGCCCTCCTCCCGATCAGCCACCACCTGTCTCGTTTTCATGATGAGGCCGGAGCGGACGCTGCGGGTACTTCAGCCAAACGTCACTGTCCAAGCCTCTGACAGGTTGCCTCGGCGAACAGCGGGCAGTGGACTTCCGCTTGCGGACCGTCCAGGCCAGCGCCAAAAGCGCCACTCGCCTTGATCCCTTGCCCCAGGAGGCGCCCATGTGTGGCCGCTTTGCCCAGTACCGTTACGCTCTCGACTATCTGGACGCCCTGGGCGCCAATGCGGCTGACGTCCGCACCGGCCTGGAACCTCGCGCCCTGGGCCGCTACAACGTGGCACCCGGCACCCGGGTGCTGCTGCTCAATCAGCAGGAGGATGGCTTGCACCTGGACCCGGTGCTCTGGGGTTACCAGCCCGCCTGGGCGCGCCAGGCCAAGCGCCCACCCGTGATCAATGCCCGCGTCGAAACGGCGGCCACCAGCCGGATGTTTCGCGGCCTCTGGCAAAGGGGCCGCGCCCTGGTGATCGCGGACGGCTGGTACGAATGGAAAAAGGATCCTGAGGACCCGAAGCGCAAGCAGCCCTATTTCATCCAGCTGAGATCCGGCGAGCCGCTGTTCTTCGCCGCCATCGGCCACTTTCGGCCGGCAGACCAGGCGCCCCAGGAGGATGATGGCTTCGTCATCGTCACCGCAGCTTCCGACGCCGGCATGGTCGATATCCATGACCGCCGCCCCCTGGTCCTGCCCCCGACCATTGCCCGCGAATGGCTGGATCCCGAGCTGTCCATGGAGCGCGCCGCCGAGATTGGTGAGATCGAAGGAACGCCAGTGGAGGCCTTCGACTGGTATCCGGTCGGCAAGGCCGTGGGCAGCGTGAAGAACGATGGGCCTGAACTGCTGGAGCGGATCGCCGAGCCGCTGGTGTAGGCGCGATCAGCCTGAGCCTTGGCATCCAGCCCGCCGCGCCCGTGGTCCGCCCTTACTGCCTCTTGCCCTTGGCATCCTTGACCAGCAAGACACCAAGACCGAAGCCAGCGGAGTGCATGTCCAGACCGCCAACGCTGAAATTGAGGAAGTAGAACATTCCCGGCAAGGCCTCCGAACTCGTCCAGATCTTCGCGCCTTCGCCGAAATCCGCCGCTGCGACATTGGGAAAGACGCGTCGATCGAGCTTCAAGCCCGCGCAGCTATCCACCAACAGGGTCTCCAGCTCAGGCTCCGTGGGCAGGCGCCACTCGCCGAGAACAGCCTGAGCGGCGCGCTGGGCCTCCTTCTGCGAGTACCCCTTTGCCACACCCTCGCAACCCTTGGTCCGTGCGTTCCAGGTCGTTCCCAGCAGACAACGCTTCCAGACCAGTTGGGCCTGGCTGTCCAGGGCGCTGTCGCCCGCGATCTGCAGTTGTAGTGGCGGATGCTCGACGCAGGTGGCTGCTACTGCCGAACTCAACAGGAGCCCCCCCAAACACGACAACCCCACTCCCAGCCTCATCAACATCCCTTGCAAAATAAATACTCCAGAACGCCAAACAACAATTAAGACCAAATAAATGAGCGCGCGCATATCATGCAAAACAACCAAAAAAGAATACTACGAACGCACTATCAATACCTTATAAGCCCTTGATGCCAAGGGATTCATCCAAACTGCTACGCCTTTTTCCTGAAGATCATAAGCTTGCAGCCGCTCTTTGTAATAATCTAGAACCACGTCAGCAAACTTATAGAAACTTATCGCCAGAAGAATGGATAACGCTGGCCGAAGCATGATTCCAGCGACTTATCCATGACTCCAACCGTATTATCTTCGTTAAATGGCCAAGCTCGATGAAAATCATACTGATGCGCCATGGCAAGCCGGCGCTGAAGAGCTGTCCCGCCATGGCCTCCGCTGCCATGGCGCGCTGGATCGCGGACTATGATCGGTCCGAAATAGGCACGGATACCCCCACTTCGGAGGCAATAGCCGCAGTCAGGGATATCGGCCTGGCGGCCACCAGCACTGCCCCACGTGCCCTGACCTCTCTCGCCGCGCTGGGCATAGCACCAACCATCAGGGATTGGGTCTTCTGCGAGGCAGCGCTGCCCGTGGTGAGCGTTCCGATTCTGCGCCTGTCGCCCTTCACCTGGGCGTTCGTCTTTCGTCTGCTCTGGCTCTGCGGGCTGGCGAAGGAGCCGGAGTCCTATGCCCAGGCAAAGGAGCGGGCGCACCAGGCGGCGGATCAGCTGGCCGCGCTGGCCGGGCGCACTCCGGGAAGCGTATTGCTGCTGGGACACGGCTTCATGAACCGCCTGATCGCCAGGCAGCTGCAGCGTGGCGGCTGGGCCGCAACAGGCAATAGCGGTAGTGGCTACTGGAGCGTTGCCGTCTATGAAAAGGCGGGGTAACGCCGTCTTCGGTAAGCGCCTTTGACCAAGGACGGGTAACGTTCCCCTTTGCGGTTCGTCGCCAGAGCGCCGGGACGGTCTTCCCGCCTCAAGGGCGCCGCCAGACGCAAGCCCGGCAGCCCTGCTTCAACGAAGACCCGGCCTCAACCCTCCGGATTCAGCATCTCGTTGATCTTGTTGGCCAGGGTATCGATGGCGAAGGGCTTGGTGATGATCTCCATGTTCGCGGCGAGATAACCACTCACGTTCGAGCCTTCCGCATAACCGCTCGCCAACAGCACCTTGAGCTCCGGACGATTGGCTTGAGCCAGGTCCGCCAGTTGGCGGCCATTCATGCCAGGCAGACCCACATCGGAAATCATCAGATCGATGCGTTGAGGATTCTCCAGGAAGGGTATGGCCGCCTGGGCATCCGCTGCTTCCAGGGTCTGGTAGCCCAGTTCACCCAGCACCTCCAGGATCAGGGAGCGAACCACGGCCTCATCTTCGACGACCAGGACCACCTCGCCGCCTCCCAGAGGCGCAGCCTTCTGCTCCTCGACCGCGAGGATGCCTACCTCCCCACCCAGGCACGGCATGTAGAGTTGCACCCTTGTCCCTTTCCCCGGTTGCGAGAGGATACGGACGGCGCCATTGGCCTGGCGCATATAGCCATACACCATGGACAACCCCAGGCCCGTGCCCTGCCCGATCGGCTTGGTGGTGTAGAAGGGCTCGAAGACCTTGGCCAGGACCTCGGGAGTCATGCCCAGACCGGTATCGGCGACGGAGAGCATCACGTAGTCGCCCTCCTTGAGCTCCATGGCCGCGCCCTGCTCTGCGGTGACGTGCACGGCTGAGGTGGCGATGGTAATGGTGCCGCCGTCGGGCATGGCATCGCGGGCGTTGATGGTCAGGTTGATAATGGCGCTTTCCAACTGGTTGGCATCCATCCGCACCAGCGACAGGCCGGCGGCCAGCTGCGTCCGGATGGCGATGTCTTCCCGGGTCGTGCGATGCAGGAGGTCTTCCAGCGAGGCCACCAGTGGATTGACCTCGAGCGGTTTGAGATCGAGGGTCTGCCGGCGGGAAAACGCCAGTAGCCGCTGGGTAAGCGCCGCCGCCCGCTGGGCCGAGGTGACCGCCGCGTTGATGTAGCGCTCGTCCTCACTCGCATCGCCACCGCGTCGGCGCCGTTGCATCAGCTCCAGGCTGCCAATGACGCCAGTGAGCAAGTTGTTGAAGTCATGGGCGATACCACCGGTGAGCTGACCGACCGCCTCCATCTTCTGCGCCTGGTGCAGGGTGTCTTCCACCCGGGAGCGCTCGGCCACCTCGGCGGAGACGCGCGCTTCCAGCGTCTCGTTGAGTTCGAACAGCGCCTTCTCGGCTCGCTTGCGGGCGGTGATGTCGACGCAGGTGCCGGTCACATAGGACGGCTGGCCAGCGGCGTCGCGAAAGACCTTGCCCTTGCTCAGCAGCCACTGCTCTCCTGCCCCGCGGTGGAGCCGAAACTCGACAGCGAAATCCTTCCCCCGCAGGCACTCGGCCAGGCATCCGCGTAGCACGTCCCGGTCGCCCCCATGCACGAAGTCCAGGAAGCGCTCGACGGGATTCGTCGTCAGGACATCGGGCAGGCCGAAAAGCTGTTGGAGGGCGCTATCGCAATAGAAGCGACATTCGTCGAGGTACCAGTCGAAGATACCGGCTTCGGAGGCAAGCAGCGCCGCCCGAAAGCGTTCGTCGGCGAGCTTGAGACTCGGGCGGGAATGTTGCTGGGCCAGCACCTGTTCGGTGACGTCTTCGGTCTGGTGGATGATGTAGATCACTTCACCCTGGTCGTCCAGCACCGGAACGTTCAACGGACTCCAGTAACGCACCTCGAAGCCGCCACCTTCGCTGGACCGCCGCGGAATGTCGTACTGGGTTACCGCCATGCGATCGGGCTCACGGCTCTGCATCACCCGCTCCAGCGAAGCGCGCAACACGCCGGCGCCGAATTCCGACCTGCCGTCGGGATTGCGGCCGAACACCTCGAATATCGACCGCCCCATGCAGTCTTCGCGGCGGGTATTGGTGCCGCGCAGGCGTCCTTCGTTGGCTGCCACCATGATGAAGTCAGGACCTGGAGAGAGCACCAGCACCAGATGGGGAAGTCCTTCGAACAGCAACTGGAAGTCTGGATCCTGACGCATTGGCACCTGCGGAGTCGGTCGTCGCGAAGCGAGTCGATGCCTGGTCTAGTCCAGACACCCCTGTCTTGTCTCCTTCAGTGGAGGCCGATCGCCAGCGCTCGGTTCAACCAAGAAGACGAGACGCCTTTGGTGGAGCCATGAAGCCTGCCGATCCAGCAGGCCTGATGGGTTCGGGTGAGAGCAGCAGACGGCGGTCTGGTGCTGGCTAGACTCGCGGATGAGCATGCGTTGCAGCGAGAGCGGGCCTCACCGCCCTGCCCTCACCACACCCCCGAACCGCCGCCGGTAATCCCCCGGGCTCAGTCCCACGACACGGGTGAAGACCTTGCGGAAGGCGCCCGGATCGCTGTAGCCCACCTCCCAGGCGACGCGTTCGAGGGGCAGACGGCTGGCCTGCAACAGCTCCCGGGCGCGGCCGACGCGCAATTGCTGACAGTAGGCGGTGGTGGTCATGCCGGTCGCCTGGCGAAAGCGGCGTAGAAAGGTGCGCTGTTCGAGTCCGGCGCGCTTGGCCAGGGTAGCCAGGGCGATGTCCTGGGCGCCGGTTTCCTGCAGCCACTCCTGAACGGCGAGGACGGCGCTGTCACCATGGCTCAGGCGCGGCGAAAAGGCGCTGTAGTAGCGCTGCTGCCGACCCGGCGGGTCGATGACCAGGATGCGTGCGGTATCGAGCATCCGCTTGGCGCCCAGGTACCGATCGACCAGGCGCAGGCCGAGGTCGGTCCAGGCCATGAGGCCGCCCGCGGTGACGAGATCCTCGCCATCGATGAGGAGCTGGTCGGCGTCCAGGCGGACGCCAGGGAAACGCGCGTTGAAGCGTTCGACATAGAGCCAGTGGGTGGTGGCGGTGCGACCCTCGAGCAAGCCGGTTTCAGCCAGCAGAAAGGCTCCGGCGCAGATCGAGGCCAGACGCACGCCGCTCTGGTGCTGGCGACGTAGCCACTCGCGATAGGGCGCAGCAGCCTCCGGTGTGATCGGCTCAGCCAGGCTGGGTGGCAGGATCAGCACGCTGGGTGAGCCGCTCGCTGCGGACAGCGAGTCGTAGACCCGCCTGGGTGCCGCTTCGCCCTCCTCCAGCCGCCAGTGGCTGACGCGCAATCGAGGGCGCTCGGCATCCTCCGCGGTCCCGGTCAGGCGCCCGGCGATCTCGAACAGATCCGTGAGGCCGTGGACCGTCGCCAGTTGTACGCCGGGATAGAGCAGCAGACCTAGTTCGACCGGTGGTTGATCGTGCATGTGTCGCTGGCACCCCTGATGTTGTCGGTCACGCCCCTTCGCCTGCCGGCGCGGCTGGCCAATCATGACCGGACCCAAGACCTGAAGCATCTTCCGAGGAGCTGGACATGAGCAAGCACGCCGTCGTCGTCATCGATCTGCAGAACGAATACCTCCCCACCGGCAAATTGCCCCTCGACGGCATAGAGGCCGCGGTCGCCAACGCCGCCCGGATCATCGCCAACGCCCGCGACCAGGGCGTCCCGGTGATCCATGTGCAGCATCAATCGCTCAGCAGCGAGGCACCGATCTTCGTGCCTGGCAGCGACGGCGTCGCGATCCAGGCGGCCGTCACGCCCCAGGCTGGCGAGCCGGTGGTGGTCAAGCATCATCCCAATGCCTTTCGGGAAACCAACCTGAAGCAGCTGCTGGACGAGCGGGGTATCGGCTCGCTCGTCGTGGTGGGCGCCATGAGCCATATGTGCATCGATGCGGGCGTCCGGGCCGCGGCCGACATGGGCTACGCCGTGACGGTAATCCACGATGCCTGCGCCACCCTCGATCTGGAATTTAAAGGCGTCCGGGTGCCGGCTGCCCAGGTGCATGCCGCCCTGATGGCGGCGCTGGCCTTTGCCTATGCGAGCCTGGAATCCACCGACGCCTATCTCGCCGGCTAAAGCGCTGGCGAAAGGTTGCCCAGGCCGGCGAGGAATTTCAGCTGTCGCGCCGCAGCCTCAGGTACCGGCTCGACAGGGTCGGCCCCGTGCAGCAGGTATTATCCAGCCGATGTTCGGACTTTTTTCCAAAGACGCAGTAGGTATCGCGCCTGACCGGTGGTAGCTAGAAAACGCCCGTCAGGACCACCATCCGCCGGGAAGGACACTTTCAAGGATGCCTTATCGGCAGGCCAGCCTTTAGAATGACGAGCTAACCGGTTTGGCCGTGCCGATTTGCAAAGGGCGCGGTCCAAGCCCGGCATGGGTTACCCTTGCACGTGAATTCTATTTGGAGCGGTGAGCTGAACGATGGGCTTTGAGCAACTAGCTGAACTACGCGACCGCCTGCGGGCCGAGAAAGCGCAGGTAACGACCGAGAGCAAAGAGCGGCCGGCGCGGAGACCTTCACCGAAAGCCAAGCCCCGCGAGCAAAAGCCCCGCGAGCAGGATCCGGTGGTCGAGGGCATCCGCCGCCTGCAAAAGCATTTCCCGCTGGCCTTCCCGGTCAACCCTGCGCCCAAGGTGCCGCTCAAGGAAGGTATCCTGAAAGACGCCGAGCAGCATCTGGAGCGGCTGGGCATCACCGGTGACCAGCTCAAGCAGGCCATCGCCACCTGGTGTCGCGGCACTCGCTACTGGGCGGCCATGACCGAGGACGCGCCTCGTCTGGACCTGAATGGCCAGCCGGCCGGCAGCGTGACCGCTTCCCAGGCGGTCTATGCCAAGCAGCAGGCGCGCCGCCAGCGCGCCCAGGCCCGCCGCGAGCAGGCCAAGGCCAAGGCTGAAACGGCCTCGCCCGCCGAGCCCGAAGCCACCGAACCCGTCGCCGCTCCCGCGGACGGCGAATCGGCCTGACGCCGATGGCGCGCTGCCCTGGGCGGCGCGCCACTCGACGACGGGTTGCTGTTACAGCAGCAAGGCTACTTCTCCGGTAACGATCGCGACTGGCGCGGCCATCTGGTGGTCGCTATCTCCGTCGCCACACCCCTTTCATCCTTGCAGCGTTCGCTGCGGGGCCGAAGTCTGGCACCTGCCCCGCAGCCGGGATAGCCGAGCCTGATAGGCTTCATCGCGTCATTCCAGGACGTCGAGCCCCTGCTTCCGCTTGGCAGCCTCCACCAATAGGCGGCGTCCTTCTCCAAGGGGATGCGGGTGCCCGCTGTCTATCAGGCGAGTGGGTTCACCCTTCAGGTCACCGCACCCAGCTGCCAGGGCACGAACTCGTTTTGCCCATAGCCATGTAGCTCGCTACGGCTACGCTCTCCCGAGGCCAGGGCCAGCAATCGCTCGAAGATGAAGGCGCCGCGCTCTTCCAGAGTGGTGCTGCCATCGACCAGGCCGCCGCAATCCACGTCCATGTCATCACGCTGGCTCTCCCAGAGCCGGGTATTGGTGGCGATCTTGAGCGATGGCGTCGGTGCACAGCCATAGGCGGAACCGCGTCCGGTGGTGAAGGCGATGAGGTTGGCACCGCCCGCCACCTGGCCGGTGGCCGAGACGGGGTCGTAGCCGGGGGTGTCCATGAACACCAGGCCGGGGGTGCGCACCGGTTCGGCGTAGCCATAGACCGCCATGAGATCGGTGGAGCCTGCCTTGATCACGGCGCCGAGGGATTTCTCCAGGATGGTGGTGAGACCACCCGCCTTGTTGCCCGCCGACGGATTGTTGTCCAGGCTGGCGCCCGCACGGGCGCAATAGTCCTCCCACCAGCGGATGCGCTCCACCAGTCGCTCGCCTACCGCCGGGCTGGCGGCGCGGCGGGTGAGCAGGTGTTCGGCGCCGTAGATCTCCGGGGTTTCCGAAAGGATCGCGGTGCCGCCGGCGGCCACCAGCAGATCCACCGCGCGGCCCAGCGCCGGGTTGGCACTGATGCCTGAATAGCCGTCCGATCCGCCGCATTGCAGACCAAGGATCAGATGCCGGGCGCTGACCGGCTCGCGCTCCACCTCGTTGGCCGCAGGCAACAGGGCTTTCACGGCTTCAATGCCGCGAGCAACGGTGGCGGTGGTACCGCCGCTGTCCTGGATGTTGAGGCTGCGCAGCCCCGCATGCTCGGCGAGACCCTGGTCAGCGAGCAGCGTGGGGATCTGGTTGGCCTCGCAGCCCAGGCCGATGAACAAGACGGCGGCGAAATTGGCATGGGCCGCGTAGCCGCCCAGGGTCCGGCGCAGCACCGCCATGCCCTCGCCCTGGGTATCGATGCCGCAACCGACGCCATGGGTCAGGGCTACCACGCCGTCGACATGGGGATAGGGCTGCAGCGCCTCGGGGTGGACGTCGCGCCGAAAGTGGTCGGCCACCGCTCGCGCCACCGTTGCCGAGCAGTTCACCGAGGTGAGGATGCCGATGTAGTTGCGGGTCGCCACCCGACCATCGGCACGGACGATGCCCCGGAAGCTGCGCTCGATCGGCACCGGCGCGCCACGGGCCTCGATGCCGAAGGCATGCTCCCGGGTGAAGTCGCCCATGGCGAGGTTGTGCACGTGGACGTGGCTGCCCGCGGTGATGGCCTCCCGGGCGAATCCGATGATCTGACCATAGCGTCGTACCGGCTCGCCCACCGCTATAGGACGCACGGCAACCTTGTGACCGGCAGGCACAGGTTCGCGAACCCGCACCCCCTCCTCCGGCAGTTCCAGGCCCGGTACCAGTGGCTGGCGGGCGATGAGCACATCGTCCTGGGGATGCAGGCGCAGGGTGGCGCGGGTGGCCGCCGCCGCGCCGCTACGGGTGATCAGTTCCATGTCCGTCTCCGCTTCAGCATTCGATGAGGGCCTTGACCACGCCCTCGGCAGGATCGAGCAGGGGTGGGAAAGCCTCGGGCACGTCCTCCAGGCGCAGTCGGTGGGTATTCAGTGCCTGGGTGGGCACCAGCCCGCGCCGGAGACAATCGTGCACGTGGCGGAAATCCTCGGCGGTGGCGTTGCGGCTACCGAGCAGGGTCGCCTCGCGCTTGTGAAATTCCGGATCGGCAAAGCTAAGGTTGCCCTGGACTATCGACACCAGCACGTACTTGCCGCCATGGGCGATGAAGGCGAAGCCGCGCTCCATGGCGCGGGGATTACCGGTAGCGTCGAACACCACATCGAAGAAATCGCCGCCGGTGAGGTCGCGCAGGCGCGCCTCGTCATCCTCGCCAAGCGCGACCGTGGCCTGCACCCCAAGATGCTCGGCGCAGAAGGCCAGGCGATCGGTACGGCCGTCCAGCACCGTCACCCGCGCCCCGCGCAGGCGGGCGAACAGCGCCACCGCCATGCCGATGGGACCGGCGCCCACCACCAGCACCTGCTGCTGGGCGGCCACCTCACCACGCCGCACCGCATGGGCGCCAATGGCGAGAAACTCCACCATGGCCGCCTGGTCGGCATCCAGGCCATCCGCACGGAACAGTGCGCTGTGGGGCAGGCTCAGGTAGCCGGTCATGGCGCCATCACAATGCACGCCCAGGACCTGGATGCGGGTGCAGCAGTTGGTCTTGCCCTGGCGGCAGGCCACGCAGTCGCCACAGGACAGATAGGGCATCACATAGACCAGATCGCCCTCGGCGAGGCCCGAGTCGGCTTCGGTCTCGGTCACCGTGGCGGAGATCTCGTGGCCCATGACCCGCGGATAATTCAGGTAGGGCTGATTGCCGGAAAAGATGTGCAGGTCGGTGCCGCACACCCCGACCCGCTCGATGCGCACCAGGGTTTCGCCCGGGCGACGCGAGGGCTTCTCCCGCTGCTCGGCGCGCAGCAGACCGGGCTCCTGACAGACGATGGTCAACATCAGTGTCTCTCCTCTTCCAGGCGCCGCACGGCCTGTTCCACGCCGCGCAATTCGGCCAGGCCCTTGAGCCGGCCGATCAGCGAGTAACCTGGATTGGTCCGTCGGCCCTGATCATCCAGCAGTTGGTGACCGTGATCCGGTCGCATCGGCAGGCGCGCACCGCCTTCGCGTTCGCGGCGACGCTCCTCGCGCACCAACTCGCGGATCACCCCGACCATGTCCACGTCGCCATCCAGATGATGGGCTTCGTGGAAGCTGCGTGGATCTTCCTCACGGCGGGTCGCCCGCAGGTGGACGAAGTGAATGCGCGAGGCGAACTGGCGGGCCATGGCTACCAGGTCGTTGTCGGCGCGCACGCCATAGGAGCCGGTGCAGAAGGTCAGGCCGTTGGCGGGGCTGGGCACCGCCTCCAGCAGCCACTGGGCGTCGGCGGCGGTGGAGACCACGCGGGGCAATCCCAGCAGCGGCCGGGGCGGATCGTCCGGATGTACCCCCAGGCGGATCCCCACCTCCTCCGCCACCGGCACCACGGCCTGCAGGAAGACCGCCAGGTGCTCACGCAGGCGCGTGGCGTCGATCCCGGCATAGGTGGCCAGCAACTGTCGGAGGTCGGCGACCGAATAGCCTTCCTCGGCACCGGGCAGCCCGGCGATCAGGGTGCGTACCAGCTCTTCGCGACCGGCCGCGTCGAGACCGTCGTGATAGCGACGCGCCCGTTCGATCTCTGCGGCGGAGTAGTCCGCTTCGGCCCCGTCCCGCTGCAGGATGCAAAGGTCGAAGGCGGCGAAGGCATCCTGATCGAATCTCAGCGCCCAGCCGCCGTCGGGTAGTCGATGGGCCAGCTGGGTGCGGGTCCAGTCCAGCACCGGCATGAAGTTGTAGCAGACCACGTCGATGCCGCACTGGGCGAGGTTGCGCAGGCTCTGCCGGTAGTTGTCCAGGTAGCGCTCGTGCCCCGGCAGGCCACGCTTGATGTCTTCGTGTACCGGGATGCTTTCCACCACCGACCAGCTCAGACCCGCCGCCTCGATCAGCGCCTTGCGCTCGGCGATGGCCGCTAACGGCCAGACCTCGCCATTGGGAATCTCGTGCAGCGCCGTGACGATGCCGGTGGCACCGGTCTGGCAGATATCGGCGAGGGAGATGGGATCGCGCGGGCCGAACCAGCGCCAGGTATGTTCCATGTCAGACTCCTTGATCGGTCAAGTCGGCGATGGCTGCGCCTATGCCCGCCTCGGCGATGCGCCGATGGGCCCGCTGCACCGCTTCGCGGAAGGCGGCCTGCTCGGCCAACGCTGGCGGAAAGACCTCGGCGAGCGCCAGGACGGCATCCACCCGCGCCACGCCGGTAGGCAAGGCGGCCAGGGTGGCGCGCAGGGGATCGTCCAGCGCCTCGCCCTCACCTTCACCAAAGTGAATCCAGGCCGCCACGCCGAGGGCGGTACAGGAGAAATCACCGCCCTGCTCCAGCAGCCGCTGGGCCCCCAGCAGCCAGCGCTGGGGCAGCTTCTGCGAGCCGTCCATGGCGATCTGCCGCAGCCGGTGCTGCAGGGCATCGTTGCGAAAGCGTGCGACCAGGGCTTCGGCATAGGCATCGAGGTCGACACCGTCGGGCATGTCCAGGGTCGGCGCCGCCTCGCGACTCATGTAGCGGTGCACCAGGGCGGCCAACTGGCGGTCGGCCATGGCCTCGGCCACGGTGCCGTGGCCGGCCAGGCTGCCCACATAGGCCAGTAGCGAATGGCTGCCATTGAGCAGCCGCAGCTTCATGGTCTCGAAGGGGCGGACGTCCGCCACCATCTGCACCCCTTCGTGCTCCCAGTCCGGGCGTCCCTGGGGAAAGCGATCCTCGATCACCCACTGGCTGAAAGCCTCGCCCACCACCGCAGCGGGATCGTCACAGCCAAGGTCGCGCAAACGGGCGAAGGCGGCCTCGTCCATGGCCGGCACGATGCGATCGACCATGCTGCAGGGAAAGGCCACCTCGGTGGCGATCCAGGCCGCCAGGTGGGTGTCCTGGACCTCGGCCAGGGACATCACCGCCTGGCGGGTGCGCTGGCCGTTGTCCGGCATGTTGTCGCAGCAGAGCACGGTGAAGGGAGCGATGCCCGCGGCACGGCGCCGGCGCAGCCCCTCCACCAGCAGGCCGGGCGCCGTACGCGGGGTGCGCGGTTCGGCCAGGTCGTGGACGATGCCCGGATCGTCGCGACGCAAGGCGCCACTGGCCGGGCTCAGGCAATAGCCCTTCTCCGTCACCGTGAGGGTGACGATGCGCACCTCGGGATCGGCCAGGCGCGCCAGCAGGGCTTCGCGGTCGGCTCCGCCGTCACCGGCATAGAGCACTTCGCGCAGGGCACCGATTTCACGCAGCGCCCCCTCGCGTTGGTTACGGTACTCCGCCACATGATAGCGACCGCCGCTGGCCTGCAAGGTCTCCACGAGGGCCCGCCCGGATCTCAGGTTGGCGCTGCACAGGCCCCAGGCGCCGCCACCGTGGCGGGCCAGGTTGCGCTCCAGGTAGACCGCCTGGTGGGCGCGATGGAAGGCGCCCAGGCCCAGGTGGACGATGCCGATGGCCGGCACCGGATAGCGCGAGGGAATGCGTTCGAAATCGCTCATCGGACGCCTCCCGCCGCCAGCTCGGCCGGTGCGTCAGCCGGCCGCTCGGCCAGTGGCTTGACGAAGCGCGCCACGCACAGCGAACCGATCACGGTGAGGGCGCCGGCCAGCAGGAAGGCACTGGTGAAGGCGCCGGTGAATTGCACCAGGTAGCCGGTCACCGCTGGGCCGATGATGCCCGAGGTGTTGGCCAGGAAGTGCATGAAGCCACTCACCCCGCCTACCCGTGCCGCCGGCACCGTATCCTGGATGATCGCCCAGTAGATGGCGCCGGTCAGGTAGAGGAAGAACACCGAGAGCGCGACCAGGGCCACGGCGGCATAGAGGGTGCTGACCAAGCCGGCCACGGCGATGCACAGGGCACAGGCCAGCAGACAGGTCACCAGCACCACCTTGCGCGAGAACATCAGCCGGCCGGTCTTGCGGAATACCCAGTCGGACAGGTAGCCACCCACCGCCAGGCCAATGAAGCCCAGCACCCAGGGAATGACCGTGGCGATGCTCATGTCCTTCACGTTGAGGCCGTAGGCCTGGATCAGGTAGCTGGGGAACCAGGTCAGGAAGAAGAACAGCGTGTAGTTGTAGGCGAAGAATGCCAGGGCGGTGAACAGCACCGTGGGCTGGCGCAGGTAGTACTTGAGCGGCCGCACCTCGGTATCCACCACGGCCACGGCGCGCTCCTCGGCGGCGATGTCGGCGGCCAGCTGGCCGGTCGGCTTGTCCTTGATCCAGAGGTACCAGACCACCGCCCAGACGAAGCCGATCAGCATGATGACGACAAAGGACACCTTCCAGCCGTAGGCCACCGCGATCACCCCGACGATGGGGCCGGAGATGGCACCGCCCAGGGGCGTGCCCGACATCGACAGGCCCAGGGTGCGTCCGCGGTTATGGGGCGCGTACCAGTTGTTGACCATCTTGCTGGTGGAAACGCTCAAGGGACCCTCGGCCATGCCGAACAGCACCCGGATCACGATCAGCGCGGCGAAGCCCGAGGCCAGCACCGTGAGGCCGCTGAACGCCGACCAGAGCACCATCGCCAGTAGCAGCGTGGTCTTGGCGCCGTAGCGGTCGGCGGCCCAGCCACCGATGAAGTTGAACGCCGCATAGCCGACGAAGAAGGCGCTGAACAGCAGCCCCATCTCCCCGGCGCCCAGCCCGAAGTCCTTCTGGATCAGCGGCGCTGCCACCGACAGCGCCGAGCGATCCAGATAATTGACGACCCCCGCCAGAAACAGCATGACGAGTACCAGTCCACGACCTTGTCCAGCCATTTGTTACCTCCCGCTCATTGTCTTTATTCGGTAAGGCATCAGAGAACTCCCCGAGGGGGGAGCGTGTTTTTCAGGCGTTACCACCCCACTGCACCAGCACCTTGCGCGTCTGCTCGGGGTGCTTTTCGATCAGATCGATGGCGGCCGGCATCTCCTGGCTGGCCACCTGGTGACTGATCAGCGCCGCAGCATCCAGCTTGCCTGCCGCCAATAGCTCGATGACCCGCGGAAAACGCCCGTTGTTGAGCCGCGAACCCACCAGGGTCAATTCCTTCTTGATGATCTCCAGCTGCACCAGCTCGCTGGGCGTGGCGCTGAAACCCAGCAGGCCGATGCGCCCCGCCGGCGAGGCCAGGCGAACGATCTCTGGCAGCAGGGCCGGATGGCAGGCCGCATCGACGATCAGGGGTACGCCCTCGCCACCGGTGGCCTCGCGCAGCGCCGCTTCCACGTCGGTATCGCGGCCGTTGAGGGTCCGCGTCGCCCCCAGGGCGCGGGCAGTGGCCAGGCGATCATCGAGTACGTCGGTGACGGTGATGTCCTCGATGCCCAACGCTCTGCCCATCTGCACCAGGGTCAGGCCGATCACACCCGCGCCGTAGATCAGCAATGAATCGCCGGGAAACACCTGCATCCGCTCCAGCACATTCAAGGCGATGCTGTAGGGCTCGACCAGGGCGGCCTGGGCCAGCGGCAGACCGGCCGGCAGGCGATGGGCATTGGCCGCAGGTACGCAGACCTCTTCGCTGAAGCCGCCATCGCGGTGCACGCCCAGTACCTGCAGGCGACTGCAGACGTTGGGGCGGCCGATGCGGCAGGGATAGCAGCTGCCGCAGGCGATCACCGGATCGACGCAGACCGGATCGCCCACCGCCAGGCCGCTGACCCCCTCGCCCATCTCGCGCACCACGCCGGCGAATTCGTGGCCGGTGACGCGGGGGAAGCGCACGAAGGCGTTCTGGCCGTGGATGATGTGCATGTCCGAGCCGCAGATGCCGGCATAGGCCACCCCGACCCGGACCTCGCCGGGCGCCAGCGCGGGCACCGCGACCTCTTCGATGCTGAATTCGTGGGGTGCTCTGACCTGAAAGGCTTTCATCCTGGATTCCTCGCTCACCAATGCCACAGGGTGCCGTCCACCAGCCGGTTCACCGGCAGGCTGGCGCGTTTGTAGGGATAACGGGCGGCGAGGTCCTCGTCGATGTCCACGCCGTGGCCGGGCACCTCGCCCGGGGTGAAATGGCCGTCCTCGAAGCGATAGGCATGGGGAAAGACCTCGTCGATGCGCGCCTCGTGGGGCATGTGCTCCTGGATGCCGAAGTTGGGTACCCAGGTGTCGAAGTGCAGCGCCGCGCCCATGCACACCGGCGACAGGTCGGTAGCGCCATGGAAGCCGGTGCGCACCTGGTAGAGCGCCGCCAGGTCGGCGATGCGCCTCATGTGGGTGATGCCGCCGGCATGCACCAGGGTGGCGCGGATGTAGTCGATCAGCTGCTCCTGGATCAGTTCGCGGCAATCGTGGATGGAGTTGAACACCTCGCCCACCGCCAGCGGCGTGGTGGTGTGCTGGCGAATCAGCCGGAAGGCCTCCTGGTTTTCCGCCGGGGTGCAGTCTTCCAGCCAGAACAGGTTGTATTCCTCGACACGCTTGCCCAGCCGGCCCGCCTCGATGGGCGTCAGCCGGTGGTGCACGTCGTGCAGCAGATGCAGGTCGTCGCCGAAGCGCTCCCGCACCGCGGCGAACAGCTTGGGAACATGGTTCAGGTACTTGGCGGTGTCCCAGACGTGCTCCGCCGGCAGATCGCTGTCGGCCGGCTCGTAGCGCTCGCCCTCGCGCTTGGCCACGCCGTAGGTGGTGGGGATGCCCGGTACCCCGCACTGTACCCGTACCGCGCGATAGCCCTGCTCGACATGGCGGGCCACCTCGTCCAGGCAGCTCTCGATGTCCTTGCCGGTGGCGTGGCCATAGACCATCACCCGCTCGCGGCTCTTGCCGCCAAGCAGCTGGTACAGCGGCAGGTTGGCGGCCTTGGCCTTGAGATCCCAGAGCGCCACGTCCACCGCGGCGATGGCGGTCATGGTGACTGGGCCGCGCCGCCAGTAGGCCCCGCGATAGAGGTACTGCCAGATGTCTTCGATGCGGTGGGCGTCGCGGCCGATCAGCGCCGGCAGCACGTGTTCCTCCAGGTAGGCCACGACCGCCAGCTCGCGGCCATTCAGGGTGGCGTCACCCAGGCCGTACAGGCCTTCGTCGGTGACGATCTTGAGCGTGACCAGATTGCGGCCGGGACAGGTGACGATGACGCGGGCTTCCGTGATCTTCATGGGTTCAAGCCTGGGCAGTGAGAGAAAGAGACAGGGGCGGCATTGCCGGCATGGCCGCGCGCGGGATGAGCGCGCCAGGATGCTGGATGACCGTGGCGGCGAGGCGATGGCCCCAGCGGGCGGCCACGTCGGGCGCACCACCCTGGAGGCGGCAGGCCAGGTAGGCAGCGCTGAAGGAATCGCCGGCGGCCGTGGTGTCGACCACCCGGGCGACCGCTTCGCCATGCACCTCCTGGCGCCCCTGGCGATCCTGCACCAGGCAACTGCGGGCACCCCGCTTGAGCGCGACCTCGGCCACCCCCCACTCGGCGTACTGGGCGAACAGCGCGGCTTCGTCAGCGAAGCCGAACAGCGCGGCGTCGTCCTCCCAGGTCACCAGCGCCAGGTCGGTGAGCTGCAGCAGCCGCTGGTAAGCCGTGCGCGCGGCCTGGACGCCTGGCCACAGCCGTGGCCGGTAGTTGTTGTCGAACACAAGGCGGGTACCTGCGGCGCGTGCTTCACGCAAGGCGGCGAACAGCCGCTCGCGCCCGGTATCGGTCAGCACCGCGAGGCTGATGCCACTGAGATAGAGCACCTGATAACCAGCCAGCGCCGTCAGCAGGGGCTGGGCGTCGGCGCCGTCGAAACATTCGCGTGCCGCCGCCTCGCCCCGCCAGTACAGAAAGCGCCGCTCGCCATCGGCGTCGGTCTGGATCAGGTAGAGGCCCGGCAGGCGCCCGGGCAGCACCCGCACCCGCTCGTCACTCACGCCCTCCTCGCGCCAACGGGCGCGCATGGCCTGGCTCAGGGTGTCGTCGCCCACCGCGGTCAGGTAATCCACCTGCACCTCGCCATCCTCCAGCAGGCGCCGCAGGTAGACGGCCGCATTGAGCGTATCGCCGCCAAAGGCCTGGGCCAGTTGCCCATCCGCCTGGGTACGCAACTCGACCATGCACTCGCCGATGAGGCCGATGCGGGTCAGCGGGGACGAAACGAGGGGCAGCGTCATGCAGATTCCTTTGGTTATTCCGGTACCCGGACGCGGCAGGCGGAAATCGCCAGGCCGGGTACCCCGGGATCAAGATGGAAGGTACGGCCGGCCAGGGGCTGGGCCAGGCGCGCACGGTCGTCGAGTCCCACGCAGGCGGTGGTCACCAGCAACTGCTCCAGACGCTCGCCATAGAAGGCGCAGGAAGTCACCCGCGCCACCGGGAAATCCAGCCAGTCGAGCAGGTGCCCCTGGGCATCCCAGCGACTCAGCCGAGCGCCGTCCCAGTGTGCGATCCACAGGGCGCCCTGGCTGTCCACCGCGAGCCCATCGGGCACGCCGGGCTGATCACCGAAGTCGATCAAGGTTCGCGTCCGACCGAGTTGGCCACTGCTGAGATCGAAATCGAAGGCCTGCACCCGGCGGGTGGGCGAATCGATGTAGTAGAAGGTACGGTTGTCCGGGCTCCAGCCCAGACCATTGGAGACGGTGACGCCGTCGAGCACCTGGTGCAGGCGGCCGTCGAGGTCGAGGCAATACAGTCGTCCACCGCCTGGCGCCTCGTCGAGCAGCGTCGTACCCAGCCAGAAGCGTCCCAGCGCATCGCACTTGCCATCATTGAAGCGATGCTGCGGCCCATGTACCGCCTGGGGCGGCGTCGTGATCCGCACCGGTTGCGAGGTACCGGCGGCGAGGCGCCAGATGCCATCGCTCAAGGCCAGCCAGATGGAGCCATCGACATGGGGAACGGCGCAGCCCAGCGGCCGCCCGAAGCCCAGGACATCGACCTCGGCGGACTGGTGCGGCGCCGCCCGCAACAGCCGGCCGGCGAGAATATCGACCCACAGTAGCGCCCGCTGCCGGGCGTCCCACACCGGCCCTTCGCCCAGCTCATCCTGGTGATCGAACAGACACTCAGGCTGCGCCATGACCGGTCTCCTCCACGAAGCGCAGCGGAATCAGCACCAGCAGGCAGCTCAGCGCTAGCATGGCGTAGCTCCAGTGCCAGCCGAAATGCTCGATCACATAACCGGCCACCGGTCCTACCAGAAAGCCCGCGAGGCCTAGGCCGACCCCGATAAGCAGGCCCAGGCCACTGCCGGCCGCGCGTGGCGAAGAGTCCACCGCCAGCGAGTAGAGCACCACATAGGGCGAATTGCGGAACAGGCCCCAGGCCAGCAACAGGGTCCAGGCCATGGCGCGGCTGTCGATGAACATGCACAGGGCGACGCACACGGAGAAACCGACGGTCAGGATACCCAGGGCGAACTTGCGGCCGCGGCGGTCACTCAGGGTTCCCCAGAAGATCTGCCCTGCCCAGCCCACCAGGCCCGAGGCGCCCGAAATCACCGCGGCTTCGGCCAGCGTCAGGCCCAGCTGGCTGGTCAGCTGATAGGTCAGAAAGGTGGCCACGCCCATTTCGGTCCAGAGAAACAGGAAGTTCATCACCAGGCAGAGGCGCACATTGCGCTCGGCGAACGCCTGGCGCAGGTTGGTCAACGGATTGCGCGAAACCGGCGCCGAAGCATCGACGGGAACCGTAAGGTGCGCCTGGCGAATCCAGGCATAGACCTGCTCCTCGTTGCGACGCCGCCCCAGGTACAGCTGCAGCAGGATGATCGGCAGGCCGATAAGGGGAATCCACAGGAAGGTGGCGCGCCAATCGCCATTGGCCAGGATCAATCCCATCAATACCGGGCCGGCGAACTGGCCGAGCGGCATGCCGGTGTGATGGACACCCAGGGCGAAGCCGCGATTCTCCTTCTGCCAGAATTCGCTGGCGACCGCGATGTTGACCGGCTCCATGGCGCCGGTGCCGAGGCCCATGGTGAATCTCAGCACCTGCAAGGCGCCCAGCGAACGCGCATAGACGGTGGCGAAGGCCGAGCCTATGGTCAGCGCGCAGGCACCCACCCAGCTCCAGGCACGGCGATGGCCGGTGCCGACGCTATCGGCCAGCACCCCCACCACCAGGGCCCCGATCAGGGTACCGACAAAGCTCAGGGAACTGAGCCAGCCGCCCTGGGCGGCGTCCAGACCATACTCCTGCATGATCGCCGGCAGCACCGTCGGCAGGAGCTGGCGATCCACCGAAATCATCAGCATCGCCAGGGTAGTGACGCCCAGCATCTGCCAGGAGACCGGGTGAGCCCGGGGCAGCCAACCAGAGGCACGACCGGCAGGCGCCAGGGCGCCCGGCGCTTTGGTAGTGGATTTCATCGTAGCAGGTCCCGTTGTTGTTTTTGTCCGCTTCGCTGGCAACCGCCAGCGCTGGGATACCGACCCTTAGCAAAATTATGTGGAACGTTGTTCCATTCGCTAAATCCAGTGTCGCTGGCATTTCCCGCATCCGTCAATCAGAATGGAACAGTGTTCCGTCAACCAGACGACAGGCGGTCTTATGGAAAAAACAGCGACGCTCGGCAACGACATGGTTAGCGCGGTCGGCCGCACCCTGGCGGTACTGGAGGCTCTTGGCGAGCGCGAGGATGACTGCGGCGTCTCCGAGCTGGCGCAGCAGCTCGGCCTGTCCAAGAGCACTGTTCACCGCTTCCTGCAGACGCTCAAGGCACTGGGCTATGTGGTCCAGGACACCGAGGACCGCTACCGGCTGAGCGTCAAGCTGTTCGAGCTGGGGGCCCGCGCCCTGCCCCAGCTGGACTTGGTCCGTGAGGCCGAACCGGGGATGCGTCACCTCAACGATCTCACCGGGGAAACCGTGCATCTCGGCATCTTCGACGAAGGCGCCATCGTCTACGTACACAAGCTCGATTCGCGCTACACCCTGCGCATGTATTCGCGCATCGGCCGCCGGGCGCCGTTGTATTGCACCGGGATCGGCAAGGTCCTGATGGCCTGGCGCCCGGAGGGCGAGGTCCGCCAGATTCTGGCCCAGGAAACCTTTGTTCGCCGCACGCCTAATACCCTCGACAGCCTGGACGCCTACCTTGCGGAACTGGCGCGCGTCCGCGACTTGGGCTTTGCCGAGGACCACGAGGAATTCGAGGACAACATGAGGTGCCTGGCCGCGCCGATCCGCGATCGTTTCGGCCAGGTCGTCGCCGGCCTGAGCGTGTCCTTTCCGTGCTTTCGCTTCCGTGAGGAACTCAAGGCCGACTACGTCCGGGAGATGCTCACCACCACGGCACGGATCTCCGCCCAGCTCGGTGCACCAGCGCGCTAGCGATTCCTGATCGTCCGGCGCATGCGGGTCGCCGGGCGCCCGCCGCCAGCACCCCGGCGTGACTTGGGCGGCCGTTCACCGCTGGTCCCCGCGCCCCGCTGGCGGTGCCTTCCAGTCCCATGGCTCTTCGCCAGACGGATGGCCATGCGGCTTGGGCCTTCTTAAGGTACCGCTAAGACACCCCCTATAGCGTGTGACGCACATCACAAACCAATCCCACTGTCCAGCTGGGAATCTTCAAGGTGACTGTCATGATGATGCGCACACTCAAGATGGGCCGCCGCTCGGCTCTGGCCTTCTCGATTATCGTAGCAATCGTCATCACGCTCGGCGCCATTGCCGTGACCCAGATGCACCTGCTGAGGCAGTCGGAAATCAAGGTGGAAACGGACTGGATGCCCAGTGTCCGCCAGGCCGGTGAGATGACCGCGGCGCTGCTCCGGCTCCGTCTCGAAAGCCTGCGCAGCCTTGGCACCCTTGATCCGGCGCTCAAACCGGAAATGGTCGATACCCTGGCCGATCTGCGCGGCCGCTTTTCCACCCAGGTCAAGGCCTATGCACGGCTGGTGTCCAGCGACGAAGAGCAGCAGCTCTACCAGACCGTGCAGAATGGCACCTCCGCCTATCTCGGCCAGCTGGACACCTTCGAGACCCTGTATCGGCGCGGCGACCTGCAGGGCGCCTCCGCGCTGGCCAATGGCAGCTTGCGCGCGGCGGCAGATCAGGTGCAGACGCAGATCGAAAACCTGGCTGCCCTGAACGACCGCGGAGCCACCGCCTCGGGGATCGAGGCGACCCAGATCTATAATCACGGCCTGGCCTGGACCATCGGCCTGATCGCTACCACCCTGCTGGTCACCGTGACGCTGGCGCTCCTGCTGACGCGCAGCATCACGCTCCCCATCAGCGAAGCGCTGCGCATCGCCCAACGGATCGCCAACAAGGATCTCTCCGAAGACATCCAGGTCGTAGGCCGTGACGAGGCTGCCGGCCTGCTGACCGCCCTGGCCGGCATGCAGGCCAATCTGCGCGACACCGTCGCGCACCTGGCGGACAGCTCCGGCCAGCTCGCCGCCGCGGCCGAGGAGATGACCGCGGTGATCGACGAGGGTAACCATGGCCTGCTCAGGCAGAACGACGAGATCAGCCAGGTCGCCACGGCGGTGACGGAAATGAGCGCCGCCGTGGACGAGGTGGCGCGCCATGCCGAGGAAAGCGCCGGCGCGTCGCAACAGGGCAGCGCTCTTACCCGGGCCGGCCTGCAGCACGTCGGCTCCACCCTCGCCGCCATCGAGCGGCTGACCGCCCAGGTTGGTCAGAGCAGCGGCCAGATCCAGACCCTGTCTAGCCGGGTCCAGGACATCAGCAACGTCGTCGACGTCATCCGCGCCATCGCCGAGCAGACCAACCTGCTGGCCCTCAATGCCGCCATCGAGGCCGCCCGGGCAGGCGACCAGGGACGCGGCTTCGCCGTGGTGGCGGATGAGGTCAGGGCGCTGGCCCATCGTACCCAGCAGTCGACGCGAGAGATCGAGACGATGATCACCACCATCCAGCACGACTCCACGGAGGCGGTGAAGGCCATGCAGCAGAGCAGCCAGACGGCCGCCGCCTCCCTTGCCGTGGCCCGGGACGCCAACGGCGCGCTGCTGGCCATCGCCGAGGCCATGGGCGGCATCGACGAACGCAGTGCCCTGATCGCCACGGCCGCCGAAGAACAGGCGCTGGTCGCCAAGGACATCGACCGCGGCCTGATCAGCATCAAGGACCTGTCCGATCAGAGCGCCGCCGGCGCAAGTCAGACCTCCGGGGCCAGCAACGAGGTCTCGCGCCTGGCCGCGGGCCTCAAGCTGGTGGTGGCCGAGTTCGTGATCTAGCCAGTGGACTCAAGGTCCCCTGAGGTACCGCCCTGGATTAGCGCAACCCGCCAAAGCGCCGATAGAAGCCGTCGTTCATCTCCGGCAGCGGACCATCGGCGGTTTCCAACACCTGGGCCAGGTAACCTTCAGCCGGTAGCGCGGTGAGTCGATAGAGGTTGCGACAGAGTTGCCGGGCCGCACGGCCTTCCCAGTCGGCAGGCAGCAATTCGTCTGGCAGCTGGGGATCGCGCAGGACCAGCTTGCGGTACTCGTGGATCAGCAGCAGTCGCACCAGAAAGCATTCCTGGGCATCGAGCGCGGTCTTCTCGTTCAGCGCCTGCCACAGGGGCCGGAACAGGGCGATGAATTCGCGGTAGTGCTCACCCAGTTCGTCCAGCCGCCAGCTGTCCCGCACCTGCAGGCGCATGGCCTTGGACGCCAGCACCTCCTGGCCACGAGTCTCGAAGATGAGGCTGTCGTCCAGCACGCCCAGCTCCTTGAGGGTGGTCGTGACATCGGCGCGGTCGCTGCGCGGACAGGCCAGGGTATTGGCCGCCAGCGCCCCGAAGCCCTGCCACTCCAGCTCTTCGCGGACGCGCTTGCGCTGCTCGGCGGGAACCTGCGACAGCAACACCATCAGCCAGGTACCGTCCCACGCCGCGGGCGCCCCGCTGTAGACGCGCTTGAAGGCCTTCTCGAAGCGGCGCCGCCCGGAGCCAGTGAGGCTGTAGTAGCTACGACGGCCGACTTTCTCCGCGATCAGCCACTCTTCCTTGGCCAGCCGAAAGACCGAGGTGCGCACCAGGCGTTCGTTGATGCCCATGGGTTCGAGCAGGGTGAAGAGGCTGCCGAGCCAGACCGTGCCACCGTGGGGCTCGATCACATCGCCATAGAGGGTAATGATCAGCGAACTGGCGCGGACGGGACCGTTCTGCTGGAAGCGGGCGATCAGTTGATCGAGTTGCGGCTGACTGCTCATGGGCGAATGCATGGAAAAGGAGCCGCGACTATACCCGCGCGGCCGCGGCGCTGACCACGCCCCTCCGCAGGGCTGTTCAGGACAACGAAGGCGTCTTGGGGCGGAAACCGGCATCCACCTGCCGCGGCCGATTCGCCTCCACCGCCGTCAGGGGCGCACACTCCGCCAATCCCTGCCGGCAACGCTGTGCCAGCAACTGGTATTCCGCCGTGCCCCGCTGCTTCCAAGCCAGCTCTTCGGCGCTCAGGGTGCGCACCACCTTGGCCGGCGAGCCCATCACCACGCTTAGCGGCGGGCACTCGAAGCCAGCCTTGACGAAGGCGGTGGCCGCTACCAGGCAGCGCTCGCCGATCCGCGCGTTGTCCATGACCACGGCGTTCATGCCTACCAGGCTGTCCGCGCCGATATGGCAGCCATGGAGCACGGCGCCATGACCGATATGGCCGTTCGACCCCACCACGGTGTCACTGGCGGGAAAGCCGTGCAGAACGCAGGTGTCCTGAACATTGGCGCCCTCCTCCAGCAGGATTCGCCCAAAGTCGCCCCGCAAGGCGGCCAGGGGGCCGACATAGCACCCCGGTCCGACGATGACGTCGCCGATCAGTACGGCGGTGGGGTGCACGAAGGCACTGGGATCCACGACCGGCACCAGGCCGTCGAGTCGGTAACAAGGCATCTGGCGATCTCCTCTACGCGGCCGCCCTGGCAAGCCGACTGAACGAAACACGCGGCAGCCTCGCCAGACAGGGCTGCACTCAAGGGCTGGCAAGGGACGACGGTAGGTCAGGCCCAAGGTCCCTCGGCCATCCCACCCTGACGAACACAACCAATACGCCAAAGAGACACAAATTAAAACCATAACGTTGATTATTTGTATCGGTTAGTGCCTATACTGAAGCTGTCGAGTGCCCGTTCCAGCACGAGACCCTGCTGCAGAACCAGAACAACACCAAGACGCCGGCCCTGAGCCGCGCCTGCTGCAAAGGAGTGTCCATGCCGCGCACCCTGAATGTGCTGCCGCCGGAGAAAGGTGTCTGCCTGATCACCCTCCAGCGCCCCGAGGCGCTGAATGCCCTCTCCACCGAACTGCTGGGCGAGTTGGCACAAGCCCTGGAAACAGCCGAACGGGAGCCTGAGGTCCGCGTCGTGGTCCTCACCGGCAGCCGCAAGGCCTTCGCCGCGGGCGCCGATCTCAAGGAGATGGCCGAACGGGATCTGATCGGTACCCTCGAAGACCCCCGGGTCCGCCACTGGCAACGCATCGCCGCCTTTTCCAAACCCCTGATCGCCGCGGTCAACGGCTTCGCCCTGGGCGGTGGCTGCGAGTTGGCCATGCATGCCGACATCCTCATCGCCGGCCGCGACGCCCGCTTCGGCCAACCGGAAATCAATCTCGGCATCATCCCCGGCGCGGGTGGTACCCAGCGCCTGCTGCGGGCGGTCGGCAAGTCCCAGGCCATGCAGATGGTGCTCACCGGCGAGGCCATCGATGCCTGCCAGGCCCAGCGCGTCGGCCTGGTCAGCGAGATCACCCAACCCGAACTCACCGTCGAGCGCGCCCTCGAAATCGGCCGACTCATCGCGGCCAAGGCGCCACTGGCGGTGCGCCTCGCCAAGGAGGTGCTGCTCAAGGCGCAAGACGTGGATCTCGCCAGCGGGCTGAAGATCGAGCGCCAGGCCTTCATCATGCTGGCGGGCACCGCGGACCGCACCGAAGGCCTTCGCGCCTTCCAGGAAAAACGCCCGCCGCGCTTCGTCGGCCGCTAAGCCCTTTCCGCCTCTGCCCTGGAGCCAGTCCCATGACCTTCGAACACCTGCTGTTCTCCGTCGAAGACGGCGTCGCCCTGCTCAGCCTGAATCGGCCGGAGCAGCTCAACAGCTTCACCCCGCCGATGCACCTGGAGCTGCGCGAGGCCCTCAAGCAGGTGCGCCAGACGCCCGAGGTGCGGGTGCTGCTGCTGACCGGTGAAGGGCGCGGCTTCTGCGCCGGCCAGGATCTCTCCGATCGCAATGTGGCACCCGAGGCGGCGATGCCAGATCTCGGCGCCTCCATCGAGACCTACTACAACCCCCTGATCCGCGCCCTGCGCGACTTGCCCATGCCGGTCATCTGCGCCGTGAACGGCGTGGCCGCCGGCGCCGGGGCCAATATCCCCCTGGCCTGCGACCTGGTCCTGGCCGCACGCTCGGCGAGTTTCATCCAGGCCTTCTGCAAGATCGGCCTGATCCCCGACTCGGGCGGCACCTGGATGCTGCCACGCCTCATCGGCATGGCCCGCGCCAAGGCGCTCGCCCTGCTGGGTGAACGTCTCACCGCCGAACAGGCCGCCGACTGGGGGCTGATCTACCGGGTGGTGGACGACGCCGAACTGCGCAGCGAAGCCCTCAAGCTTGCCCGCCATCTCGCGACCCAGCCCACGGCCGGACTGGCGCTGATCAAGCGCAGCCTGAACGCCAGTTTCGACAATAGTTTCGACGAGCAACTGGACCTGGAGCGCGACCTGCAACGCCTGGCCGGGCGCAGCGACGACTATCGTGAGGGTGTCAGCGCCTTCATGGCCAAGCGCTCCCCCACCTTCAGGGGCCGCTGAGATGGTTGCCTTGCCAGAGACAGCGCGGATCGCGGTCATCGGCGCCGGGGCCATGGGCGCCGGCATCGCCCAGGTCGCGGCCCAGGCCGGCCACGAGGTGCAGCTCTACGACAACCGCCCCGGCGCCGCTGTCCGGGCCATCGATGGCATCGCCTGGCAACTCGGTCGGCTGGTGGAAAAGGGCAAGCTGGAGGGCGCCACGCGCGACGCCATCCTCAGTCGCCTGCGGCCCGCGGTGTCCCTCGACGCCCTGGCCGAGGTCAGCCTAGTGATCGAAGCCATCGTCGAGGACCTCGCGGTCAAAGGCGCGCTCTTCGCGCAACTCGAAGCCCTCTGCGCCCCTGACTGCATCCTCGCCAGCAACACCTCTTCGCTGTCCATCACGGCGCTGGCTGCGGGCCTCGAGCGACCCGAGCGGCTGGCCGGCCTGCACTTCTTCAATCCCGCGCCGCTGATGGCGCTGGTCGAGGTGGTCAGCGGCCTGGCCACCGACGCGGCGGTGGTGGAGACGCTGCTGGCCACCGCCCGTCGCTGGGGCAAGCGCCCGGTCCGCACCCGCTCAACCCCCGGTTTCATCGTCAATCGCGTCGCCCGCCCCTTCTATGCCGAGAGCCTGCGCCTGCTGCAGGAAGGCGCCGCCAGCTGCGCCTCGCTGGATGCGCTGCTGCGTGAGGCCGGTGGCTTCCGCATGGGCGCCTTCGAGCTGACCGACCTCATCGGCCAGGACATCAACTATGCCGTCACCTGCTCGGTGTTCAACGCCTATCACGGTGATCCGCGCTTTCGGCCCTCGCTGATCCAGAAGGAGCTGGTCGATGCCGGCCGCCTGGGCCGCAAGAGCGGCCAGGGCTTCTATGACTATCGCGAAG
Organism: Pseudomonas oryzihabitans; assembly: GCF_001518815.1. Lineage (NCBI taxonomy): Bacteria > Pseudomonadati > Pseudomonadota > Gammaproteobacteria > Pseudomonadales > Pseudomonadaceae > Pseudomonas > Pseudomonas oryzihabitans. The sequence continues at coordinate 2,732,382 of NZ_CP013987.1, forward strand.
GCGCGACCCGTCCGGCTCCAACCGAATTGGAAAGCGCCGCCACCGTCGACGGCTGCGTGCTGGAAGGCGACCTCGGCGTGGCCCGGTCATTGGTGCAGCGCCTGCGGGCCACGGGGATCGCCGTCACCGAGCGGGCCGGTAGCGGCCTGTTGCGAGTGGGCGATGCGGTACTGGCCCTGAGCGACGGGCGCCTGGCGAGCGAGCGCGCCCGGCAAGAGGGCCTGCGCAATCTGGTCCTGTTCGATCTGGCGCTGGACTACGGCACGGCTAGCCGCCTGGCCATCAGCTGGGCAGCCGACACCACCCCCCTGGCCCGTGATCAGGCCGTCGCCCTGTTGCGCCACGCCGGCCTCAAGGTCACACCGATCCGCGACCTGCCCGGTCTGCCGGTGCTACGCACGGTGGCGATGCTGGCCAATGAAGCGGCCGATGCCGTCCTGCATCAGGTGGCGTCCGCCGCGGACGTGGATCTCGCCCTTTGCGCTGGCGTCAATTACCCACTTGGGCCACTGGCCTGGGCGGAGGCGATCGGCCTGGGACTGGTACTGACCACCCTGGAAAACCTGCAGCGCAGCTATGGTGAGGATAGGTATCGACCCTCGCTGCTGTTGCGCCGAACCCTGGCCGAAGGAGGTCGCCTGCATGAATGACGCCCATTCGCAGCCCCTGGCCGAGGCCTGCGCCGAAGCCCTGCTCAGTCGCGACCGCGCCTCTCGCCAGCTGGGCATCCAGCTGCTCGACGTCGGCCCCGGCAGCGCCCGCCTGAGCATGCTGGTCACGCAAGACCACCTGCAGGGCTACGGCACCTGCCACGGCGGCCTGCTCTTTACCCTGGCCGACTCGGCCTTTGCGGTCGCCTGCAACACCTACGACCAGGCCACGGTCGCGAGCGGTTGCAGCATCGATTTTCTGGCCCCGGCCCAAGCGGGAGACCGCCTGGTGGCGACCGCCATCGAGCAGAGCCGGCGGGGTCGCACCGGCCTCTATGACGTCCGTATCGACAACCAGCAGGGCCAGCTTATCGCCCTGTTCCGCGGCAGAGCCTACCGCGTGCATGGCCCGGTGTTGGTACAGGAGACCCGTGAGGAGTGATGCCCTCTGAACCCGGACGCCTGAGCAACGCCCAGGCATTGCGCAAAGGCCGCCCGCAGCCTCCAACACAACTTTCGAGTGACGCCATGAACCTGCCCCTCGACGCCAATCGTGCCCTGCTCGACCCGCTGGAGATCGCCAGCCTAGACAGCCTGCGCCAGCATCAGCTGGACCGGCTGCGCTGGAGCCTGAAGCACGCCTACGAGAACGTACCCCTGTATCGCCGGCGTTTCGAGGAGGCCCAGGTGCACCCGGACGACCTGCACTCCCTGGACGATCTGGCGCGTTTTCCCTTCACCGGCAAGAGCGACCTGCGCGATCACTATCCCTACGGCATGTTCGCCGTGCCCCAGCACGAGATCGTGCGCTTGCACGCCTCCAGCGGCACCACCGGCAAGCCAACGGTGGTGGGCTATACCCAGGGGGACATCGATACCTGGGCCAGTGTCATGGCCCGCTCGATTCGCGCCGCGGGCGGTCGCAAGGGTGACCGGGTGCATATCGCCTATGGCTACGGCCTGTTCACCGGCGGGCTGGGCGCCCATTACGGCGCCGAGCGCCTGGGCTGCACCGTGATCCCGATGTCGGGCGGCCAGACCGAGAAGCAGGTCCAGCTGATCCGCGACCTGCAACCCGACATCATCATGGTCACCCCTTCCTACATGCTCAACCTGGCGGACGAGATCGAACGCCAGGGCGTGGACCCGCACGAATTGCGGCTGCGCCTGGGCATCTTCGGCGCCGAACCCTGGACGGCCGAACTCCGCCGTGTGGTGGAAGAGCGCCTGGGCATCGTCGCCCTCGACATCTACGGCCTCTCCGAGATCATGGGGCCTGGCGTGGCCATGGAGTGCGCCGAAACCAAGGACGGCCCCACGGTGTGGGAAGACCACTTCTATCCGGAGATCATCGATCCGGTCAGCGGTGCCGTGCTGCCGGATGGTGAATACGGCGAGCTGGTCTTCACCTCGTTGAGCAAGGAAGCCCTGCCGATGATCCGCTATCGCACCCGCGACCTGACCCGCCTGCTGCCGGGTACCGCCCGCCCCATGCGGCGCATCGACAAGATCACCGGGCGGAGCGACGACATGCTCATCATCCGGGGCGTCAACGTCTTTCCGACCCAGATCGAGGAGCAGGTGCTCAAGGCCGGCATCCTGGCCGAGGTCTATGAACTCCACCTGTCCCGCCAGGGCAACCTGGACAGCATCGAGGTGCATGTGGAACTTCGGCACGAACTCCAGCACCTGGCCGCCACCGAACAGGCGCAAATCGCCCAGGAACTGGCACGGCAGATCAAGACCCACGTCGGCATCAGTACCAGGGTCCTGTTGCAGCCCTGCCACAGCCTCAAGCGCTCGGAAGGCAAGGCCTGCCACGTCTACGACTGTCGTCAGCGCGCCTGAGCCACCGCCACTCTCCAGACGCGAGGGCGGCGCCTCGGTGCTCGGTCCCAAAGCCGTCTTTCTCGCCTACGCTGTGCGTGAATCGATCGGATCACGGGCCGGGCAGGCGCTTGCCAACCGTGGGTTCCCCGCAAAGCGGCGCCTCTAGCGGATGTCATGGCCACAGGTGATCCACCAGCGGCCCTTCAGGCGCCCACAACCCGACACAAATAAATTGCACTGTACATTGCTTTTTGTATCGTTTAGAACTGAAGACCTGGGAGGCGATACCTCTTTTCTCCACTGCACAGGAGCCGACTCATGTACGCGCAACTGGTCGAGACCGGCACCAAGGGTGTCAAGTCGCTCGAAGAGATGTCACCCGAGGAGCGGGCGTTCCAACAGAAGATCGATGACGAGATCAAGATCGAAGCCAAGAACTGGATGCCCGAGGCCTATCGCCAGACGCTGATCCGGCAGATCTCCCAGCATGCCCATTCGGAAATCGTCGGCATGCTGCCCGAGGGCAACTGGGTGACCCGCGCGCCGACCCTCAAGCGCAAGCTGCAGCTGATGGCCAAGATCCAGGACGAAGCCGGCCACGGGCTCTACCTGTACAGCGCCATGGAGACCCTGGGCGCCGACCGTGACGAGGAGATCGCCAAGCTGCACACGGGCAAGGCCAAGTACTCCAGCATCTTCAACTACCCGACGCTGAACTGGGCCGACATGGGCGCGGTGGGCTGGCTGGTGGATGGCGCCGCCATCGTCAACCAGGTGGTCCTGCAGCGCACCTCCTACGGCCCCTATTCCCGCGCCATGATCCGTATCTGCAAGGAGGAGAGCTTCCACCAGCGCCAGGGCTACGAGCTGCTGCTGACGATGATGCGCCAGGGTACCCAGGCCCAGCGGGACATGGTGCAGGACGCCATCAACCGGCTCTGGTGGCCGGCGCTGATGATGTTCGGCCCGAACGACGCGCACTCTCCCAACAGCGCCCAGTCGCTGGCCTGGAAGATCAAGCGGCAGAGCAACGACGAGCTGCGCCAGCGCTTCATCGACCAGACCGTGCCGCAGCTGGAGCTGCTCGGCTGCACCGCGCCCGACCCGGAGCTCCGGTGGAACGAGGCTCGCGGGCATTACGACTTCGGCGCCATCCAGTGGGAGGAATTCTACGAGGTGCTCAAGGGCAACGGCCCCTGCAACGCCGAGCGCCTGGCCACCCGCCGCAACGCCATCGACGGTGGGGCCTGGGTCCGCGAAGCCGCGGTCGCCCACGCCCGCAAGAAACAACAACGCACTAGCGCCGCCTGACCCTGGGAGATCGCCGCCATGGCTGAATGGGCCCTGTTCGAAGTCTTCGTGCGCAGCAAGCACGGTCTCAACCACAAGCACGTCGGCAGCGTCCATGCGGCCGATGCCGCCATGGCCCTGGAGAACGCCCGTGAGCTCTACACCCGGCGCAGTGAGGGCGTGAGCCTCTGGGTGGTGCCCTCGGCGCAGATCACCGCCTCGTCGCCGGACGAGAAGGAGCCCCTCTTCGACCCCGCCGACGACAAGGTCTACCGGCATGCCAGCTTCTATGAGCTGCCCCCTGAAGTCGGCCACATGTGAGCCCTGCCATGAGTGAGCATCACGCCAAGATCGAGTACCTGCTGCGGCTGGCCGACAGCGCCCTGATCCAGGGCCAGCGGCTGTGCGAGTGGTGCGGCCGGGCCCCGGCGCTGGAAGAGGAGCTGGCGCTGATGAACGTCGGCCTGGATCTGGTGGGCCAGGCGCGCAACTGGTACGACTACGCGGCGGAATTGCTGGCCGACGGCCGCGATGCCGATCACCTGGCCTTTCGCCGCGACGAGCGTGCCTTCCGCAATCTGTTGCTGGTCGAGCAACCCAACGGCGACTACGCCGTGACCCTGACGAAGCAGTTCCTCTACGACGCCTGGCACCTGCCCGTGCTGCGCGGCCTGAGCGAGTCCGGCGACGCCCGCATCGCCGGTATCGCCGCCAAGGCGGTCAAGGAAGTCACCTATCATCTGCGTCGCTCCGGCGAATGGGTCGAGCGCCTGGGCGATGGCACCGAAGAGAGTCACGCACGGATGCTGGCTGCCCTGCCCCAGGTCTGGCGCTTTACCGTGGAGCTGACCCAGGGCGACGAGGTGGAGCAGGCGCTGCAGGAGGCAGGTATCGGCCCGGATCCGCTGGCCATTGCCAGCGCCTGGCAAGCGCAGGTCGAGGAGACCTTCGCCCGGGCCACCCTGCCCGTGCCCGCCCCTGCGGTGAACTTCTACCTCAGCGGACGCCGTGGCCTGCACACCGAACACCTGGGCACCCTGCTGGCGGAAATGCAGTTCCTGCAACGAGCCCATCCCGATGCGACCTGGTGAGCTGATCGCCAGCAGTCACGGCGCCCGTCCAGGCACCGCCGCCGACCTCGACCTGGCCTGGCGGGTGCTCGGCGCGGTGATGGATCCCGAGGTGCCGGTTGTCAGCGTGGTCGACCTGGGTATCGTGCGCGACCTGGATTGGCAGCAGGGCCACCTGCATGTGGTGGTGACCCCGACCTACTCCGGCTGCCCGGCCACCGAGGTCATCGAGCAGGACATCCAGCAGGCTCTTGAGACCGCCGGCTTCGCCGCCCCGCGCCTGGAGCGCCGCCTGGACCCGGCCTGGACCACCGACTGGATCACCGCCACCGGCCGCCAGGCGCTGAGCGCCTACGGCATCGCTCCCCCCGCCCCCGGTGGCAGCAAGCGCAGCCTGCTGGGCGAGGCGCCGGAAGTGAGCTGTCCGCAATGCGGCAGCCGCGACACCGAACGGCTGAGCGAATTCGGCTCCACGGCCTGCAAGGCGCTGTATCGCTGCCTGGAATGCCGCGAGCCCTTCGACTACTTCAAGTGCATCTGAGCGGCGGCGCCGCACGAGGTCGACCATGAGCCGATTCCACCGCCTGACCATCCGCGACGTCCGTCCCGAAACCCGCGACGCCGTGTCCATCGCATTCGACATCCCCGCCGAACTGCAGGAACGCTTTCGCTTCACCCAGGGCCAGCACCTGGTGATCCGCACCCGGGTGGAGGGCGAGGAGCTGCGCCGCTCCTACTCGATCTGCAGCGGCGTCAACGATGGCGAGCTGCGGGTGGCCATCAAGCGGGTCAACGGCGGCCGTTTCTCCACCCACGCCAACCAGGCGCTCAAGGTCGGCAGCCAGCTGGATGTCATGCCGCCCGCGGGCCGCTTTCAGACTCCCCTTGATCCCCAGCGCCAGGGCCACTATCTGGCCGTGGCGGCAGGCAGCGGCATCACCCCCATCCTGTCGATCATCAAGACCACCCTGGAAACCGAACCGCTCAGCCAGATCACCCTGCTCTACGGCAATCGCTCGGGCAACGCCGCCCTGTTTCGCGAGCAACTGGAGGACCTGAAGAATCGCTATCTGCAACGCCTGAACCTGATCTTCGTCTTCAGCCGCGAACAACAGGACGTGGACCTCTACAACGGTCGTATCGACGCCGATAAATGCGCGCAGCTGTTCAGTCGCTGGCTGGACGTTCCTTCCCTCACCGCCGCCTTCATCTGCGGTCCCCAGGCGATGACCGAAATGGTACGGACGCAGCTCACCGCCAGGGGCCTGCCAGCTGAGCGCATCCACTTCGAGCTCTTTGCCGCCGCAGGAAGCGAGCGATCGGAGGCGCGTCAGACCATCGAAACCGGCAGCACCGCAACCAGCCAGATCACCGTCATCCACGATGGTCGCGCTCTGGCATTCGATCTGCCACGCAACAGCGCCAGCCTGCTGGACGCCAGCAACGCCCAGGGTGCTGAACTGCCCTATTCCTGCAGGGCGGGCGTCTGCTCCACCTGCAAATGCCGGGTGATCGAGGGTGAGGTGGAAATGGACAGCAACTTCGCCCTGGAGGATTACGAGGTCAAGGCCGGCTATGTGCTCGCCTGCCAGGCCTACCCCCTCAGCGACCGGGTGGTGCTCGACTTCGACCAGCGGTAAACCGTCGCCCAGGGCGAAACCAAGAACGATAACGAGAGCCGCCGCCCCGGTGTCGGACGCGCTCCAGGAGGAGTCCCATGAACAACGCCCCCGTCCTGCAAAGCTTCATTGGCGGCCGCTGGATCGGCCAGCACGGTGCCCAGCCGTTGCGCAGCGCCCTGAATGGTCGACCGGTCGCCCATACCCACGAGGAACGCCTGGACTTCACCGAAGCGCTCCGGCATGGCCGCATCCAGGGGCAGCAGGCGCTGATGGCGCTGGACTTCCAGCAGCGCGCCCAGTGCCTCAAGGCCCTGGGGCTCTATCTGCTGGAACACAAGGAGCGCCTCTACGAGATCAGCCGCCACACCGGCGCGACCCGCGCGGACAGCTGGATCGATGTGGAGGGCGGCGCCAGCACCCTCTTCGCCTACGCCGGCCTCGGCCGCCGCGAGCTGCCCTCCGGCAACCTCATTCACGAAGGCCCGGCCTTCCCCCTGGGCAAGGCCGGGCATTTCGCCGGCACCCATATCCTGGTCCCCCGCGGGGGCCTGGCGGTGCATATCAATGCCTTCAACTTCCCCATCTGGGGCATGCTGGAGAAATTCGCACCCAGCTTTCTCGCCGCCATGCCCTGCATCATCAAGCCGGCCACTGCTACCAGCTACGTGACCGAAGCGGCTGTGCGCCTGATGCAGGAATCCGGTCTGCTGCCCTCCGGCAGTCTGCAACTCATCATCGGCAGCACCGGCGACCTGCTGGATCAGCTGCAAGGCCAGGACGTGGTCACCTTCACCGGCTCGGCGGACACCGCTGCCCGGCTGCGGGTCACGCCCAACCTGATCCAGCGTTCGATCCCCTTCAACGCCGAGGCGGATTCGCTGAACTGCGCCATCCTCGCCCCTGACGTCACACCCGACGATGAGGAATTCGAGCTCTTCGTCCGCGAGGTAGCGCGCGAGATGACCGCCAAGGCCGGGCAGAAATGCACTGCCATTCGCCGCGCCATCGTCCCCAGCCAGCATCTCGATGCCGTGGCCGAACGCCTGAGCGCCCGCCTGGCCAAGCTGGTGATCGGCGATCCGGCGGTGGAAGGCGTGAAGATGGGCGCCCTGGCGTCCCACGCCCAACAAGCCGATGTGGCCGAGCGCGTGCAGGCCCTGCTCGCCTCCAGCGAGCTCATCCATGGCGCCCGCGACGGCTTCGAGCCCCGTGGCGACGGCGTGCGGGACGGCGCCTTCTTCGCCCCGACCCTGTTGCGCAGCCGCGATCCCCATGCCCCCGGCGGCGCCCATGACATCGAAGCCTTCGGTCCGGTCAGCACCCTGATGGGCTACGCCGATCTGGACGAAGCCCTGGTGCTGGCGGCCCGCGGCCAGGGCAGCCTGGTAGCTACCCTGGTCACCCGCGCGCCACAGATCGCCGCGCGGATGGCACCGACCATGGCCGCCCTGCATGGCCGCCTGCATATCCTTGACCGTGAAGCCGCCGCCGAATCCACCGGCCACGGCTCCCCGCTGCCCATGCTCAAGCATGGCGGCCCCGGTCGCGCCGGTGGTGGTGAAGAGCTGGGCGGCCTGCGCGCGGTAAAGCACTATCTGCAACGCGCCGCAGTCCAGGGCTCCCCGACCATGCTCATGGGTATCACCGGCGAGTACGTCCGCGGCGCCGTCCTGCACGAAGGCGAGGTTCATCCCTTCCGCCACCACTTCGACGACCTGCGGATCGGTGAATCCCTGCTTACCCATAGACGCACGGTGACCGAAGCCGATCTGGTCAACTTCGGCTGCCTGTCGGGCGATCACTTCTACATGCACTTCGATGAACTGGCCGCGCGGCAATCGCAATTCGGCAAGCGCATCGCCCATGGCTACTTCGTACTCTCCGCCGCGGCCGGGCTGTTCGTTTCTCCCGGCGTCGGCCCGGTGCTGGCCAACTACGGCCTGGACACCCTGCGCTTCGTCAATCCGGTCGGCATCGGCGACACCATCCAGGCCCGCCTCACCTGCAAGCGCAAGATCGACCAGGGCAAGCTGAGTCCTCTAGGTGAGCCCCAGGGCGTGGTCGCCTGGGATGTCGAGGTCACCAATCAGGACCAGGTGCTGGTGGCGAGCTACGACATCCTGACGCTGGTCGCGAAGCGCGCTGACCTGGCGCCTGCCGGCTGAATTGTCAGCAGGCCTTTTCTACAGGCACAAAAAAAGCTGCCCTAGGGCAGCTTCTCTTGCGTCGTTCGGGCAGTTCAGAGGACCCGGAACGACTTCTATATGGCGCAGCGGACGGGACTCGAACCCGCGACCCCCGGCGTGACAGGCCGGTATTCTAACCGACTGAACTACCGCTGCGCATTGCGTGTACCTTGCGGAACACTTCCCGAAGAGTTTGGTGGCTGATGACGGGATCGAACCGCCGACCCCCTGCGTGTGATGCAGGTGCTCTCCCAGCTGAGCTAATCAGCCATCCCCTTCGGGTGACGCGCATTCTGCTCGTAGCCCCTTGATCCGTCAAGGATTTTTCCAATTTATTTTTTCTGCTCGCGACTATTCGACGTAGATCATCTTGCGCGTCATGCCCCCATCCAGCGTGATGGCTTCACCACTGATGAAGCCGGCATTACCACCCAGCAGCCAGGCCACGCAGGCCGCCACGTCTTCCACCGTCCCCACCCGCCCAACCGGATGCTGCTCGTGATCGGTAGCGGACAACGGCTCGGCGTCCCGGACATGGGGATCCCGTGCATCGATCCAGCCGGGACAGAGGGCGTTCACCCGCACCTCCGGCCCGAGGCTGATCGCCAGTGCATGGGTCAGCGCCAGTAGCCCGCCCTTGCTGGCGGCATAGGCTTCGCTGTGCGGCTCGGATTGCTGAGCGCGAGTCGAGGCGATATTGACGATGGCGCCCTGCTGCTCGCGCAGATAGGGCGCGCAATGCTTGGCCATCAGCATGGGGCCGTCCAGATTCACCCCCAGCACCCGACGCCATTCGCCCAGCGCCAGGCTTTCCAGCGGCTGGCCTTGAGCGCTGGCGAGGCCGGCATTGTTGACCAGGGCATCCAGTCGCCCGAACTGGCCGATCACCTGGGCAACGGCGGACTCGACCTGGGTCTCGTCGGCCACGTCCACCGCCACGAACCAGGCACGATCACCCAGGGCAGCGGCCACCTTGGCGCCACGCTCCTGCTCGACGTCAGCCACCACCACACGCCAGCCCTCGGCCACCAGCCAGGCGGCAATGCCCAGACCAATGCCACGCGCCGCGCCCGTGACCAGGGCCACGCGCAGCTCTACCGGTGCGAAGGTCAGACTCATAGGGCCGCCAGTCCGCGAGCCAGGTCCTGCTGCAGATCACCGCGGTCCTCCAGACCGACGGCGATGCGGATCAGACTGTCGCTGATCCCGGCGCTGGCCCGCTCGGCCGGCGACAGCCGCCCGTGGGAAGTGGTGGCCGGGTGGGCGATGGTGGTCTTGGTATCGCCCAGGTTGGTGGTGATGGAAATCATCCGGGTGGCATCGATGAAGCGCCAGGCAGCATCACGCCCACCCGCCACCTCGAAGCTCACCACGGCGCCAAAGGCCGTTTGCTGGCGGCAGGCCAGCTCATGCTGCGGATGGCTTTGCAAGCCAGCGTAATGAACACGCTCGATGCCGGGTTGCGCTTCCAGCCAGCGCGCCAGTTCCAGCGCGGTCTGGCTGTGCGCCTGCATGCGGATCTTCAGTGTCTCCAGCCCCTTGAGGAACAGCCAGGCATTGAAGGGACTCAAGGTCGGCCCGGCGGTGCGCAGGAAGCCCACCACCTCCTTCATCTGCTCGGCGCGGCCAGCGACCACCCCGCCCATGCCACGGCCCTGGCCGTCGATGTACTTGGTCGCCGAATGGATGACGATGTCCGCGCCCAGCACCAGCGGCTTCTGCAGCGCCGGGGTGCAGAAGCAGTTATCGACCGACAGCAGCGCACCCTGGGCATGGGCGATCTCGGCCAGGCCGGCGATGTCCACCAGCTCGGCCAGCGGATTGGACGGCGACTCGACGAAGAACAGCCGGGTGTTGGGCTTGCAGGCCGCTCGCCAGGCGTCCAGGTCCGCCAATGGCGGGTAGTCCACCTCGATGCCGAAGCGCTTGAAGTACTTCTCGAACAGACTGATGGTGGAGCCGAACACGCTGCGCGAGACCAGCACATGGTCGCCAGCGCTACACAGGCTCATCACCATGGCCAGGATGGCCGACATGCCCGAGGCGGTCGCGACGGCCTGCTCCGCCCCTTCGAGCGCCGCGATGCGGGTTTCGAAGGTACGGACCGTGGGATTGGTATAGCGCGAATAGACATTGCCCGGCACTTCGCCGGCAAAGCGCGCCGCCGCATCCGCGGCGGTACGGAACACGTAGCTGCTGGTCAGGAACAGGGCTTCGCCGTGCTCGCCTTCAGGCGAGCGCTGCTGCCCTGCCCGCACCGCCAAGGTCTCGAAGGCCGCGCCTTCGAGATCACTGTCCAGGCGTCCGGCATCCCAGTCTTGGCTCATGTGCAGCTCCTTAGTCGTTGTAGAGATCGATGATGGCGCTGACCGCCTGGTGCTTGACCTTGGCCGCGTCGTTGCGCGCCTGCTCGATCCGGTTCAGATAGGCGGCATCGATGTCGCCGGTGATGTACTCGCCATCGAACACCGCGCAATCGAACTGCTCGACCTTGGGTGCCTTGCGGGTCCGTACGGCCTCCTGCAGGTCCTGCAGGTCCTGGTAGATCAGCCAGTCGGCGCCGATCAGCTCACCGACTTCCTCGGTGGTACGACCATGGGCGATCAACTCGTGGACGCTGGGCATGTCGATGCCGTAGACGTTGGGGAAGCGCACTGCCGGGGCGGCCGAGCAGAAGTAGACCTTCTTCGCGCCCGCCTCGCGGGCCATCTGGATGATCTGCTTGCAGGTGGTGCCGCGGACGATGGAGTCGTCCACCAGCATCACGTTCTTGCCGCGGAATTCCAGCTCGATGGCATTGAGCTTCTGGCGTACCGATTTCTTGCGCGCGGCCTGGCCGGGCATGATGAAGGTACGGCCGATGTAGCGATTCTTGACGAAGCCCTCGCGGAACTTGACGCCCAGGTGGTTGGCCAGTTCCAGGGCCGCAGTGCGGCTGGTATCCGGGATCGGGATGACCACGTCGATGCCGTGATCCGGACGCTCGCGCTGGATCTTCTCGGCGAGTTTTTCGCCCATGCGCAGGCGGGCCTTGTAGACCGAGATGCCATCGATGATGGAATCCGGGCGGGCCAGGTAGACGTGTTCGAAGATGCAGGGCGCGTACTGCGGATTCTGCGCGCACTGACGGGTGTAGAGCCGGCCGTCTTCGGTGATGTACACGGCTTCGCCCGGCTCCAGGTCGCGGATCAGGGTGAAGCCGAGCACGTCGAGGGCGACGCTTTCGGAAGCGATCATGTATTCCACGCCGTATTCGGTGTGGCGCTGGCCGAAGACGATGGGACGAATGGCGTTGGGATCGCGGAAGCCGACGATGCCGTAGCCGGTGATCATGGCCACCACGGCGTAACCGCCACGGCAGCGCTCATGGACTTCGGATACGGCGGCAAAGACGTCGTCCTCGGTCGGCTGCAGCTTGTTGCGCACCGCCAGTTCGTGGGCGAAGACGTTGAGCAGCACCTCGGAATCGGAGGTGGTGTTCACGTGGCGCAGATCGGACTCGTAGATCTCGCGGGACAGCTGCTCGACGTTGGTCAGGTTGCCGTTGTGCGCGAGGGTGATGCCATAGGGCGAGTTCACGTAGAACGGCTGCGCCTCGGCGGAGCTGGAGCTGCCGGCCGTGGGATAGCGCACGTGACCGATACCCATGTGGCCGATCAGGTGCTGCATGTGTCGTTGCTGGAAGACGTCGCGAACCAGGCCGTTGTCCTTGCGCAGGTAGAGTTTACCGTCCCGACTGGTCACGATACCGGCGGCATCCTGACCGCGATGTTGAAGGACGGTGAGCGCGTCGTATAGCGACTGGTTGACGTTCGTCTTGCCCACGATACCTACGATGCCACACATGTGACGCGACCCCACTGTTTCAAGTGATGCGACGGCGAACCATCGCAGGATGACCCCGGCAGAGCGAGGCCTGGAAAACGGTTCACGGGGCCTTGGGCCCCAGCTGTGGCAGCAGTTGCAGGCTCGGCATGGGCGTCGCGCCCAGCCATTGACCGGCAAAGCCCAACAGCAGATTCTTCGACCAATCGGCTACCAGGAGAAAATGCGGCACCAGCACCGACTGCTGCCACCAGCCGTCCTGCTGGACTGGCCCCAGGCTCAACAGGCCCACGGCCACGGTGATCAACAGGGCGCCCCGCGCGGCGCCGAACGCCATGCCGAGAAAGCGATCGGTGCCCGACAATCCGGTGACGCGGATCAATTCGCCAAGCAAGAAGCTCACCAGAGCGCCGACGAGCAGCGTCAGCACGAAGAGAATGACACAGGCGGCGATCACCCGTCCGGAAGGCACCTGAATATAGTCCACCAGGTAGGTGGAAAGCGCCCCGCCGAATACCCAGGCTACCCCACCAGCAACAATCCAGGTGGCCAGTGACAGCGCTTCCTTGACGAAGCCGCGCTTGAGGCTGATCAGGCAGGAAACGATGACAACGGCGACGATCGCCCAGTCCACCCAGGTGAAGCCCACGGCAAGGTCCACTAACAAAAAGGCTCTGCATTCTAGCAGAGCCTTGTGACCGGGTTAACCGCGCTCTGGCTGAAAGCGTACGACGAAGCCCTTGACGCCATTCTGCTTGTTGAGCTGATCGCGCAAGCGATCCGCCTCGCTGCGCTCGATCACCGGCCCGACGAAGACGCGATTCATGCCGTCGGCGGTCCGCACATAGGCGTTGTAGCCCTGGCTGCGCAGCTTGGCCTGCAGCGCATCGGCACTGGGCCGGGACGACAGGCTGGCCAGCTGGACCGACCAGCTGTTCGGTAGGTTGGCCGCGCCCAGGCGCGAATCAGGTTTGGCGGCCGGTGCCGGGGTAGCGACCGGAGCGGCAGGAGCGCTGGCGGCAGGCGCCTTGGCGACCGGGGCGGCAGGTGCAGCCTGGGGTGGCGGCGGCGCCGTTACCGGAGCGTTCTGTGCCGGCGCCTGACCGGAGGTACCGGCGATAGGCGTCTGCGGCTTGCCGAGCGGCTTGGCCGGCTCGTCGGGGACCACCACCACCGGCGGTGCCTCAGGCGTCTGCACCGGTTGTACCTCGGTGCTGGGCACGGTGGGCGCCGCCGGCTGGGGCGGTGCCTCGACCACCACCTTGCGAGCGTCATCCTGGCGATTGAAGAGCATGGGCACGAAAATGATGATCAGCGCCAGCAGCACCAGCGCTCCGATGACTCGTTGCTTGAGCATGGGTTATGCCTCCGCGGATTCGGATGGGGAAGAAAGCTGCGCGACGACCTCGGCAACGCTATAGAAGGAGCCGAACACGACCACCTCGTCGGCCGCCGCACTGGCCGCCAGTTGCGCCTCGAAGGCGGCCAGCAGCGAGGCATGGACCTCGGCCTTGGCGCCGCGTGCGGTCAGGATCCCCGCCACTTCGGCGCCATCGCGACTGCGTCCGGTCGGCAACGTGGCCACCGCCCAGCTGGCGAAGAGCCCTTCCAGCGGTGCCAGGATCCCGTCCAGGTCCTTGTCCGCCAGCACGCCAAATACCGCCCGACGCACGCCGGCGATCGGCTTCATTGCCAGGCGGCGGGCCAGGTACTCGGCCGCATGCGGGTTGTGCGCCACGTCCAGCAGGATGTGACGCGCCTCCCCTGCCCGCTCAACCTGCCGACGATCCAGCCGACCGGTCATACGGGTGGCCAGCAAGGCGGCAGCGATCTGCTCGGGGAGCCAGGGCTGGTCGAGCAAGGCATAGGCCTGTAGCGCCAACGCCGCGTTCTCCATGGGTAAATCGAGCAACGGCAAGCCAGGCAGGAGTCGCTCGTTGCCCTGGGCATCCCGACCGCGCCAGAACCAGCTGGCGCTCTCGATCTGCAGGTCGAAGGCTTCGCCGCGTTGCAGCAGCGGTGCTCCCAGCCGCTCGGCAGCCTCGGCCACCTCCGCTGGAGGCTGCACGTCACCACAGAGAGCCGGTTTGCCGGCGCGGAAGATGCCGGCCTTTTCCACAGCGACGCTTTCGCGGGTGTCGCCCAGCCATTCGGCGTGATCCAGGCCAATGCTGGTGACCAAGGCCAGATCGGCGTCGATCAGGTTCACCGCGTCCAGGCGGCCACCCAGACCGACTTCGAGGACGGCGACGTCCAGGTCGGCGCGCTCGAACAGCCAAAAGGCCGCCAGGGTGCCCACCTCGAAATAGGTCAGGCTGATCTCGCCACGGGCGGCTTCCACCGCGGCGAAGGCGGTGCAGAGCTCGCTATCGCTGGCCAGGGCGCCATCGACGTCGACGCGCTCGTTGTAGCGCACCAGATGGGGCGACGCATAGACGCCCACCCTCTGCCCGCTGGCGCGCAGCAGGCTGGCGAGAAAGGCACAGGTGGAGCCCTTGCCGTTGGTGCCGGTCACGGTCACTACCCGCGGGGCCGGCCGGGTCAGCCCCAACCGCTGCGCGACCTCGCGCACCCGGTCCAGGCCCATGTCGATCGCCGAGGGATGCAGCTGCTCGAGATAGGCCAGCCACTGCGCGAGGCTGCGCGAAGCCATCAGGCCGCCGGAACCGGCTGGTGCTGGAAGGTCGCCAGTAACCGCGCCAGGCGGTCACGCAGCTCCTTGCGCGACACGATGAGGTCGACGGCGCCGTGGTCCAGGAGGAACTCACTGCGCTGGAAACCTTCCGGCAGCTTTTCACGCACGGTCTGCTCGATCACGCGCGGACCGGCGAAGCCGATCAGGGCCTTGGGCTCGGCGACGATGACGTCACCCAGCATCGCCAGACTGGCGGAGACACCACCGTAGACCGGATCGGTCAGCACGGAGATGAAGGGAATGCCCTCTTCGCGCAAGCGTGCCAGCACCGCGGAGGTCTTGGCCATCTGCATCAGGGAGATCAGGGCTTCCTGCATCCGCGCACCACCGGAGGCGGAGAAGCAGATCAGCGGGCAGCGCTGTTCCAGGGCCACATTGGCCGCGCGCACGAAGCGCTCGCCGACCACGGCGCCCATGGAGCCGCCCATGAAGGAGAATTCGAAGGCACAGACCGCCACCGGCATGCCCTTGAGGGTGCCACGCATGGAGATCAGGGCATCTTTCTCGCCGGTTTCCTTCTGCGCTGCGGTGAATCGATCCTTGTACTTCTTACTGTCGCGGAATTTCAGCCGATCTACCGGCTCCAGCTCGGTACCCAATTCCTCACGACCTTCGGCGTCGAGGAAGATGTCCAGGCGGCGACGCGCATTGATACGCATGTGGTGACCGCACTTCAGGCACACGTCCAGGTTCTTTTCCAGCTCCGGACGGTAGAGGACCGCTTCGCAGGCCGGACACTTGTGCCAAAGACCTTCCGGCACCGAACTGCGCTTCACCTCGGACCGCATGATGGAAGGAATCAGTTTGTCGACCAGCCAATTGCTCATGCATCTCTCTCCACTTGCATGGGCTCCCAGCGCGGCCTAGGCCACGCCTTCCTTGAGCATCTAATAGGTTCGGCAGCGCCCGCTACGTCCCGGGCCGCTACCCTCTTGTCTCATGCCGCCTCCAAGGGAGCCGGACTTCAGCCCCGCGCGAGGCGGGCCTGTCGAATATGTCGCAGGTGTGGACGGCCATCGGCCCACGAGGGTCACATCAGGCGACCGGCGCACCCCGCACAGCGGCGATGAAGCGCGCGATCTCGGCAGCATCCTTGATGCCCTTGGCCTGCTCTACGCCGCCGCTCACGTCCACGCCATAGGGCCGGGATGCGGCGATGGCCGTGGCGACGTTGTCCGCGTCCAGCCCACCCGCCACGATCAATGGCAGCGAGAGGTCAGCAGGCACGCGCGTCCAATCGAACGCCTGGCCGGTACCTCCGGGTACGCCAGCGACATAGGTATCGAGCAACAGACCGCGGGCGTCCGCATAGTCCCGGGCGATGCCGGCAAGGTCGATGTCCTCGCGCATGCGCAGGGCTTTGATATAGGGACGGCGATAACGGGCACACTGGGCCGGCGACTCGTCGCCGTGGAATTGCAGGAGATCCAGGGGCACGGCATCCAGCGTCTCTTCGATCTCGCAGGGCGAGGCATCGACGAACAGCCCCACACTGGTCACGAAGGGCGGCAGCGCCGCGACGATCTGCCGTGCCTGAGCGGCCGTGACCGCCCGCGGGCTGCGCGCATAGAACACCAGGCCGATGGCATCGGCACCGGCTGCCGCAGCCGCCAGCGCATCCTCGACCCGGGTGATGCCGCAGATCTTCACTCGAACGTTAGCCAAACCGGAATGACCTCGTTCCAAATCGATGGATGTTAGCAGACCACCTGCCCAGCGTCAGCCTTGGGGGTCATCCAGCTCGGGGATATGCCCCAGGAACAACGGACCCAGCGGCCGCTTCGGCACGGGCGTGCTTTCGGGATATTCGGCGTCCACCAGGTAGAGGCCGTAGGGATGGGCCGTAACACCGCCCAGGCGCCGCTCACGCGCGGCCAGGACCTCGGCGACCCATTCCACCGGCCGCTCGCCACAGCCCACCGCCATCAGCACCCCGGCGATGTTGCGCACCATATGATGCAGGAAGGCGTTGGCGCGGATATCCAGCACGATCAGCCGTCCGCTCTGCCAGAGACGCAGATGGTGGATCGTCTTGATCGCCGACTTGGCCTGGCAGGCCTTGGCGCGAAAGGAGGTGAAATCGTGCGTACCGAGCAGCACCTGGGCGGCTTCACGCATCGGTTCGATCCGCAACGGCCGATGATTCCAGGTGACCTCTTCGGCCAGGTGGGCAGGCCGGATCGGATCGTTGTAGATCACATAGCGGTAACGCCGGGCCATAGCGCTGAAACGGGCATGGAATTCATTGCTGACCGGCTTGACCCAGGTGACGCTGATGTCGGACGGCAGATTGGCGTTGGTGCCCATCACCCAGGCCTTGAGCGGTCGAGCGACAGGGGATTCGAAATGCACCACCTGGCCGGTAGCATGCACCCCGCAATCGGTCCGCCCCGCGCAGTGCAGGGCGATAGGTGCCGCGGCGACCTCGGACAAGGCGTCTTCCAGCGTCTCCTGAACGGAGCGCACACCGTGTTGCTGGCGCTGCCAGCCGCGATAGCGAGCACCCTTGTACTCGACGCCAAGCGCGATGCGTTGCGGGGGAACGATGATGGTGGGGTCTAGAAAATCCAAGGCGGCGGCCAGGCAAAAAAAGGGGTGGCAGCTTATAGCGCCTCCCCTCCTCTGCCAAGCCCGACCGGCGTCAGCTGAGCTGGGCGATGATCGCCCGTGCTTCCTGCTGCTGCCCGGCATTCCCCTCGGCCAGTACCTCGTCGAGGATGTCCCGGGCACCCTCGGGATCGCCCATGTCGATGTAGGCACGCGCCAGATCCAGCTTGGTAGCGGTCTCGTCTTCACCGGACAGGAAATCGAAGTCGTCCAGCCCATCTTCCTTCGACGACCCGCTGGTGGTTTCCGCATCGAACTGACGCGAAGCCTCCTGCAGGCGTGCGGCGAACTCCTCGTCGCTCTCACGCTTGGCCGCAGGCTGCTCCTCGAAGTCGGCGAGATCGAAGTGCGCCGGCAACTCGGCATCGGCGGCCGGCTCCTCCGGCGTGGTCAGCGGCTCATCGAATGCCGCGGTGCTCGGTGCCTCGTCGCTTGCCAGGTCGCCCTGCCGCTCGAACTCGCTGAAGTCGAGGGCGAAGTCGTCATCCTTGGTCGCCGGAGTGGTACCGGGAGCAGCGGCGGGTTCGGGGTCGAAGTTGAGATCGAAGTCGAAGTCGTCCCGGGAGTCCGCTGCGTTGGCCTTGGCTTCGGCAAAGGCTTCGCCGAACAGCGGCTCTTCAGCCGGGCCGGCAGGCTGGGTCGCATGGTTATCTTCGGTGCCGAAGTCATCCAGGGACAGGTCGAAGTCCTGGCTGTCCTCGGTCGCCGAGAAACCCTGATCCCGGGCCTGTTCTTCGCTCAACTCATGAGCGGCGGCCAGGGCCGCAGCGCCGACCGCCGCGGAGGCCACGGCCACGGTAGCCATGGCCGGATAGCGTGACTTCAGGTGCTCGACCTCTGGCTGGGCACCGCCGATCTCCTTGAGCTCACGCTCCTCGCGCTGGAAACCGTCCTTGTCACCCATCTCGGCATAGACTTCCATGAGCTTGAGGCGCAGATCGGCGCGATGAGGTTCCTGGTCGCTGGCTTTCTTGAGCACCTCAGCCGCCTGGCTGAAGCGGCCGTAGGCCATGTAGATGTCCGCCTGCCCCAGGGCATCGTCCTGGGCGTCGGCGTCGCGGGAGGTATCCTGGCCGGCCTGGCTCAGTTCCAGGCCCGCGAGCCCGTGGTGGTCGCCCAGCTCGGGATCGGCATCGAAGACGGTATCGGGACGCGCCGCTTCGGCCTCCCGCTCGCGCTCGGCCTCCTTCACCGCATTGCGGCGCGAGTTGATCATCAGCAGCACCAGCAGAGCCAGCAGTGCGCTGCCACCGATGATGCCCAGCCACAGCGGGTTGCTGAGAATCTCGTCAAGGAAGCTGTTGGTCGCTTCGGTAGGCTCGGTCGCCGGACTGCTAGGGGTGACCGGAATGACCTTGGGCTCGTTGGCACTCGCCGCGGGCGGCGCGTTACCGGTAGCGGCTTCGCTGGCCGGCGGCGTGGCGGGTTGAGCCGGTGCAGCCTCGGCCGGCGGCGTAGCAGGCGCGGTCGCCGCCGGATCCTGAGGCACTGGCGTGTTGGGGTTTTCGGCGGGAGCAGGCGTGCCTGGGGCCGCCGTCTCAGGCGTGGCCTGCGCGGCGGGCTGACCTGCCGCCTGCGGATTGGCCATGTTGGCCTGCATCCGGGCCAGCTGAGCGTCCTTGAGCTGCATGATCTTCTGCAGCTTGTCGAGCTGCGACTGCAGATCGCCCAGACGACTCTTGAGTTCTTCATTCTCGCGCCGGGTGGTGTCCAGGCTTTCCTGAGTCACCGCCAGCTTGTCGGCGAGGGCCTGATCACTGCCCTTTCCACCTGCGGAGTCGCCTCCGCGGCTGGACGACTGGCCAGAGAGCAGCTTGAGGTTGTCCTTGGGCGCGGCGGTCGCCGGCGCCTCGTTTCCACTCGGCTGGGCGGAGGCATCCACCTGCCGACGCGGCGTACCGGTCGGAGCACTGTCGCCACCCTGCCTCCAGGCCCGGGTCTGACGCGCGATCTCCGCTACGGCTTCGCGCTGGGGACGTGCTCCAGCCTGTGCCTGGTCGGGCAGGCGCAGCACCTGGCCGCTCTTCATGAGGTTGATGTTGCGATCGATGAAGGCGTTGGGGTTCAGATCCTGAATCGCCAGCATGGTCTGATCGACGCTGACAGTGGACGCCGGGCGATTGCGCGCCGCCACTTCCCAAAGGGTGTCACGCGGCTCGGTGGTGTAGGTACCAGGCGTCTGGGTCGCGCTCGGCGCTGGCGCGGCGGGCGGCGTGGCCGGACGTGAAGCGTTCGACGTGGTGTTGCGTGCACGCGGCGTGGCCGGAACCTGGGGGGCGAAGGGCGCTGCCGCAGCCTGGGGGGTGTAGAGCGGCGGATCCAACAGCACCGTGTACTCGCGGAGGATACGCCCGCTTGGCCAATTCACCTCGAGCAGGAAGTTCAGATAGGGCTCACGCACCGGGCGCGCCGACGTCACGCGAATGACGGCCCGCCCATTGCGCACTTCCGGCGCGAACTTGAGATCGTTGAGGAAGAAGGCACGGTCGACGCCGGCCTTGCCGAAGTCCTCGGCGGACGCGAGGTTGGGTCGCAGGTCGGCGGTGCCAAGATCACGCAGGTCCGACAGATCGATGGTGGCATCGAAGGGCTGATTGAGCGCGGAGTTGAGATGGATCTCCCCCAGGCTGAGGGCCTGGGCCGCGCCAGACATCAAGGCGCTCGCCGCTGCAATTGCCCGCACCAGTTTCTGAACTCGAACCATGACCGTCCCTTTTTAGAAGCTGTCGATCGCGCCACCGTGCGGGCGCCTGTGTCCATCGCTGCGTGCCACGACTACTGCCCTTTCGCTCAAGCCAAAAGGGCGAAGCATTTCACGAAGTATCTTTTAGGCCGACTGTTTAAGCAACAATTCGGCCAGCTGAACGGCCGTGAGCGCCGACAATCTGACGTTGTCCGCCACCAACCAGCACTCCAGCCGCCGCGCATCCCGCGGATGCAGCCTTACCCGTCCCACCAGCACCTCTTCGCGACCCAGGGCATCGCCCACCGCCGACGGACAGTCAACGTCTTCGTCGAGTGCCAGCCCGGGCTCATCACCCAGCGCTTCCAGCACCTGCTCCAGCTGCCAGGCTTCCCTACCCCGCAGACTCAGCGCCAGGCTGTCGCCAAAGAACACGGGCGCCTGTACGGCAGTGACGTCCAGTACCGGCAAGGTCTCGCCCAGCACCTGCTGACATTCGTCCAGCAGGCGATGTTCCTGGGCAGTATAGCCACCCACAGCGGGAGCACCGGTGCGACCGAGCAGATTGAAGGCCAGCTGGCCTTCGAACAGCCGGGCCTCGACGGGCCGACCATTGAGCAGTTCGGTGGCCTGCCGCGCCAACTCCTCGACACCGCCACGGCCGGCGCCGGACGCGGCCAGGCAGGCGGTCAGGGAAGCATCGCTGAGCGTATTGAAGCGAGCCAGCACGGCTGCCACGCTGGCAGCGGCCTGTGCCGCCGCGAGCGGTACGCCAAGCCAGGCGGCAGCGGGAAGGCTATCGAGCGTCTCGCCATTGATGCGCGGCAGTACGGACGCCGCGGCGGAGGCACCACTGAGGTCCAGTACGGCGCAACCAGCGGCGGTCAGTTGTGGCCTCAGGGTTTCCACCACGGCTGCCGGCACCGCGAGGATGACAAGGCCGACCTGAGCGAAATCGAAACCTTCGAGACCGGCGACGCGCAGATTGCTGCCTCGGAAGGGCAGATTCTGACCCGCCGATTCACCGCTGGCGAGCAGGTGCAGCCTGCCGAGCGGCACGTCACGTTCGTCGAGGAGCTCACGAATGGCTTCGCCATAGGCACTGGTGGCGCCGATGAGGGCGATATCTCTGGCAGTCATGATAGGACGGTCCGCAACGAAAGAGGGCCGCACTTTACTGGCGGCCCTCCTCTATAGGCAAACGTTTAACCGTCGGCTCACTGCTCGAGCAGGATCCGCAACATGCGGCGCAACGGCTCCGCGGCGCCCCACAGCAGCTGGTCGCCCACGGTGAAGGCGCCCAGGTACTGGGAGCCCATGTTCAGTTTGCGCAGGCGGCCAACCGGTACGCTCAAGGTGCCGGTAACGGCAGCCGGGGTCAGGTCGCGCATGCTGACGTCGCGGTTGTTCGGCACCAGCTTGACCCAGGGATTGTGCTGGCTGATCAGACCATGGATGTCGGACAGCGGCACGTCCTTGTTCAGCTTGATGGTCAGCGCCTGGCTGTGGCAACGCATAGCGCCGATGCGCACGCAGATGCCATCCACGGGAATGGGATTCTTGAAGCGACCGAGGATCTTGTTGGTCTCGGCCTGGGCCTTCCATTCCTCGCGGCTTTGGCCGTTGGGCAGTTCCTTGTCGATCCAGGGGATCAGGCTGCCGGCCAGCGGGACGCCGAACTGCTCGGTGGGGAAGGCCTCGCTGCGCAGGGTCTCGGCGACCTGACGGTCGATGTCGAGGATGGCGCTGGCCGGGTCGGCCAGGCTGTCGGCGACGGCGGCGTGGGTCGCGCCCATCTGGCGAATCAGTTCGCGCATGTTCTGAGCACCGGCACCGGACGCGGCCTGATAGGTCATGGCGCTCATCCAGTCCACCAGACCGGCTTCGAACAGCCCGCCCAGGGCCATCAGCATCAGGCTGACGGTGCAGTTGCCGCCGATGAAGTCCTTGCGGCCATCGGCCAGGGCCTGGTCAATGACGCGACGGTTGACCGGGTCCAGCACGATGACAGCGTCATCCTGCATGCGCAGGCTGGAAGCCGCATCGATCCAGTAGCCTTTCCAACCGGCCTGGCGCAGCTTGGGGAACACCTCGCTGGTGTAGTCGCCGCCCTGGCAGGTAAGGATGACGTCGAGGGTCTTGAGCTCGTCGATGCTGTAGGCATCCTTGAGCGGCGCCACGCCCTTGCCAATGGCAGGGCCTTCACCACCGACATTGGAGGTGGTGAAGAACACCGGCTCGATCAAGTCGAAATCCCGCTCTTCGAGCATGCGTTGCATGAGCACGGAGCCCACCATGCCACGCCAACCGATCAGACCTACACGTTTCATCGCTACTGCACCTTTATTGTCTTGAGGACGGCCGCCTCCCCTGGCGGCCGATCAGATTAACGCCTTGCGAGGGCGGCGACCACTGCTTCGCCCATCTCGCGGGTACCGACCCGCTGCTTGCCTTCCGACCAGATGTCGCCGGTCCGCAGCCCCTGGTCTAGCACTTGGCCCACCGCCGCCTCGATGGCCTCGGCCGCCACGGCGGCGCCAAAGGTGTATCTGAGCATCATGGCCACCGAAAGGATGGTCGCGAGGGGGTTGGCCACGCCCTGGCCGGCGATGTCGGGCGCCGAGCCGTGGCAGGGTTCGTACATGCCCTTGTTATGGGCGTCCAGGGACGCCGAGGGCAGCATGCCGATGGAGCCGGTCAGCATCGAGGCTTCGTCGGAGAGGATGTCGCCGAACATGTTGTCGGTGACGATCACATCGAACTGCTTGGGCGCGCGCACCAGCTGCATGGCAGCGTTGTCGACGTACATGTGGCTGAGTTCGACGTCCGGATAGTCCTTGGCCACCTCCTCCACCACTTCGCGCCACAGGCGGCTGGATTCGAGGACATTGGCCTTGTCCACCGAGCACAGCTTCTTACCGCGCAGGCGCGCCATGTCGAAGCCGACACGGGCGATGCGGCGGATCTCGCCTTCGCTGTACGGCAGGGTATCGAAGGCCTGGCGTTCGCCGTTCTCCAGCACCCGGGTCTCGCGCGGCGAGCCGAAGTAGATGCCGCCGGTCAGCTCGCGGACGATGAGAATGTCAAGGCCGGAGACCACTTCCGGCTTGAGGGTCGAGGCCTCGGCCAGCTGCGGGTAGAGGATCGCCGGACGCAGGTTGCCGAACAGACCCAGGGCGGAACGGATCTTCAGCAGACCGCGCTCGGGGCGGATGTCACGCTCGAGCTTGTCCCACTTGGGGCCACCCACGGCGCCCAGCAGCACGGCAGCGGCGGCGCGGGCGCGCTCCAGGGTCTCATCGGCCAGGGGGACGCCGTAGCGATCGATGGCCGCGCCGCCCAGGTCGTCGTGGACCAGCTCGAAGCCCAACTCATGATCGCGGTTGACCGTTTCCAGCACCTTGACCGCTTCGGCCATGATTTCCGGACCGATGCCGTCGCCCGGCAGGATGAGGATCTGCTTGCTCATTGTCTTTTCCTGTCTCACATCAGATGGGCTGGGCCCAGAGAACCATGACGTCGACGCTGAAGGAGCCGTCGCGGTCGATTTCGAAATATTGGCGCACTTCCTGGCCGATCTTGCTCTGCAGGCTGCGGATGGCCTGGCACTGCGGCTCGGGGGTACGCATGCGCTCGGTCCAGCTGGCGAAGTCCAGGCGCAGGCGCTGGCGGCGGCAGCGGGTCACGCCCAGGCGCGCCATGTCCAGCAGGCGATGCCACTCGGCGAAGGAGTAGTCACGCACGTGACTGATGTCGCGCAGGATCTCCACCGTCTGCAGATAGGTATCCAGGCGCGGGTTGGCCGGCGAGATCACGTCGATGATGGCCATCTCGCCGCCATGCCGCAGCACCCGGCGCACTTCGCGCAGGGCGGCGCCGATGTCGCGCCAATGGTGCGCCGAATAGCGGCTGAAGACGAAGTCGAAGCTGGCATCGCCGAAGGGCAGATGCTCAGCCATGCCGGGTTGGACGCTGATGTTGTCCAGGCCCTGCTCGGCCGCGGTGCGCTTGACCACCGACAGCATTTCCTCGGCCAGATCCAGGGCGACCACCTGCCCGGCCACCGGCGCCACGTTGTAGCTCACGTGACCGCCACCGCACCCGAGATCCAGCACCTTGGCGCCTTCTCGCTGCGCTACGGCGTCGCGCAACTCGGCGAGTTCGGCGCCCTGGGCATGGACGGCGCTGGTCAGGTAGGCCTCGGCGGTGGCGCCGAATTGCTGCTGTACGTGTTGCTCGTGTTCACCGCTCATGGAGCCTCCGGAAAGAGCGCCGACCCCGAGGGCCGGCGACTGGGTTCAGGCGCTGGGGAACATCCAGGGACTGCTCTGGCGATAGCGGGCTTCGAAACTCCCGATGGCGTCGGCATCCTGCAGGGTCAGGCCGATGTCGTCCAGGCCGTTGAGCAGGCAGTGCTTGCGGAAAGCATCGATCTCGAAGGGCAGCGCCACACCATCGGGGCGGCGCACGGTCTGGCTTTCGAGATCGACCACCAGCTGGTAGCCCTCATGGGCTTCGACCTGGCGGAACAACTCGTCCACCTCGGCGTCGGGGAGGATGATCGGCAAGAGGCCGTTCTTGAAGCTGTTGTTGAAGAAGATGTCGGCGAAGCTCGGCGCGATCACCGAGCGGAAGCCGTAGCCATCCAGCGCCCAGGGCGCGTGCTCGCGACTGGAACCGCAACCGAAGTTCTCCCGTGCCAGCAGGATGCTGGCGCCCTGGTAGCGTGGCTGGTTGAGCACGAAGTCAGGGTTGAGCGGGCGCTTGCTGTTGTCCTGGCCGGGCTGGCCGACGTCCAGGTAACGCCACTCGTCGAACAGGTTCGGGCCGAAGCCGGTGCGCTTGATCGACTTCAGGAATTGCTTGGGAATGATCTGGTCGGTGTCGACGTTGGCGCGATCCAGGGGAGCGACCAAACCGGTGTGCTGGGTAAAGGCTTGCATGGTCAGGCTCCTCAGGCGTTGGCGAAGTCGCGGACGTCGACGAAACGACCGGCGATGGCAGCGGCGGCGGCCATGGCCGGGCTCACCAGGTGGGTACGGCCACCGGCGCCTTGCCGGCCTTCGAAGTTGCGGTTGGAGGTGGAGGCGCAGTGCTCGCCACTCTCCAGGCGGTCGGCGTTCATCGCCAGGCACATGGAGCAGCCCGGCTCGCGCCACTCGAAGCCGGCTTCGATGAACACCTTGTCCAGGCCTTCGCGCTCGGCCTGGGCCTTGACCAGACCGGAGCCCGGCACCACCAGCGCCTGCTTGAGGGTCGCCGCGACCTTGCGGCCCTTGGCCACGGCGGCTGCGGCGCGCAGGTCCTCAATACGGGAATTGGTGCAGGAGCCGATGAAGACGCGATCCAGCACGATGTCGGTGATCGGCTGGTTGGCCTTGAGCCCCATGTATTTCAGGGCGCGTTCGATGGAACCGCGCTTGACCGGATCGGCTTCGCGGGTCGGATCCGGCACCTGCTGGTCGACGGCCAGGACCATCTCGGGCGAGGTGCCCCAGCTGACCTGCGGCTTGATCTGGGTGGCGTCGAGCTCGACCACGGTATCGAAGTGGGCATCGGCATCGGATACCAGGCCACGCCACTCGGCCACGGCGGCTTCCCAGACGGCACCAGTGGGCGCGAAGGGACGACCCTCGACGTAGTCGATGGTGGTCTGGTCCACCGCCACCATGCCAACCCGGGCACCGGCCTCGATGGACATGTTGCAGATGGTCATGCGGCCTTCCATGGACAGGGCGCGGATGGCGCTGCCGGCGAATTCGATGGCATGGCCGTTACCGCCGGCGGTGCCGATCTTGCCGATGACGGCGAGGACGATGTCCTTGGCGGTGACGCCGAAGGGCAAGTCGCCTTCCACCTTTACCAGCATGTTCTTCATCTTCTTGGCTACCAGGCACTGGGTGGCGAGCACGTGCTCGACCTCGGAGGTGCCGATGCCATGGGCCAGGGCGCCGAAGGCGCCATTGGTGGAGGTGTGGGAGTCACCGCAGACCACGGTCATGCCGGGCAGCACGGCGCCCTGCTCCGGGCCGATCACGTGGACGATGCCTTGGCGGACGTCGTTCATCTTGAATTGGGTGACGCCGAAGTCGTCGCAGTTCTCGTCCAGGGTGCGGACCTGGATGCGCGAGATCTCGTCCTTGATGGAGTCGAGGCCTTCCTTGCGATCGGGAGTCGTCGGCACGTTGTGGTCGGGGGTCGCCAGGTTGGCGTCCAGACGCCAGGGCTTGCGGCCGGCCAGACGCAGGCCTTCGAAAGCCTGGGGCGAGGTCACTTCGTGGATGATGTGGCGGTCGATGTAGAGCAGCGCGGAACCGTCGTCGCGCTGCTTGACCAGGTGCATATCCCAGAGTTTGTCGTAGAGCGTCTTGCCAGCCATGGGTGGATTCCTCATCAGGCGTGGAACGGCACGGGCCTTTGCATGCCCTTGGTGCTTGTGGGGTCAAAGATACCGCGCTAGGCTCGCATGAAACAAATTCATCTTTTTCATGAAGCGCATAACCAACAGGAATTCGAAGTCGTGGACCTCGCCAATCTCAATGCCTTCGTGGCCGTCGCGGAACTGGGCGGCTTTTCCGACGCCGGCGAGCGTCTGCACCTGACCCAACCTGCGGTCAGCAAACGCATCGCCGCGCTGGAGCAGCAACTGGGGCTGCGATTGTTCGACCGCATCGGGCGCGAGGTCAGCCTGACCGAGGCCGGACGCGCCCTGCTCCCCCGCGCCTATCAGATTCTAGGCGTGATCGATGACACCCGACGCGCTCTGACCAATCTCAATGGTGCCATCGGCGGCCGGCTGACGCTGGCGACCAGTCACCACATCGGCCTGCACCGGCTGCCGCCGATCCTTAGACGGTTCACTCGGGAGTATCCCGAGGTCGCCCTGGATATCCGCTTTCTCGATTCGGAAGCGGCCTACGACGAGATCCTGCATGGGCGGGTGGAGCTGGCCATCATCACCCTGGCGCCCCAGACCGCGGCGCCGATCAAGGCGGTGCCGGTGTGGAACGATCCCCTGGATTTCGTGGCGGCGCCCGAGCATGCGCTGGCAAACCAGAAGGAGGTCAGCCTGGCCGATGTGGCGCGGCACCCGGCGGTGTTTCCCGGCGGCAATACCTTTACCCGCCTGATCGTCCATGGTCTGTTCGATGCCCAGGGACTGACACCCAACATCGCCATGAGCACCAACTACCTGGAGACGATCAAGATGCTGGTCTCCATTGGCCTGGCCTGGAGCGTCCTGCCGCGTACCCTGCTGGACGATCAGGTCCGCCGGCTGCCGCTACCGGGGATTCAGCTGGAGCGGCGGCTGGGCTACATCCTGCATACCGAGCGTACCCATTCGAATGCGGCTCAGGCGTTCATGGGGTTGCTGGATGAGGTGGAGCGGGCGTAGCGAGAGCTGTTCGATGTCCGGTTAACCGTAGCGTGGAGAACGGCGCAGCCTTTTCCACCCGGGTGTTCGTTGGCAAGTAGCGCCCTCACCCCAACCCTCTCCCATGGGGAGAAGGGGCCTAGCCGAGCAGGCGTTCAGCTCCATCAGGCGTAGGTTGGGCTGAGACGGCTTTATCGTTGAAGCACAACAGCAGGGAACTGGCTTGGCATTGTTGGGCTTCGCTGCGCTCAGCCCAACCTACGGAAAGTGCCAACCAGGACGCTCGGTGTTCTGTGGCAAGGAGCGCCCTCACCCCAACCCTCTCCCATGGGGAGAGGGGGCCTAGCCGAGCAGGCGTTCAGCTCCATCAGGCGTAGGTTGGGCTGAGACGGCTTTATCGTTGAAGCCCAACAGGGGGAGCTGGATTGGCATTGTTGGGCTTTGCTGCGCTCAGCCCAACCTACGGGAAGTGCCGACCACGGCGCTCGGTGTTAGGTGGCGAGGAGCGCCCTTACCCAACCTTCTCCCGCGGGGAGAGGGGGCTGGCCGAGTGGGCGCTCGACTCCATCAGGTGTAGGCGCGCTGAGACGGCTTTATCGTCGAAGCCCAACAATGCGGCGGTGACATGGCCAACGTTGGACTTCGCTGCACTCAGCCCAACCTACAATACGACTCCGAGCGAAGAGCGCTCAGCCCTTTTTGAGCTTCTTCAGGCGCTTCTTCGACTTGTCGATGACTTCCTTGCGCTCCTTGTCCTTCAGCTCTTTCCATCCCTTGATCTCTGAGCGTTTGCGGCCACATCCCTGGCAGACGTCGTCTTTGATCTTGCACTGGCTGATGCAGGGACTTTCGACCTTACCCACGGCAACCTCGGAAATGAAAAAGGCCCTGCAGTATAACCACTGCAGGGCCCTGTCCAGCGCCATCGGGCAGGATGGCGGGCTATGGGAGCGATTTAGAAAACCGCTTGAACCTTCAGGCCACCCACCACGGCATTGTCGACCTCACGCACACCACCCGGATTCTTGATGTACTGGAGGTTGGGGCGCACGGTGAGCCAGTTGGTCACGTGCACGCCATAGTAGATCTCGGCGTCGTACTCGTTGTGCTGCAGCGGCGTGAAGGCCGGATCGTTGTAGTCGGTGGCACCGGCGGCCTGGTTGAGGGCGCGCTGGTTGTCGCGGAAGTCACCGTTGGTGGTGATGCGTGCGACGCCGAAGCCGATGTCATCCTTGGGACGGCCATCGAAGGGGCCCTTGTAGACCAGGCCGGCCTGGACGTAGCTGCTGACCTTGTTGACGTCCTTGGCATGGGCGGTGAAGTTGGCGAACACCGACAGGCCACGGCTCGGGTCATCATTGTGAGCGGTGATCTGCTGACGGGCGACGACCCAGTAGCCGTGCTTGCTGGAGTGCTCCTTGTAGTCCAGACCGGTAAGGGCCGCGGAGTTGCCGTTGACGTCCTCGTAGACGTCGTTGGCATCGGCGGTGCTGTAGTAGTAGCCGACGCGGTATTCGCCCGGCAGGCCGTTGACCTTGGGCGACCAGACCATTTCCACCGGCAGGACCGCACCCTTGGTGCCGCTGCCGTTGAGCTTGAAGCCGTTGCCGGTTTCCAGCAGCGACGGATTCTGCTCGTAGGCACCGACCTGGACGAACAGCTCGGGGGTCAGGTTGTACTTGACGCGCAGGGCCCACTGGCTGACGGGCCAGTTGTACCAGACGCCTTCCCAGTTGCCGACCTGGGAGCCGCAGAACGCCAGGTTCTGGAAGTCGCACTCGAAGGAGTTGAAGTCCTCGCCTTCACCGAAGCGACCGGCCTTGATGTCCAGGCGACCGTCGAAGAAGCCCTTGGACAGCCACAGCTGGGTCAGACGCCAGGTCTGGCCACGGCCATAGACTTCCTGTACCGAGGAGTAGCCGCCCACGCGCGGATCGGTGATGCGGTCGTCGGTGAGGTTGCGGCCGTCACGGGAGGTGATGGCCAGCTTGAACACCGAGTTTTCCCAGCCGGCGATCTTGTTCATGTCGCCCCACAGGCCGAACATGTACTGCGAGCTCCAGCGCCCGGTGCGATCGTCGTCGTAGCCGCCACGCAGGTTGGTCGCGCCTTCGCCCACGTATTCGAGCTTGATGTCCCAGCCCTTGTCGCGCAGGTCCTTGCGCACGCCACCCCAGTCACCGGTCATGGTGTTGCCCAGGGGCTCGAAGGCGGCCTCGGTGTTGTTGACGCCGCTGAAGTTGCCACCCGGATTGGCCTGGGGGGCCGCCTGGACACCGGCGGAGACCGCCAGGGCGAGCAGCGACACCAGGGGCAGTGCGAGCCCCGAACGATTCTTGTGATTCTGACTATTCATTACTGAGATCCCTTTTTATTGAAGTGATGACACCCAGGGCCCGAAACCCGCGTCTCTAATACTTACGGCAGGACGTTGAGGACTTCGTAACAGGCACCCATGGTGTGGTAGTCGACCTTGCCGGCCGGACTCTTGTCGTCGGAGTACTTGTGGTTCCGACGGTCGAGCAGGCGCCACCACGCGCCGTGCTCGTGATCGATGAAATGCGTCCAGCTGTAGCGCCAGAGCGCCTCATAGTGTTCCCAATAGCGGGCCTCGCCACTGCGCTCCGCCAGCAGCGCCGCGGCGGCCAGGGCCTCGGCCTGCACCCAGAAATACTTGTCCGGATCGCAGGGCGAACCATCCGGGGCGAAGCCGTAGTAGAGGCCGCCGTGCTCGCCATCCCAGCTCAGGCGCCAGGACACGTCGAACAGCTCTCTCGCACGCGGCAGCAGCCAGGGCTGGGGGCGATGGCGTTCAAGGATCAGCAGCAGCTTGGCCCATTCGATCTGGTGCCCGGGCTGGAAGCCCCAGGGCCGGAACAGATTCGCCGGATCGTCGCGGTTGTAGTCCCAGTCGATGGACCAGTCGCTGTGGTAGTGCTCCCAGATCAGGCCGCCGGGGACCTGGTCGGCTACGCCGCCCTGCCCCTTGGTCAAGGCCGCTTGACGTTGGGTCATGTTGCGGGCCAGCGTCTCGGCGCGATCCAGATAGCGCGTCTCGCCGCTGGCTTCGAAGGCGGCCAGCAGGGCTTCGCAGGCGTGCATGTTGGCGTTCTGGCCGCGATAGGATGAAACGGTCTGCCAGTCGGCGCTGATCTCGTCGACGTAGAGGCCGTCGGCTTCACGCCAGAAATGGGTTTCCAGGGATTCCCAGGCTTCGCTCAGCCAGCCACGGGCTTCCTCGATTCCGGCGAGCAGGCCATGGGCATAGGCCAGCACCACGAAGGCCAGGCCATAGCAATGGTTGGTACCATCCACCACGGTGTCGCCGTCGAGCAGCCAGGCATAGCCCCCATTGGCCTGGCGATGCCGCTCGCGCAGGTACCTCAGGCCGTGACGGGTCGCGTCCAGATAGGCCGGGTCGCCGAAGTGTCGATAGGCCATGGCGAAATCGAAGACGAAACGGGTGCTGGAGACCAGGTGACGGGTCTGGCGGTCATAGACCGTCCCGTCGTCCTTGAAGAAATGATAGAAGCCGCCTTGCGGATCAACACAGCGGGGATGGTAGAACGCCAGGGTCTGGCGTACGTGCTCCAGCAGGGTGTCGCGACGACGAAAATCGGGGAAGTCCATCGGGTTTCCTTGGCGGCTATTATTGTTGTGGGAAAACGTCTCAGTGGGGACTCACCTGCAGCAGCGCTTCCACGTCGGCGCGAGTCGGCGCATAGGCGCCGGCGTGACGGCAGGACACCGAGGCACTGGCGGCGGCAAATCTCAGGCGCTGCTGCAGATCGGTCAGGCCCAGCAGGCCCGAGGCCAGCCAGCCGGCCATGCAGGCGTCACCGGCACCCACGGTGTCGGCCACGTCCACGGCGATGGCGGCCTGCTGCCACTCGCCTTCCGGCGTATAGAGCACCAGACCGTGCTCGCCGCGGGTGAAAAGAATACGGGCGTGGGGATTGAGGGTGCGCAACTCGTCCAGCGCGGCACGCTCGTCCAGCCCGGGGTAGATCTGGCGGATGTCTTCGTCGGACAGCTTGATGTCGTCGGCTAGGCGCACCAGTTCGGGGAAGGTCTGCTGGCGATAGCGGTCACCCATCAGGTTGCGCCAGTTGGGGTCGTAGCTCAGGCGCTTGCCGGCGGCTTTGGCGTTGCGCGCCAGGTCCAGCAAGGTGTCGGCCAGCGGATAGCGAGCCAGGCTGATGCAGCTGAAATGGCAGACTTCGGCAGCGTCGAGCCAGCCTTCAGGCAGCAGCGCCGGATCGAACTGCAGATCGGCTTCGCCCGCGAAGAAATAGCGCGGTGGGCGGCTCGACGGCACGATGGCCACCAGGGGATCGGCGGCGACGCGCTGCAGGAAGCGGGTATCAAGGCCGGCGGTTTCCGATTGCCAGGCGATCTCGTCACCCAGGCCGTCCTGACTGATGGCGCCGCCGAAGGCGCTGTCCACACCCAGCCGGGCCAGGCCGCGCGCCACGTTCCAGGGGGCGCCACCCGGGTAACCCCGCCATTCGCCAGGATTGCCCTGGACGATGTCGGTGAGGGCTTCGCCAAAGACCACGACTCGGGGTAGTGCCATTCCTGTTCTCCTGTCTGTCACGGCAGCCGGGGGTCAATCCCGGGCCTCTGGTAAGGCCGCAACCCGACCTCAGGCGCGGCGGCGGGCGGACCTTACCATTGCTGTAACGTTTCAGCCATGAGCTAGGTTCAAGAAAGTCGGCGACCGCTGGCCGGATCGAACAGTACCGCCCGTCGCGGATCGATCCGCCACAAGACCTGATCGCCCGCCCGAGGCGCCTCACCCGGGGCGACCCGGCAGCACACCTTGGTGCCGTTCCACTCGGCATATAGCAGGGTATCCGGACCTGTGGGCTCGACCACCTGGACGCGTGTCAGGATGCCTGGGACGGCGCTATCCGCCGGATGCGCCGACTGGATCTGCTCCGGACGCACCCCAAGGATAGCCTCTCTGCCGGCCAGCGCCGGATCCAGTTCCGGCAACTCCACCTGGCTGTCGCCGGTGTCGCCGGTGACTCGCGCGACTACCCTGCCCTCACGGGCTTCGAGACGCACCGGCACGAAGTTCATCGGCGGTGAGCCGATGAAGCTGGCGACGAAGAGGTTGGCCGGATCGTTGTAGATCTCTTCAGGGGTGCCGAACTGCTGCACCTCGCCATCCTTCATCACCGCGACCCGATCTCCCAGGGTCATGGCTTCGATCTGGTCATGGGTGACGTAGACGGTAGTGGTCTGCAGGCGCTGGTGCATCAGCTTGATCTCGGTACGCATCTCCACCCGTAGCTTGGCGTCGAGGTTGGACAGCGGCTCGTCGAACAGATAGAGCTTGGGCCGGCGCGCCAGGGCGCGGCCCATGGCCACCCGCTGCTGCTGGCCACCGGAGAGTTGTGCCGGCTTGCGTTCGAGCAGGTGCTCGATCTGCAGCAGTTTGGCCACTCGCGCCACCTCGGCGTCGATCTGCTCCTTGGGCGTCTTGCGGATCTTCAGGCCGAAGGCGATGTTCTCGCGCACGGTCATGGTCGGATAGAGGGCGTAGGACTGGAACACCATGGCGATGTCCCGGTCCTTGGGCTCGACCTGGGTGACATCCTCGCCATCCAGGCAGATGGCGCCACTGCTGATGTCCTCGAGGCCGGCGATCGCGTTCATGAGGGTGGACTTACCGCAGCCGGAGGGCCCGACCAGGATGAGGAACTGACCGGTATCGATGCGGATATCGATGCCCTTGAGGGCTTCCTGGGCGGCGTTGCCGTAGGTCTTGCGTACGCTTTTGAGTTCGAGAGCTGCCATGGTGGCCTTCCTTATCCTTTGACCACGCCCGAGGTCAGGCCCCGGACGAAATACTTGCCAGCGAAGATGTAGACCAGCAGGGTCGGAAGCGCGGCGATCATGGCGGCGGCCATGTCGACGTTGTATTCCTTGGCACCGGTGCTGGTGTTGACCAGGTTGTTCAAGGCCACGGTGATGGGCTGTGACGAGCCGCTGGCGAACACCACGCCAAACAGGAAGTCGTTCCACACCTGGGTGAACTGCCAGATCAGGCTGACCATGACGATGGGCGTGGACAGCGGCAGCAGGATCTTGAAGAAGATGGTGAAGAAGCCGGCCCCATCCAGCCGCGCCGCCTTGATCAGGGCGTCGGGAATGCCCACGTAGTAGTTGCGGAAGAACAGCGTGGTGAAGGCCAGGCCGTAGATCACGTGCACCAGCACCAGGCCGGCGGTGGTGTTGGCCAGGCCTAGCTGGCCGAGGGTGAAGGACATCGGCAGCAGGATCACCTGGAAGGGAATGAAGCAGCCGAACAGCAACAGGCTGAACAGCAGGTTCGAGCCACGGAACTGCCACTTCGACAGGGCGTAGCCGTTGAGCGCGCCGATGAAGGTGGAGATGAGCACCGCTGGGACGGTGATCATGAAGGAGTTCCAGAAGTAGCTGTGCACCACGTCCCAGGCCTTGAGCCAGCCGATCACCGTCCAGTCCAGAGGCAGGCTCAGCAGGTTGCCGGTACGGACATCGTCCGGGGTCTTGAAGCTGGTCAGCAGCATCACCAGCAGCGGCACCAGATAGACCGCGCAGGCGATGATCAGGGTGGCGTGGATGGCTACGCGATTGACGTTCAGAGCCTTAGCCATTTCGCTTGCTCCGCAATTCCGAGTAGAGGTAGGGCACCAGCACCGCCAGCACCGCGCCAAGCATCAGCACCGCACTGGCCGAACCCAGGCCCATCTGGCCGCGGGTGAAGGTGTGCTGGTACATGAATACCGCCGGCAGGTCCGAGGCATAGCCGGGGCCGCCCGCGGTCATGGCCATGACCAGGTCGAAGCTCTTGATGGCGATGTGGGCGAGGATCATCACCGCACTGAAGAACACCGGCCGCAGGCTCGGCAGGACGATGCGCAGGTAGATGGTGGGCAGCCCTGCCCCGTCGACCTGGGCGGCGCGCAGGATGGAGGAATCCACACCACGCAGACCAGCGAGAAACATCGCCATGACGAAACCCGAGGCCTGCCAGAGGGCAGCGATCAGCAGGCAGTAGATGACCCGGTCGGGGTCCACCAGCCAGTCGAAGCGAAAGCCTTCCCAGCCCCAGTCGCGCAGTAGCTTGTCCAAGCCCATGCCGGGGTTGAGCAGCCATTTCCAGGCGGTACCGGTGACGATCATCGACAGCGCCATGGGGTAGAGATAGATGGTGCGGATGAAGCCTTCGCGGCGGATGCGCTGGTCCAGCAGGATGGCGAAGAAGACGCCGATGGCCAGGCTCAACAGGATGAACAGGCCGCCAAAGATCGCCAGGTTCTTGCAGGCCACCAGCCAGCGGTCGTTCTCCAGCAGCCGCGCGTATTGGGCGAAACCGGCGAAATTGTAGCTGGGCAGGAAGCGCGAATTGGTAAAGGAGATCACCGCCGTCCACAGCATGTAGCCATAGAGGCAGACGACCATGGCGATGGCCGTGGGCGCCAGCACCAGCTTGGGCAGCAGGCGCTGCAGCCGGTCCGGACGCCGGGTGACTGCCGTCGCGGGAAGAGTTTCGGTAAGAGCCATGGAGGCATTCTCGGGGGTGGTATTATCTTGGCGTCAGGCAGTTAGATGATCGCGGCCATGGGCCGCTCCTACAGCCGATGGTTGGCCTGTAGGAGCGGCCTACGGCCGCGATAAACAATCCTCAGCGATGGCTGTTTGCGCTTACTTCGCGGCCTGGATGGCGGCGACCAGTTGCTCGGTGGCCTTCTTCGGATCGGCGTTGGCGTCGTTGAAGAAGTTGGTCACCACGTCGAAGATCGCGCCCTGCACGTAGCTGGTGTTGGCCATGCTGTGCGCCATGCTCGGCTCGGCCTTGCCATCGGCGTTGGCCGCCTGGAAGTCCTTGGCGGACTGCTGGGCGCAGCTGTCGAACTTGGACAGGTCGATGTCGTTACGCACCGGGATGGAGCCCTTGTTGAGGTTGAAGACCTCCTGGAAGGGCTTGTCGATGACGGTGCGCACCAGATCGTCCTGGGCCTTCTGGTTGTCCTTGTTCTTGATCTTGAACATGGCCAGGGAGTCGATGTTGTAGATGAAGTCGCCCTGGGTGCCTGGCATGACCACGCATTCGTAGTCGACGCCCGGCTTCTTGCCAGCAGCGGTGAATTCCGCCTTGGCCCAGTCGCCCATGATCTGCATGCCTGCCTTGCCCTCGATGACCATGGCGGTGGCCAGGTTCCAGTCGCGACCGGCGGCGTTGGGATCGACGTAGCCCTTGATGCGCTTGAAGGTCTTGAAGACCTCGACCATCTTGTCGCTGCGGATGGTGTCGGCATCGGTCTGCACGAAGACCTTGTCGTAGCCTTCCGGGCCCATGATGGCCATGACCAGGGATTCGAAGATGGTGCCGTCCTGCCAGTTCTGGCCACCGTGGGCCAGGGGTACGACGCCAGCGGCCTTCAGTTTGTCGGCGGCTTCGAAGAATTCGTCCAGGGTGGTGGGGACCTTGGCGCCGGCCTTCTTGAAAACGGCGGGGTTGATCCACAGCCAGTTGATGCGGTGGATGCCGGCCGGCACGGCGACGTACTCGCCGTCATGCTGCATGGTCTGGGCCACGCGCTTGGGCAGGATGGTGTCCCAGTTACCCTGTTTGGCGATGTCGCTGATGTTGGCCAGGAAGCCCATGCTGGCCCATTCCTGGATGTCGGGGCCTTTCAGCTGGGCAGCGGACGGCGGGTTGCCGGATACGGCGCGGGTCTTGAGCACGGTCATGGCGGCTTCACCAGCGCCACCGGCCACGGCGAAGTCCTTCCAGGTATCGCCCTGCTTCTGCATCAGCTGCTTGAGGACATCGACAGCGCGAGCCTCGCCACCGGAGGTCCACCAGTGCAGCACCTCGACCTCACCGGCATGGGCGGTCAGGGGGGCGACGACGGCGGCGCAGGAAAGGGAAACGGCGAGAGCGAGACGATTCAACGCATTCATGAGGGGTCGTTCCTTGTTGTTTTTTTATTGGAGCTGGGCCGAGTCTAGTCAGACGACTGCGGCCGTGGGTAACGAAGGGAAGGAGTTTTGTCACGGACTGGTGACATAGCGGCCGACCAGTGTCTAGCGTGGTGTTTTAGAGTTCGAGCAAGAATTGGCAGGTGATTCTTTTGCTCAGGCCAGGCGCCGCGACGAGTCCTAACAGCGCCATGGCAAGTAGTGGCAACGCCACCTGGGCAAAAAAAGCGCCACCAGATTGTGCGGTCGGCTTCTGGACCACCACACTAGCTACGAGGTAGCGTCAGGGTCACCCGCAGACCACCCTCGCGGCGATTGCGCAGCTCTACCTCGCCGCCATGGGCGTGGGCCAGATTGCGGGCGATGCCCAGGCCGAGGCCGTAACCATGGCGATCGGTAGCCAGTCTTACATGGGGCTGAAAGACCTGCTCCAGCTCCTGCTCCGGCACGCCAGGCCCCTCGTCGTCGACATGCAGGACGAAGACATGGCCGTCGTCTTCCACCTGCAGGTGGGCGCGATGGCCATACTTGAGGGCATTGTCCAGCAGGTTGCCGATGCAGCGCTTGAGCGCCAGGGGCTTGCCCAACAGAGTGCCCTGGGCCTCACCGGTGAGACGGACCCGCGGCGGCTGCTCCTGGGTGAAGGGCTCCACCAGTTGCAGCAGCAGTGCCTGGAGATCGACCGGCTCCAGATTCTCGTGGATGTCGGTGTCCTTGACGCACTGCAGGGCGCCCTTGACCAGCAGGTCCAGCTCATCCAGGTCACGCACCAGCTTGGCTTGCATCACCTCGTCGTCCACCAACTCGGCACGTAGCCGCAGCCGCGTGATAGGGGTGCGCAGGTCGTGAGAGATGGCGCTGAACAGCTGGGCGCGCTCGTCCAGGTAGCGGGCGATGCGTTCACGCATGGCATTGAAGGCGCGGGTGACCTCGCGGATCTCCTGGGCGCCCTCTTCCCGCACCGGCGGCGTATGGACCTCCAGCGACAGCTCCCGTGCGGCGCGCGACAGGCGTTTGAGCGGGCGACTCTGCCAGCGGATCAGCAGGCCGATGAACAGCAGCAGGAAGGCGCTGCTGAAGACCATGAACAGCAGCTGCTGCAGGGGCAGCCAGGATTCGTCCAGGCTGTAGTAAGGCGCCGGCATCAGGGTCGCCAGGTACACCCACTCCCCTTCACCGATGCGGATCTGGGTCACCAGCACCGGTGGCTCCAGCGGTTCCAGGCTTAGCGCATAGTGCGCCCAGGAGCGCGGCAGGTCGTCGAGCGCCACCGCGCCGTTGAACAGGCGCAGCTGTTGCGGGCCGATGAATTCCACGTACATGGGCATAGTGGCGCCCAGGCGCTCACGCAGCACCGTTTCGACCTCCTGCAGCACCGCGCGACGCCCCGGGGTCGCCGGCAACGCCTGCATGGTCAGCGGCTTTTCGTTCAGGGAGACGAAGAAGCGCGTGCCGCCCATGTTGCGCAGTTGTTCCAGCACCAGCGGGCGATAGGCCGGTGGCAGCAGACTGAAATAGCGCACGCTGGCGGCGATGGAGTAGCCCAGGCTGCGAGCGGCGGTCTGCAGGCCCTGGTTGCGATCGCTGCGCAGGGCGGCCGACCAGAACAATGCCGAGGCGCCCTGGGCCAGGAGTACGGCCAGCAGGGTCAGGAGCAGCATGCGCGCCAGCAGGGAACGTGGCACCAACCGAGTGAGTGAACCGCTACACCGCATCGGCGACCAGCCCGCTGACCTCGGCGGCGAGCAAATACCCGGAACCCCGCACGGTGCGGATCAGCCGCGGCGACTTGCCGGTATCCCGCAGACGCTGGCGCAGGCGACTCACCGCCATGTCGACGATGCGCTCCAGCGGCAGCACCTCGCGCCCACGGGTGGCATTGGCGATGGTGTCGCGGTCGAGGATCTGCTGGGGATGATCGAGAAACAGCTTGAGCAGGGTGAAATCGGCGCCGGACAGGATGACCTCCTCGCCGTCGCGGTGAAACAGCCGATGGCTGACCGGATCCAGGCGCCAGTCGTCGAAGGTCAGCAGACCCGTAGCCACCGGACGCGTTTCGCCAAAGCCGGCGCGGCGCAGCAGCGCCTTGATGCGCGCCAGCAGTTCGCGAGGGCTGAAGGGCTTGCCCAGGTAGTCGTCGGCGCCCAGTTCCAGGCCGATGACCCGGTCGGCTTCATCGGAGCTGGCGGTGAGCATGATGATGGGCACCTGGCGGCAGCTCGATTGCTCGCGCATCCAGCGGCAGAGGGCGAAGCCGTCTTCGCCGGGAAGCATGACGTCGAGGATCAGCAGGTCGGGGACGAAGTCACCCAGCGCCCGGCGCAGCTCCCGGCCGTCGCCAACGGTACGCACCAGATAGCCGGCACGGGTGAGATAGGTGTCGAGAAGCTCACGGATTTCCCCGTCGTCGTCGACGATCAGGAGAGATTTGCCCAGGGTGGACATGGCGATGTTCGCTCTTGTTGTTCTGGCCAGAGGCCAGCTACCGGTAGTGCCGGCAGCATACCGGGGCCGGGCGACCTTGAGTAGTCGCCTGACCCCGGGGTGGATCAGGCCTGCCGCGCTTCGGCGATGGTCTGATCCAGGGCGACGCCGGCACCGAACAGTCCCGGATATTCGGCTGTCACCAGCCAGGCCGGGATGTCCTTGAGGTAGGCACTGCTAGTCTTGCCCTTGTCAGCGAAGGCATGGGCGAAGGCCCCGCTCTGGAAGCGCTCGACGAAGCGCGGCAGGATGCCACCGGCGATATAGACGCCACCCAGGGCGCCCAGGGTCAGGGCCGCGTTTCCGGCCACCCGTGCCAGCCAGATGAAGAACTGCTCCAGTACGGCGTCGGCATAGGGATCACCCTTGAGCGCCAGCTCGCAGATGTCCGCCGCGCTGTGCAGGGCGGCGGTACGGCCGTCCAGCTCGCAGCTTGCATGATAGAGGTTGACCAGGCCGCTGCCGGACACCACGCGCTCAGCGGAGACGTGATTGCCGAACTGGCGCTTGAGGATCTTCCAGATATCGAATTCACGCTGGGTGTTGATCGGCAGATCGACGTGACCGCCCTCGCTCGGCAGCACGATCCAGCGATCCTTGCCACTGGGCACCAGGCTGGCGAGACCCAGGCCGGTGCCGGGACCGATCACCAGGCGCGGACGGGTCGGCAAGGCGATGCCGTCACGGACCTGTACGGAGTCAGCCGGATCCAGGCGGGCGATGGCCCAGGCCATGGACGTGAAGTCGTTGATCAACAGCAGATGGGTCAGACCCAGCTCGCGGCAGAACTGCTCGCGCTTGATCACCCAGTGATTGTTGGTGAAGCGGAAGTCACCCTCGCCGACCGGGCCCGCGCAGGCGAGGCACACGGCGGTGATGTCATCCAGCGCCACGCCGGTCTGCGCCAGGTACTTGCGTACCGCGTCTTCCGGACAGGCGTAATCCGCACAGGCGAAGACCTCGATGGCCTCCAGGCGACCGTCGCGCCACAGGGCGAAGCGGGCATTGGTGCCCCCGATGTCGCCAACCAAAGCCAAACTCATTTCAGCGCCTCCAGGCTGGAAGTGAATGCACTGGCACCCGATTCAGCCGTGCTCATGGCGCCGCGCATGAAGGCGAACAACTCACGACCACAGCCTACCCCGGTGCCCTGGGGCGCTTCGACCGCCTGACGGGCCATCCATTCGTCCGCCGGGACCAGAATCTTCAGTTCCCCGGTACGCCCATCGACACGGATGAGATCACCGTCACAGACCTTGGCCAGCGGACCGCCATCGATGGCTTCCGGACAGACGTGAATCGCCGCCGGAACCTTGCCCGAGGCGCCGGACATGCGGCCGTCGGTGACCAGAGCCACCTTGTAACCACGGTCCTGCAACACACCAAGATAGGGAGTGAGCTTGTGCAGCTCGGGCATGCCCAGGGCCTTGGGTCCCTGGAAGCGTACCACCGCGACGAAATCCTGCTCCAGTTGGCCGGCCTTGAAGGCCTCTGCCAATTCGCTCTGGTCGTGGAAGACGCGCGCCGGCGCTTCCACCAGCTGGTGCTTGGGCGCCACGGCCGACACCTTCATCACCCCGCGGCCGAGGTTGCCCTGCATGACGCGCAGGCCACCCTCTTCGTTGAACGGCCGACTGGCCGGACGCAGGATGTCTTCGTCCAGGCTCTCGGCGCGCCCGGTGCGCCACTCCAGCTTGCCCTCCACCAGGAAGGGCTCCTGCAGGTAGCGCGACAAGCCGCGGCCCATGATGGTGTTGACGTCTTCATGCAGCAGCCCGGCTTCGAGCAGGGTGTGCACCATGAAGTTGACGCCACCCGCGGCATGGAAATGGTTCACATCGGCCTTGCCGTTGGGATAGACCTGCGCCAGGGTCGGGGTGACCGCCGAGATCTCGGCCATGTCGTCCCAGGTCAGCTGGATGCCGGCGGCCTGGGCGATGGCCGGGATGTGCAGGGTATGGTTGGTCGAGCCACCGGTGGCGCTCAGGGCGACCACGGAGTTGACGATGGACTTCTCATCGACGATCTCGCCCAGCGGCATGAAGTTGCCGCCCTGGTGAGTGATGCGGGTCACCTGGCGCGCCGCCTCGCGGGTGAGTTCGTCACGCAGCGGGGTGTAGGGGTTGACGAAGGAAGAACCCGGCAGGTGCAGGCCCATCACTTCCATCACCACTTGATTGGTGTTGGCGGTGCCATAGAAGGTGCAGGTACCGGGGCTGTGGTAGGACTTCATCTCCGATTCCAGCAGCTCTTCGCGGGTGGCCTTGCCCTCGGCGAAGGCCTGGCGCACGCGTGCCTTCTCCTTGTTGGAGATGCCCGACGGCATGGGGCCGCCCGGCACGAAGATCATCGGCAGATGGCCGAAGCGCAGCGCGCCGATCATCAGGCCGGGGATGATCTTGTCGCAGATGCCCAGCAGCAGCGCCGCGTCGAACATGTTGTGCGACAGGGCCACCGCAGTGGACATGGCGATGACTTCACGACTCGCCAGGCTCAGCTCCATGCCGGCCTCGCCCTGGGTCACGCCGTCGCACATGGCCGGCACGCCACCGGCGAACTGACCGACGGAGCCGATCTCGCGCAGGGCCTGTTTGATCAGCTCCGGGTAGTGCTCGTAGGGCTGATGAGCCGACAACATGTCGTTGTAGCTGGAAACGATGGCGACGTTGGCCTGGTCCATCAAACGGAGGCGCTGCTTATCCGTCGAGGATCCACACCCGGCGACGCCATGGGCGAAATTGGCGCATTGCAGCTTGCCGCGCTGCGGACCGTCGCTGGCGGCGGCCCGGATCATGGCGAGGTAACGCTCACGGGTCGGACGACTGCGTTCCACCAACCGCTGTGTGACTTCGAGGACGCGAGGATGCATGGTTTCGATTCTCCACCGGGCTAAATTTGTTGTTATTTAAAACATTCACAGCCAAAT
This sequence comes from Pseudomonas oryzihabitans, assembly GCF_001518815.1. Classification (NCBI taxonomy): domain Bacteria; kingdom Pseudomonadati; phylum Pseudomonadota; class Gammaproteobacteria; order Pseudomonadales; family Pseudomonadaceae; genus Pseudomonas; species Pseudomonas oryzihabitans. The sequence goes on from NZ_CP013987.1 coordinate 2,774,604, forward strand.
TGGCGCTATTATTCCGCTTAGCACGCGTCATGTGTAATGTTTTTTACAACAAAACCCAGCTATCGCGAGGTTTCTCTCAATGAGTATTCGTATTGCCATCAATGGTTTTGGACGCATCGGCCGCAACGTGCTGCGGGCGCTGTATACCGAAGGCTATCGCCAGGACCTGGAGGTCGTTGCGATCAACGACCTGGGCGACGCCGCCATCAATGCGCATCTCCTACAGTATGACAGCGTTCATGACCGCTTCCCTGCCGAGGTGTCCGTCGAGGGCGACAAGCTAGTGGTCAATGGCGATCGCATCGCCGTGACGGCCATCCGCAACCCGGCCGAGCTGCCGTGGAAGGACCTGAAGGTCGACGTGGTGTTCGAGTGCACCGGTCTCTTCACCAGCCGCGACAAGGCCGCCGCCCATCTGGAAGCAGGCGCCTCCAAGGTGATCATCTCGGCACCGGGCAAAGAGGTGGACGCCACCATCGTCTATGGCGTCAACGACAACATCCTGCGTCAGTCGCACCAGATCATTTCCAACGCCTCCTGCACCACCAACTGCCTGGCGCCCGTCGCCCAGGTGCTGCAGCGCGAGTTGGGCATCGAGAATGGTCTGATGACCACCATCCATGCCTACACCAACGACCAGAACCTGTCGGACGTCTACCATTCCGACCCCTTCCGGGCGCGTTCGGCCACCCAGTCGATGATTCCGACCAAGACCGGTGCCGCCGAGGCTGTGGGCCTGGTATTGCCGGAGCTGCAAGGCAAGTTTAGCGGCATGGCGGTGCGCGTACCGACCATCAACGTGTCGCTGGTCGATTTGACCATCCTGACCGCCAAGGAAACCGACGCCAAGACCATCAACGCCTTCATGAAGGCGGCGGCCGAAGCTTCGCCGGTGCTGGGCTACAACGACAAGCCGCTGGTCTCCATCGACTTCAACCACAACCGCCTGTCGTCGATCTTCGACGCCAACCACACCAAGGTGAGCGGCAAGCTGGTGAAGATCATGGCCTGGTACGACAACGAGTGGGGCTTTTCCAACCGTATGCTCGATACCTGCAAGGCGCTGGTCAACGCACCGGCCTGAGGTCTGTAGGACCTGATGGAAAAAAGCGCCTTCGGGCGCTTTTTTCGTTTTCAGTTGTGGCAAGGTCGGTCCACAGATGTGGCGGCTCCTTCGGGGAGTTCCGAAGATAAGGGCAACTGTCTTTATCGCGGCCATGGGCCGCTCCTACAGAAGATCCGGCTGCTGTAGGAGCGGTGGCTACGGCGCAACGCCATGCCCGCGATACGCATCAGATAACTGGAAAACCGTAGCGTGGAAAACGGCGCAGCCTTTTCCGCCTGGGCATTCACCCTGAGCGTGCCCTCACCCCGGCCCTCTCCCCGAGGGAGAGGGGGTTATTCGAGCGAGGGGTGATCTTCCGCAGTCAGGGGAGCACCGTAGCGTGGAAAACGGCGCAGCCTTTTCCGCTTGGCATTCATCGTGAAGCGTGCCCTCATCCCAACCCTCTCCCTGAGGGAGAGGGAGCTGTTCGAGCGAGGGCGTCCTTCCGCGGAAAGGGGCAGTTCAGCGCGTAGGTCGGGTTTAGCAACGCGAAGCCCAACAGGCCTGACTCAACCCTCATCCTCCTCGTCCGCCGCCTGGCGCAGGTCGTCGAAATCGGTCTTGAGACCGGTTTCCATGGCGTCCAGCTCGGTAAGCAGGGTGCGAAAGCTGGTGCGCTCGGGAATCACCAGGCTGTCCTCTTCTTCCTCCGGCTCCCCTACCCCCAGCGCCGCCAGGCTCAGCTCGGGGTCTTCCAGCACCGAGGCCGGCTCGGGTTCCAGCTGGCGGACCTCGGCCAGGGGCGGCAGCTGATCGAGGCTGCGCAGGTCGAAGTAGTCGAGAAAGGTCCTGGTGGTGGCGAACATGGCCGGGCGGCCGGGCACGTCGCGATAGCCCACCACACGGATCCAGTCGCGCTCCAGCAGCGTCTTGACGATCTGGCTGTTGACCGCCACGCCGCGCACTTCCTCGATCTCGCCGCGGGTGATGGGTTGGCGATAGGCGATCAGCGCCAGGGTCTCCAGCATGGCGCGGGAATAGCGCGGCGGGCGCTCCTCCCAGAGGCGTCCGACCCAGAGCGCGTACTTCTCGCGCACCTGCAGGCGGTAGCCGGAGGCCACTTCCTTGAGTTCGAAGCCGCGCTTGCGACAGGAGCCGCCGAGCACGGCGAGGCCGGCGCGCAGATGCGCGGGCTCGGGACGTTCGTACTCTTCGAAGAGTTCGGCCAGGCGCTCCAGGGTCAGGGGTCGGCCGGCAGCGAGCAGGATGGCTTCCAGCAGGGGCGCCAGTTGCTTGGGATCGGTGTAGTTCATGGGCGGCGATGATAAGGCCGGGCGCGGGTCACGCCAAATCCATCCTGCCACCGGATGGCGAGATCCGTGGGGTCCTTGACCTTGTCGCCTACATGGACGCCAAGGCATGCTTGCCAAATCGCTACGGAGAGCCATCCATGCCGCTGATCGCTGCGCTGCTCTACCCCGACGTCATGAGCCTGGACGTCACCGGCCCGCTGCAGGTATTTGCCTCGGCCAACCTGGAACGGGAACGCCAGGGCCTGCCCGCCTACTATCAGCTGCGCCTGCTGGGCGCTGCCGAGGGCTTGGTGAGGACGTCGGCCGGCATCGGCATCCAGGCCGAACAGGGCTGGTATGACCTAGAGGTGAGCGAGGTGGATACCCTGCTGATCCCCGGTGGCATAGGCATCGAGGCGCTGCGTCTGGATGCCGGCCTGCAGGCCTGGCTGCGCGACCTGGAACCCCGGGTGCGGCGTCTTGGCTCGGTATGCTCTGGCGCCCTGCTGCTGGCTACTGCGGGGCTGCTGGACGGCCGCCGTGCCACCACCCACTGGGCCTATGTCGACGAGCTCGCGGCCTTTCCTGCCATCGAGGTCCAGGGCGACCGGTTGCACACCTATGACCCGCTGGGGCGTGATGGCGACCCCCATGTCTTCACCTCGGCGGGCGTCACCGCCGGCATCGACCTGGCCCTGGCGCTAGTGGAAGCCGATCTCGGGCGTCCCCTGGCCCTGGCAGTGGCGCGCCGGTTGGTGATGTTTCTGCGGCGCCCCGGCGGCCAGGCGCAATTCAGTGCCTGCCTGGCGCCCGATCCGGGGCGGACGCCGCGCCTGGCGGCCCTGCTCGACTGGATTCCTGGGCACCTGGGTGAAGACCTCGGGCTGGAACGCCTGGCCGAACGCGCCCATATGGCGCCCCGCACCCTGTCGCGGCTGTTCAGTCGCGAGGTGGGCATGGGCCCGGGCCGCTATGTCGAGCAGGTCCGGCTGGAGACCGCGCGAGTACTGCTGCAGGACGGCCAGGCCTCCATCGCCACGGTCTCGCGCCTGTGTGGCTTCGGCCATCCGGAAAATCTCCGGCGCACCTTTCACAAACACCTGGCGGTCAGCCCCCAGCACTACGCGGCGCGCTTCGGCGCCTGAACCGGGAGAGACAGCCATGCTGGAAATGCGGACGTCATGTGAACACTGCGCCAAGGCCCTGTCGATGGAAAGCGAGGGCGCGGTGATCTGCTCCTATGAATGCACCTTTTGCGTGGCGTGCGCGACTGGACCGCTGCAGGAGCAGTGTCCGAATTGTCGCGGGGAGTTGGTCAGGCGTCCGCGGCGGAGAGCGAAAGAAGCTCAAGACACCTGACAGCAAGGCAAGGCGCGGCCATGGCCAGGGTGATCCGCCGATGCGGCCACCCTGATGCAGACTCTGATCGCGGCCATGGGCCGCTCCTACAGATACACCTCTGCTGTAGGAGCGGCCCATGGCCGCGATCGCATCAACGCGAATCGTCGCGCCTTACCGCAACAACCCCTCCTCCGCCCGGATCGGCTCGGGGGTGGGCTCGCCCAGCAGATCCAGCACGGCGATTTCCAGACCACGACTCAAGGCGTCCAGCGGCAAATGGTTGGGCTGGGTGCCGAAAGGGTCGGCGATCTGGTCGCCCAGGGCGTCCAGGCCGAAGAAGGTATAGGCCAGCACCAGCACCGCCAGGGGCGTGAACCAGCCCAGGCTGTCCACCAGGCAGAACGGCAGCAGGAAACAATAGACGTGCACCACCCGGTGCAGCATCAGGATGTAGGGATAAGGAATGGGTGTCTGGCGGATGCGCTCGCAGCCGCTGAGCACCGTGGTCAGCCGGTCCAGCTGGTTATCGACGTTGGCGATCAGAGGGTCACCGAGCCCTTCCTGTCGCGCGCGGGCAACCAGCGTCGTGCCAAGTCGGCGGATCAGCGCACTGGGTCGGTGAGGGGCCGCGAGCAGGGTTTGCTCCCCCGCCAGCAAGCGCTGCAGATCGGCAGACGGTGCTTCCCGGCGCAGGTGATCACGCAGCGCATAACCGAAGGCCAACAGTGGAGCCAGCAGCTGGCGGCGCTCGGCCGCGTTCAGGCCGGGTAGCAGGGTTTCGACCTGGCGCGCCAGATTGCGTCCGGCGATCAGCAGCTCTCCCCACAGGCCGCGCGCCTCCCAGAAGCGCTGGTAGGCCGTGGTGTTGCGAAAGCCGAGGAAGATCGCCAGGGTCAGACCCCAGAGGGTCAGCGGCGTGGTGGTCAGGCCGAAGTCGAAGCGGAGGATGACGCCATGGCTGAGGGTCACCGCCAGGCTCAGCAGCACCACGTAGAGGAGCTTGCGCCAGATGGCCTGGACGATGGACCCGCGTACCGTGAACAGCAGTTCGCGCAGCGAGGGATTCTGGGGACGGGTGATCACCGGCGAGGCCGTGGCAGTCTGAGATGAATCAGCGCCACCCGCTCATCGGCGACCGAACGTCGCTCTTCGATGGCATAGGGGGTGAAGCCCAAGGTTTGGTAGAGCAGTAGCCCCGCCACGTTTGCGTTGAAACAGGAAAGGACCACTTCACGAGCGCCGTGCGTCTCGAACGCGCGCTCTATCATCATTTTCAGCAGGTAACGTCCGACCCCTTGCCCCCGGTAGGCGGGATCAACGACGGCATGGCCAATCGCATACACCTCATCCGCCCACCTGCAGAAGTTGGAAAATCCCACCACTCGCCCACCCGCCACCACGACGCGGCTGTCGCGACGCTCCGCGATGGCGGTCTGCAACTGAACCGGGGTGAGCGGGAAGTGGGCACGGGGAAACCAGAACATCAGCTCCGTGGGGTTTTTGGAAAATTCGCATAGGGCGGGCAGGTCACTGTCCTGGACCGGCCGATGGCTTAGCTGCAAGGTGATGTCCTCGGGTCGATGGCTAGACGATCTTGCCCAGCTTTTTTGGCTTAGCTACCAAACACTATCCCGACCAGTGTCCCACCGGCCAGCAGCCACAGCGGATGCCAGCGGGTAAATAGCGACCCCAGAGCACCCGCCGCCAGGATCAGCACCCACAGCGGCGTAGTGGCCACGCTCACGCCCACCAGCCAGGCACTGGCGGCTACCAGGCCGACGGTGACCGGCACCAGTCCGGCCTGCAGATGGCGACGCCAGGGGCGGTCGGCGAAGCGCTGCCAGAGGTGCAGCACGCCCAACGTCAGCAGCGAGGACGGCACGAACTTGGCCAGGGAGGTCACCAGCAGACCTGGCCAGCCGGCTACGTGCCAGCCGATCAGCGGCACGATCATCAGGTTGGGACCGGGCGCCGCCTGGGCCAGGGCAAACAGGGCGGCAAAGTCGGCGGCGCTCATCCAGCCGTGCACCGTCACCACCTGGCGCTGCATCTCCGGCAACACCGAGTTGCCACCGCCGAAGGCCAGCAGCGAGAGCTGGGTAAAGATCAACGCCAGCGCCAGCAGGGTCGCGCTCATAGGCCCTGCCGATAGCTGAGCAGGACGCTGATCGGGGTGAGCACCAGCATGGTCCAGAGCAGCGGCAACTTGAGTAGCGCCAGGGCGAGGAAGGCCAGGCAGGCGATGCCCAGGGCCAGCCAGCGACCGCGCAAGGGTTGAATGAGCTTGACCGCCATGGCTACCAGCAGGCCGGCGGCCGCGGCCGCGAGACCGGCGAAGGCGCGGCCCACCAGGGGGTCGTCATGGTAGCGGTCGTAGAGCACGCCCAGGCCGACCACCACCAGCGTCGGCCCCACCAGCAACCCGGCGGCAGCGGCCAGGGCGCCGCTCCAGCCGGCGAATCTCATGCCCACCGCCACCGAAAGGTTGATGATGTTACCGCCTGGCAGGAACTGGCAGAGGCCGAGCAATTCGGTGAACTCCTCCCCCGACAGCCAGCGCCGCTTCTCCACCAGGTAGCGCCGCGCCAGCGGCAGCACCCCACCGAAGGCCGTGATGCCCAGGCCGAAGAAGCCGAGGAAGAGATCGCGGCGCCGCGGCCGGTTCGAGGTGGAGACGTCATGCATGGGCAGGTGTTCGTCAGATCCAGAGTGACAACAATAGCGTACCCGCAAGGCCGGTGACGGAAACCAGGGTCTGCAGCACCGACCAGACCCACAGCGTCTGCTTGAGCTCCAGACCGAAGTATTCACGCACCATCCAGAAACCGGCATCGTTGACGTGGCAGAAGAACACCGAGCCGGCGCCGATGGCCAGGGCGATCAGCGAGGCCTGGGGACCGGCGAGCCCTGCCACTACCGGCGCCAGGATACCGGCCGTGGTGGTGGTGGCGACCGTTGCCGAGCCGGTCGCCTGGCGCAGGGCCACGGCGATCAGCCAGGCGAGCAGGATGTAGGGCAGATGGGCGCCCTCGGCCACCTTGGCCACCGTATGGCTGACGCCGGCGTCGAGCAGGGTCTGCTTGAGGCCGCCGCCGGCGCCGATGGTGAGCAGCAAGGCCGCGATGGGCGCCAGGCTCTTGCGCAGTACCCCGCCGACCCGCTCGCGGGGCATGCCGCTGCCCCAACCGAGCAGCACGGTGGCGGCCAGTACCGCGAGACCGAGGGCGATCAAGGGTTCGCCGAGAAACTTCAGGCCTTCCGCCAGACCGCTGTGCGGGTCGAGGGCGACCTTGGCGAAGGTACTGCCCAGCATCAGCAGCACTGGCAGCAGGATCACCAGCAGTGACAGACCAAAGCCCGGCTGGTGCGCGCTCTGGTCACGGGCGCTGAATAGCTCGCCCAGCGCGGCTGGCGGTTCGATCACCATGCGTCGCGACAGCCAGCCGCCATACAGCGGCCCGGCCAGGATCACCGCCGGGATGGCGATCACCAGCCCCAGCAGCATGGTCAGGCCGAGATCCGCATGCAGCGCCCCCACCGCGATCAGCGGACCGGGGTGCGGCGGCAACAGAGCATGCAGGGTGGTCATGCCCGCCAGCGCCGGAATGGCGATGCGCAACAGCGGCTGGCTTGAGCGCTGCGCCATGACGAAGATGATGGGCACCATCAGCACCAGGCCGACTTCGAAGAACAGCGGCAAGCCGATCACCATGGCCACCAGGGCCATCACCCAGGGCAGGCTGCGGCCCTTGCCCAGCCCCAGCAGGGTGCTGGCGATGCGATCGGCGGCGCCCGATTCGGCCATCACGGCACCCAGCATCGAGCCCAGGGCGATGATGATACCGGCCTCGCCCAGGATGCTGCCCGCGCCCTTGCTGAAGGCCTTGGTGACGGCCTCGGCCGGCAGCCCAGCGCCCAGGCCGGCGATGAAGGTGCCGATGAGAATGGACAGAAAGGGCGGCAGCCGGGTGACGGCGATGAGGAGGACAATGGCCAGGATGGCGGCCAGGCAACAGAAGATCAGCCGGGTGTCATGGGCGACCCAGGCGAGCGCAGCAGGATCCACATCAAGCTCCTTGTAACTTATTGTTTCAAGCCCACCATACCTGAAGGTCCCTCGCCAGTACGACAGGAATCGAACGATGGCGGCCCGGGGACCGGTCGCTTATTGCACTTAGTCAGCGAACCTCGGCCGTTTCGGACGATCCTATTAGCGGTCGGTCATGACCGATTCCCTTACCCTTTGCTTGCAGGCGGTTGGCATGAACGAAACCTCTACTCTCTGGCAGCAGACCCTCGCCCAATTCCGCGACGGTACCGGCTCTACCCTGCCAACCCCTGGTAGCGGCGCGGTGGCCGGTGTGGCGGCGTCCCTGGGTGTGGCGCTGATTCTCAAGGGCCTCAAGCTCAGCCAGCAGCGCCAGCCCGTGACCCGCCATGCCGAATTGATCGCCCTGGGCGAGCGGCTGCAGGAAGCCCTGAGCACCTGCGCCGACGCCGATGTCCAGGCCTTCGCCAACTACCTGGAAGCCGATCGCCAGGCCAGCGGTGCCACCGAAGAAGGCGAGCGCCGCAAGCAGGCGCTCAACCTGGCAGCGGCCAATGCCGTGCAGATTCCCATCGCTACCGCCCAGTTGTGCCTGGAAGCGCTGGACCTCGCGGTCACTGCCACGCCCCTCACCATCGAACCGCTGCGCAGCGATGCCCTGGCCGGTGGCCGGTTGCTGCACGGCGCCCTCGGTGCGGTGTTGACCACCGTCGATGCCGATCGCAATGGGCTGAAATCCGGTGACGCCCGCGAAGCCGCCCGGCAGATGCGCGACAAACTCCAGCAACAGGCTGACCAGCGCCTCGCTCAGCTGCGCGCCACTCCCGTTCCCCAGACCATGGGCTGAGGCAGGTGCTAGCTCGACTGGGCTGGGTCCTGCGCGGCCTGCAGCGCCGCCTGTGGTTTCGCGCCACGCTCTTCTCGGTCGCCGGCGTGGCGACCGCCCTCCTCGCCCTGCTGCTGCGCGACCACATTCCGGCCGGCCTGCCGACCAAGGTCGGTGCCGATGCCGTCGACAAGATCCTCACCATCATCGCCAGCAGCATGCTAGCGGTGACCACCTTCTCGCTGAGCACCATGGTGACGGCCTACAACGCCGCCGCCAGCAGCGTGACGCCCCGCGCCTATCCACTGCTGCTCGAAGACAGCACCACGCAAAACGCCCTGGCTACCTTTCTCGGTTCCTTCCTGTTCAGCCTGGTGGGCATCATCGCCCTGAGTACCGGGCTCTATGGCGACAACGGCCGCGTGGTGCTTTTCACCGTGACCCTGGTGGTGATCCTGCTGATCGTCTTCACGCTCCTGCGCTGGATCGATCATCTCTCGCGGCTGGGCCAGCTGGATGCCACCAGCGACAGTATCGAAGCCGCCGCCCAGCACAGCCTGAAGCGCTGGCTGGCGAATCCCTATCTCGGCGGGCGTGCGGCGCCGGTCGACGAACCGCCGCCCGGCCGACCGGTAATGGCCGATCGCACGGGTTACTTGCAACGGGTGGACATGTCTCTGCTGGCCGACCTCTGCGGCAAGAAGGGCCGCCTGCGCCTGGCCGCCCTGCCAGGCGCCTTTCTCGATCCGGCGCAGCCGCTGCTCTGGATCGAAGGCCTGCCGCCCGACAAGGACGACCAGCTACGGACGGCCTTCAGCCTGGATGCGCGGCGTGTACATGACCAGGATCCGCGCTTCGGGCTCACGGTCCTGGGCGAGATCGCCACCGGGGCCCTGGTGCCGTCGCGCAGCGACTCGGGTACCGCCATCGCCATCCTGGGCCGTGCCCAACGGTTGCTGACCGAACTCACCGTCGCCCGCGACCCGGTCGAGCCTCGCTATCCGCAGATCGAGGTGCCGGAACTGTCGCTGGACGACCTGTTCGACGATTTCTTCCTGCCCGTGGGCCGCGACGCCGCACCCCTGGTGGAAGTGGGCATGCGCCTGCAGAAGTCACTCGCCCGCCTGGCGGTTCAGGGCGATGCGCGCATCAGGCGCGAGTGCCTGCGGCATTCCCGCCTGGCCCTCTCCCGGGCGGAGGCCAGTCTCGGCCAGGCCGAGGACCGCGTCGTCCTCCAGCAGCTTGCGGCGGACGTCGAGCGCCTGTGCACCCCGCGATAGCCAGGCGGCGCTAGCGCGACCAGGCCGGATCGGTGGTGAAGGCGATGGTCAGCCAGCGATCCGGGCCTTCGCCACCGATGGCCTCGCCAATCTGGTCACGGATGGCGTCCCACTCGTCCAGGGTCTTGGCCGGCCAGCCAACCGGCACGATGAAGTACAGCTCGATCTGCCGCGCCCGTCCGACCTTGGCCACATAGGCACGGTAGTCGAGGAAACCGAACTGCGCGACCATCCCGCGAGCCACCTCATCGACCTGCTGCTTGAGCTGCGGCGGAGTCACCATGAGGATCTCGGCAAAGGCCTGCCAGACGGTCTTGAAGGGAACGGGGATGATCAGCACGCAGATGATCGACAGCACCATGGGGTCGATATAGGGCGTGATCCAGGCATAGGCCGTCCCCTGGGCCAGGGCGCCAACCAGGAAGGCCAGCACCAGCGCCGCGGAGATACTGCCCGACATGATCCAGCTCTTGATGTCGAGCTTGAGGAAGTCGGACTGGATCTGCCGATTCATACGCAGCTCAACCGCCGCCACGCCGTAGCAGACCAGCGCGGCCACCAGCGCATAGAGCAGTGCCACGCCGAATTCCAGCTCCTTGCCGCCACTCATCAGGCTGATGATCGAATTGACCAGCGCATAGCAGGCGACGATGCACAGCACGCTGCCGTTCAGGGCCAGCACCATGGGCTCCAGGTGCCAGAAGCCCATGTTGAAACGCTCGGCGAGCTTGCGATCACCCTCCAGCTCCAGGCCGTGTCGATGGATGAGCATGGCCACCAGCAGGGCCATGCCGCTCATGAGCGCATCGATCAGCGAGTAGAAGCCATCGAAGACGATGGCGTAGGAGCCGGAATGCACCCCGAAGGCGATGCCCACCAGCGCGACGAGCACCGTGGCGAAGATGGAGCAGCGCAGGACCGTCCGCTCGTTGTATAGGCGTTGCAGCATCATTGACTCCAAGGAAAGGGATCGGCCCGGCAGTGGCGAACCCCGGCAATCCTCCCATGATAGAGCTCGACCGGCCGCCCCGCATGGGCGGTCCGGCAAGGCGTCCATGCGTGTACGCAATCAGAACCCCGCAAGCTTCGGGTGTACACTGCACCGGTGCTTTTTTCTTCCGGGATGGCTGTCAGCAGCCGTTCCCGTATAGCGGAATCCTCAACGGCGACCCCACCATGATCGAAGTTACCGAACGCTCCATCGCCGAGTTGCGTCGCGCACTCGAAACCGGCCAGACCACTGCGGTGCAGCTGGTCGAGGCCTACCTGGCCCGTATCGATGCCTACGACCCCCCCACCAGCGCCACCGCGCTCAATGCCGTGGTGGTGCGCAATCCCGACGCCCTGGCCGAAGCCGCCGAGTCCGACCGCCGCCGCGCCCGGGGTGAGACCCTGGGGCCGCTGGATGGCATCCCCTACACCGCCAAGGACAGCTATCTGGTGAAGGGGCTGACCGCCGCCTCCGGCAGTCCGGCGTTCAAGGAGCTGGTCGCCCAGCGCGACGCCTTCACCATCGAACGGCTGCGCGCCGCTGGCGCCATCTGCCTGGGCAAGACCAACATGCCGCCCATGGCCAACGGCGGCATGCAGCGTGGCGTCTACGGGCGCGCCGAAAGCCCCTACAACGCCGGCTACCTCACCGCGCCGTTCGCCTCCGGCTCGTCCAACGGCGCCGGTACCGCCACCGCGGCCAGCTTCGCCGCCTTCGGCCTGGCCGAGGAAACCTGGTCCAGCGGACGCGGGCCAGCCTCCAACAATGGTCTCTGCGCCTACACCCCCTCGCGCGGGGTCATCTCGGTGCGCGGCAACTGGCCGCTGACGCCGACCATGGACGTGGTGGTGCCCTATGCCCGCACCATGGCCGATCTGCTGGAAGTGCTCGACGTGGTGGTGGCGGACGATCCCGATACCTCCGGCGACCTCTGGCGCCTGCAGCCCTGGGTGCCACTGCCCAAGGCCTCGGAGGTCCGCCCGGCCCGCTATGGCGACCTCGCCGTCGATGCGAGCGCCCTGGCCGGCAAACGCCTTGGCGTGCCGCGCATGTTCATCAACCGTGATCCGGACGCCGGCACCAGCGAGAATCCAGGCATCGGCGGCCCAACCGGTCAGCGCATCCATACCCGCGATTCGGTCATCGCGCTCTGGGAACAGGCGCGCGCGGTCCTGGAAGCGGCCGGGGCCACGGTGGTCGAGGTGGATTTCCCCCTGGTCTCCAACTGCGAAGGCGACCGTCCCGGCGCGCCGACGGTGTTCAACCGCGGCATCGTCTCCCAGGCGTTTCTCCATGATGAACTCTGGGATCTCTCCGCCTGGGGGTTCGACACCTTCCTGCGCGACAACAACGATCCCAACCTGAACCGGCTGGTGGACGTCGAAGGCGAGCTGATCTTCCCTCACGAACCCGGCACCCTGCCCAATCGCGAGGGCGACCTGGCCGCCGGGATGGCCGAGTACGTGCGCATGGCCGAGCGGGGTCTGAAAGCCTGGGACGAGATCGGCACCCTTGCCGACGGCCTGCGCGGCCTGGAACACACGCGCAGGATCGACCTGGAGGACTGGTTGCAGGCCCAGGGCCTGGACGCCGTGCTCTTCCCCACCGTGGCCGACGTGGCGCCCGCCGATGCCGAGATCAATCCCGTCTCCGCCGACATCGCCTGGAGCAACGGCGTCTGGGTCGCCAATGGCAACCTCGCCATTCGCCACCTGGGCGTACCGACCGTCACCGTGCCCATGGGCGTGATGAGCGACATCGGCATGCCGGTGGGCCTGACCTTTGCCGGGCGGGCCTATGACGACTCGAATCTCCTCAGGCTCGCCGTCGCCTACGAGGCCACCGGTTCGAAGCGAGTGGTGCCGCCACGGACGCCGCCGCTGGTGGGATAAGGGGGCGGGTGTCGACTCTCCCAGGGGCGACACGAGGCATCGATGACATTGACCAGGAGCGCCTAAGCCAGTCGACCAGAGGCATCCGCCTGATCCGCAACGGCCATCAGGCGTCTGGTCGAGCTATTGCGGTCGAGCGCGCGTTGCCATCCCATAGCGTCATCACCTGGGCGATGGCGCCCTCGATGACGGCCAACGCCACCCCATCCCGCGCCATGGGTGAGATGCCCAGAAGCAAGCCTTCGAACACTGTCGCCAGGGCGCGAGCGTCGGTGCCTTCCGCGAGGTCGCCACGGGCGATACCGCGGCTGACGCACGCTAACAGGCCCGTGCGGATCCGGGCGCGGGCTTCGCGCAGCGGCAGTGGAATGCTGGAGTCTTCTTCCGCATAGGAGCCCAGGGTGCCGAGCGCCACCAGGCAGCCCTTGGGCAACTGCTCGTCACACTGCATCCGCGCGGAACGCCCGAGGGCCGAGGCGATCGCCTCCCGGGGCGCCAGGGCCTCGTCGAACAGGGGATCGTTCACCCGGCCATGGGTTTCCATGTAGCGGGCGACCACCTCCTTGAACAGCGCCTCTTTCGAACCGAAGGCGGCGTAGAAGCTGGGCGCCGTGATACCGCCTCCAATCGCCGCCTTCAGCCGATTCAGCGAGGTGGCCTCATAGCCGTAGCGCCAGAACAGCAGCATGGCCTCGTCAATGGCCTGAGTACGATCGAACGACCGCGGACGTCCCAGTTCAGCCATAGCGAATCTCCTCTCTTGTTTGCTTTATATACTAACCGATACAAAAATCATTGACCACGCGAAGCCGCGGCTGCTTAGATATGTACCGACCGATACATATCTAAGGAATCTTTCCGTGACCTCGACACCCGATCCCGAACGCCTACCCGTGGCGGCGCTACTGGCGCTGGCGATGACCGGTTTCATCTGCATCATGACCGAGACCCTGCCCGCTGGGCTGCTCCCCGAGGTAGCCCAGGGGCTCGGGGTATCGAACGCCCTGGCCGGACAATCGGTGACCGCCTATGCCGCCGGCTCGCTGGTGGCCGCGATTCCCCTCACAATGGCGACGGCTCACTGGCGGCGACGGCACGTGCTGCTCGCCACCATCCTGGGATTCCTGCTGTTCAATACCCTCACCGCGCTCTCGACCCACTATCTCCTGACATTGGTCGCGCGCTTCGCGGCGGGGGCCGCGGCCGGGCTCGCCTGGAGCCTGCTGGCCGGCTATGCCCGGCGCATGGTGGCGCCGCGCTTGCAGGGAAAGGCGATGGCCATGGCGATGATCGGCACGCCCATTGCCCTGTCCCTGGGCGTCCCCCTGGGCACCTGGCTGGGCGGTCTGCTGGGATGGCGACTGGCTTTCGCCACCATGTCCGCACTCACGCTGGGCCTGATCGTCTGGGTCGTGGCGAAGGTGCCCGACTATCCCGGGCAAACGGAAGGCCAGCGGCTACCGCTTCGCCAAGTGCTCGCCACGCCCGGTATCCGCGCCATTCTCGCCGTGGTCTTTACCTGGATGCTGGCCCACAACGTTCTCTACACCTACATCGCCCCCTTCGTCGCCCAGGCGGGGCTCGGTGACCGAGTCGATCTGGTACTGCTGACGTTTGGTGCTGCCTCGCTGCTCGGCATCTGGATCACCGGTCGCATCGTCGATCACAGTCTGCGTCGGGCCGTCCTGATCAGTCTGGCCACCTTCGCCTCGATCGCCGTGATCCTTGGCCTGAGCCACGACTCCGCGACGGCGCAGTACCTGGGTATCTTCGTCTGGGGCCTGACGTTTGGCGGCGCCGCCACCCTGCTACAGACCGCCCTGGCCGACACGGCGGGCGCAGGCGCGGACGCGGCGCTGGCGATGAACGTGGTGACCTGGAACAGTGCCATCGCCGGTGCCGGCGTTCTGGGCGGCGTGCTGCTGGAAACGGCGGGCCCACAGGCCCTGATCTGGGCCGTGCTGGTGCTGTCGCTGGCCGCCCTCGCCATCGCGACGGCGGCGCGTCACCACGGCTTTCCCGCTGGTGCACGCGCGACCGGCGCGCCGGTTCTGGGCCACTAGCCACCCTTCCCCGCCGCAAGAGGCAGTAGCGTCCAACCTGACAATTCCGTCTGCTGAATAGGAACGTCGCGGACGGGAGGCAGCAGGCCCGGCTCAGCCCTGATGCGGCAGCGCTTCCAGCGTGGCGCCCTGAAAGAACGCCGGGGCGCGCCAGCGGGTGAACAGCATCAGCACCAGGCCCAGCAGCAGGATCACCACGGCGATGATGAACACCAGACCGATACCGCCCAGGTGCGAGCCGCTACCGAAGTCCGGTGACAGGCTGGCGACAGCGGTCTGCCAGAAGATCACCGAGAGGATGAGCGCGCCGAGCAGCGGGCACAGGCCGCGCAGCAAGGCGTGGCGCAGACTTCCGAACAGACTGCGGCGGAAGTACCAGACGCAGGCATAGGCCGTCAGCGAGTAGTAGAAGCAGATCATCATGCCCAGGGCGGTGATGGTGTCTGCCAGGACGTTGTCGCTGAGGGTGCGCATCACCACATAGAAGGTGGCGGTGGCGATGCCGGCGGCGATGGTGGCGTAGCGCGGCGTACGCGAGCGCGGGCAGATGTGGGCGAAGCGGCGCGAGACCGCACCGTAGTGCCCCATCGCCAACAGGGTGCGAGCTGGCGAGATGAAGGTGGATTGCAGGGAGGCCGCGGTGCTGGCCAGCACGGCGATGGACATCAGGATCGCCAGCGGTCCCATCACCGGTCCGGCCAGATGGGCAAAGACGTTTTCCTGGATCTCCGGATTGCCCAATCCCAGACCCGAATCGCTGATACCGGCGAACTGTAGGGTCGCCGCCGCAGTGAACAGGTACAGCATCAGGATCAGCAGCACCGTGACGGTCGCTGCGCGCCCCGGCACCTTCTGGCTGCCCACGGATTCTTCGCTCACCGTCAGGCAGACATCCCAGCCCCAGAAGATGAAGATCGACAGCGACAGGCCCGCGGCGAAGGCGGAAAAGGACTCGACGTTGAAGGGGTTGAACCATTCGGGGTGGAAGACTACCGGCGTTACCTGCGGCGCGGCGTTGAAGGCCGCCAGCGAAAAGCCGACCAGCACTAGCAGTTGCAGGGCGACCAGACCGTACTGGATGCTCATGGTCATGCCGATGCCACGGCAGCTGATCCAGACCGCGATGGCGATGAACACGCAGCAGGTGACGATGTTCACCAGCAGGTTCTGCGACAGCGCGGCCAGCTCCGCCCGGCCACTGAGCTGGGCGAGGAAAAGATAGAAGAAGTCCACCGCCACCCCGGCGAGATTGGAGAGGACGATGGTGGTGGCCGTCACCAGCCCCCAGCCGCCGATCCAGCCGATCATGGGGCCGAAGGCGCGGGTCGACCAGGTGAAGGAGGTGCCGCTGTCCGGGTCGACGGCATTCAGTTCGCGGTATCCCAGGGCCACCAGCAGCATCGGCAGGAAGCCGACGATAAAGACCGCGGGCAGATAGACACCCACTTCGCGCACGGTCGGCCCCAGGGCCCCGGTCAGGGTGTAGACGGGGGCGATGGTGGAAATGCCCAGTACCACGCAGGCGAGCAGGCCCAGGGACCCCGCCGCCAGACCCTTGGCGGAGGGGTCGGCCAGGGCTTCCGGTCCGGTGTTGCCCGGGGCGCCTGCAGGTGCGCCCTTGCTCTGTTCAGTCATGCGTCTCTGCCCTGCTGTTGGAATTGTTATTCAGAGTCCGGCGTGCGCGGCAAGGTGCCTAACGCGACGCGGCATGGCGCTGGCAGGCGTCGCGGAACGCGTCCAGCAGCGTCAGGGATTCGGGGTTCTCGCGGAAATTCCACTCGGGATGCCACTGCACCCCGACGACGAAGCCGGGGGCGTCCGCCAGCGACACACCCTCCACCAGACCATCCGGCGCCCGGGCCTCGACGCGCAGCCCACTGGCCAGCCGATCGAGGCCCTGGCTGTGCAGCGAATTCACCTGGAAGCTCGCCGGCAGCCCCAGGCGTTCGAACACCCCGCCCGGCGGCACCTGGACCGGATGCTTGGATGCGTATTGCTCGGCCAGCAACTCGCTCTGGGGCTCACGGTGATCGTCATGGCCGGGCAACTCCTGCACGCGTTGATGCAGGCTGCCGCCGAGGGCCACGTTGAGCTCCTGAAAGCCCCGGCAGATGCAGAACACCGGAATGCCGCGATCGATGGCCAGCCGCAGCAGCGGCAGGGTATAGGCGTCCCGGGAGGCATCGTGGTGGGTGCCGGCCAGACTGGCGGGCCCGTGGTAGTGATGGGGCTCGACATTCGACGGCGAGCCGGTGAACAGCAGGCCGTCCAGGTGCTCCAGCAGCGCCTGCGGATCGCTCGGCACGCTGCGCGCCGGCAGTACCACCGGCAGCCCGGCGTGGCCTGCCGCCTCGACGTACTTGTCGCCGACGGTATGGGAATCGTATTTGCCGAGCGTCTGCCGGCAAGCCGTCACGCCGATCAGGGGCATAGTGGACATGGCTATTCTCCAGAGTGCCCGCCTGGATCAGGCGGGCGGACAGGGTCAGATACCGAGGCGATCGCGCAACTGGTAGTAGGTCGCGCCTAGCGCGGTGAAGGGCACGCGCAGCAGCTGCCCGCCCGGGAAGGGATAGTGCGGCAGGCCGGCGAAGGCATCGAAGCGCTCCGCCTGCCCGCGCAGGGCTTCAGCCAGCACCTTGCCCGCCAGGTGGGTATAGGTGACGCCGTGGCCACTGCAGCCCTGGGAGTAGTAAATGTTGTCGCCGAGGCGGCCGACCTGCGGTAGCCGCGACAGCGTCAGCAGGAAGTTGCCGGTCCAGGTGAAGTCGATCTTGACGTCCTTGAGCTGCGGGAAGGTCTGCAGCATCTTTGGCCGGATGATGGCCTCGATATCCGCCGGATCCCGCGCGCCATAGACCACACCGCCGCCATAGATCAGCCGCCGATCGGCGCTCAGGCGGAAGTAGTCGAGCAGGTAGTTGCAGTCCTCCACGCAGTAATCCTGGGGCAACAAGCTGCGCGCCAGCTCCTCGGACAGCGGCTCGGTGGCGAGCACCTGGGTACCGCAGGGCATGGACTTGGCGGCCAGTTCCGGCACCAGCCCGCCCAGGTAGGCGTTGCCGGCCACCACCACGAAGCGCGCCTTCACCTGACCCTGGGCGGTATGCACCACGGGGTTGGCGCCGCGGTCGATACGGATGGCCGCACTCTGCTCATAGAGTTTGCCGCCCAGAGAGGCCACTGCCGCCGCCTCGCCCAGGGCCAGGTTGAGCGGGTGGATGTGACCGCCGCTCATGTCCAGCATGCCGCCGATATAGCGATCGGTGCCGACCACCTCGCGAATGCCACGCGCGTCGAGCAGCTCCAGCTGGGTATGGCCATAGCGCTCCCAGAGCTTTTTCTGGGCTTCCAGATGGCCCAGCTGCTTGCCCGTCAGTGCGGCGAACACACCGCCATCCTTGAGATCGCACTGGATGTTGTAGCGGGCGATACGGTCGCGAATGATCCGTCCGCCCTCGAAGGCCATCTCCCCCAGCAGTTGCGCCTGCTTGGCGGGCAACTGTCGCTCGATGGCATCGATGTCGCGGCTGTAGCTGTTGACGATCTGGCCGCCGTTGCGCCCGGAGGCGCCGAAGCCGACCCGTGCCGCTTCCAGCACCGTCACGCTGAAGCCGTGCTCCAGCAGGAAAAGCGCGGTGGAAAGCCCGGTGTAACCGGCGCCGATGATGCAGACGTCGCTTTCGACACTGCCTTCGAGCCTGGGATAGGGAGCCGGCTGATTGCTGGAGGCTGCGTAGTAGCTACCGACGTGTTGTTGCATGGTGTGATTCCTCTGCCTGCGCCCGACGTCGTCGCCTGGGTCGCCGCGCCTGTTCAGAGCTTGATCCAGGTCGCCTTGAGTTCGGTGTATTTGTCGAAGGCATGGAGCGACTTGTCGCGACCATTGCCAGACTGCTTGAAGCCGCCGAAAGGCGCCGTCATGTCGCCGCCATCATACTGGTTGACCCAGACGCTGCCGGCGCGCAAGGCCCTCGCCACGCGGTGGGCACGGGAGATGTCGCGCGTCCAGACGGCAGCGGCCAGGCCATAGGGGGTATCGTTGGCGATGCGCACCGCTTCTTCTTCGCTGTCGAATTCGATCACGGCGAGCACCGGGCCAAAGATTTCCTCCCGGGCGATACGCATGGCGTTGTCCACGCCCTCGAAAATGGTCGGGGTCACGTAGCTGCCGCCGGTCTCCGCCAGGGCCTGGCCGCCACCGCTTACCAGTCGGGCGCCCTCGGCGCGGCCCGCCTCGATGAAGCCCAGCACGGTACGCAGATGGCCTGCGTCCACCAGGGCACCGACGCGGGTGTTGGGGTCCAGCGCATGGCCAGGCGCCCAGCCCCGCAGGGCTTCCACCACCATCTCCAGGAAGCGCTCCTTGATCGAGCGCTCGACCAGCAGTCGGGAGCCAGCCACGCAGACCTCACCCTGGTTGAAGGCGATGGCCGCCGCGGCCGCTTCGGCGGCGGCGGCCAGATCCGGGGCATCGGCGAAGACGAGGTTGGGACTCTTGCCGCCCGCCTCCAGCCACACCCGCTTCATGTTCGACTCCCCCGCATAGACCAGCAGCTGCTTGGCGATACGGGTGGAGCCGGTAAAGACCAGGGTGTCGACGTCCGGGTGCAGCGCCAGTGCCTGGCCGACGGTATGACCGTAGCCGGGCAGCACGTTGAACACCCCTGCGGGGATGCCCGCCTCCAGCGACAGACCGGCGATGCGGATGGCGGTCAGCGGCGACTTCTCGGACGGCTTGAGGATCACCGAGTTGCCGGTGGCGAGCGCCGGACCCAGCTTCCAGCAGGCCATCATCAGGGGAAAATTCCAAGGCACGATGGCGGCCACCACACCCACGGGTTCGCGGGTCACCAGGCCGAGCTGATCGCGCGGAGTCGGCGCCACCTCGTCATAGACCTTGTCGATGGCCTCGGCGCTCCAGCGGATGGCATTGGCCGCCGCCGGAACATCGATACCCAGGGAATCGCTGATGGGCTTGCCCATGTCCAGGGTTTCCAGCAGCGCCAGTTCCTCGGCGTGCGCCAGCAACAGATCGGCGAAGGCGATGAGTACCCGCTTGCGCTGCGCCGGTGCCTGGTGCGCCCAGTCGCCTCGGGCGAAGCTGGCCCGCGCCGCCTGTACAGCGGCCTCGGCATCCTCGGCCATGCAACTGGCCACCTGGGCCAGATGGCGACCATCCACGGGGCTCGAATCCTCGAAGGTCGCGCCACCCAGGGCATCGCGGTAGGTCCCGTCGATGAAGGCACGGGACTCGACGGTCAACCCCTGGTAGCGCTGCTCCCAGTCCTGCTGCGTCAGCATTGTCATGGTCACGCTCCTCAGACGGTATGCAGATACCAGTTGTATTCGAGATCGGAAATGGTGGTTTCGAACTCCTCCAGCTCGGCTTCCTTGCAGGCGACGAAGATGTCGATGTACTCGGGGCTGATGTACTGGTTCATCACCGCGCTGTCGTCCAGGCAGCGCAGGGCGTCGCGCAGGTTGTTGGGCAGGCTCTGTTCGAGCTGTTCGTAGGAATTGCCGCTGACGGGCGCGCAGGGTTCCAGGTGCTGGGTCATGCCGTGATGAATGCCGGCGAGGATCGAGGCCATCATCAGATAGGGATTGGCGTCGGCACCGGCGACCCGGTGTTCGATGCGGATCGCCTCGCTGCTGCCAGTGGGCACGCGTACCGCCACGGTACGGTTATCCAGGCCCCAGCTCGGCGCGTTAGGCACATAGAACTGGGCGCCGAAGCGGCGATAGGAATTGACGTTCGGGCAAAGGAAGGCCATCGACGCCGGCAGGGTTTCGAGGATGCCGGCGATGGCGTGACGCAGCGGCGCGTGGTGCTCCGGATCGTCGGTGGCGAAGATGTTCTGCCCGGTCTGCTTGTCCAGCAGCGAGATGTGCACGTGCAGGCCGTTGCCGGCCTGACCGGGATAGGGCTTGGCCATGAAGGTGGAATCCATCTCATGGTCATAGGCGATGTTCTTGATCAGGCGCTTGAGCAACACCGCGTAGTCGCAGGCCTTGATGGCGTCCTCGACGTGATGCAGGTTGACCTCGAATTGCGCCGGCGCGGATTCCTTGACGATGGCATCCGCCGGCAGCCCCTGCTCCTTGGCACCTTCGAGCATGTCCTGCAGACAATCCACGTATTCGTCCAGGTCGTCGATCAGATAGACCTGGGTGGAGACCGGCCGCTTGCCGGAGATCGGCGAGCGCGGCGGCTGTGGCCGGCCGTTCACGTTCTCCTGGTCGATCAGGTAGAACTCCAGTTCGAAGGCGGCGCAAATGGTCAGGCCCAGGTCATCGAATTTCTTCACCACCCGCCGCAGCACTTCGCGCGGATCGGCGAAGAACGGCGAGCCGTCCTGTTCGTGCATGGTCATCAGCAGCTGCGCGGTCGGGCGCTTCTGCCAGGGCTCGTAGCTCAGGGTGCCGGGGATGGGAAAGCAGGTGCGGTCGGCATCGCCGATGTGCAGCCCCAGGCCGGTGCTTTCCACCGTGGAGCCGTTGATGTCCAGGGCGAACAGCGAGGCCGGCAGGTTGATGCCGCGCTCATAGACCTTGGACAGACTGGCCCGCTCGACACGCTTACCCCGGATGACGCCGTTCATGTCGGTGATCAACAGATCGACGTACTGGATCTCGGGGTGCTCCTTGAGAAAGCCGTTGGCTTCGGTGAGCTGGACGACGCGGGGGGATATCGAATTCATGAGGGGCATCCTTGACGCTGGCCCGCTTCGTTGTGCTTGCTCGTGCGGGTCTGGCAGCGTGGCTGTGGGTGGTGGTTGCTGCAGGCGCCGACCCTGTCTGCCAAGGTCCGCCCTTCCACCTGATTGCCCTTGCGGGCTGGGCCAGTATAAATTGGCATAAGCGCAACCCATATCGGCGAATCGGCAAAGGAACAATGCACCGATGCAATATCAGATAGGCCATGCCGATCTCAAGCTGATTCTCGCCCTGGTGCGCGGCAGGACCCTGGCCAGAGCGGCAGAGCAGTTGCAGGTGGACGTCTCCACGGTGTTTCGCGCCATCCGCAAGCTCGAAGCCAATCTCCAGGTCGCGCTGTTCGACAAGAACCGTCGTGGCTACACCCCCACCCAGAGCGCCAAGGCCCTCGCCGAACAGGCCGAGCGCGCCGAACAGGCGCTCGACGCGGCGCGGATCGCCCTGGCCCAGGGTGAGAACGTCATCAGTGGTACCGTGCGCCTGACCTGCACCGATGCGGTGCTGCGCAGCCTGCTCCTGCCGGGGCTCGCCGAACTCATGCCACGCTATCCCGCGGTCGCCCTGGAAGTCGCCACCTCCAACACCTTCGCCAGCCTGAGCAGACGGGATGCGGACATCGCCCTCCGGTTGTCGAACGCGCCGCCTGAGCACCTGATCGGGCGGCGCCTCGGTCGCAGCTCCTATTTCGTCTGTGGGCATGAGCGCTATCGCGCCGGCTATGGCCGGGCCGCCACCGAACTGCCCTGGATCAACCCCGATGACTCCCTGGCCGATCATGTATCGGTCACCTGGCTGCGCCAGGCCTATCCCAGTCTCACGCCCCGCTATCGCTGCAGCAGCATGTCTTCGGTGGGCAGCCTGGTCGGCGCCGGGCTCGGCGTGGGTGCCCTCCCCGACTTCATGATCAGCAGCCTGGACGGCGTCGAGCGCCTGAGCGCCGCGCTCGACAACTGCGACACCGACATCTGGCTGCTGACCCGCCCGGACAACCTGTCGCTGCGCTCGGTGCAGATCCTCTTCGACCAGCTGGCAGAGCTGCTCAGGGCGCGGATAGAGGCGGCCTGCCACACCTGAATCTCGACCGGTCGCAGCCCTGACTGTCGTTGCAAGGGCGCAACGCCGATCCGGCCTGCCGGTCAGGCGCACATCGAGGTCGCTCGCGAGTCCGCAACGGGAGATCCGTGTTCAGACCGCGAGGGCGACCGGCAACAGGACCGCCGTGGCTATTCCCAGGAGAATCATGCCGAGTGCCGAAAAGGCGGCCGTTTCCTGGCCTTCGCGCAGTGCATGCGCCGTGCCTATGGCGTGTCCGTTCATGCCCAGGGTCAGGCCTCGGGCCGCTGGATCTTCAACCTTGAACAACTTGAGCAGCGGCAGGGCCAGCGTCGTGCTGATGACGCCGGTCAGCATGACGATCACGGCGGTCAAGGACACCAGTCCGCCAAAATGTCCGGACAGGGGCAAGGCGATAGGCATGGTCACCGATTTCGGCGCCAGGCTCATCACCAGGGTCGGGGACAAACCGAACAGCCAACCCAAGGCCAGGGTCAAGGTCACCCCCACGACGCCACCCACGGACAGCGTGATCAAAAGCGGCCCGGATAGGGAGATCACGCGCTGGATATTCCGGTAGAGGGGCACGGCCAGCCCTACGGTCGTAGGCCCCAGCAATAGCGAAAGCGTGCCACTCGCGCTGCGATAGTGCTCATAGGGCACGCTGGCGGCCCAGAGCAGGCTCGCGACGAGCGCCGTGGTGATCAGCACCGGTTGCAGCATCACCAGACGCAGGCGCTGCTGCAGCAGCAACGCTACCTGGTAGGCAGCAAGCGTCACGGACAACGCCAGTAACGGCGCCAGATAGGGATCAGCCATCGGTCTTTCTTCTTATCAGGTATTGCAGCAGCAAGCTGCACAGCGGAACAGTCACCACCAGGGACAGCGCGATCACCAGCAGCAGACGCAGCCAGACCGTCAATTCCAGCGTATCGACATCGATGATTCCAACAGCCGGCACCACGAGCATCAACGGAAGGTAGCGAAGCAGACTGCCAGCCATGGCATCCACCCCTTCGGGCACTCTTCGCAGCAGCAATAACATGCCGAACAGAATGAATATCCCGATGACACTGGCCGGGATGCCACTCACATAGCCGGCAATACAGGACCCCAACAGGTAGCAGCCTGCAAGTACCAGCATGCCCGTTATGTTCATGCCCCCTCCTCGTTGTTGTTCGTTTTACCGTGGCACCACAGCGTACTGGATTTCAGTTGACTGACTACAGGCTTCCGCAATGAGGCGTGTCCTGGGCAGCCGCTGCCTGAAGATCGAGATCGCTACTGATATGGTTTTTTTAGGCCTGCCTGCTCCGAATGCTCCATTCGGAGCGGTGCTACCCTTCGCGTCGATAAAGGCAACGTCCATGTCTTCCAGCGACTTGGCATGTGACGAGCGAAGGCCGCCGCTCGGCGTGGCGCCAGGTACTGGCGGCGGCGAGACCGGAAATCTCATTGATCAGGTAATGGATAACGATGTTCGAACACCTGACCGAGTACCAGGGCGATCCCATCCTCTCCCTGATCAGGACCTACCAGCAGGACCGCCGACCTGAGAAGGTGAATCTGAGTGTCGGGGTCTACACGGACGCATCCGGGCAGTTACCGGTCTTGCGGGCCGTGGCGGCAGCCGACCAGCATCTGCGAAAAACAGCGCTGGCCCCGTCGATGTACCTGCCCATGGAGGGCCACGAAGGTTTTCGACTGAATGCTCAGCGCCTGCAGTTCGGCGATGCCAGCCCGGCACTGGCGGATGGCCGCGTGGCTACCATCCAGACCGTCGGCGGATCGGGCGCGCTCAAGATAGGCGCGGACTTCCTGCGGCGGTGGTTTCCGGGGTCCGGCGTCTGGGTGAGCGATCCCACCTGGGACAATCACGTCGCCCTCTTCGAAGGCGCTGGCTTCGCGGTCAGCAGATACCCCTATTACTGCCCGTCCTCCGCCGAGCTTGCCTTCCAGGACATGCTCGACACCCTCAGCGGTCTCGCTGCCAGGAGCATCATCCTGCTCCACCCCTGCTGCCACAATCCCACGGGCCTGGATCTCACCACCGCCCAATGGCGGAAGGTCATCCAGGTGCTGGCCGAGCGCGAGCTCATCGCCTTCGTCGACTGCGCCTATCAGGGTTTCGGCACTGGGCTGGAAGAAGATGCCTTCGTCATCAGGGAAATGGAGCGCGCGGGCCTGACCTTTCTCGTGAGCTATTCCTGCTCGAAAAACTTTTCGCTGTACGGCGAGCGGGTCGGCACCCTGTCCGTGGTCTGCGCCTCGGCGGGAATGGCAGCCCGGGCGCTGGGCCAGCTGCAAGCCACGGTGAGACGAAACTACTCGAGCCCCCCGCAGCATGGCGCGCAACTGGTGGACCTGGTGTTGGGCAGCGAGCTCGCCGATCTCTGGCGAGCCGACGTGGATGACATGCGCCAGCGCACCTCCGCCATGCGCGAGCTGCTCGCGACCGCCCTCGGTCACGCGGACCGGTCACTCGGTGAGCGGATTCGTAGCCACCGCGGGCTATTTTCCTATACAGGTCTGGGCAGGACCGAGGTGCAACGCCTGCGGCAGGATTTCGGCATCTATCTGGTCGATAATGGCCGGCTTTGTGTGGCGGGGTTGACCGCCGAACGGGTTGATCATGTCGCCTCGGCTATCGCGGAGGTGCTGCGGCATCCGGAGTGATCCCGCCTAGGCATGGCGAGCCCTGCGGACGGCCTTCACTGCTCCGGTCGGCCCAGGACTGTTCCGCGACGGCGCCCGCCTTCGCTCACGCCTGCTGCTGGCAAGCGCCCAATGGGTGGAGAGCTGCGCTCACCTACATACACCGGTGCTCCCCCGCACCTTCAGTTCGAAGGGCAACACCACCTCTCGCGCAGCCGGCGTACCCCCGTTGAGCACCTCCAGCAGCATGGCCACCGCGCGCTGGCCGAAGGCCTCCGCCGGCTGGGCAATGGTGGTCAGTGGCGGCTCGGTGTAGGCAGCGAAGGCGATGTCATCGAACCCCGCCAGGGAGATGTCTTCCGGGACACGCACCCCGGAGCGCCGCAGGATCTGCAGCGCTCCGATCGCCATCTCGTCGCTGCAACAGAACAGCGCGGTCGGGCGCTCGGGTAGCGTCAGCAGTGCCTTGGCCGCGGCGGCGCCAGCGGCCAGGGTGAAGTCGCCTTCGTGCAGCAGACCAGGATCCAGGGCAATGCCCGCCTGCGTCAGCGCCTCCTGGTAGCCGGCCAGCCGTTCCAGGGTCAGCGGGCTGTCTTCCGGCCCCTTGATCAGGGCAATGCGCCTGTGTCCGAGCGCCAGCAGATGCTCGGTCAGGCAGCGCGCGGCGGCGCGATTGTCCAGCCGGACCTTGGGCCAGGTGTGCTCGGCGAGCACTTCGCAGGCATTCACTACCGGCGGTATGTCGCCCTGGCCGGCAAAGGGATCGAAAGCGCGGAGCTGGATCACCCCATCGGCCTGACGTGCATAGACCAGTTCGGCGTATTCGCGCTCGCGGCGTTCGTCGCCAGCGGTATCGCACAGCAGCACCCGATAACCGGCCGCCTGCGCCGCCTGCTGGATGCCGGCGATGACCCGGGCGAAGAAGCTGTTGGCGATCAGCGGAACTAGCACCACCAGGTTGCCGGTGCGACGGGAGCGAAACTGCACGGCCATCCCGTTGGGCCGATAGTTGGCAGCGGCCACGGCGGCCTGCACGCGCTCGCGGGTAGCAGGCGCCACGACGTCGGGATTCTTCAGGGTGCGCGACACGGTCGCCACTGATACCCCGGCCAATTCGGCAACCCGGCGAATATTGGACATGCAGCCTCGGTAAGCGATGGAAAGGTTGCCACTGTGCGCAAAGGCAATCCGCCAGGCAAGCCATACGCCTGAGCGGCACTTGACTAAATCTGCCAACGGCCGCCAAATGCCGAAAAAATGTAACCGGTTACACCTAGTGCGATAGCAGCCAGAGGATCAGGGGATGCAGGCTCATAACAGCCACAGGATTCGCTACGGCATGATCGGCGGCGGCCAGGGCGCTTTCATTGGCGCCGCCCATCGTCGCGCGGCGGCGCTGGATGGCACGCTGGAGCTGGTCTGCGGCACCTTCAGCCGCGATGCCGGCAACAATGGCGCCTCGGGTCGCGAGCTGGGCCTGGCACCTGAGCGGGTCTATGCGTCCTGGGAGGCGCTGTTGGCTGGAGAACGCCAGCTGCCAGCCGAGCAGCGCGTCGAGTTGCTGGTGATCGTCACGCCCAACGACCTGCACGTCCCCATCGCCGAGGCCGCCCTGGCCGCGGGCTTCCACGTCTTTTCCGAAAAGCCCGCCGGCACCTCGCTGGCGCAGGTGCAGCACCTGGCGGAGACCCTGGCCGCGCTCCCCCTGCGCTACGCCCTGGCCCACACCTATTTGGGCTATCCCCTGGTATGGGAAGCCCGCGAGCGGGTCGCCCGCGGCGAGCTGGGCGCCCTGCGCAAGATCCATGTGGAATATCCGCAGGGCTGGCTCGCCCAGGACCTTGCCGCCACCGGCAACAAGCAGGCGACCTGGCGCGACGATCCGGCCGCGTCCGGCCCGGGCGGTTGCCTGGGCGACATCGGCACCCACGCCTTCAGTCTCGCCGAGTTCATCAGCGGCCAGCGCATCTCCCGGCTCAGCGCCCACCTGCGCAGCCACCTGCCCGGCCGGCGCCTGGACGACGATGTCATGGTGCTGTTCGAGACCACCGAGGGTGCCAGCGGCAGTCTGCTGGCCAGCCAGGTCTGTGTAGGCGAGGAAAACGGCCTGCGCATCCGGCTCTATGGTGAGCAGGGCAGCCTGGAATGGCATCAGCAGGAGCCCAACAGCCTCCTACAGCGCAGTCTCGACCAGCCGCCCCGCACGCTGCGCGCGGGTCTCGGCCAGCCCTGGCTGAGCGCCAGTGCCCAGCAGCGGCTGCGGTTGCCGGCCGGCCATCCGGAGGGGTACCTGGAAGCCCTGGCCAATCTCTACCGCGACCTGGCCGCCGCCATCCGCGATCCGGCTGATCCCGCCGCGGGACTGCCCGGCATCACCACCGGCTGGCGCGGCCTGGCCTTTATCGAAACCGCCTTGGCCAGCCATCAGCGCCAGGGTGCCTGGACGCCACTACCGACCCTAGGAGCCTGACCATGGCCGTTACCTCTCGCCCAGGGCTCAAGGGCCCGGCAATCTTTCTCGCCCAGTTCCTCGATGACCAGCCGCCCTTCGACACCCTGCCCCATCTCGCGCGCTGGGCGGCGGACCTGGGCTACCGGGGCATCCAGCTGCCGACGCTGGGCCATCAATGCCCGAACCTCGAACGCGCGGCCGCCAGCCAGGACTACTGCGACGAGCTACTTGGCCAGTGCGCCGCGGCAGGCGTGGCTATCAGCGAGCTGTCCACCCATTTGCAGGGGCAGCTGGTGGCGGTGCATCCGGCGTTCAACGAGGCTTTCGACGGCTTCGCCCCGCCGGCCCTGCGCGGCCGGCCGGATGAACGCCAGGCCTGGGCGGTCAAGCAGCTCAAGCTGGCCGCAAAGGCCAGCCGGCGACTCGGCCTCAAGGCCGTGGCGACCTTTTCCGGTGCCCTGCTCTGGCCCTATGTCTATCCCTGGCCTCAGCGTCCGGCCGGTCTGGTGGACGAAGGCTTCGCCGAGCTGGCACAGCGCTGGCGGCCGATCCTGGACGTCTACGGCGAAGAAGGCGTGGACCTGTGCTTCGAACTGCATCCGGGCGAGGACCTGCACGACGGCGCCACCTTCGAGCGCTTTCTGGCGGCGGTCGACGACCATCCCCGGGCGCGAATCCTCTATGACCCCAGCCACCTGTTGCTGCAGCAGCTGGACTACCTGGGGTTCATCGACCGTTATCACGCGCGCATCGGCATGTTCCACGTCAAGGACGCGGAATTCCGTCCCGACGCCCGCAGCGGAGTCTATGGCGGCTACCAGGACTGGGCCGAGCGCCCGGGTCGCTTCCGCTCCCTGGGGGATGGCCAGATCGATTTCGGCGCCATCTTCAGCAAGCTCACCCAGTACGGGTTCGACGGCTGGGCGGTGCTGGAGTGGGAGTGCTGCCTGAAGGATGCGGCCCAGGGCGCTGCCGAAGGCGCACCCTTCATCGAGCGTCATCTGATCCAGCCGGCCACCCGCGCCTTCGACGACTTCGCCGGCAGCGACGCCGATCCGGCGCGCAATCGGCGGATGCTTGGCCTGCAGTAGCAGCCCCACCTCGTTTTTTCGTCACATAACCCACAACAAGGAATCGACGATGAACGCACTTTCGCTACGCCTGAGCACCCTGATGTTCCTGCAGTTCTTTATCTGGGGCAGCTGGTTCGTCACCCTCGCCACCTTTCTTGGCAACACCCTCGGCGCCAATGGCGGCCAGATCGGCCAGGCCTTCGCCACCCAGTCGTGGGGGGCGATCCTGGCGCCCTTCGTGGTGGGCCTGATCGCCGATCGCTATTTCAATGCCGAGCGCATCCTCGGCCTGCTGCACCTGGTCGGTGCGGTCCTGCTCTACCAGCTCTATACGGCCGCCGACTTCGCCACCTTCTATCCGCTGGTGCTGGCCTACATGCTCTGCTACATGCCGACCCTGGCACTGGCCAACTCGGTGGCCTTCCGTCATCTGGCCGATCCGGCCCGCCAGTTCGCCAAGATTCGCGTCTGGGGCACCCTGGGCTGGATCGCCGCGGGGTTGGCCATCAGTTTCGTCTTCGCCTGGGACAGCCGCACCGGCATCGCCGCCGGTGCCCTGCGCAACACCTTCCTGCTCGGTGCTGGCGCCTCCCTCATCCTCGGGCTCTACAGCTTCAGCCTGCCGCGGACCGCCCCGCTGCCGTCCGCCAGCCAGGGCCTGGGCGCAGCGCTCGGCCTGGACGCCCTGCGCCTGCTCAAGGACCGCAGCTTCGCCGTCTTCTTTGCCGCCTCGGTGCTGATCTGTATCCCGCTGGCCTTCTATTACCAGAACGCCAACCTCTTCCTGGCCGAACTGGGGGTCGCCAATCCCACCGGCATGATGACCCTGGGCCAGGTGTCCGAGGTCGGCTTCATGCTGCTGCTGCCGCTGTTCATCCGCCGCTTCGGCCTCAAGCGGACCCTGCTGGTGGGGATGCTCGCCTGGGCCGTACGCTATGGCTGCTTCGCCCTAGGCGCCCAGGGTGACGCCCTCGCCTACCTGCTGCTGGGCATCGCCCTGCACGGCGTCTGCTACGACTTCTTCTTCGTCTCCGGCCAGATCTACACCGATGCCAAGGCCGGCGAGGCGAACAAGAGCGCCGCCCAGGGCCTGATCACCCTGGCCACCTATGGCGTGGGCATGCTGGTCGGCTTCTGGGTCGCCGGGATGGTCTCGGATCACTATGCCAGCGGCACCGGCCATGACTGGCAAGGCATCTGGCTGTTCCCGGCGGTGTTCTCCCTGGGTGTATTGCTGGCCTTTCTGGTCACCTTCCGCGACGCCCGCCCGGGGCGCGCCGCGGCGGCTGCGCCGGTGCGCTAGGACATCTCGGTCGGTGGCCCGGCCTGAATAACGCGGGCCACCCAAAGCGCCTTTCTCCAGACACTTCAGATGGACCAGACGCTACGCCTGCTGGTCTACCCTTTCCGTCTCCCTCCCGCGCCAGTCCCTCCACCAAGCCGCGCCGTCCTGAACGCCTGGTCCATCCGTCACCCATCGCCTGCCCTGCGCAACAAGGCTTTCACCAACCAAGCCGTAATCTGGCAAGACCAATTTGAAAAAATCCAATTGGTCTTGCCAGATATCCGAACGGGGGTGTAGCTTCCCTGCCATGGATCTCACATAGGGCAACGACCCTAAAACAACAACAAGAGAGAGCACCATGCTGGATACCCCATCGCCCCGCGGCGAAGGTGGCGGCCCCGTACCGCCCGCGCCCTCGCCCTGCCTGACGCTCGAAAACATTTCCAAGCGCTTTCCCGGCGTCGTGGCCCTCGACGACGTCAGCCTCAGCCTCTACCCGGGCGAAGTCCACGCCATCTGCGGCGAGAACGGCGCCGGCAAGTCCACCCTGATGAAGATCGTCAGCGGCCAGCAGCCGCCGGACGAGGGTCGGATCCGCTACCTCGGCGAAGAGCGGCACTTCAAGTCCGTGTCGGAAGCGGAGCATGTCGGCATCGCCATCATTCACCAGGAACTCAACCTGGTGCCCCACCTCACGGTGGCGGAAAACATCTTCCTGGCCCGCGAGCCGGTGCGCTTCGGTCTGATCGACAGACGCAAGATGCAGGCGGACACCGAAGCCTGCCTAGCGCGCCTGGGCGTGGCCATCAGCCCCCGCGCCCCGGTGGCCAAGCTGTCGGTGGCCCAGCAGCAGATGGTGGAGATCGCCAAGGCGCTGTCCTTGGACGCCCGGGTGCTCATCCTCGACGAACCGACCTCCTCGCTGACCGAAAGCGAGACCCAGGCGCTGTTCAAGGTCATCCAGGACCTCAAGGCGCGCGGCGTCGGCATGCTCTACATCTCCCACCGGCTGGACGAGATGCGCCACATCGTCGACCGGGTGACCATACTGCGCGACGGCCGCTACGTCTCCACCCAGCGCTTTGCCGACACCAGTGTCGACGCCATCGTGGCGGGCATGGTCGGGCGCTCCCTCGACGAGAAATTCCCGCCGCGCACCTCGGTGCCTACCGGCGAGGTACTGCTGCGGGCGCAAGGCCTGACCCGCAAGGGGGTCTTCCAGGACATCAGCTTCGAATTGCGCCGCGGCGAGATCCTCGGCTTCGCCGGTCTCATGGGCGCCGGGCGCACCGAGATCGCCCGGGCGATCTTTGGCGCCGACCGGCTGGATGCCGGCGAGGTGGAGATCAACGGCCGCGCGGTCACTATCCGCACGCCGCGCGACGGCATCGATGAAGGCATCGCCTACCTGTCCGAAGACCGCAAGAAGGACGGCCTGGCGGTCAAGATGACCCTGGCGCACAACCTGACCCTGGCCAATCTGGATGCTCTCTGCGGGCCGCTGGGCTTCATCCGCTTCGGCGAGGAGGCGCGGGTCGCCCAGGACTACGTGCGGCGGCTGGACATTCGCACGCCCTCGATCGACAAGGTCACCCGCTACCTCTCGGGCGGCAACCAGCAAAAGATCATCATCGGCAAATGGCTGTTCCGGGATGCCAGGATCATGTTCTTCGACGAGCCCACCCGGGGCATCGACGTCGGCGCCAAGTACGCCATCTACGAAATGATGGACCAGCTGGCCGCCCAGGGTATTGGCGTCGTCCTGATCAGTTCGGAGCTGCCCGAACTGCTGGGCATGAGTGATCGGATCCTGGTCTTCCACGAAGGCCGCCTGACCGGTGACGTCGAGACCCGGGCCACGTCCCAGGACCAGATCATGCACTACGCCTCTGGCTGCACGTCGCACTGACGGCAGGTCGCCCACGCGTGTCGAGCGAGACAAAGAAATGACCGAAAAACAAAAAGAATTTCTGCAGAAGTTTGGCGCCCTGGTCAGCCTGCTGGCCCTGATCGCGGTGTTTTCCTCCATGAGCAGTGCCTTCCTCACCATGGGCAACGGCATGAGCGTGGCCTTGCAAGTCACCTCCATCGCCTTTCTCGGCCTCGGTGCGACGGCGGTGATCATCACCGGCGGCATCGACCTCTCGGTGGGCTCGGTGCTGGCCCTGGCCGGCGTGGCCAACGCCATGGCAGTCAAGGCCGGCGCGTCCATCGAGGTGGGCATCCTGGTCGGTCTGATCGTCGGCGGGATCTGCGGCGCGATCAACGGTCTGTTCGTGACCCTGGTCAAGCTGCCGCCCTTCATCGCCACCCTGGGCATGATGCTGGTGGCCCGCGGCCTGGCGCTGCGACTGACCGATGCCCAGCCCATTTCCGGACTCGGCGCGGCCTTTGGCGTGCTCGGCAACGGCACCCTGGGCCGCATCGAGCGCATCGGCGACGACGGCTTTCCCAACGTGATCTTTCCGGGCATCCCCTACCCGGTGATCATCATGATCGTCCTGGCCATCGCCCTGTGGCTGGTGCTCAGCCGTACCCGCCTGGGCCGCCACATCTATGCCGTGGGCTCGAACGCCGAAGCGGCCCGGCTCTCCGGGGTCAAGGTGCGCGCGGTCACGCTCTTCACCTATGTGCTGTCCGGCGTGCTGGCCGGCCTGACCGGCGCGGTGCTGATGTCGCGCCTGGTCACCGCCCAGCCGAACGAAGGGGTGATGTACGAACTGGACGCCATCGCCAGCGCGGTGATCGGCGGCACCTCCCTCTCCGGTGGCATCGGCAGCGTGTCGGGCACCCTGATCGGCGCCTTCACCATCGGCGTGCTGCGCAACGGCCTCAACATGCTCGGCGTCTCCAGTTTCACCCAGCAGATCATCATCGGCCTGGTGATCCTGCTGACCGTCTGTATCGACCAGCTCCGCAACCGCAAGAAGTGAACCCTCGATAACAACAACAAGGAACGACCGATGAAAAACTTCAAGAAAGTGGTCCTGGGTGTCGCCCTCTCCGCCGCGACCTCCCTGGCGCTGGCCGGTAACGGCGAGATCGCCGTCATCGTCAAGAGTGCCAACTCCAATTACTGGCAGAACGTGCAGAAGGGCGTGCAGGAAACGGCCAAGCAGCACACCAGCTACAAGGTCACCTTCCAGGGACCGGCCTCGGAATCGGCGATCGCCGACGAGGTGAACATGGTGGTCAATGCCGTCAACCGCGGCGTCTCGGGCATCGTGCTGGCGCCGTCCGACCCGGACGCCCTGGTCCCGGCCATCAAGCAGGCCTGGGAAGCCCATATCCCGGTGGTGCTGATCGACTCCTCGGTGGCGGAAAGCGGCGCGCCCTACTACCAGTCCTTTCTCTCCACCGACAACAACAAGGCCGGCGAGCTTTCCGCCCAGCGCATGATCGAGAAGGTCGGCAAGACCGGCAAGATCGCCATCATGTCCTATGTGCCGGGCACCGGCTCGGAAGTGGGCCGGGTCGGCGGCTTCCGCAAATACCTGGAGCAGCATTCGCAGCTGACCGTGGTGGGCCCCTTCTATTCCCAGTCGCAGATGGCCAACGCCCTCAACCAGACCACCGACGTCCTGGCCTCCAATCCCGACCTCAAGGGCATCTACGGCGCCAACGAACCCACCGCGGTTGGCATGGCGCGGGCCATCGCCCAGTCCGGCAAGGCCGGCAAGCTGCAGGCCATCGGCTTCGACGGCAACGAGGACCTGCAGGGCTTCGTGCGCGACGGCACCCTGGACGCCATCGTGGTGCAGAGTTCCTATCGCATGGGCCTGGAATCGGTCGCCACGGTGATCAAGGTGATCGAGAAGCAGAAGGTGCCCAAGTTCATCGACACCGGCGTCCTGCTCATCGACAAGGCCAACCTGGATAGCGCCGACGCCCGCAACGTGCTGTATTGAACGGAGGCCTGGCGATGAACCTCTCTGAGCGGCGACACCTGGCCGGAAGCCCCCTGACGCTCCCGGTACTCGGGCTCGGCTGTTCCCAGCTGGGCGGGCTGCACCAGGAGATGCCGGCGCAGCAGGCCGTCGATACCTTGGCGAACGCCTGGCAGCAGGGTATCCGCTACTTCGATACGGCGCCCTTCTACGGCCATGGCCGCTCGGAGCATCGCCTCGGGACCGTTCTCGACGAACAGGAGCGCGATGAGTTCGTGCTCAGCAGCAAGGTGGGCCGGCTGCTCGCCCCCAACGGCAGCGAGCGCGCGAACGACGACGGCTGGGCCCGTCCATTGCCCTTCAAGCCGGTCTACGACTACAGCTACGACGCCATCCTGAGATCCCATGAAGACAGCCTGCAGCGGCTGGGGCTGTCACGCATCGACATCCTCTATGTGCACGACATCGGTCGCCGCACCCATGGCGAGCGCCATGACCTGCACTGGCAGGCCCTGACCCAGGGCGGGGGTTTTCGGGCACTGGAGCAGTTGCGCAGCAGTGGCCAGGTCCGGGCGATCGGACTGGGCGTAAACGAATGGGAAATCGTCGTCGAAAGCATGGGTGAATGCCAGCTGGACTGTACCCTGCTGGCGGGCCGCTACACCCTGCTGGAGCAGCAGAGCCTGCGCCCACTGCTCGACCGCTGCGTTGCCGGCGGCAATGCCATCGTCGCCGGTGGCGTCTTCAATTCTGGGATTCTCGCCGGTGGCCAGCATTTCGACTATGGCGTCGCGCCGGCGGCGGTGGTGGCCAAGGTCGGAGCGTTGCAGGAGGTCTGCACCGAATTCGCGATACCCCTAGCAGCGGCGGCCCTGCAGTTTCCGCTGGCGCACCCAGCGGTGGTGTCCTGCGTCATCGGCGCCCGCAGCGCCGAGCAGGTCAGCACCAACGTTGCCTGGCTGCAGACGCCGATCCCGGTGGCTTTCTGGAACACCCTCAAGCAACGCGGCTTGCTGGACGATGCTGCCCCCGTGCTAGGAAACCCGGCATGAGACTGCCCTGCCAGGTTTATCTCCCGGTCGGCGCCACCGCCGTCCTCTACCGACGAAGCCGACCGCTCGCGGTCATTCCCGGCGAAAGCATCGCCACGAATCCAACG
Organism: Pseudomonas oryzihabitans; assembly: GCF_001518815.1. Lineage (NCBI taxonomy): Bacteria > Pseudomonadati > Pseudomonadota > Gammaproteobacteria > Pseudomonadales > Pseudomonadaceae > Pseudomonas > Pseudomonas oryzihabitans. The sequence goes on from NZ_CP013987.1 coordinate 2,809,666, forward strand.
TGCATCCCGAGCGATGCGGAGTTTCATCATGCTGACCGTCATCTGTGAAAAACCCGGCCTGCTGGTCTCCCGCGATACTCCCAAGCCCGCGCGTGGCAAAGGCGAAACCCTGATCCGCATCCGGCGGGTCGGCGTCTGCGGGACCGACCTGCACATCTACGAAGGTAACCAGCCCTATCTGGAATACCCGCGGGTGATGGGCCACGAGATTTCCGGCATCGTCGAGGAAACCGACGACAGCGGGCGCCTGCAGGCGGGGGATATTGTCTATGTGGTGCCCTACCTGTCCTGCGGCCAGTGCATCGCCTGCCGCCAGGGCAAGACCAACTGCTGCACCAGGATCGCGGTCCTGGGCGTGCATCGTGACGGCGCCTTGACCGAGTACCTCAGTCTGCCCGACCGCTTCGTCTTCAAGGCCGAGGGCCTCACCCTCGACCAGGCGGCGATGGTGGAATTTCTCGCCATCGGCGCCCATGCCGTGCGCCGTTCGGGGCTGGGCCAGGCCCAGCGCGTGCTGGTGGTGGGCGCCGGCCCCATCGGCATGGCGGCGGCGATCTTCGCCGGCATCGCCGGGGCCCAGGTCACCGTCCTCGACACCCGCACCGATCGCCTGGAATTCTGTCGCCAGCACCTGCAGGTCGCGGCCACGGTGACCGTCGGTGACGGCGACAAGGACGAACTGGCGCGGCTGACCGATGGCGACTTCTTCGACGTGGTGTTCGACGCCACCGGCAACGCCCGCGCCATCGAGCGCGGTTTCGAATTCGTCGCCCATGCCGGCAGCTATGTGCTGATCTCGGTGGTCAAGGACCACATCCGCTTCGCCGATCCCGAGTTCCACAAGCGCGAGACCACCCTGCTGGGCAGTCGCAACGCCACCGCCGAGGATTTCCAGCACGTCGAGCGCTGCCTGCGCGAGGGACTGATCCCGGACGCGGCACTCAACACCCATCGCCTGCAACTGGCCGAGCTGCCCACCCGTTTCGCGGAGCTGCTGGACCCGGCCCGTGGCGTCGTCAAAGCCATCGTCGAAATCTGAACGGGTCTGATCGGCCGCCACCGGCCGAGGAGCGAGAACATGACACGCTACTGTCTGCTGCTGGACCTGCGGGACGACCCCGCGCTCATCGCCGAATACGAACGCCAGCACGCGGCGGTCTGGCCCGAGGTCATCGCCCATCTGCGCGAGGCCGGCGTCGTCAACATGACCATCTGGCGCCTCGGTTGCCGCCTGACCATGCTGCTCGAAGCCGGGCCGGACTTCTCCTTTGCGCGGATGCAGGCGCTGGAGCAGCGCAATCCCAGGATCCAGGAATGGGAAACCCTGATGGCGCGCTATCAGCTGTCCTCACCCGAGGCGGGATCGGAGAAGTGGCAGCTGGCGACGCCGCTGTTCGAGCTGGCCGCCCTGCCCTGAGCCGCTGGCGCCGAACCGGGTAGCCCATGAGATACTGAAGCCCTTGAAGATGCAGGTTTCATCAATGACGCTGCCCACTGCCACCACCGAAAGAAAGCTCTACCAGAAGATCGCGGATCGCCTGCGCCAGCACATCCGCGAGGGCGCCATCGAAGCCGGTACCCGTCTGCCGCCGGAGCGCGATCTGGCCCAGCTGCTGGGCGTCTCCCGGCCATCGCTGCGCGAAGCCCTGATCGCCCTGGAAATCGAAGGCAACATCGAGGTCCGCCAGGGCTCCGGGATCTATGTGAACGCGGCCCTGCTGAACACCGGAGCACGTACCTCCACCCTCGGCGAGAGTCCTTCGGAGCTGATGCACGCCCGGGCCATGATCGAGGGCGCGACCATCGTGCTGGCCTGTTCCCTGGGCGGCAAGGCCGATTACCGCTACCTGGCGAAGTGCATCCAGAACATGAGCGACAAGATCGCCCAGGGACTTTCGCCCATGGAGGACGATCGCAAGTTCCACTGCCGCCTGGCCCGGATGAGCGGCAACTCCACGCTGGTACGCATCATCACCTCGCTGTTCGACGAGCGCCATAGCCCCCTCTCCACCCACGTCGCCGAGCAGACCGAAAGCCAGAAGACCTGGGGCGTCGCCGTGGCCGAACACGAAGCCATCCTGCGCGCGGTGGAAGCCCGCGACCTGATCGGTGCCCAGACCGCCATGCGCCACCACCTGCTCTGTTCGGAAGCGCGCTGGCTCGAGGGCTTCGCCTCCAGCGAGGATTGAGGACGGCAGCGTCGCACCCGTGACCGGCGGATCTGCCGTCTGAGCCAACTCTTGACGATGAGAGAAAACCGGTTCTTTTCAGCAGGCGCCGCGCCAGCCTTTTCGCCGGCCATCGTCCGCTGATACTCAGCGCGGATCGCTACCCCCGCATCCAGCAAGACTTGGCAAGGACCTCGACCCGGCCATCAGCGGCTGAGCAATGACACCCTTTTCGCCCCTCAGGGCCATACTCAAAAAGTATTCACCCACGACTTTTCATATATTTTTAATCTTTCAGCAAAGTCCTTAAGGTTCCCGTCGTGAGCGGCTATCGCCTCACGATGAAACGCGCCCAATAACAATAATGCGTCAAGGAACCCACCATGCGCCTGTCACCGCTAGCACTCGGGGTTGGTACCGCCGCCCTCGCCTCCTTCCTTCCCCTCGATGCCTCCGCCGAGCTGTTCGCCGACAGCAAGGCCGACCTAGAGCTGCGCAACTTCTACTTCAACGGCGACTATCGCCAATCCGGCGCTCGGCAATCCAAGCGGGAGGAATGGGCCCAGGGCTTCATTCTCAACTACGAATCCGGCTTCACCGAGGGCCCGGTAGGCTTCGGTATCGACGCCCTGGGCATGCTCGGCCTCAAGCTGGATTCGGGGCCGGACCGGCAGAACACCGGTCTGCTGCCGGTGGGCGATGAGCGAGCACCCGACGACTACAGCAAGCTCGGGCTGACCGGCAAGGTCCGGGTGTCCAAGAGCACCCTGAAGGTCGGCACCCTGATTCCCCGGCTGCAAACCATCCGCAGCAGCAATTCGCGCCTGCTGCCGCAGACCTTCCAGGGCGCCCAGCTGGTGTCCAAGGAACTGGACAACCTCACCTTCAACGCCGGGCGCCTGACCCAGAACCGGGTCCGCAACGACAGCGCGAACGAGGACATGACCGTGTCGGGCAGCGGCATTCGCGGCGGCCGACCGAGTGACCAGTTCGACTTCGCCGGGCTGAGCTACAAATGGACCAAGCAGCTCACCACCGTCTACGACTACGGTCATCTCGACCAGAACTATGAACAGCATATGTTCAACGTGCTGCACGTCCTGCCGCTCGGCAAGAACCAGTCGCTGGAGACGGATCTGCGCTATGCCCGCTCGCGCAAGGACGGCGGCACCAACGTCGACAACGATGCCTATGGAGCCAAGTTCACCTACAACCTCGGCCATCATGCCTTCGGCGCCGCCTACCAGCAGATGCACGGCGAGACCGGCTTTCCCCATCTCAACGGCACCGATTCGTACCTGGTCAACTACGTGATGCTGTCGCCGGACTTCGCCAATCCGGGCGAGCGCTCCTGGCAGGTGCGCTACGACTACGACTTCGCGGCCTGGGGCCTTCCGGGACTCGCCTTCATGACCCGCTATCTCAAGGGCGACCATTTCGACGGACCCGGCGGGATCGCCGGCAAGGAGTGGGAGCGCGATACCGAGCTGGAATACACCGTCCAGACGGGCGCCCTGAAGAACGTCAAGGTGCGCTGGCGCAACGGCAGCTACCGCAGCCGCAACGATACCGACCTCGACCAGAACCGCCTGATCCTCAGCTACACCCTGCCCCTGCTCTGACGCCACGGCCGGCTACGCCTCCGCACCGGCCCCGATCCCGCCCCGAAAGGACCATCGCCCATGCTCGCTACCCCGCGTTTACTGCCGCTTGCCCTGTTCATCGCCCTGGCCGCCGGGACTCCGGCGCTGGCCGCCAACACCGCCGACGCGCCCTGCAAGACCACCGCCGAGTGCAAGGCCGAGGTCGCCAGGATCGGCGGCACCGTCACCCACAGCGGCGCCCGCGTTGGAGGCGTCGAAGACCAGTTCGACGGACTGAACCGCATCAACAAGGCGTCCATCGTGATGCTGACCGAGGAAGGCATCGTCACCCCGGAGATGGGACGCAAGATCGCCGGCGGGGTCGAATTCGCCATCGACCAGGGCGCTCGGCCGGACGGCAAGCGACCCAGCGACGTGCTCCAGCTGGAAAAGATCATGACCGACAAGATCGGTCCGGAAGCCTCGCTGATCCACTCGGGCCGCAGTCGCCAGGACATCTATGCCACCTACCGCCTGGCGTCTCTGCGTAGCCAGGTGCTGGCCTACAGCGACGCCGTGAACGCGACCCGCCAGCGCCTGCTGACCCTCGCCGCCGCCAACGTCGATACCCTGGTGCCGGCCTATACCAACGGCGTCCAGGCGATGCCGATCTCCTACGCCCACTATCTGCTCGCCTACGCCGATTCCTTCGCCCGCGACGCCCAGCGCATCGCCCAGCTCTATCAGCGCCTCAACCTCAGCCCGATGGGTACCGCCGTACTGGCCAACTCCGCCTACCCGCTCAATCGCGAGCGCCTCGCCAGCCTGCTCGGCTTCGATGGCGTGCGCCAGAACTCGCTGGATTCCAGCCAGGTCTCCACCTACGACATCCCCATCGAAGCCGCCGATATCGCCGCTTCCTCGGCGATCCGTCTCGGCGCGATGATCGGTGACATCCACACCCAGTACCACCAGATCCGCCCCTGGCTACTGTTGGAGGAAGGCTCCACCTACACCAGCAGCGCCATGCCGCAGAAACGCAATCCGGGGCTGTTGATGCGCACCCGGGAAGCCGCCTCGGACACCATCGGCCTGGCGCAGACCATCACCCTGCGCGCGCACAACGTGACCACCGGGATGACGGACTACAAGTTCGCCTTCGATGACCTGAATTTCTATGATTCGGCCATCGGCATGTTCACCAGCATGGACCGCGTGCTCGACGCCCTGAAGGTCAATCCGCAGCGCGCCCTGGAAGAACTCGAGAACGAATGGACCACCTCGATGGAGTTGGCCGATACCCTGGAGCGGGCGCACAAGGTGCCCTTCCGCATCGGTCACAGCTTCGCCTCGCTGATCGTCACGGAAGCCCGCAACGAAGGCTACACACCCAAGACCTTTCCCTTCGCCAAGGCCCGGCAGCTCTACACCCAGGCTGCCGAGAAGTACCAGTGGAAGGAGACCAGCCTGCCGCTGCAGGAAGCCGAATTCCGCAACGCGCTCTCTCCGACCAACATGGTCAAGACGCGGGTCGGTACCGGTGGTCCGCAACCGGCCGAGGTGCAACGTATGCTCGGCGAGGCGAAGCAGGCCCTGCAGGCCGATGTCGACTGGACCAAGGCCCGGCGTCAGCGGTTGGCCGAGGCCGATACCGCCCTCGACCAGGCCTTCGGCAAGCTGCTGAAGAACTGATCGACTCGCCCGGCTCAGGAGGCGAGCGCGGCCGTCAGTCGTGGCCGGTCCAGCGTCCCCTGCCAGCGCGCCAGCGCCAGGCAGGCGACGCAGTTACCCAGCACATTGGTGAGCGACCGGCATTTCATCAGTCGCTCGACGCCCAGCAACAGGCCGACCGCCTCCACTGGCACGAAGTGCAAGATCGACAGGGTCGCAGCCAAGGTCAGAAAAGCCGAACCGGCGACACTGGTCGAACCCAGGGTGGTGATCAAACCGACGACGATGAAAATCGCCAGTTGCGCGGCTGACAGCTCCACGCCAGCGAACTGGGTCAGGAACAGCAGTGCCACCGCGATATACAGATTCGAGCCCGCCAGGTTGAAGGTGTAGCCGGTGGTGAGCGACAGCCGCACCAGCTCCGTCGGACACCCGGCGCGTTCGAGGCGACCGATCAGCAACGGCAAGGCCGCGACCGAGGAGCCGGTGACCGCCACCAGCAGCAACTCGCGCCTCAACCAGACGATCAGGCGCAGCAGCGAAAAGCCACAGAGCCGCGCCACCAGCCCCAGCACGCCGCAGATGAAACACAGGGCGGCGAGATAGACCGCGACCAGGAACTTCAGGAGGGGCCACAGGGAAGCGCCGCCATAACGTGAGACGGTGAAGGCCATGGCACCAAAGGCGGCGAGGGGCGCCAGGCGGAGAAACAGGCGCAGCAGCCGCAACTGTAGCGCCAAGGCCTGTTCGATCCCGGCAAGCCACGGCATACCCCGCTCGCCCAGGCCGCGCAGCACCAGCCCCAGGGCGATGGCCAGGCACAGCATGGGCAGCATGGCGCTCTGGGTAAAGGCGCCCACCAGGGTGCCTGGCAGGCTGTCGAGCAGACTCGGCAAGGGCGTGGCGGCACTCGGCAGCAGCGGGTCCGCGGGTTCCGCGCCGTTCCAGTCGATGGGTACGGGGCCTAGCCCGGTGGCGGTACCCGGGTGGATCAGCAGGCCAACCAGTACGCCGACCAGCAGGGACAGCAACGACATGAGCTGGAAATAGAGAACCATGCGCGCCGCCATGGCGCCGGCACCCCGCCCCAACCGCGCGATGGCCGCGACGATGAGCGCGAACATGAGCAGGGGAATCACCAGGCCCAGGGTGCGCAGGAACAGATCGCTCAACGGCTTCATGGCAGCGCCCAGGTCAGGACGCCAGAGTCCGAGCAGCAAACCGCAGGCAAGGGCCACGCCTATCTGCACACTGCCATTGCGAGCGATCCGCGCGATCATCCGGACTCCTGCCGTTGTTATTATTGTGCGGGTGGCGCCAGACACCGTGCGCCCCATCCTAACCGATCGGTCACCCTGGCCGGCGTCAACGAGGTCCTGCGAGCGAATGGAATTGCGGCATTTGCGTTACTTCGTCACGGTAGCCGAGGAGCAGCATTTCACCCGGGCCGCCGCGCGGCTGAACATGCAGCAGCCTCCACTCAGCCAGCAGATCCGGGCCCTGGAAGACGAGCTGGGCTTCGCCCTCTTCCTGCGTCACCCCAAGGGCGTTGCCCTGACCGCCGGGGGCGCCGCCTTCCTGCTGGAGGCCCGCGACATCCTCGCCCGGGTGGGCCAGGGCGCTCACCGCGCGGCACGCGTCGCGCGCGGCATCGACGGCACCCTGGCCCTCGGCTTCACCAGTTCGGCGGCCGCCCATGCCCTTATTCCCCGCATCATCCGCGCCTACCGAGAGAGTTACCCGGATGTGGAGATCGCCATCGCCGAAGACAACGCCCAGGGCCTTACCCAGCGGGTAGCCGAGGGCCGGTTGGATATCGGCATCCTGCGCGCCCCCGTCAGCGCGCCGGAGGGTGTCACCTATCACCGGCTGCTCAACGAGGCGATGCTGTTGGCCTTGCCGAGCAATCACCGACTCATCGCCGGGATCGGCGAAGAGGCCCTGGAAAGCCTGGAGCGCCGGGGACTGCCACTGGCGACCCTGGCCGACGAACATTTCATCCTGGTGCGCAAACCGGGCGCGCCGGGCATGTATGCCAACCTGCTGGACGCCTGCCGCCATGCCGGCTTCGAGCCCTGGGTCGCCTTCGAAGTCGACCGCATGCTCACCAACCTCAGCCTGGTGGCCGCCGGCGCCGGTCTCTCGGCGGTCCCGGCCTCCATGACCGAGTTGCACAGATCCAGCATCTTCTACTGCCCCATCCTGGACGCCCGCCCCCGGCTGGCCGCCCCGATCACCCTGGCCTGCCGCGCCTTCAACCCTTCGCCCGCCCTGCAGAACTTCATCGCCCTGGCCCGGCAACTGGCCGGCAGGCCGCAGCGGCGGGATCGGGGCTGAGGGAGTACGTCCACCCCCTTGGATATTCCGCGCTCAAGCAGGAGGGGGCTATCTGGCTAACGTGCCCTAAAAGGCCGGCCACAGCATTAAGGTGGCCCGTTCCCCCGCCAGGTGCGCTCAGCGGACCAGGAGGCGGATCGCCTTCTCGATCCGGTCCGCCGCCTGAGCCTGTAGCAACTGGGGGTCATCACCCAGCAGCGCCCGCAGCTGATGCGGGGCAAACACCAGATCGATGAACGCCTCCAGCAGGTGATCGACGTCGTCCGGCCGATCCGGGCCCGCTTCGATCGCCTGCCGCACACGCAGGCGCCCGGCTTCCCAGCCGATGCGGGTCGCCTCGGCCGCGACCGCCGGGAAACGATCGGCCGTCGCGATGACCAAACGCATCATGGCCAGGGTTTCCGACCGTGAGGCGTGCTCCAGCATGTCCTTACCGGCCAGCCGCAACCGCTCTGCCAGGGGCAGGCCCGTGGGTAGGGGCTCGATCTGCGGCAGCGTTCCGGAGTGGCGGCGGATCACGGCCTCGAACAACTGATCCTTGTTGGCATAGCGTGCATAGAGGCTGGCCTTGCCCGCCCCCGCGAGCCGCGCGACCGCCTCGCAAGAGGTACCGGCAAAGCCCTGCGCCAGGAACAGCTCGAACGCGGCGTCCAGCAATCGGCGATCGACATCGCCTGCCTCTTCCCGACGGGGTCGCCCGCCTCGTGGTTTGGTCATCTCGCTCATGGCCGAACCTTAAGCGGATTGACAGTGGCTGTAAACTGAACGATAACGTTCAGTTATGCGACTGCGCCCTTCACTGCGAGGCTCTCCATGACCGATCTCATCCAGCCCTTTCCTATCCAGGTGCCCCAAGCCCAGCTCGACGACCTGCTCGAAAGACTCCAACGGACCCGCTGGCCGGACCGCGAGACCGCCCCCGATGGGAGCCAGGGACCGCAACTGGAGCGTCTGAAGGCCCTGGTGGAGCGCTGGATCAGTGGCTATGACTGGCGAGCGGCTGAGGCCCTGATGAACAGCTGGGGCAGTAGCCGCACCGAAATCGACGGGCTCGGCATTCATTTCCTGCATGTTCGCTCTCCCGAGCCGCAGGCCACACCGCTGCTGCTCACCCACGGCTGGCCAGGTTCAGTGCTGGAGTTTCGTGAGGTGATAGGCCCGCTCACCAACCCGGTCGCCCATGGGGGCGATGCGGGCGACGCCTTCCACCTGGTGATTCCCTCCCTGCCCGGCTTTGGCTTCTCGGACCAGCCGCGCGAATCCGGATGGGGAGTTGGCCACGCCGCCATGGCCTGGATCGAGCTCATGCGCCGGCTTGGCTACGGCGATCACTGGCTGGCGCAGGGTGGCGACTGGGGCGCTGCGGTGACAACGGCCCTGGCGCACCTGCGCCCAGCGGGCCTGGCAGGCGTGCATCTGAACATGGTGATGTTCCAGCCCACCGACCAGGAAGTGGCCGAGGCTACGCCGGACGAGCAACGGATGCTCGCGGATGCCACCCGCTACGAGCGCGAATACTCGGGCTACATGAAAGTACAGGCGACCCGGCCGCAGTCGGTCGCCTTTGCCTTGGCCGACTCACCCGTGGGGCTCGCGGCCTGGATCTACGCCCTGTTCCAGGATGTATCGCACACCGCGGGCGAGCCCGAGCGCGTGCTGGCGCTGGATCATCTGCTCGACGACATCATGCTCTATTGGCTGCCCAATGCCGGTGCCAGTTCGGCGCGTTTCTACTGGGAAGCGATGCGCGAGATGGCGAATGGCATGCCCACCGCCCCGCTACCCCTACCCGCTGGCGTCAGCATCTTTCCCGGCGAGCAGCTGCGCCTGTCCCGCCGCTGGGCAGAGCGGCGCTTCGCCGATCTGCGGTTCTTCGCGGAAGCCGATCAGGGTGGGCACTTCGCGGCGATGGAAAATCCGCAAGCATTCGTGGCTCATCTCCGAGCGACCTTTCGGGCATTAGGCTGAGCCCGCACTCTTCCATTGATTGCCGGTAGGAGATTTCGGGCTGCGTCGCTATCTACGCTTTACGCACTGACAGGCTAGGTGCCCTTGTAGCCAAGGGCGCTTTGCTAAGGCTTTTTCTGGACGCATGAAATCAGCACACCCGCGCTCAGAATCATCAACATTCCACCCCAGGTAAGGAGATCTGGGATCTCGTGGAACAACACATATCCCCATAGGCAGGCGAAGATAAGGTAGGCGTAGTCGAAGGTACCGACCAGCGCCGCAGGGGCGATTTGATAAGCCCTGGCGGTGGCCGCATTGATGAAGACCAACGCCATGGCATAGCAGACGATGAAGGCCATCTCCTGCCGACCAAGTGGCTGCCAGGGAGACAATAGGAAATTGGCTCGAGCAGCTACCGTGTTACTGACCATGAGCGAGGTAAGGCCCCCCAAGCAGGCAGCCACCAAAAAGGCGATATTCAATCCCAGCGCCAATACCAAAGGGTGCTCGTTGCGACAGTGCCGCCGCGTGATCACCATCGCGCCCGCATAGAAGACCGCGCCGATGACCGGCAGCAGCGTGGCAGGAGTAAAGGCATCCGTACCTGGACGTAGCACCAGGGCCACGCCAGCAAAGCCGATGCCCACCGCAGACCAACCCAGTCTGGGCAAGGACTCACCGCCATAGCGGGTCGCTAAAAGCGCGATGAAAATGGGTGTCGTATAGATAGCGACGGCGGCAACCGACAGGGAAATGAAGGGAAGCGCGGAGTAGTAGCTGATCCACATCAGCAAGAGCAGGATACTTCTAACCATCACCCAGCGAATCGAGCCTATTTCGAGGCGACCTGCCTGGAAGCGGCTGATCACCCAGAGGCCAAGGGCCGGCACCGAAAGACAGGACACCGAGAGAAACAGCTGCCAAAGCGGTAGTCGCGCACTGAAGTATTTGACCAACGCATCCGCCAGGGACAGGACAAACACCGCTGTGACGATCAAGCTGATTCCCTGGCGGAGGCGATCGTTGCCTACATCCTTTTGCGTCATCCGTAACACCTCCCTCTGAGGCTGTGCTGCTATGAGCCAGCGTTTGCCAGGGATGCGCCGACTGTGATCACCATCAGTGGCGCACTATGAAAGTCGTTCCCCTTGCCATCGTCAATGTCACCGCAAGCTAATTCCTTCCAGCGCCAGTGTATCCCTAGGGTGCCACGTCATGTCGGGGATGGGTGGCGAAGCGGTAGATGACACGAGCGCTAGGCATTGCGCGCCATGACCGCATAGAGTCCCTCCTGCCTCACCAACTCGTCGTGGGTACCCTGCTCCACCAGCCGCCCCGCCTGAATGACGAGAATCTGATCGGCCTGCCTGACGGTGCTCAGGCGATGCGCGATGGAGATCAAGGTCCGCTGGCCCTGCAGCGAAGCCAGGGCGCTGGCCATCGCGGCCTGCGTCTTGGCGTCCAGGGCGCTGGTCGCTTCATCGAGGAGGATGATCGGCGGATCGCGCAGCAGCATGCGCGCCAGCGACAGGCGTTGGCGCTCGCCGCCGGACAGCTGATAACCCCGGTCACCGACGCCCGCCTGCAACCCGTCGGCAAGCCCACGCACCGTCGCATCCAACTGCGCCCGTTCCAGTGCCCACCACAACTCCTCCTCGCTCGCCTCGGGCTTGGCGAAGCGCAGATTGGCCTCGATGCTGGCATTGAGCAGGAAGGTATCCTGGGTCACGATGCCTACCAGGTTGGCCAGGCTTTCGAAGCTCAGCGCGCGGACATCGATACCGTCATAGGTGATACGACCGTGATCGACGTCGTACAGCCGCGCGATAAGGTAGGACACCGTGGTCTTGCCAGAGCCGGTCGGGCCGACCAGTGCCGTGTGCTTGCCGGCCGGTATCTCGAGCGTCAGATCCTTGAGCACGACCCGGTCGCCATAGGCGAAGCTGACGTCCTCGAAGCGGATGCCCTGCGTGAAGTCCTGGCGCGCCAGGCTCACCGGCGATGCAGCCTCGGTGACTGTCGCCGGCGTATCCAGGTAGCTGAACACACGCGCCAACAAGGCACGGCCCTTGGCGAACTCGATGCGGGTTTCGAATATCTCGATCAGCGGCCAGAGCAGCTGTTCCTGCAGGGCGATGAAGGCCACCAGGGTCCCGATGGATACCTCCAGGCCCAGGCCGATGAACAGGCCGCCGCCCATGAACGTCAGCGCGGGCAGGATATCGAGCGCCAGGAAGACGAGCGCGAACTCCCACTGTCCCGCGGTGCTGGCCTGGGTCTCCAGGCGGGCGAGCGTTGCCGAATCCCGCTGAAAACGGTGCACGAGGTAGTGCACGCGACCCATGGTGCGCGACAGGATGATGCCTCCGGCCGACAGGGACTCGGCGATATTGGCCGACAGGTCCGCCACCTGCTCCTGTTGCTGGTAGGTCACGCGCTCCCGTAACTGCGCGACGCGTCCATTGATCCAGACCAGCAGCGGAATGACCGCCAGCGAGGCACAGGCCAGTCGCCAATCCAGCAGCAGCATCGCTACCAGGGTTGCAGCCACCACGCTCAGGTGCTTGGCGAGATCCGTGGCGGAGTTGGTCAACAGGGCCTGCAGACCGGCGATGTCACTGGACAGGCGCGCCTGGACTTCGCCCGCGCGGGTACCGGAGAAAAAGCTCAGCGATAGGCTCTGCAGGTGCTGGTAGAGGCGTGTCCGCAGCGCGTGCATGATGCTTTGGCCGACCCGGATCGAGACGTAGGTCTGCGTCAGGTTGGCGATGGCGTTGAACAGCGCGACCCCGACCAGGCCGCCCGCCAGATAGCCCAGGAGCCTGAGGTCTTTCGCTGGCAAGGCATCGTCGACGATGCTGCGTATCAGGAACGGACTGACGACGCCGGTCATCCCGGCGACCGCGATCAGCAGCACCACCAGGATGATCGCGGCCCGATGGGGAACAAGTAGCGTGAAGACCCGGGCGGCGGAGACGTGACGCTCGGCGAGGTCGCCATAGTGGTCAGGGGTCGCGGGATCGTCATGCGGCTGAGCGGAAGAACGGAAACTGGACATGTCACTGATTCAGGAAGGTGAAGAAAAGCGCGGACCGCTGTCCGCCGCGTAACGCGCAGCAGCGCGCGATGGTGTTTCAACGTCAGCCAGGAGGTGGTCGGGCAGCAGGATGGCGAACCGCGCCCCGCCCTTTTCGCTCTGGGCCAGGGTGAGCCGTCCTCCCTGCTTCTCTATCGCCCGACGACTGATCGACAGACCCAGGCCGAAGCCTCCCGTGGTCCGATCCCGACTGCGATCCAGCCGATAGAAGGGCTCGAATACCCGCTCCCGTTCGCCCGCCGGAATGCCTTCGCCGTCGTCCTCGACCAGGATCAGCAAACCTTCGGACTCGCGGCGAACGGTCAGCCATACCTGCTGCTGGCAATACCTCAGGGCGTTGCCGACCAGATTCTGCAATGCCCGGGCAGTGAGCCGTGGCGCCAGGACCACCCGTTCCGGCGCCTGGTCGACACTCAGGCTCAAGGTGACGCCCCGCCTTTCCTGTTCCTCGTTGAAATCCGCCAGGACGCTGTCCAGAAACTCGTCGAGCCTGAGCAACTGGCGCTCGGGAGCCTCATGGCTGGCGTGCAGGCGGGCGTAGGAAAGCAGCTCGTTGACCAGCGCATCCAGCTCGCGCACATGGCGAATCTGCTGTTCGAGCCGGCGCTGCGTCTCGGCAGGGAGCGGATCGGCTTGCAGCAGAGCCAGGCCGAATTCCAGGCGCGAGAGTGGCGTCCGCAGTTCGTGGGAGACGGCATTGAGCAGGTCACGCTGCTGCACGATCAGGGTTTCGAGGTCCTGCGCCATGTCATCGAACGCCCGGGCGAGCTGGCCGATGTCCGAGCGCGGCGAAATGGCGGTACGTTCCTGCAGATGCCCCTTGCCCAGGCGGGCCGCGGTACGCCTGAGCCGTTCCAGATCTCGCCAGTGGGGCCGCAACCAGAAGTACAGGCAGACCAGCAGCGCCGCGCCAATTAGGGCATTCATCGCCCAATAAGTCAGCGCTATGTCGGTGGGCGCCTCGGGAAAGGCTACCCAGAGCACCTGCCCGCCAGGCAGCGGTACCAGGGCGATGCTGGGATCACCGTCGTCGCCAAGGCGCACCCGCCGTTCGCCCTTCGCCAAGCCGTGGCGCTCGCTGCGGGTCAACCGGGGATCGGTTTGCAGCCCCAACTGCAAGGCGAGAGGCGCAATCTCGGTATTCAGATCGGCCAGCAGCGTGGGCCACCGGGAAAGCGGCGCTTCTACAAAGGTGCGCTCGACCAGCTTCAGCGGGCCATTCATCTGCTCCAGGCTGTATCGGCTATAGCGATCGCTGAACATCTGTACCAGCGCCTCGGGCACCAGATAGCTGGCGGCGCCATAGGTCGCCAACAGAACGAGATAGAGCCGGATCAGGATCTTGAGCATCTAACCTTCTCCACCCGGCTGGGCAGGCAACCCTGCCGGCCGTCCAGACCCGGCAACAGGGTATCGAGCCCCTCTTGCTGCGGCCCCAGGCACAACATCTCGATCAGGTCCTGTTCAACACGCCCGATGATGGTCACGGCGTAGTCCTGCCGCGCCAGGCAGGGGGCGCTGGGGCCGACCAGGGCAGTGTCGTCTTCGGCGATAAGCAAGGGCATCACAAGGGGGCATCCCGGCAATAAAGCGCGGAGCATAACGGAGCGCCGAGCGCTCAAGCCCAGGCCTTAACACTCTTTCACAAGAGACCTACAGACCTTTACAAGGCGGTCCACGGGAGCCGCCTACCATGGCGTTCTCCACGAGGATGACCCATGTTTCGCCATCAGCACCCAGGCTTGCGCCCACCCTTGAATCAGGGGCCCGCGGCCCTCGATACCACCCTTGTCCCAGTCGCTCTGCCCCTGCCTACTCGTGCGGCACGCGCGGCCTGGAAGCGGTGCCAGCATGGCTAAGAGCATCGCCCTGGCCTTGGGTGTCCTGCTTGCCGGCTGCTCCCTGGCACCGCCCCACGAACGGCCGCCAGCGCCCATACCGGCGCGCTATCCGCTGGCCAGCGACACCGCTGGTATCCCCACTGACCGTCAGCGGCTATTCGCGGACCCGCATCTGCGTGCCTTGCTGGACCAAGCCCTGAATGGCAACCGCGACCTGCGCCTGGTCGTGCTGGATATCCAGCAGGCGCGGGCCCGTTATCGCATCAGCCGCGCCGACCTCATGCTGGAAGTTAGCGCCACTGCCAGTCGGACGCGGGAGCGTACGCAGAGCCAAGGCTCCCGATCCGACGAGGAGAAATCCGCCCTCCAGACCGGTAATCGATACAGCGTCGGTCTCGGAACCAGTGCCTACGAAATAGACCTGTTTGGCAGGCTGGGAAACCTGCGGGATGCGGCGCTGGACGAATACCTTGCCCAAGACGAGACACGCCGTGCCGTGGAGCTGTCGCTGACCGCGGAGGTAGCGACGGCCTATCTGAACCAGTGCGCCCTGGAAGAGCGGCTGAGCGTGAGCCGTAGCACCCTGGAAGGTCGCCGACGCGGACTCGCCCTCATCGAGCAGCGGCATGCCGCCGGACTGGGTTCGGCGCTGGATCTGGCGCAGGCGCAAAGCAGCGTCGAGCTGGCTGAAGCCGACCTTGCCGCGCTGGAGCGCAACCGGGCCCAGGCAGACAACACCCTACGCCTGCTGCTAGGCGGAGATCCGCCCGCTGATCTGCCGGCACCCCTGCCGCTCGCCCGTCAGGGTCTCGACCAGCCGATACCTGTCGGCCTGCCCTCCGATCTGCTGGAGCGCCGCCCCGATATCCGCGCGGCCGAGTATCGCCTGCGCGCCGCCAACGCCAACATCGGTGCAGCGCGGGCGGCCTTCTTTCCCCGCATCACCTTGACGACCAATGCGGGCTACCTGAGCTCCGACCTGGACGGCCTGTTCAGCGTGGGCAATAAGGTCTGGAGTTTCGTACCCCAGCTTCAGGTACCGCTGTTCGACGGAGGGCGTAACCGCGCCAACCTGAAGCTGGCAGAGGTGCGGCGAGACCAGGATGTCGCGCGCTACGAAAAGAGTATCCAGGTCGCCTTTCGCGAGGTGGCCGATCAGCTCGTCGCCAATGGTCCCCTGACGCGCCAGCTCGCCGCCCAGCGACGCCTGCGCGAGGCGACCGCACGCAGCCTGGCGCTTGCCACCGACCGCTATCGCCAGGGATTGGACAGCTACCTGAACCTGCTAGACAGCCAGCGCAGCCTATATCAGGCCGACAACGCCCTCATCGAGACCAGGCTGCAGCTGATGGTCTCCCAGGTCGAACTGTTCCGCGCGCTGGGTGGCGAGTGGAGCCCCGAGTCGTGAGGCGGACTGGCCAACGTCCAGAAACCAGGTAATTCGGAATCATGTGCGCCATATCGATTTAACAATCATTTACAGCCGCACAGAGAGTTTTACACGGCTTACTTTCTCGATAGTTACTCTTGGTCCAACGCTAATTCGCCAAGCAGTATGTTTGCAAAAGAGGAGCTCAGGGTGAGGCACTTGGTAAAAAGCATCGGCTTAATCTCCATGATAGCAGGCGTCACGGCAGTACTTTTCGGCTGGCTTATTGACCCCACCATATCCTTGAACAACGGAATAAAGTTGGTCTCGATAAAGCGAGAGTTCCTGCAAACCGACTTCTTCCTCTGGGGCGCCATACTGTTTGCCGCAGGGTTCAATGGCTATTCGCTGCATACCGATCTCTGACCCCGGCCTGGTCCCTGCCGCGAACGCCGACCGTTCAGCCGACGTTCGTTGCCGTGCTGCCAGGCACGCGGCCAATCGCACAGGGGCAGCCATCTGCCGCCTTGGACGCAGCCTTCACCTCTTCGCTCACCACTCGGATGCTACGAGCCTTGCCTATGCGCGTGTTCGGCCTTGCGACGGCTCTCCTGCTGACCTGCCTATCGGCGGCACTGTGCCTGGTCGATCTCGATGCGCCTGACCTGATACGGATCGCCGTCTATCGCGGACCTGCCGCCTGTGAGGGCTGCGCCGAAGCGGTGAAAGGTGCCCTAGAAAGACGTGGTCCGGCTTATAAGGTCGATTTCCTGGGGCCAACTGAGCGCCTGGATGTTTCCATTGCAAACCTGGCGCGCTATGAGGCCTATGTTCAGCCAGGTGGCGGTCAGGATATACCGGCGGCCCTGCACAGTTTGGGCAAGGACAGAATCGAGGCCATACGCGCCTATGTCGCAAGTGGCGGTCAATACCTGGGGATCTGCATGGGCGCCTATCTGGCCGACGCCGCCAATCTTAGCTTGATTGATCAGGAACTGGATTCGGAGGTCGGTCGTCCAGGCTTTCCGATCACCTCCCTTGAAGACAGCGTGGTGCGGGTGCGATGGGGTGGTAAGAAGAATCGGCTGTTTTTCCAGGATGGCCCTTATCTGCCACAAACGCCCGGCACTGGTTTTCGCGTGATAGGCGTCTATGGCAACGGCGATATCGCCGCTGCGCGCTATCGCTTCGGAGCCGGCGTCGTGGTCTTGAGCGGCCCCCATCCCGAGGCGGATGAATCCTGGTTTCAAGACGCCGACTTACCCGAGAAGGTGAGGCCCCGGCGTGATCCCTTCAAGGTCCTGCTCGACGCCCTCGACCTGTGACTCGCCTCAAGCGCCCTCCTCTCAGGGCAACGGCCGGATCGACGACAGTTGCCTTTTCGACCTCCTGGCTGCAGGGTGATCCGCCCCTCTCGACCGGTACCCGTACGTTGACCATTACCCTCAAGATCGCCGCCGCCATCCTCCTGAATCACCGCCAGCAGATGCTGTTGGTGCGCAAGCGCGGCACCACGGCCTTCATGCAACCCGGAGGCAAGGTGGATCAGGGTGAGCTCCCGTTGGCGGCCCTGATCCGCGAGCTGGAAGAAGAGCTCGGCCTGGTCATCACCGCGGACGCTGCAACCTTTCTCGGCAGCTACCAGGCACCCGCCGCCAACGAACCCGGCTTCATCGTCAATTGCGCCCTGTATCAGGTGGCGATGAAGCCGGACGACCGCGCGATTCCTGCCGCCGAAATCGAGGAGGCACTGTGGGCGTCGGTGCTGGAGCCCTGTGATCTGGCGCTGGCCCCCCTCACCCGCGAGGTGATCTTTCCTCTGCTCAGGCAGCAGCTGTTGTCCCGGTAGCGCCTCAGTGCGCCCGCTGGCCGCCCACCCCGGCCTCTGGCAAGGGCTGCCAGCCCCCCGCCGTGCGTTGCTCCAGGCAGGCCGGCGCTCCATCGAGACGCAGCAGGTACAACCAGCCATTGCGCACCAGATCCCGGACCACCGCGTGCGCCGCGATCACCTGGTCGATCATCGCACGGGGCGCCTCGATCACCACGTGCAGGCGTAGCGGGCGATGCACCCACTGCTGGCCATCGTGCAACGACTGACGGGCCAGACCGATACGCAGGTCGCCGCCGTTGCCCTCGAACACCCCGATATGGCCGCCGACCACGTTGTGCAGCAGCTTGTTGCCGCTGCCAAAGCGCAGGTTGTCGGTGGTCGAGGTGAAGTACTGCAGGTTGATCCAGTGCGCCACCACCATGGGCGCCGTCATGATCAGCTCCAGTACCCGGCCGTCCCCATCCTGCCGCCAGTCGTAGTCATGCAGGAAGGCACGCCCCTGCAGGTCCACGCCGCGGGTGCGGGCACGCGGCGCGGCGATGAAGGCGGCATTGCCGGCCAGGCCCCATTCGGGCCGGGTTTGCGCCCAGTCACGGGCACGCCGCCGCAGCCGCCCGAGCAGCTTGTCCGGCTGCTCACGCAGCGGCGCCAGGCCCAGGGCGGCGGCCCGCTGACGACGCACCTCACGGCTGGCAACGTCCAGCGCCGCTCGCAGACGCTGCCAGCCGGGCTGCAGGGCGGCGGGCAATTCCTCGTGGGCGAAGACCTGCACCTCGTCGGTGGTGGTGTTGTGCAGGCCAGCAAGGACCTGGCAGTGCGGCGGCAGGTCGAGCCCACGTGCGCGCAGTCCCGCGCGGACCTCGCTGTCGTTGAGCAGGCGTGCCAGCAGACGGGCATTGACCTCGCCGCGCTGACCACAGCAGGCGCCGCAGTCGAGGCCGGCCGCCTGGGGATTGTTCGCGCTCTGGCTGCCGTGTCCGAGCAGTACCAGCAGCGCCGGCATGGGCCCGCTGAGTCCCATGCCCTTGAGGATACGTGCGGCCAGATCGACCTGCTGTTGCATCGCCATGGCAGGCAGCTGGGGGTGCAGGCGTTGCCATTCGCCGCGGCGCCAGGCGATGCGCTCTGGTTGCGGCACACCCTCACTCACCCCATAGGTCCGTCCCAGCAAGGCGCCGGCGTAGCCCAGGCCAATACTCTCGACCAGGGTGAAGGTGGAAGCCGGCAACCGCTCGAACAGGCGCCAACCGCCCTGGCGCGCCAGACGATCCTGACGCACCGCCGCCAGTTGCCGATCCTGGACGGCATCGCCACTGCTCTCGCTGACCTGCAGCTGCGGGGCGAGCAGGCCCGGCAACTGCGGGCGCGTGGCGCTGGTGCCCAGGGGGGTGTAGGCGATGGGCAAGCCGAAGAAACCGGCGAAGCCGCCCGTCTCGAGTTCAGGGCACGCCTGCTCCAGGGCGCGCCTCAGCGGTTCGGAACGCACGTCGATGCAAAAGAACAGCTTGGCCAGCGGTGCCTGGGGCAAGGCTGCCGGGGCGCTCTGGCACAGGGCCTGTTGCAATTGCTCCTGCCAGGCCAGCTCATCGGCGCGCTGCCACAGCTGCAGCGCCTGCCAGTTGGCCGATGGGGGTTGCTGCAGCCGCGCCTGCCAGGCCGAGCGCCAAATTTGCCAGCGGCTATCAGCGTCGCGCCGACGATCATCCACCAGGCATTCCCAGGCGGCGCGGATGGCCAGCAAGTCGAGCAAAGTCTGGTCATCCCCACCCTCCAGCCTGGCCTGCCAGCGCCGGTAAGCGCACCAGGACGCCCAACCCAGGCTACGCAGCAACAGGCAATCGAACCAGGGCGCCCAGTCTTCCGCCGCCAAGCCCAGTCGCTGCACCGCCGCTTCCAGGACCGCCCGGGGCTCGGCGGGCAACTCGGCGATGCGCTGGTGCAGATCGCGACAGGCGCTGAGGACGGTCAGGCCGCGGTCGGCCAGCAAGCTGGCGTGCCAGGCCTGATAGAGTCCGGTACTGTTTGCGGGACGCCAGTCCGCTTGCTCGTGATCGAACCAGGCCGCGCAGCTCTGGCCAATCTGTTGGGTGATCAGGGTCGGCCAACCCGGGAGCGAACTGCGTGGCTCGGCGAGATCCTCCAGGAGCGGCAATCCCGGACAGGCCTCTGCGGAGGCATCCAGGGCCTCCAGCAGCCGTGCCGGCTTGCAGGACTCGCCCTGTTCGGCCAATGCCTGTTGCAGATGGCGTTCGGCGATACGGCCGTCTTGCCAGGCCTGGCGATAGTCGGCGGCGCTCAGGGTGAGGCGGCTACCGGCGCGCTGCCAGAGTTGTGCGGCAACGGTCTGCCAGGCCTGATCGCGACGTTCCCATAGCGGGCTGACCGCAATCATTCGGTCCAGCGGCCAGGTCGGCGCAATGCGCGCGCAGGCCTGCCGCGCCACTTCGTGCAGGGCCTGGTATTCGAGGTCGGGCGTGGGTTCGAAGGCAGTCATGGGCGGGCTCCGGAGGGTGCCATAACGGGCTGCGGCGTGCGCGCCGGCCACAGGCGGAAGGTCAGACGGGTGACGTGTTCATCCAGGTAGAAGCCGGCGAAGGCCAGCGGATAGAGTCGCCGGGCCAGGGCGCCATGGGGATGGGCCAGAAGCAGGCCTTGCAGCAGGTAGAGGCCGAGCAGCAACCCCATCGCCAAGCCACTCAATGGCAGCGGTGCCTCGGCAAGGCGCTGGTCGAGCAGCCAGCCGGCCACCTGGTGCCAGAGCAGGTAGGCGCCCAGCAGTAGGCTGAACATGAGCAGCCCATGAACCCGCTGTCCGCGACCCAGGCACCAGGGCGCCAGGCCGATGGCCAGGATCGTCAGGGCCACCCAGGGCAGCGCAAGGTCCGGCAGCAGCCAGGCCCAGAGTCCCTTGACCCCTATCAGGGCCAGGGCCGCCAGCAGCAGCGCACGCACCAGGCCGCCCAAGTCGGGGACCGGCGTTGGCGGCTGCAGCGCCCGTTGCCGCGCGTGCGCCACCGTATCCCCGGCCGCCAGGAAGGCATGCGCCTTGTACAGCGAGTGGGCCAGCAGGTGCACCAGGGCCAGCTCGTACAGTCCCAGCCCACATTCCAGCAGCATCAGCCCCATTTGCGCGCAGGTCGACCAGGCGAGGCGGACCTTGATGCTGATCCGCGTCATCATCACCAGCGCCGCGAGGACCGCCGTCAGTCCCCCCACCAGCACCAGCAGGCTCTGCGCCGGCACGGCGACGGAAAACAGCGGCGCGAAGCGCAGCAGCAGGAAGCCACCCAGGTTGACCACCCCGGCATGCAGCAAGGCCGATACCGGCGTCGGGGCTTCCATCACCTGGATCAGCCAGCCATGCACCGGCAACTGGGCCGACTTGAGGATCACTGCCAGGGCCAGCAGCAGCGCCGCCGCCTGCAGTTCCCAGCCGAGCTGACCGCTGGCCTGCACCTGGGCGGTCACGGCAGCGAGGATCTTCGTGATCTGGCTGTCACCGCTCGCCTGTACCAACAGCAGGGTCGCCAGCAGCAGGCAGACATCGGCCAGGCGGCTGGCGAGAAATTTCTTGTGGGCGGCCACCACGGCCTGAGGGCGGTCGGGGTAGAAGGTGAGCAACTGATGCAGGCACAGACTGGACAGGATCCAGGCACCGACCAGCAGGTACAGATTGGCGCTGGTCACTACCGTAGCCACCGCCGCGAGGGTGGCAAGCAGCGCAAGCACATACCGCCTTTGCCCCGGCTCCCCCTCCAGATAGCGCTGGGAATACTCGATGATCACCAGCGCCAGCAGACCGATCAGCCCCGCCATCGCCAGGCCGAGGCGGTCGTGGTGCTGCCCGGCGAACACGGCCTGCAGCCAGGCGGCGAGGATCAGGATAAAGCCCAGATAACCAGCCACCCGGGCGGGCCACCAGAAGCGGCGAGGTGAAGTGACCAGCGCCACCGGCAACAGCGCCAGGGCATAGACCCAGGGCACTAGCGGCGCCACGGAAAACAGCAGGCTAGACATCGTGCACACTCCTTGAACACCAGAGGCCACTAGTGTCGGGATGTGTACGAATTATTTAAAATAGATTGATAAGAACCTAACGTTCATTTTTGAAGAACCATCCATGCGCCGACTTAATTTCCATCACCTGCACTACTTCTGGGCCGTGGCCAAGGAAGGCAACCTCACCCGCGCCGCCGAGGCGCTGCACGTTTCCCAGTCCGCGCTTTCCACCCAGATCCGCGTGCTGGAGGGCCAGCTCGGCCATCCCCTGTTCCTCCGCTCCGGACGCAGCCTGCGGCTGACCGAAGCCGGGCAACTGGTGCTGGACTATGCCGAAACCATCTTCGCCCTGGGCAGCGAATTGCAGAACACCCTGCAGAACGCTCAGGAGGCGAACCAGACGCTGCGCATCGGCTCCGTCGCGACCCTGTCGCGCAACTTCCAGGAAAACCTGCTGCGCCCCTTTCTCGGCCGTGAGGATCTGGTGCTCACCCTGGAATCTGGCGGTGTGGACGCGCTGCTGGAACGCCTGGCCCTGCACAAGCTGGACGTGGTGCTGACCAACCAGGCGGTCAGCGCCGACAGCCAGCGCACCTGGCAATGTCGCCTGCTGCATCGCCAGCCAGTGTGCCTGATCGGCCCGCCTCGCCAGGACAGCCGCCCCTTCGACGTGCACCGCGACCTGCAACAGGCGCGGCTGATCGTGCCTGGTCGCAGCAGTGACGTGCGCAGCCAGTTCGAGGTCTATTGCAGCGGCCAGGGGCTGAGCCCGCTGATCTGCGCCGAGGTCGACGACATGGCCATGCTGCGCCTGCTCGCCCGCGACTCCGGCGACATGGCGCTGCTGCCCGCCGTGGTGGTCCAGGACGAACTGCGCAGCGGTGCGCTGCAGCTATACGCCGAATTGCCGGAGATCGCCGAGTGCTTTTATGCGGTGACGCTGCAGCGGCAGTTCAGGCTGAGCATTCTGGATGAACTGCTTGGGCAGACGCCGGGACAGGGTGTGGCCTCAGCGCTTTGAGTAGCCGCCGTTCAGGCGGTACTTCTAGGCTTACCCAGGCGACCGCCTATCACGAGCTGCGGATGGCAAAGCTGCGAAGCGGGGCACGCCCTTCCCCATCCGCCTAGCCGCTGCAGTGCGAGCCCTGTTGTGCCACACCTCATCGAAGAAAAGCGCTAGATCCCTGCAAAGCAAAAGCCAGAACGGCTTGGTCGTGCCTGCGATATCAGCATAGCCACCCCACACGATGGCAATGCTGAATACATCGGCGGGCCGAGCTTCGGCACGTGGTGCAAGGCCGGCCACGAGCCAAGCAAGGACACCGTTCGCCCAGCGCTATGCTGAGTGACTGCCTACTTTACCACCCCATTCACCTTGAACAGCCAGTCGAAGGCCTGGTCAAGGGTAGGCGAAGCCGTTTCGAGAGGTTCCTTCGCCAGCTGGTCGGAGGTACGCGCGAATACCTCCCTGACCCCCGGCAACACCGCGACCGGCATCTCGGCCACCCGCAGTTGGCGCTCCGCCTCTTCGACTTCCTTGAGACGACGCGGAGCATGCACGACATGCGTTCTGATCAGGGCGCCGAGAAAGTCTCTGAGCGACGCCTGGTCGATGTCGCTCAAGGCATCGTGGAGCTGTTCCGTGATGCCCTGCTTTTCCGCCGCCATGAAGCACTCGATGGTCAGGGCCTCCAGCCCCTTGGTGAAGACGCTGCGCAGGATCTTCAAGGCGGCGGCATCGCCTGCAGCGCCCCCCTCGACCGGCTTGAGCGGTGCGCCGGCTTCGGCGAAAAGGGCAACCGCGCGCTCCAGGCCGACGCCCGCGCCCAGCAGGTTGGTCCTAGCCTGCGTCAGCGCGATGGCACCCAGGATCGCCACGTCCACGTAGGGTATCGCGCGCTCGGCCGCGATGGCCGCAGCCTGCCTGATCTGCTGCGGATCCGCGGTGGTCATGTCGATGAACAGCGCACCCGCCTGCATAGGGGCGAGCGCCTGTTCGGCGACCTGAAGCGAGACGGTACCGAAGACGCAAGAGACGACGATGTCGCAGTCAGGTACCGCGTCCTCTATCGAGGTGAAGAGGGCCAGGCCATGCTCTTTGGCAAAATCCTGGGCTCTGGGTGACGGCTTGAGATCACACAATATGAGCTCGTGACCCGCTGCCACCCAAGGGTTCGCATAGGTGAGGCCCACTTCGCCTGCGCCGATAATCGCTATCTTCATTTGCTATTCCGTAATCAATGGGCCGCGTAGGCGCCCCGGTAGGTTCCAGCGGCAATTTGCGCCAGCATGTCCGCTTCCTTGCGTTCGGTCGCCAGGCACCGATCGAGCAGCTCAGCGGCCTGGGCGATGGGAAAGGCGACGATGCCGTCATGGTCGCCCACGACGAGGTCACCCGGGGACACGATCATGTCGCCAATGCTCACCGGCACGTTGATCTCGCCAGGGCCGTTCTTGTAGGGGCCACGGTGGTAGCCGCCGCGGGCGAAGATGGGAAAGCTGCCTTTGCTGATCGTCGCCAGGTCGCGAATCGCTCCGTCGACCACCACTCCCGCGGCACCGCGCTTTTCCGCGATAGCCGCCATGATGTCTCCCATCAGGGCGCGACTCAGGTCTCCACCGCCATCGACCACCAGCACCTGACCAGGCACGAGGAGCTCCAGCGCCTGGTGGATGGCGCGGTTGTCGCCGGCGGGTACTTTGACGGTGAGTGCAAGCCCGGCCATGGTGCCTTCGATACGGTGGAAGGGCCGCAACGGGGCGCCAGGAAGCCGATCGAGACAATCGCTGATGATCGAGGTGGAGGTGCGGGCGAAGGCTTCGACCAGCGCGGTTGGACTGGAAGCGATGACGGTCATGGGGGCTCCTCTTGTTGGATTACGTCGAGGATAGGCCTGTGGCCAAATAGAAAAAGCGATATTAAGGTATGGTCATTCATGCCTGGAAGGAATGCTAATGGTCACGCTTCGGCAATTGCTGGCGCTGCACTGGATCGAACGGCTGGGTACGTTCGAAAGGGCCGCCGAGCACCTCAACACAACCCAGTCGGCCATCTCGAAACGGGTGCAGGAGCTGGAGTCCTCCACCGGCCTGCAGCTGTTCGATCGCTCGCAGCGGGGTGCCCGTTTCACCGCCGAGGGTGAAGAGCTTCTGGTCATTGCCCGGGAGATGCTCGACCTGAGCGAGCGCATCAGCTCGCTCAAGGACGGCAAGCACGTCACCACGCGCCGGCTGCGGCTCGGCGTCACGGAGCTCACCGCCTGGACCTGGCTACCTCGGCTGGTCACGCGCCTGGTCGAGGATTTTCCCGGGCTTACCGTGGAGCCCGAGGTCGACATGAGTCGCAACCTCCATGAACGCCTGATGGACGACCTGGTCGACCTTATCGTGATCCCGGATACCTTCACGGCACCCGAGGTCACCAGCGTGCCGCTGGCGACGGTGGAGAATGCCTGGATGGCGGCGCCGGGGCTGGTCCGCAGTTCGGGGGTGGTGAGCCTGGCAGAACTGGCCAGGTATCCCATGCTGATGCAGGGCAAGAAGTCTGGATCGGGGCTATTCGTGAATCGCTGGCTGCATGCACGGGGCATCGAGCTGCCCAGGATTCTCTCCTCCGACAGCCTCACCGCCATGCTTGGACTGGCCTCGGCGGGCCTGGGCGTCACCTATCTGCCGCGCGAGTGCTTCCGGCCGCTGGTCGACGAAGGAAAACTCGCCATCGTCGAGACCGATCCCGAACTGCCTCCGGTCCCCTACATGGCGATGTATCGCAATGATCGGCCTTCGACCTTCGTGGCCGAGATCGCGACCTTGGCTACGCAGCTCTGCGACTTCACCAAACAGTTGCAGCGTTAGCCCCGGACCGCCTGGCGGCCCTGCCGTCACGGGAACGGCAGCGTGGTCGGTGGGCCCGATCACGCCGCGGACGCAACCCTGGCACTCCAGGCCCTTTCGGCTAGGCAGCAGCGGCTTCGGCAGGCGCGGTAGCCGGCTCGGAAATGGTCAGCACGAAGGCCAGGGCCGCCAGGGAGCAGACACCGAGGAAGATGAACACCGCCGTCCAGCTATAGCTGTCCAACAGAAAACCGGTGATCAGCGGCGCCATGGCCCCGCCCGCCTGGCCGGCGCTGTTGACGACCGACGCGGCGACCGGATAGGTCTTGCGAGTCGTCAGGCTCATCGAATAGACCGAAAACGACGAGTAGCCGATGTTGAGCAGAAAGCCGGTACCGAAGAGCAACAGACTGACCGCGAGCAGGCCGTTGGGCGCATAGACCAGGGCGATCATCATCAGGCAGGTGGCGACCGCGCTGATCATCATCGTGGGTTTGCGGCGGCGGTCCAGGATCCGGTCCGATAGCCAGCCGCCGACGATGTTGCCCAGCACGCCACCGACAAAGGGCAGCGCAGCGACGAAACCCACCTGCATCAGCTCGAAGTGCTTTACCTCGCCCAGGTATTTGGGAAGCCAGGCCAGCAGCACGTTCACCACACCGGTCATGAGCAGATAGCCCAAACCGCAGCCCCACACGTTCCAGGATCTGAAGACGGACCGGGACGTCTCCAGGGTGGGCGTACGCTCATAACGCAGAACCCGGTCGAAGGTGCCGAAGTCCTTGTGTGTGCGGACCGCCCCATTCTGCGTGGTCGTCTGATCCTCGATATGTTCAGCCTCGGCGTCGCTCACCCGCTTGCAGGTCCGTGGATCGTTCGGGACCAGCCACCACCACAACAGCGCCAGCAGTACCCCAGGAACGGCGAAGGCGATGAACATGGTCCGCCAGCCATCCAGCAGGATCAGCGCAGCGCCTACCGGCGGCGCAATGACCGCCCCCATCTTCGCTGCAGACAAAAAGGCTCCGGTAGCCATGCCCTTCTCCCGCGGCGGAAACCAGCGATTGATGGTACTCAGCATGGAGAGCGGCAAGGCAGCCTCCGCCACGCCCAGGGCGGAGCGATAGAGCTTGAGCATGCCGATGCTGTGGGAGGTACCTATCAACAGCGTGACGACTGAGGTGAGCCCAATCGCGGCGGGAGCAACTACACGCACGCTGACTTTGCTGAGCAGAAAGCCGGCGGGTATCTGGCCAAGGGAATAGAACAGGAAGAAAGCGCTGACCAGCAGGCCTACCTCGGCATTGGTCGCACCGAACTCCTTCTGGATATAGGGCAACGCGATGCCGATATTGGCCCGATCGGCCGCCGCGAGCATGTACACGACCACGATGACCGCCAGCACCACCCAGCGATAGCGGGTCATGGACGCGGTCTTCCCAACCGCCCGCTCCGCTGTGCCAGGCGCTGCCTTCGAAGCCAAAGATTCGCTCATGGGTCCTCCAGTTTTTTATGCTTATCAGGAATAGAGGACGTTGTACGGCGGTCTTGCAGGTGAAAAAAGCGATAAATAGGCACATAGAACCATTCCTCTATGGAATGGTTACGGCGCAGGCTGGGCTAGTCGTCAGTACCGAAATAACGCGGAGGCACCACCTTTACCGGCGAACACCTCAAGGTCCCGGGATCAACCACCCAGCACCCCAGAGGTGCCCTCCTCCCCCTCGCCCGCTACAATGCGCGCCTTGTCGTGCCACGCCTGATCGAGAAGACCCGCCATGTCCCTGCCCAAGCACCATCTGGAATTGCTCAGCCCTGCCCGCGATGTCGGTATCGCACGGGAGGCCATCCTGCATGGGGCCGATGCCATCTACATCGGCGGGCCGAGCTTTGGTGCACGGCACAATGCCTGCAACGAGGTCAGCGAGATCGCCGCGCTGGTGGAGTTCGCCCGGCGCTATCACGCGCGGGTGTTCACCACCATCAACACCATCCTGCATGACGACGAGCTGGAGCCGGCCCGCAAGCTGATCCACCAGCTGTACGACGCGGGGGTGGATGCGCTGATCGTGCAGGACCTGGGCGTGCTGGAGCTGGACATCCCGCCGATCGAGCTGCATGCCAGTACCCAGACCGACATCCGCACCCTGGCACGGGCCAGGTTTCTCGACCAGGCCGGCTTCTCCCAGCTGGTACTGGCGCGCGAGCTGAATCTGCAGGAGATCTCGGCCATCGCCGCCGAGACCGACGCCGCCATCGAATTCTTCATCCATGGCGCCCTGTGCGTGGCCTTCTCCGGCCAGTGCAACATCTCCCACGCCCAAACCGGGCGCAGCGCCAACCGTGGCGACTGCTCCCAGGCCTGCCGCCTGCCCTACACGCTCAAGGATGACCAGGGCCGGGTAGTGGCCTTCGAGAAGCACCTGCTGTCGATGAAGGACAACAACCAGAGCGCAAACCTGCGCGCCCTGGTAGAGGCTGGCGTGCGCTCCTTCAAGATCGAGGGGCGCTACAAGGACATGGGCTACGTGAAGAACATCACCGCCTACTACCGGCAGCTGCTCGACGAGATCCTCGAAGACCGCACCGACCTGGCCCGCGCCTCCAGCGGCCGCACCGCGCACTTCTTCGTGCCCGATCCGGACAAGACCTTCCACCGCGGCAGCACCGACTACTTCGTCACCGACCGCAAGGTGGACATCGGCGCCTTCGACTCGCCGACCTTTACCGGTCTGCCGGTGGGTCAGGTGGAGAAGGTCAACAAGCGCGACTTCATTGCCGTGACCGAGGAGCCCCTGTCCAACGGCGACGGCCTCAATGTGCTGGTCAAGCGCGAGGTGGTGGGCTTTCGCGCCAATGTCGCAGAGCTGAAGAGCGAATTCGAGGAAGACGGTGCGAAGCGCTACCGCTATCGCGTCGAACCCAACGAGATGCCGGAAGGGCTGTATCGCCTGCGCCCGAATCACCCGCTGTCGCGCAACCTGGATCACAACTGGCAGCAGGCCCTGCTCAAGACCAGCGCCGAGCGCCGCATCGGTGTGCGCTGGCAGGTCGAGCTGCGCGAGCAACGGCTGCAGCTGACCGCCACCAGCGAGGAAGGCGTCAGCGCCACAGTCGCCCTGGACGGCCCCTTCGGCGTGGCCAACAAGCCGGAACAGGCGCTGGACGGCCTGCGCGATCTGCTGACCCAGCTGGGTACCACCGAGTACCACGCCCTGGACGTGACGCTGGATGCACCCCAGGCCTTTTTCGTACCCAATTCGCAACTCAAGGCGCTGCGCCGCGAGGCCATCGAACAGCTGACCGCCGCGCGCGTCGCCGCCCATCCGCGTGGACGTCGCAAGGCCGAGACCAGCCCGCCGCCGGTGTACCCCGAGTCGCACCTGTCGTTTCTCTACAACGTCTACAACCAGAAGGCCCGCGACTTCTACCACCGCCATGGCGTGCAACTGATCGACGCGGCCTACGAGGCCCACGAGGAGCCTGGCGAGGTGCCGGTGATGATCACCAAGCACTGCCTGCGCTTCTCCTTCAACCTCTGCCCCAAGCAGGCCAAGGGCGTCACTGGCGTGCGCACCAAGGTCGCGCCGATGCAGCTGGTCCACGGTGATGAGGTGCTGACCCTGAAGTTCGACTGCAAGCCCTGCGAGATGCACGTGGTGGGCAAGATGAAGGGCCATATCCTCGACCTGCCGCTGCCCGGCAGCCAGGCCGCCGCCAAAGCGGTCGCCAGCATCAGTCCGGAAGACCTGCTCAAGACCATCCGCCACAAGCCGACCGGCTATAGCCACTGATGCCTCGCGGGCTTACCAGGATCTGATCCGGACTGTCCCCCACGTCAGCTGATCGATTCGGGAGCCCGCCTGGTCGCCATGACCTTGGCAGGCTGGCGAAACCTCCGCTGCCCTACTTACCTTCTCGCTATCGGCGCACGGCCATCCCGGCCGGCGCTGCTGTGCGCTCATCACCCTGCGCTCGAGCGTCGGACCGCCCTATCGAGGGTGGACGACCCCTTCTATTCAGCCAGTCCGCACCCCCGCCAGAACGCCCAGGCCAAAGGCGCTCACTATTGATCGCGGCTGCTTTGCCACTGGTTGCATGCGCCAAAAAGCGAAAAAAAATGGCACGGCACCGGCTCAATGGACTCAAACCCGGCTGATGCGATCCGCAGGTTCCTGATAGAACGGCGAACTGGCGGACTGCGTCCTGTGTTCCAGTTGGCCAAGAGAGCGCTGGATAAAACGAGTCGCGACAACGCCTGACCGGGCTGGTCGTGATTATTTTTAAATCAGCTAGAAGACCCCTGCTTTATGGATCTAGGATTTTTCAACGTCATGCTATCGACCAGTCTGCTCGGCATCTCGCTGGCCAACTGGTTCGCCATGCTGTGCACCATCCTGCTCAGCTTCACCCTCGCCCGAACCGTCATCGGCTTCGTCCTGAGAAACCTGCGGTCCCGCGCAGAGAAACCGGGTGCCCATGTCAGCCATATCGCCATTCAGGTCTTGTCCAGCACCAGCAATACGCTGTTGCTGCTGGCCGCCATTCTGATCGGCGTAGGGATACTGGACTTGCCCGAACGCTGGCTGACCCGGGTCAGCAGCCTCTGGTTCGTGGTGGCGGCGCTGCAGGTCGGGCTATGGGCCAACCGGGCGGTGGCCCTGGCGGTACACCACTACTTCGTCAAGCATAGCCAGGCGGACGTCTACCAGGGCAGCGCCCTGGCCACCTTGTCGCTCTGGGGGGCCAAGATGTTGCTCTGGGCCGTGGTCGGCCTGGCCATGCTGTCCAACCTCGGGGTGAACATCACTGCCTTCGTCGCCAGCCTTGGCGTCGGCGGCATCGCCATCGCCCTGGCCGTGCAGAACATCCTGGGCGATGTGTTCGCATCCCTCTCCATTGCGGTGGACAAACCCTTCGAGGTCGGTGACTTCATCGTCGTGGGCTCCCTGGCGGGCACGGTCGAACACGTAGGCCTCAAGACCACCCGGATCAGAAGCCTGGGCGGCGAGCAGATCGTCATGGCGAACGCCGAGATGATCGGCAGCACCATCCAGAATTACAAGAAGCTGCAAGAGCGCCGTATCGTCTTCAAGTTCGGACTGACCTACGCCTCCCAGCCAAACCAGATCAAGCAGGTCACCACGGCCCTGAAGGAGATCATTCAACGGCAGGACAAGACGCGCTTCGACCGCGCCCACTTGCTGACCTTTGGTGACAGTTCGCTGGAATTCGAAGTCGTCTACATCGTGCTGGATGCCAGCTACAACGTGTACATGGATATCCAGCAGGCGATCAATATCGAGATGATGGAAGCCTTCGCCAAGATCGGCGTGCGTTTCGCCCTCTCCAGCCGAAGCCTCTATGTCGAAACCCTGCCCGCGGACTTTCCGCTGGAAAAGGATCGGCAGGATGACACTCAGCGGGATGCCTGGACGCAACACGGCATCCAATAGATCCCCCTCGGAGACGGCCCATGCTGGAACTGGCAGCGATCATTCTTTTCATAACGGCGGTTCTGGCTTTTCTGAACCGTCGTTATGTCGGGCTTCCCTCAGCGATCGGCGTGATGGCCATCGCCCTGGCGCTTTCCCTCGGGTGCATCGGGCTGGACTGGCTCGGGTTTCCTCTGGTCCGCGACTACGAGCAGAACCTGCTGAGCTCCATCGACTTTTCCGAACTGCTGATGCAGGGGATGCTGTCGGTGTTGCTCTTCGCCGGGGCCCTGCATATCGATCTGAGCGAGCTCAGAGCCTTTCGCTGGCAGCTGTCGCTGCTGGCGGTCGTGGGCACGACCGTATCCACCCTGGTGGTCGGATTTGCGCTGTTCTATCTGTTGTCCTTTACCCACGTCTCGCTCTCGCTGATCCACTGCCTGATCTTCGGTGCGCTGATTTCACCGACGGACCCCATCGCCGTCATGGGCATCCTCAAGACGGCCGGAGCGCCCAAGAACACCGAACTGGTCATCGCGGGCGAGTCGCTGTTCAACGATGGCGTGGGTGTGGTGCTCTTTTCGGTGCTCCTGGCGACGTTGGTCAACGACGAACCCATCACCGTGACCAGCACCCTGGAAATCTTCGCCCACGAAGCGGGTGGTGGCATCCTGCTGGGGCTGGTCGTGGGCTATCTGGCCTTTGTCATGCTGCGCAGCATCGACAGCTATCCGGAAGAGATCCTGATCACCCTGGCGACGGTCCTGGGCGGCTACACCCTGGCCAACCGCCTGGGCGTATCCGGTCCGCTGGCAATGGTGGTCGCCGGCTTGATCATCGGCAACCATGGCCGGGCGCTGGCGATGTCGGACACCACACGCAAACGGATCGACGCCTTTTGGGAAGCCCTGGATGAGATCCTCAATGCCGTGCTGTTCGTGCTGATCGGACTGGAAATCATCCTGATCGACCTGGCCCCTCCGCTGCTGCTGGGCGGGGTTATGGTCGCGGTGCTGACGCTACTGGCGCGCCTGGTCACGGTGGGAATCCCCGTGGGGCTGCTGGGCAGGAAATTTCGGCTGGTCCCCGGCTCCTGGCGGATTCTGACCTGGGGTGGCCTGCGCGGTGGGATCTCGGTAGCGCTGGCCCTTTCCCTGCCCATCGGCGGCGAGCGCGACGTAATCCTCACCCTGACGTACGTGGTGGTGATCTGCTCGATATTGGGTCAGGGCCTGACCATCGGCAAGGTTGCGAAAACGGTATGCAATCCTGCCGCAACCCCATCGCAGGAGCGGCACTGACCCACTGCGGAGCACCGTATCCAGCCGCTGGCGGCTCGATACGGGAAAAGACGAGTCGACCCATGCTCACCGGACACCAATTCAGCATGGGTCGCCCGCTACGTCTTCACGCGGCCTGCGGCGCCTGTCGAGCCAGGCCGTTGTAGGCGTCGAGCATGCGTTCGCACCAGGCCGTGAGGGGATCGTCCTGGGCCAATAGCGATTGGGTGCTGACGACCCGGGCCCACTGGAAGGCACCGAATACGATGTGATCGGCGTAGGCCGGCGCGTCACCCGCCAAATAATCCTGTTGGGCCAGGGTGCTACGCAACGGCTTCAGGATCGCCCGAAAGGCCTGCAGCGATGCCTCGCGCTGGCTAGCCAGCTCATCCAGGGATACCCCAAACGCCGCTTCGCGGGTCTGCTTGAAATAGTCCTTGTCGGCTTCGTCCAGCACGGCATGGACATCAGGCAGGATCAACCGGGCGAGTGCCGGATGCACGCTGTCCGCCACCCATTGACTGACGAAACGCGTCAGCGCCTTGAGCGAAGCGTCGCCCAGCAGCGAGGGCCGATCAGGGTACTGGTGATCCAGATACTCGGCGATGGCCCAGCTGTCGCTCACGCAGTGCTCGCCGTCGACCAGCACAGGCACCTTGCCCTGCCCGGAGAAGGCAATGGCCTCCTTCTCGTGGAAGCGCCAGGCGACGGTTTCGACCGGTAGGCCCTTGTGAGCCAGCGCCAGGCGCACGCGCCAGCAATAGGGGCTGAAGCGGCAGCTGTCGTCGGCACCAGCCAATTCGTACAGGCGTAGCGGAGTGGTCATTGGGGGTTCTCTCGTTAGTCGGTCAATGGGCGTGTTCCAGGCGATAGCCGTTGTACGCCGGGTCTCTTGAGACAGCGACAACGGTCCATCAGCACCGAATCGACTGCCTTTCTTCAGCTCGCATTGACCTAGCATCAGCTGAAGGCGCTACCCGCTTCCTATCGAATGGTAACTTTGCTGACGAACGAAGCCGGCCAGGCGGATGAGGCAGGAGCGTGTCCTCCGCCGGGCGAAGGCCCCATGGACATCGGCTACAGTTCACCAAGAACCTTTATCCGCTGCGAAAGCCGTGGGCTAGCGCAAACCACCTAGAGCAAGGAGCCGGGCATGGCGCAGAACGACGACAACCAGGACTACATCTCCACGATCCAGGCATTGGAAAGCCTCTATGGCCAGGTCGCGACACCGTCGATTCTCAAGGAAGTCGATCATATCCACCCGGTCTATCGCCCCTTCATAGAGGCAGCATCTTTCGTCATCCTGGCGTCTTCAGGGCCCGAGGGACTCGATGCCTCGCCACGAGGCGACGCACCGGGTTTCGTCCATGTCCACGATTCGAAAACCCTTTACCTGCCAGATCGCCGTGGCAACAACCGCCTGGATACGCTGCGCAATATTCTTCAGGATCCTCAGGTAGCCCTGCTGTTCCTCATTCCCGGCATCGGCGAAACCCTGCGCATCAACGGCACCGCCCGGATAGCGGTCGATCCGGCGCTGCTGGCGCGTTTCGAGGTCAACGGCCAGCGTCCCCGCACCGTTCTGGAAGTCACGGTCTCCAGCGTCTACTTCCAATGCAGCCGCGCGGTCATCAGGGCCGGCCTGTGGGATGCGTCCAAACACCTGGCGCGCAGTGCGCTGCCTACTCCTGGCGCGATTCTAAAAAGCCTCTGCCCCGAGAAGGTGGATGGAGACGCCTACGATCAAGCCCTGCCACAGCGTATCGCCAGTACGCTCTACTAGTGCGTGCTGGTAGACCAGGTCTGTTTGCCACCGCCCTCTCAGCTCACGCGCCGAGTGCCCTCGTCTCCCTGCGACAACCCTCAAGGACCTCACCATGAACTTCACGGATATCCTCGTCCCCACCTACGTGAGCATGCTCCAGGCCTTGTCGGCCTGGCTCGACAAGGCGGAGGTCCAGCGGCCGGACGGCGCCGCCGAAGCCTTGTTGGTCGCACGACTGGCGCCCGATATGTTTCCCCTGGCGACTCAGATTCGCTTCGCCTGCGTCCAGGCCCAGGAAGGCCTGTTGCGCCTATACGGCCAGAGCTTTCCACCCGAGCTGAAAGTTCTGCTCGACGAGGGACGCAATGGGGCGGAACAGCCGGGTACGCTCGCCCAGGCACAGACCCGAATCCAGGAAACCCTGGACAGGGTAAAAACCATTCCGGCCGACGGGTTTCCCCTCACGGAAGGAGCGGCCGTCGCGCACGAACTACCCCAGGGGCTGGTGTTCGATTTCACCGCCGAACAGTTCGTCCGTGACTGGGCGCTGCCGCAGTTCTACTTTCATGTGATGACCGCCTACGCCATCCTGCGGGCCCAGGGTGTGGAGCTGGGCAAGGCCGACTATGTGGCCCATGTGCTGCCCTGCCTACGCTCCGGTGCGCCGTCTGCCTGAGGGCTAGTGGTAAGGCGCCTTGGATGGGGGCGATCAGGACAGGCGTCATTGCTCCGCAATCGCACTGCGCGCCAGGCGCGGGTTATGTAATGACGGATACTTTCCCCATTCTACCGACCCGGTATAGGCTGAGTACCGCGACGCCCGCCCTCAGCCAAGTCAATTGGGCGACAGCAGCGTTAGGGGAACGCCTGGGGTCATCCTCGCGAGGCTTGAAGCGGCTTGATCAATCGAACAAGGACTCGCTAACTGAGCTAGCCTTTTATAAAGCTATTCTTTTCATGGATCCCAGCGACGATAGTTGTTGTGCGGCACAGGCCAGCACCCAGAAAGGGTCTTCTATTGCCGACTGTACAAAACATGTACAAGCACCAGCTCGTCGTACAACGCGGAAACAGCAGCCGACATGGCGGTCCCTGTCTAACGACGTCCTACGATAGCCAGGTCCATCCTTGAATCGCCTTGTCCTTATTGCTGAAGATGAAAGGCTACTTGCTGAGATGCTCCGAGATATCTTCGAAGAGCATGAATGCGAAGTATTGGTCTTTAGTACCGCTGATGACGCCTGTCGCTATCTGGAACAGAATCATCCGCCATTGGACCTGCTGTTCACCGATGTAAGGATGCCAGGCTCGAAGACCGGATTTGATCTGGCGCTCAGTGCGCGGCGGCTCCAACCGACGCTACCCATCGTCGTCTCATCCGGGTACTTCGATGGCCCTGCCCAGCACCTCTCCGAGATGACCTTGCTGCCAAAACCGTGGAATCTGGAGCGACTATTGACCGTCTGCTCGTTGAAGCGCAGCTAGCTCGATACTTGCCGGAAAGTTGAGCGGCACCAGTTTTCTATTATAATCCGCGACGTTGAAAAGTCCTTATAGTGCATTCGACCGCTAGAGTCGCCATCCGCCACGCGGCTCTCCACGACGCCACTCTTCGATCTACCAAACCCTTTCTACAGGAGATTACCCTTACTATATAGTTATCGGGATAACTGGAATGGCAACAACCAATTGCGCGTTAAATATATGCGCGACGGCCTAGCTAATAACCCGAACCACTCATCTCCATGGCTTAGCGCCACTATAAATTTCTACACGACCCATCCGAAAGCCTGACTAATGGCGTCACTACTCCCTCTTAGTTGCGGGCTGGACTTTACCGTCCGCCCTTTTTAGCAGGAGCTTCACATGTTCAAGAATTTCAGGATCGGCACCCGCCTTATCGTGTCCTTTATTGCCGTCGCAGCCATCAGCCTGGTGGTTGGGGTCGCGGGTCTGAACAACAGCAGCCAGATCAATGATCTGGCAACTCAACTCTATGAAAACGAACTGCTGGGGTTGTCATACATCAAGGACGCCAACCTGAATCTTATTTTCATTGGTCGTGCGCGCAGTAACTACCTGTTGGCAGCCAGCGACGAGGACCGGAGTCGCGCCCAGGCGGAAGTCAAACAAGGCCTCGCCAACGTAAGGGAAAATCTGGCCAAAGCCCGCCCTCTGTTCAACAGCGAAGCGTCGGCGAACAACTTCCGGCAAATCGACGACCTGCTCACCAGCTATACCACCCAATTGGATCAGGCCATGACGCTCGCTCGTGACCGTGCGTTGCGCGAGGCAGATCCGGTACTGGACAACCAACTCGCCAGTGTCCGTCGCTATGGTGATCAGGTTGGCGCGCTGATGGCCGAGCTGTCCAAGCGTAAAGAGCAGAATGCCAGCGACGCCAACGACCTCACCGACCAGCTCTATGAACACAGCCGGGTGATGCTGATCGGTATCATCTCCGTGGGTGTGGCCTTCGGCATCCTGCTGGGCTTCTTGATGAGTCGCAGCATCACCCGCCCCCTGCGGGCCGCCGTCGAGATTGCCGATCGCCTGGCCGCTGGCGACCTCACCCAGCGCATCGAGGCCGAAGGTCGCGACGAGACGGCCGCTCTGCTACGCGCCATGGACGGCATGAACCAGCGGCTGTCGCAGATCATCAGTGACGTGCGCAGCGCGTCCGATGGACTGGCCAGCGCCTCGGAAGAAATATCGGCCACCGCTCAGAGCATCAGCCAGGCCAGCACCGAGCAGGCGGCATCGGTCGAGGAAACCAGCGCCAGCGTCGAGCAGATGTCGGCCTCCATCGCGCAGAATACCGAAAACGCCAAGGTCACCGACGGCATGGCCGGCAAGGCGAACCGCGAGGCCAGCGAAGGGGGGCAAGCGGTGAAAGATACCTTGATTGCCATGAAGACCATCGCGACCAAGATCAGCATCATCGACGACATCGCCTACCAGACCAATCTGCTAGCCCTTAACGCCGCCATTGAGGCAGCCCGTGCCGGCGAGCACGGCAAGGGCTTTGCAGTGGTCGCCTCCGAGGTACGCAAGCTGGCCGAACGCAGTCAGGTGGCGGCCCAGGAGATCAGCAACGTCGCCCAAGGCAGCGTGGCCCTGGCCGAGCGAGCCGGCGCCCTGCTGGACGAGATGGTGCCGTCCATCAGCAAGACCTCCGACCTGGTCCAGGAGATTACCGCAGCGTCTGAAGAGCAGACGTCCGGTGTCGAACAGATCAATGGCGCCATGTTGCAATTGAGCCAGGTCACCCAACAGAACGCCTCGGCCTCCGAAGAATTGGCCGCCACGGCAGAAGAGATGAGCAGTCAGGCCGAACAGCTTCAGCAACTGATGGAGTTCTTTACCCTGAACGGCGCCGCGGGAGACCAAGAGGCGCCACGCTCTACCGCCAAGCGTTCAGACCCAGGCCTGGCCAAGCGTACGTCGGCGTTGATCGGTACCCAGCGTCACGGACCCCATGGTGGAGCGCCGGCTGGCTTCGCTCGTTTCGAAGAGACTGCCTGACCGGTTGATGGCTTCTGAGCGCAGCCAATGGGCTCTGGTGCCGGCTGATAGCCGGCACCTAGCGTCTCGCTAACGCCGCTTTCAATCGAACGGGATGGCCGCGTATCGAGGCGACGCCACAGCACGTGAATACCCGCCCGCCTCAACTTTTCACTCGTTCAGGCGAAGAAACTGCTTCAGTCTCAGCACGATGCATTCGACGTTTTCCTTCGTGGAGAAACCCACTCGCGGCCAGTCGTATCGGCTATCGCGCGCCGTGGCCTGGCCATTCATGGCCTTCAGCTCCGCAAAGAACTTCTTGCTTTCAGCAATGCCCCTCCCCGCCCTGCGCGCATGGGATTCGACGTCAAAAGCAATTTCGCCAAGATTGCCATCGGCTGCTCCAGCGCCTGGCCGGTACAAGAAGATCTGGCCCTTCTCGACTTTCACGCACCTGAAGCCACTGCCACTCTCCATCTCGTAGAGGGCCCCATAGATATCGGTCAACAGGCGCCTAGCCGTCTCGAACACATATGCATCCATCTATCCTGCTCCCTGTTTTTCAAGCGAACGACGGCCGCCACAACTGCCTGGATACAGTTGATTGAAAAACCTTAGCAGCAGGTAAGGAATTAATTCCTGACGGACATATCCCCTCACAGTTGTCAGGGATGCTGCACAAAACGCGCGACAGGTACGTCGTAGCGCCCCAATCGCCAGGTGGCGAGGTGCTACAAAGACCCGCTAACGCCTGGACCCTTGAAGATGGCAACGAACGACGGCAGACAGCGGATACGCCTAGCCAACGATTTCCGCGCGATAAGCGGCAAATGACCCTGACCAAATGGCCAGAAGCGCACCTACCCCTGCTTACGGTCGCGGTTACCCCCGTGGCGAACAGGCGTTTCCGCGGACCTTCGAACAGATTGAAAAGCGCGCGCTGGCGCCTGGACGGCTCAGCCCTTGAAGCCCTTGCCGACCAGATAGACCTCACGCGAGCGGGGACGCGAGGCTTCGGGCTTGCGGATCGAGACCTTCTCGAAGGAGGTACGCACATCCTTGAGGAATTCGTCGGAGCCCTCACCCTGGAAGACCTTGACCACATAGTTGCCGCCGGGCTTGAGCACCTGGCGCACCATGTCGAGGGTCAGCTCCACCAGGTACATCGCCGCCGCCTGGTCGGCCGCCGCGACACCGCTGATGTTGGGCGCGATGTCGGAGACGATCAGATCGGGCTGTCGGCCTTCGAGCATGCCGAGGATCTTCTGGAAGACGGCGTCCTCGGTGAAGTCACCCTGGACGAAGTCGACGTTATCGAGTGCGCCCATCGGCAGGATGTCGGTCGCCACCACCCGGCCCTTCTCGCCGACGATGCCACCGGCCACCTGCGACCAGCCACCAGGGGCCGAGCCCAGGTCCATGACCAGCATGCCGGGGCGGATCAGCTTGTCCTTCTCGTTGAGCTCGATCAGCTTGTAGCTGGAGCGTGAACGCAGGCCGTCTTTCTGAGCGCGCTTTACGAAGGGATCGTTGACGTGTTCGTCCAGCCAGCGACGGCTGCTTTTGGATCGTTTCATGTTGGAGCTACCACGGGAAATCGGGTGAGAAGCGGACGCACGCCAAACCTGGCCGGCCGCAAAGAGGCGGCGATTATAAGCCGATAACGCCCTGGCACGAATCAGGGATCGCCGTGGCGACCGCTAGACCGCCGAATCGAGCGCCCATCGTCCTGGCCTGACAGCGCCGATACCGCCGGGTACAATCGCCGCCCTACCCCTCCTCCTCCCTTCCTTTGCCGGAGTCACCGGCCAGGACTATTGTCATGATTCGCATCAACGAACTGTCGCTGCCGCTTGATCACACCCCCGACGAACTGCGCCAGGCCATCCTTGGCCGCCTGAACCTGCGCGACGCCGATCTCCTGAATTTCACCGTGTTCAAGCGCAGCTACGATGCGCGCAAGAAGAACAGCGTCATCCTGTTCATCTACATCATTGACCTAGAGGTAAGGGACGAGGCAGCGGTGCTGGCGCGCTTCGCCAATGACCTGCACGTACGTCCCGCCC
The DNA here is from genome assembly GCF_001518815.1 of Pseudomonas oryzihabitans. Lineage (NCBI taxonomy): Bacteria > Pseudomonadati > Pseudomonadota > Gammaproteobacteria > Pseudomonadales > Pseudomonadaceae > Pseudomonas > Pseudomonas oryzihabitans. The sequence goes on from NZ_CP013987.1 coordinate 2,849,399, forward strand.
CGGACACCGGCTATTACCCGGTCGGCGAGGCGCCGGCGAACCTGACCGAGCGCCCGCTGGTGGTGGGTTTCGGCCCCTGCGGGCTGTTCGCTGCCCTGCTGCTGGCCCAGATGGGCTTCAAGCCCATCGTGCTCGAACGCGGCAAGGATGTGCGCAGCCGCACCAAGGACACCTGGGCGCTGTGGCGCAAGAAGGTCCTGACGCCCGAGTCCAACGTGCAGTTCGGTGAAGGCGGTGCTGGCCTGTTTTCCGATGGCAAGCTCTATAGCCAGATCAAGGATCCCAAGTTCTACGCCCGCAAGGTGATGCACGAGTTCGTCCGCGCTGGCGCGCCTGAGGAAATCCTCTATGTCAGCAAACCGCACATCGGCACCTTCCGCCTCACTGGGGTGGTGGCAGCCATGCGCGAGGAAATCATCGCGCTCGGCGGCGAAGTCCGCTTCGAGAGCAAGGTGACGGATCTGGTGATCAACGATGGCCAGCTCGAAGGCGTGGTGCTCGCCAATGGCGAGACCCTGCACAGCCGCCATGTGGTCCTCGCCCTGGGCCACAGCTCCCGCGACACCTTCCGCATGCTGCACCGCCAGGGCGTATATATCGAAGCCAAGCCCTTCGCTGTCGGCTTCCGCATCGAACACCCCCAGGGCATGATCGATCAGGCCCGCCTGGGCAAGTACGCCGGCCACCCGGAACTGGGCGCCGCCGACTACAAGCTGGTGCACCACGCCAAGAATGGCCGCGCCGTGTACAGCTTCTGCATGTGCCCGGGCGGTACCGTGGTGGCCGCCACCTCCGAGCCGGGCCGGGTCGTGACCAACGGCATGAGCCAGTACTCGCGCAACGAGCGCAATGCCAACTCCGGCATCGTGGTGGGCATCAATCCCGAGCAGGATTTCCCCGGCGATCCGCTGGCGGGCGTCGAGCTGCAGGAGCGACTGGAGTCGCGCGCCTACGAGCTGGGCGGTAGCGACTATTCCGCACCCGGCCAACTGGTTGGAGACTTCATTCGCGGCGTGCCCTCCACCGAATTCGGTGAAGTGGAACCTTCCTACAAGCCCGGCGTACGCCTGGGCGACCTAGCGCCGTCGCTGCCCGCCTACGCCATCGAGGCCATCCGCGAAGCGCTGCCCGCCTTCGGCAAGCAGATCCGCGGCTTCGACCGCCATGACGCCATCCTGACCGGCATCGAAACCCGCACCTCCTCGCCGGTGCGCATCACCCGTGACAACGACAGCCTGCAAAGCCTGAACCTTCGCGGCCTCTATCCGGCCGGTGAAGGCGCCGGTTATGCCGGCGGCATCCTGTCGGCGGGCGTGGATGGCATCAAGGTGGCCGAGGCCCTGGCCAAGTCGATGCTTGCGGATGCCGACGAGCAGCATGCCCCGCTGGCCCGAGCCGCTGGCTGATGAAGCTCGACGACCTCAAGAAACTCCACCAGAAGAAGTACCGCGCCGAATTCGGCCACTTCCTGGTGGAGGGCGAACATCTGGCACTCGAACTACAGAAGGCCGCGCTGCAGAATCCCCAGCTGCAACGTGCCGAACTCTATGTGACGGGTGCCTACGAACACTGGCGGAGTCCGTTCCGGACGCACCTGATCAGCGACCGGCAGATGGGGCAGCTCGCCGACACCAAGACCCCGCAAGGGATCCTGGCAGTGGTGCCAATGCCCGTGCCTCTGACCAGCGCGCCGGCAATCGCCGAAGGCGAACGCGCGGTCTATCTGCACGAGATCCAGGACCCGGGCAACCTGGGCACCATCCTGCGTACCCTGGCCTGGTTCGGTGGCTTTCGCTGCCTGCTGAGCCCCGGCAGCGTCGACCCCTACAACCCCAAGGTCGTCCGCGCCAGCATGGGCGCCATCTTCCATACGCCGCTGGAGCTCGACGTCGAACTCGACGGCTTGCAGGAACGCTTCCCTCGCCTCGCCTGCTTGGACATGCACGGCGAGCCCGTGCAGTCGGCCCAGTTCAAGGCCTTCGACTGTTACCTGTTCGGCAACGAAGCCCGCGGCGTTCCTCGTGAACAACTCACCGCCCTGAACGCTCAGCCCTTCACCATCGGCGGCTCGGGAGCCATCGAGTCCCTGAATCTGGCGGCGACGGTGAACATGTGCGCCTATGAGTTGAGCCGGTAGCGTCCGGCCACCATTCCTAGTCGCGTGGTGCCCTTTGAGCGTCGGAAGACCAGCCAGAAGACCCTCGGGCCCAGTGACGGACACACCCTTGTTACACAGGACGCCGCCTGGCGGCCCGAGCGATCTGATTAGCGTCCGCCAGCTGCTCGACCTTCCAGCGGGTATCGATCAACCTGTGCGTCGGCTCGCTCGGCAGGATGCCTTCGGCGGATTACCGCCTGCCGCCCGAACATCCCTATCCAGCCGCTCTGGATGATTGCCTTACGGCCTATCGGCATGCGCTGGGCCAGTACTCACCCGCCAATATTGTCCTCATCGGCCGCTCGGCGGATGGCAATCTTGCCCTGGCGATGCTCTTGCGCGGCCGCGATGAAGGGTTGCCGATGCCGGCCGGACTGGTGCCGCTGTCGCCGGAAGTCGACCTGACCGAATTGGGAGACCGCCTCCACACCAACCGCCATGTGGATGTGATGCTTCCCTTCCCCCTCATGCCAATCAATCGGCTCTATGCCAGCGATGCGGATCTCGGCCACCCCTGTTTATCCCCTCTGTTCGGCCAGCTCAAGGGATTACCGCCTACCTTCCTACAGACGGGTACCCGCGACCTCTTCCTGGCCAATGCGGCGCACCTGCATCGCCGGTTACGCCAGGCGAAGATTCCGGTCGACCTCTACGTGGGCGAAGGCAGGTCCCATGGGGGCTCCCTGGGGGAACGGTAGAGGATAAGGAACTCGCACAGGAGACGCGTGACATCGTCGAGACCTGTTGGCAACGCTAGATGCCGCCATGTATGCGGCCTCTGGATTCATACCCCGGGCGCTCAACGGCACGCGCGCTTGCCACCTACTTGGGTAGCATCGCGTAAGCGCTTCGAACGCCTGGTCTTTGTGGGCGGGGTCCTTGGTAGAGCCGAAGATCTCGTTGCCAAGCCGAGCGTTCTCAGCCAGCGGTGCTCCTGCGCGAGTTCTGGCTCATGGATAGGACCTTCGGTGCCATCAAGCTGAACAGTCCCGTGCACACCCGGTCCGTATGGGAACAACCACCGGGAGAATCGACGATGACGACAGCCAGCAATCTGTTGTGGGGCGCTGTGGCGATTGGCGTGGTGACTGGCATGCGCAGCATGTTGGCGCCGACCATGGTCAGCCAGGCGTTGGCCGAGCGTGCGGGCATAGCAGACGCCGGCGAACCCGCGCGCACCCTCGCGTCGCACCGCGTACGACGCTACGTGATGCCCCTGGCCGCCGGGGAGCTATTGGGCGACAAGATGCCCTTCGCGCCAGACCGTACCATCGTGCCATCGATGCTGGTTCGTGCCGTATCGGGTGGTGTCAGCGCGGCAGCACTGGCAGGTGCGCGGCGGCAACCGATAATGCTGCCGGCACTGATCGGGGCGACCGCCGCCTGTATCGCCGCCAAGGTTGCGATC